>NZ_JADCLF010000007.1:0-278573 GCF_014982345.1 Enterobacter cloacae complex sp. P1B | reverse complement strand
GGTAGTGATTGCAGCGGTCAGCGTTGTTTTACCATGGTCAACGTGGCCGATAGTACCGACGTTAACGTGCGGTTTTGTACGTTCAAACTTTTCTTTAGACATCGATTGTCCCTCTAAGACACGGATAAATCGGTGATATCACCACATCAACCAGGCGAAATGCCTGAATTGTTGAATACAGTAAAATTGAAACAGAGAGAAACGGGAAGGAGAAGTGAAGTGGTGCTGATACCCAGAGTCGAACTGGGGACCTCACCCTTACCAAGGGTGCGCTCTACCAACTGAGCCATATCAGCACGTATTGGAGCGGGCAGCGGGAATCGAACCCGCATCATCAGCTTGGAAGGCTGAGGTAATAGCCATTATACGATGCCCGCATCCTGAAACTCGGCTACCCAGTTCTTTCTGTAACAAAAAAAGAGATTTCTCTCTTTTTCAGTTTGAGCTGGCTAATTTTTCCAACCAGCTCCGGCGGCATTTACGCTGCCAGAAAGTGGTGGTGGGGGAAGGATTCGAACCTTCGAAGTCGATGACGGCAGATTTACAGTCTGCTCCCTTTGGCCGCTCGGGAACCCCACCGGACTTGATGGTGCCGACTACCGGAATCGAACTGGTGACCTACTGATTACAAGTCAGTTGCTCTACCTACTGAGCTAAGTCGGCATCAAGTAGCGCGCATTCTATGGATACCTGCGCGGTCATGCAACTAAAAATTTGCATAAAACGTTCTTTCGCTCACATTTTATGCGAACGCAGCGCTAAGCGATGTAAAAGTAGCCATTCCGGGTCAAATAATCAACATACAGGCATGATTTACATCGCATACACCGTAGCGTGACGGCTTCCGCGTAACGCAGCGCTTTCCATCTTTTTTCTTATTATTCCCGCCATCTGGTGTTAACCTCCTGCCCATTGTCCAAAATTAACTGTGTGATGAGCCACGTCCCGGCAGCATAGCGCTGGCTCACTGAAGCATGCTTATGAGCAAAAAAGAGCAAACGTTAATGACGCCTTATCTTCACTTTAACCGCAGCCAGTGGGCTGCCCTGCGTGATTCCGTCCCTATGACGCTGACGGAAGGTGAAATCGCACGGTTAAAAGGGATAAACGAAGATCTGTCCCTGGAAGAGGTGGCAGAAATTTATCTCCCCCTCTCTCGCTTGCTTAACTTCTATATCAGCTCCAACCTGCGCCGTCAGGCGGTGCTGGAGCAGTTCCTCGGAACCAATGGTCAGCGCATTCCTTATATCATTAGTATTGCGGGCAGCGTGGCCGTGGGTAAAAGCACTACCGCACGCGTGCTGCAGGCGCTGCTGAGCCGCTGGCCGGAACACCGCAGCGTTGAGTTGATCACCACCGACGGCTTCCTGCACCCGAACGAGGTCTTAAAAGAACGCGGGCTGATGAAGAAGAAGGGCTTCCCGCTCTCTTATGATATGCACCGTCTGGTAAAATTTGTCTCTGACCTGAAATCTGGCGTGCCGCACGTCACGGCGCCGGTCTATTCACACCTGATTTACGACCGCATCCCGGATGGGGATAAAACGGTAGTCCAGCCGGATATCCTGATCCTTGAAGGTTTGAACGTGCTGCAAAGCGGCATGGACTATCCTCATGACCCGCATCATGTGTTCGTTTCGGATTTCGTCGATTTCTCTATTTATGTTGATGCGCCGGAAGATCTGCTGCAGAACTGGTATATCAACCGCTTCCTGAAGTTCCGCGAAGGGGCATTCACCGACCCGGACTCCTATTTCCACCACTACGCCCAGCTTTCTGAAGAAGAGGCGATTAATGTGGCCAGGGGGCTGTGGAATGAGATCAACTACGTGAACCTCAAAGAGAACATCCTCCCGACGCGCGAGCGTGCGAGCCTGATCCTCACCAAGAGCGAGAAGCACGCCGTCGACCAGATTCGCCTGCGAAAATAGTCAGGCATACATAAAAAAAACCGGCTTAGCGCCGGTTTTTTTTCGTTATGCGTGCGGCTTCTCGCCATTTTCATCCTGATCGACCGCAAAGCAGGCGACCAGCTGACCGCCATAATCCTTCAGCTGCGGCTGAAGCTGGGTGCACGGGCCAAAGCGGCGGCTGCAGCGCGCGTTAAAGGCACACCCCGGCGGCGGATTCAGCGGACTTGGCAGTTCACCCGTCAGCTTAATGCGCTCGCGACGATCGTCCGGGTTCAGACGCGGCGTCGCAGACAGCAGCGCCTGGGTGTACGGATGACGAGGATTACTAAAGATCTGCTCTTTGGTCCCCTTCTCCACGCAGCGCCCCAGATACATCACCATCACTTCATCGGCAATATGCTCCACCACCGACAGGTCGTGAGAGATGAACACATAAGACAGCCCCAGATCCTGCTGGAGATCCATCATCAGGTTCAGCACCTGCGCGCGCACGGACACGTCGAGCGCCGACACCGGCTCGTCGGCAATCACTACGTCCGGATCGAGCATCAGCCCGCGGGCGATAGCGATACGCTGACGCTGGCCGCCGGAGAACATATGCGGGTAGCGGTCGTAATGCTCGGTTTTGAGGCCGACCTTCGCCATCATCGCCAGCGCTTTTTCACGGCGCTGCTCTTTGCTCAGATTGCTGTTAATCAGCAGGGGCTCTTCCAGGATCTGTCCCACTTTTTTACGCGGGTTCAAAGAACCGTACGGATTCTGGAACACAATCTGGATTTTCTGGCGGCGCAGCTTCTGCGCCTGCGGATCGTGCTTGAGCAGATCCTGGCCCTGATAATAAAGCTCACCGCCGGTCGGGACTTCAATCATCGTCAGCAGACGGCCCAGCGTCGATTTCCCGCAGCCTGACTCCCCCACCACCGCCAGCGTTTTACCGCGTTCGAGGTTAAAGGAGACGCCGTCCAGCGCTTTCACCAGGCGCTCGGGGGCAAAAATCCCCTTTTTCACCGGGTAGTGTTTTTTCAGGTCGATGGCCTGCAACAGCGGTTGTTGCGTGGTGGCCTGTTGCGTACTCATAGTGTTGGCCTCCCGGCATCATCGAGTGGGTAGTGGCATTTTGACTGTCGACCGTCGGCCAGCAGATTCAGCTCTGGCTCCTCAACGCGGCATTTGTCCGTCGCATACGGGCAGCGCGGATTAAGCAGACAGCCCTGCGGACGGTCGTATTTGCCCGGAACCACGCCCGGCAGCGACGCCAGACGCGCTTTGTCCTGAGCAAACTCCGGCAGCGCGCGCAGCAGTGCCTGGGTATACGGGTGACGCGGCGCGCGGAAGATATCGTGCGAATTTCCGGTCTCAACCACCTGGCCCGCGTACATCACGATGATCTTGTGTGCCGCTTCGGCCACCAGCGCCAGATCGTGCGTAATCAGCACCAGCGCCATGTTCTCTTTCTGCTGCAACTCCAGCAGCAGCTCGATGATTTGCGCCTGAATGGTCACATCCAGCGCCGTTGTCGGCTCATCCGCAATCAGCAGCTTTGGTCGACAGGCAATCGCCATGGCGATCATCACGCGCTGGCTCATCCCACCGGAAAGCTGGTGCGGATATACGTCCAGCCGCGATGCCGGGTCAGGAATACCCACCTGGTTCAGCAGGTCGATCGCGCGCTGGCGACGGGTTTTCTTGTTACCACCCTGGTGCACCTTAATCGCTTCCATAATCTGGAAGCCAACCGTGTAGCACGGATTCAGGCTGGTCATCGGGTCCTGGAAGATCATCGCCACTTCGGCGCCCACCAGCTGGCGGCGCTGTTTCTCAGAAATGCGCTTCAGGTCCTGACCGTTGAACTGCAGGTTTTCCGCCATCACGCGGCCCGGGTAATCAATCAGCCCCATGATTGCCAGTGAACTCACCGACTTACCGGAACCGGACTCCCCGACGATACCAACCACTTCGCCCTGATTGACGCTGTAGCTGATGCGGTCCACGGCGCGAAACGGGGTGCCTTCGTCGCCGAAGTGCACCGATAATTTATCTACATTTAATAACGCCATCTCGTGCCTCTTACTGCTTCAGTTTGGGATCAAGCGCATCACGCAGGCCATCACCCATCAGGTTAAATGCCAGCACCGTCAGCAGGATTGCCAGACCCGGGAAGGTGACAACCCACCAGGCGCTTTGTGCGAACTGCAACACGTCGGAGAGCATGGTGCCCCACTCCGGTGTTGGCGGCTGCGCACCCATGCCCAGGAAGCCAAGAGCGGCCATATCAAGAATGGCGTTAGAGAAACCGAGCGACGCCTGAACGATCAGCGGCGCAAGGCAGTTAGGGAAGATATTAACGAACATCTGGCGCATCGCACCGGCACCCGCCACGCGAGAGGCGGTGACGTAGTCGCGGTTCACTTCCACCAGCACCGCCGCGCGTGTTAATCGCACGTAGTGAGGAAGCGCCACGAAGGTCAGCGCCAGGGCGGCGTTACCGATCGACGGGCCGAAGATCGCCACCAGCACCAGAGCCAGCAGCAGGCTTGGCAGCGCCAGCATGATGTCGACGATACGCATAATGATGTTATCAACGATGCCGCCGAAGTAACCGGCAACCAGGCCGAGGATGATCCCCATAATCAGGGAGAGCACCACCACCAGGCAGCCAACCAGCAGCGACAAACGCGCGCCGTACATCAGACGCGACAGCACATCGCGGCCCACATCATCGGTACCCAGCAGGTGCGCCAGGCTACCGCCATCCTGCCAGGCAGGAGGTGCCAGCAGCGCATCGCGGAACTGATCCGCCGGGTTATATGGCGCCAGAAAGTTCGCAAACACCGCAATCAGGATCATGATAGCGACATACACCAGCCCGACTACCGCGCCTTTATTGCGCTTGAAGTAGTGCCAGAACTCCTGCAGCGGCGTCATTGGAACCGGTGCAGCAACAGCTTTGTTTTCAGAAACCTGTGACATGATGGCCCCTTACTTCTTATGACGAATACGCGGGTTCACCACGCCGTACAGCAAATCGACCAGCAGGTTGACGAGGATAATCATCGTCGCGACCAGCAGCACCCCACCCTGCACCACCGGATAGTCACGGCGTTGCAGCGCATCAATCAGCCAGCGTCCGAGGCCCGGCCAGGAGAAGATGGTTTCCGTCAGGATCGCCCCCGCCAGCAGCGTACCCACCTGGAGGCCGATAACGGTCACCACCGGCAGCATGGCGTTACGCAGCGCGTGGACGATGATGACGCGCATGCGGGTTAAACCTTTGGCGCGCGCGGTACGGATGTAATCTTCACCCAGCACTTCCAGCATGGAGGAACGGGTCATACGCACGATCACCGCCAGAGGAATGGTGCCCAGCACCATGGCAGGCAGGATCATGTGCGCAACGGCATCAATGAAGTTGCCCTCCTCGCCCCAGATGGCCGTGTCGATCAGCATAAAGCCGGTTAACGGATTGGTATCATCAAGGAAGACCATATCGCTGACGCGTCCGGAGACCGGCGTCAGGTTCAATTGCACCGAGACCAGCATGATCAGCATCATGCCCCACCAGAAGATAGGCATGGAGTAACCGGTCAGCGCCAGACCCACGGCGGTATGGTCGAAAATAGAGCCACGCTTAACGGCAGCCAGTACCCCAACAGGAATACCCACCGCAGTGGCGAAAATCATGGCGCAGATGCCAAGCTCCAGCGTCGCTTTAAAACGCGGCACGAACTCGTCCCACACCGGAAGACGGCTTTTTAACGAAATCCCTAAGTCACCGTGCATCACGCCCCAGATATAGTGGAGGTACTGCTGCCACATCGGCTTATCGAGGCCGAGTTCAGCCAGCAGCTGCGCATGACGTTCAGGGGAGATACCACGCTCGCCCGCCATAATCATTACCGGGTCGCCGGGGATCATATGGACGAAGGCAAAAGTGAGAAGGGTGATACCGATAAACGTCGGGATAACAAGTCCCAGACGTCGGAGGATGAACTGCAACATAACCCGGATTCTCTCTGATGACGCACGGCCAGTGGCGTGACGTCTGTATTGCTCACAAATCTTATTCCCTCCCCTTTCAGAGAGGCAATAAAGCACTGCTGCCGGGTGGCGCTACGCTTACCCGGCCTACATACCGTAGGCCAGTGCAAGCGCAGCGCCGCCTGGCGTTGCTTTTAATTATTCAACCGATACGTTTTCGAAGTGGTGTTTGCCCAGTGGATCAACCACGTAGCCCTTCACTTCTTTACGCACTGGCTCATACACGGTGGAGTGAGCAACAATCAGCGCCGGAGCCTGATCGTGCATAACAACCTGAGCCTGCTTGTAGAGTTCAATACGTTTGTTGTGATCGTCAGTCGCACGCGCCGGCTGGATCAGGTCTTCAAACGGCTTGTAGCACCAGCGAGAGTAGTTAGAGCCGTCTTTCGCTGCCGCACAGCTGAACAGGGTGGCGAAGAAGTTGTCCGGATCCCCGTTGTCACCGGTCCAGCCCATCATTACCGCCTGGTGCTCACCCGCTTTGGCGCGCTTCAGATACTCGCCCCACTCGTAGGTCACAATCTTGGCCTGAACGCCAATTTTCGCCCAGTCAGCCTGAACCATTTCCGCCATACGGCGTGCGTTCGGGTTGTACGGACGCTGTACCGGCATCGCCCACAGCTCGACGGTAAAGCCTTTATCCTGGCCCGCTTCTTTCAGCAGCGCTTTCGCTTTCTCAGGATCGTAACTGTAGTCCTTAACGTCGTCGTTATAGCCCCACATGGTTGGTGGGATCAGGTTCTTGGCAGCAACGCCCGCGCCCTGGTAAACGGCCTTGATGATCGCTTCTTTGTTCACCGCGTAGGTCAGCGCCTGACGTACTTTCACGTCATCAAACGGTTTCTTCTCGGTATTGAAGGAGAGATAGCCCACGTTCAGGCCCGCCTGCTCCATCAGGTTGATGTTCTTGTCCTGCTTCATGCGCGCGATATCTGCCGGGTTCGGGTACGGCATCACCTGGCATTCGTTTTTCTGCAGTTTAGCGTAACGTACGGACGCATCAGGCGTGATGGAGAAGACCAGACGGTCGATCTGCGGCTTGGTGCCCCAGTAGCCCGGGAAGGCTTTATACAGAATACGGGAGTCTTTCTGGTACTGCAGCAGCTGGAACGGGCCGGTACCGATTGGGTTCAGGTCCACTTTTTCCGGCGTGCCGGCTTTCAGCATGTTGTCCGCATACTCTTTAGAAAGAATAGAGGCGAAGTCCATGGCCAGGTCAGCCAGGAATGGCGCTTCCGGACGGGTCAGCACGAACTGAACGGTTTTATCGTCTACTTTTTTCACTTCGGCGATCAGGTCAGGCAGACCCATCCCTTCGAAGTATTCGTAGCTGCCGCCAGACACTTTGTGGTACGGGTTCTGGGCGTTTTTCTGACGGTCGAAGGAGAACACAACGTCGTCGGCGTTAAAGTCGCGCGTTGGTTTGAATTCTTTGCTGTCCTGCCACTTCACGCCCTGGCGCAGGTGGAAGGTATAGGTTTTGCCGTCTTCGCTGATGTCCCACTTCTCGGCCAGACCCGGAATCACTTCCGTGGTGCCGGTTTTGAATTCAACCAGACGGTTATAGATCGGTACAGAGCTTGCGTCGTAAGTCGTACCAGAGGTAAAGAGCTGTGGGTTAAAGCCTTCCGGCGAGCCTTCAGAACAGTAAACCAGGGTTTTTGCCTGTACGCTTGCTGCCACGGTCATAGCCACCAGGCTCAGACCAAGCTTCAGCATCCCTGACTTCTTCAAGGAAATACTCATTATTCTGCTCCAATGTGATGTTTTGCTTTGTTGTGTTACGCCGCCAGACCTTTATTTATTTTTTACCCGGTCCGGTCGGAGGTGCCCGAAGGCGTTAAAGGGATGGAGAATCCTTTCAGAAGAGCGTTTGAGTTGCAGCGCAGATCGTCCCTGAAATGCCCCTCATGCCCTACAATCTGTCAACAGAATGTGAAAACGTCAATACAGGTGACGGGGATTTGCGCCGAGTGTGAGAAACCGCAAACAAAGATTAAAAAAACCCTGAACGCCAGTTTTCAGCAGGGAAATTTATGCTACTCGCCAACTTGCAGCACAAATATCTTCATATTTCGCAACAATCAGTGATTAACTTTTATTCAGAATGGGTAAATTTTCTTGCAGAATGGTGATTATCTGAGCACTAAATACCGCGAACGTTAAAACGCACAGCGAAAAATGCTGAGGTTATCCATAAGCAACGCGAAAAAAGATCAATCTATATATAAAAAAATACAATGGATTATGTCACAAAATCGTTAACAGGCAGGAAGAAGCGGGGATAAGGGGCATTTTACTGAATCAGGTTGAGTAAGCCGTTAATGCAAAAAGGGCTAACCTTGCGGTTAGCCCTTTTCAGAATGTGGTCGGCGAGAGAGGATTCGAACCTCCGACCCACTGGTCCCAAACCAGTTGCGCTACCAAGCTGCGCTACTCGCCGAATGCGGAGCGCATCTTACTGCTGAGGTGCGCCCCCGTCAATCCCTTATTTTCAAAAAGCCATTCAACTGGCGATATTCTCGCCAGAGCAGCTACTGCGCGGCTTTTGCGGTGTTATCAGGGAGTTTACACCAGTTGTTGTTTTCGTTAATCCCACCGTTCGGTGAGGTATAGCCGAGGCAACCCATAATGGTGTCGTACAGCTCAACGTGACGGCGCGGCACCTTCATTTCCGCCTCTTTCTTAAGCTGAGCAAACATCTTCGCTTTCTCCGGATTTTCAAGATACTTATCCGACATCCACATGATCATCGGCACGCGGAACTGCTCGGGCGGTGCCAGCTTGCGCGGCGTACCGTGCAGGTGCTCTTTCTCATTAATGGACTCACCGTGGTCTGCGGCGTAGATAACAATCGCTTTTTTATCACGCAGCTGGTCGATCACCCGGCTCAGGAAGGTATCCACATACAGTACCGAGTTATCGTAGGCGTTGATCAGCTCCTGCTTGCTGCAGTCTTTATTAATGCCTACACACTCAGGCTGCCATTTCGCGAAATCGCGCGTGTAACGCTGGTAATAACTGTAATGCGATCCTTTGGTATGCAGAATGACGAGATGTTTGCCCTGCGGGTGATTCTTCAGAGACTGGGACATCTCCTCAAGCAGCAGCATATCGTCCACGTTTTTCCCGCGGTTGCGAGGCTCGGCACCAATCTGCTCACGATACGCGATGTTATCTGCCAGCGTGTTGGTGTAAAACCACATTTCACTTTGCATCGCGAACAGGTCTGAGCTAAATCCAAGCTGCTTCAGCACGGCAAAGACGTTTTGCTCTTTGAGGGTACGCTGCGGGTTATCGCTCGCCCCGCCTTCACGCACAAACATACAGCGCAACGAGAGCTTCGTGGCGGTATCGCAGGAATAGCCGCGGTAAGCCACCAGATTCTTCTCCTGCGCCAGTTTCGGCGTGGTATCGCGGTCATAACCGAGGATACCCATATGATCCCAGCGCGTCGTTTCACCGATGACAAAGACTACGTAAGTATCATCCAGCCCGTCAGCCGGCGCCTGGTAGGTGAACTTTTTGGTCGGGTTAATCAGCGATTTCACATCGCTGGATTCGTCCGCCTGTGCCCAGGCGTAAAGACCTAACGCGGACAGCCAGTTGGACGGCAGATACGAGTTAGCCACTACGCCGCCATAGCTCGGCATATCCACGCCCGTCGCTTTTTCGATCCGTTTTTGCTGTTTTTCCATCAGGCGAATCGGCGCCCACACCAGCAGGCCCGCCAGCAGAACGACGGCGACGTTGCGGATGCGCTGTCCCCGGGTACGCAGCTGGCGTAACAGGGTATAACGACAGGTATTACTCCAGATAAAGAAGAGCGGGATCAGGCAGGTCAAAATCGTCCATATGATGAACCCTTGACCCACCACCTCTTTCGAGAGGTCGATGTCCGTGGTCATCACCGAGGCGACAATACCGTAGCCAATGACCACGTTCATGAATGTCATGTAATAGCTTGCGGCGGCAGAGATAATCACCACCAGCGAGGCCAGAATTTGCCATGTACGTCGGCCAAAAAGTGAGAGCAGGCGTAACAGGAAGAAGGTTGCCAGGATAGAGCCAAACACTTCGATGACGGCAAAAATTCCATTTCTTACGCTGAGGTGTTCGAAATAACCTTCCACACGTCTGAACAGTACCGCGCCATTCAGAAACAAACCGATATAGACAGCCAGCATCAGACACAATCTTTGCTGGGTAAGAGACCTAATATATTTCATGCAAACAACCCTGGGGGAAGGGGTATAAAGACCCGCCGAATCTCAGTGAGAAAGCTGACAGAGTAAGTAGATGCGAGCGAAACCGTTATCAGAAACGTCTACAAGCGCGATAAGTAGACCACAGCGGGAAAGAAAAGTGGCAGCAGAGAGTGTGATCGAGGAAATTTTTTACAAAATAACAAGTCCGAAAGTGATGTTGAGATAAAAAAAGAGGCCCTGAGGCCCCTTTTCATCGAATCATGCATGCGCTTCTTTATACACTTCGCGCTGCGGCTGACGAATCGTTGTGGACAGCGCCAGCGAGATAATCAGCAAGGCAAATATCACGCAGAAGGTTACGTAGAAGCCACCGAACAGCGAGGCAATCAGCGACCCGCAGATACTGCCGATACCGAAGCCGAGATAAATGACGCCGTAGTTTTTCGCCAGATTGTTCAGGCCGAAGAACTCGCTTACCAGCGACGGGAAGACGGTAATGGTGCCGCCGAAGTTAAAGGCGACGCAGGCAATCGCCGCAAAGAAGGTCGCCTCGTTCAGCGGAGCAAACAGCAGCGCCGCCATGCCCACCAGAGAGATGACCTGCCCCAGCGTAATCACGCGGATGCGGGCGATTTTGTCAGACAGGATACCGAGCACCAGACGACCCGAGAGGTTAGCAATGGAGATGACCGTCACCGCATTCGCCGCCGTCGCGGCATCAAGTTTTACCATCCCCTGCGCGATATCTTTCGCCACACCGATGACATACAGACCGCTCATGCAGGCCGTCAGGAACATCACCGCCAGCATCCAGTACTGCGGTTTACGCATGGACTGCGCGAGGGTGAAATCATTCTCCACCACGCCGTTAACGGTTTTCACTTCCTGCTGCGGGGCATCTTTCATCAGCGTGGCACCAAACAGAATCATCACCAGGACAATAGCCCCCCAGATCATGAACGTTTTTTCGAGGCCAACGGACGCCAGCAGTTGAGAGTCGATAAATTTAAAGCCAAGGCTGCCCAGGCCATAGGAGCCGATAGCAAACGCGGAGATCAAGCCTTTACGCTCCGGGAACCACTTCACGCAGTTCGACAGCGTCAGCAGGTAACCTGCGCCGTCCGCCAGCCCCACCAGCACGCCGGCGCTCAGCCACAGCATCATCAGGTTGCTGGAATGCGCCGTCAGGAAAAAGCCCAGGCCCAGCAGAATGCCGGAGGCCATGGTCACGCGCTTCACGCCGAAGCGTTCCTGAAGTTTGCCCGCCACGGAAGAGGAAATCGCTAATCCAAGACTCAGTAAGCCGAAGGAGAATGCCACCTGGCTTATCGGCGCGCCGAGCTTATCAGACAAGGCGCTGTTAAACAGACTCCAGGTATAAACCGAACCCAGTGCGAACTGGGTAATGATGGTGCCGAATAGCGTCAGCCAGCGCGTGCGGTTATAGGTTGAGGTGTTCATGGCAGTATCCTGCAAGAGAAATTAAGGAAGTTCGCTGAGGACACGATAAACAAAACCCCAAAACGCCAGGGGTAAAACGGCATGAAATGCAGGAGAAACGGAATGAAATGCCTGGAAGCGGGAATGAACGACCTTGCCGGAGAAGAAAACGTTTAAAGGTGAGTGACCACTATCACCACACCCCTCGCCGTTATTGTATTAAATATGTTACCGCAGCGTTTAAAAAAGTAACAACCCTAAAATTTGGCGCTTAAGCCCAGGGTATACAAATATTCTTCTTCCGACTGCTGGTTGTAGCTGATCTTCGCCCAGGGGTGTAAATCGCCGTACTGGGTATCAACACGCCACCCCAGCGAGTTCACGCTGGCATGCCAGAGGGGTTCGGTAAGCGACTGCGCGGTGGTTGTATCACTAAACGTATTTACCGTTGAGGGTGGAGTGCCCTCTGTGCGCCACGCCATGACCGGCCCGGTTGTGATATGCCCCGCCACGGGAAAATTCCAGCCAACGCTCAGAACGGTTTCCGCATCCGAACCGGATGGGTCGTTCAGCGCAAAGCCCGCAGCATTCTGCGAATGGTTAATACGCTCCGCGAGAATATCTTCATAACGAGGTTGGTGATCGGCATCCCATGTATAGCGTTCTGTCGTATTACTTTGTGCATCTGAAACGATATATTCCTGTTGCCACGCAAAAGCGGTGTTACATATAAGCAGGCAGGCTGAAACGCCCACCAGGCCAGAAGCAGCATGGCGACCACTGATTTTTTTTATCATCATCAAAGCGACTCCAGAAAGAGCCGAGTTCGGCGATATATGTCATTGTTCGAAGAGGTATTGGGGCATATAGCCCTGTATTAACTATTGTCTCTTTAGCAGACACGTCAAGCCGGGCAGATTGAAATTTTTGCGTTTATCGTATCAGGAAGGGAGATGACCTATGCAACGTTGCGGTTGGGTAAGCCAGGATCAGCTTTATATCGATTATCACGACAAGGAATGGGGCGTACCGGAAACCGACGGTGAAAAACTGTTTGAAATGATTTGCCTTGAAGGCCAGCAGGCCGGTCTGTCGTGGATCACCGTTCTGAAAAAGCGTGAGAACTACCGCAATGCCTTCCACCGGTTCAATCCGGCTGCGGTGGCCGCCATGACCGACGACGACGTGGAAAGACTGGTTCTGAATCCCGGTATCATCCGCCATCGCGGTAAAATTCAGGCCATTATCGGTAACGCGCGGGCTTATCTGGCGATGGAGCAAAACGGCGAACCCTTCTCAGCATTTGTCTGGTCGTTTGTGGATAACGAGCCGAAGGTGACGCGGGCCGCCACGCTTGCAGAGATCCCAACCTCGACCCCCGCCTCGGATGCCCTGTCGAAAGCGCTGAAAAAACGCGGCTTCAAGTTTGTGGGCACCACCATCTGTTACTCCTTTATGCAAGCCTGCGGGCTGGTCAATGACCATATTACGGGCTGCATCTGCCACCCGGAGGGCAACCATGATCCGCAAATGGCACAGTGAGAATACCGCTCAGCTCCTGAGACTGTGGCTTGAGAGCACCACCGAGGCGCATCCGTTTATCGACGCCGACTACTGGAAAGCGAACGAAGCGCTGGTGCGGGATGAATACCTTCCCGCCGCCGAAACCTGGGTCTGGGAGGAGAACGGCACGCCGCGCGGTTTTATCAGCGTCATACAGTCGCAGTTTGTGGGGGCACTGTTCGTTACGCCAGCGTATATCGGAAAAGGCATCGGGCGCGCGCTGCTGAACCATGTTCAACAGCGCTTCCCGCACTTAACCCTGGAGGTGTATCAGAAAAACGTCCGGGCGGTGAATTTCTATCATGCTCAGGGCTTTCGCATTGAAGACAGCGCCTGGCAGGATGACACCCAACACCCGACGTGGATCATGAGCTGGCAGGCGGATCAAACGCCGTTAAGGTAAGCTCGGGCCCCTCATATTTCTCGACCCAGGCCAGCGCCGTGTTCCCTGCGCAACCATTCCCCAGCTTCGAGCTGGGGAGATCTTTGGTCAGCACGTTAACCGCCCCGTTTTTACAGATCCCACCTTCGGTGGGCTCAAGGTCGGGCCAGGCTCCCTGATGAATACAGATCACGCCTGGCTTAATCCCGTCGCTGACCACCGCCCCTGCCAGCACCTGTCCACGCTGGTTCCAGACGCGCACCACGTCACCGTCCGCAATCCCACGCGCTTTGGCGTCTAAAGTATTCAGCGTAATTGGCTCCCGCCCGGCGACCGCATACTGCTCGCGCAGAGAGGTGTAGTTAAGCTGACTGTGCAGACGATGCGCCGGATGGGCAGACAGCACCTGCAGCTGCTCCGGCTGAGCGTTGCCGTGCCACTCGTCCGGCTCCAGCCACGAAGGGTGTGGCGGACAATCGGCATATCCAAAGCTGGCGATGCGCTCGCTGTAGATCACAATCTTGCCGCTCTCGGTTTTCAGCGGATGGTTTTCCGGGTCGCGACGGAAATCGGCGAAACGGACAAATCGGGCGTTCTGTTCGCTTTCCGGCATTTCGAGAATCTGGTTCGCCTCCCAGAATTCAGCAAATGGCGGAAGCGTCACGCCCTGCGCCGCACCGCGCTGTCCGGCGATCTGGTAGAAACTCTCTAGCCACTGCAGGTCATTTTTCCCTTCGGTAAAGCGTTCGCGACCGCCCGCTTCCCAGAGCTCGCTCAGTTCAGCAAACACGTCAAAATCATCACGCGCTTCATCACGCGGAGCCACCACGCGCTTCATCGGCACCATATGCTGGTTGCTGTAATCGCCGGTCATGGTGAGATCGTTACGCTCAAACGACGTGGTCGCCGGCAGCACGATATCGGCATGTTTGGCCGAGGCGGTCCAGAAGCACTCGGAAATCACCACCAGCTCCGGCTTCTGCCAGGCGCGGATCAGGCGATTGGTATCCTGATGGTGCGTGAAGTTTGCCCCTCCCGCCCACCAGACAAACTTAATGTCCGGGAAGTGGCGGTCCAGACCATTATGCTGATAAAAACCGCCCGGGTTTTCCAGGGCTTCAACGATTCGCGCCACCGGGATTTTATCCACGGCATCCACGCCGCCCTGCACAGAGCCTTGCAGGGACGCCAGCACCGCCGCTTTACGCGTTGGGTTACCGCCGTTCGCAAAGTGATAGGAAAGACCAAAACCGCCGCCCGGCGTACCAATCTGTCCTAGCATCGCGGCAAGCGTCACCAGCATCCAGTGTTTCTGCTCGCCGAACTGCTGACGCTGCATCCCCCAGCCGGACATTAACATCGTGGTATTTTTATGGAACAGTGCCGCCAGTTCGCGGATTTTAGCGGCTGGAATGCCACAAATTTCCGCGGCCCACTCTGCCGTTTTCACTACCCCATCAGATTCGCCCGTCAGGTAGTCGGCGAATTTGTCGAAGCCGGAGGTGCACCGGGCGAGGAAATCGCGGTCGTGCCAGCCGTTCTCCACCAGCGTATGGGCGATACCCAGCATCATCGCCACGTCGGTGCCCATATGAGGAGCAATCCACTCGGCGCTGTCGCCGAAGAAATCCATGGTTTCAGAACGCATCGGATCAATGCAGATGATGCGTTTGCCGCTTTTGCGCAGCGCGTCGAAATACCCCATCCCCTGCTCGTCGCTGGCATTCCAGGCAATTTTCAGCGTGTTCAGCGGGTTGGCGCTCCACAGCACCACCACGTCGGAGTGCTGCAGCACCAGCGGCCAGCTGGTCTGCTGCTGGTACACTTCGTTCCCGCCCACGACGTACGGCATGATCGCCTGCGCCGCACCGGTGGAGTAATCCCCGAGATGGCCGGTATAGCCCCCGGCCAGGCTCATGTAGCGCTGCAGCAGGGTCGAGGCCTTATGCAGCACGCCGTTCGAGCGCCAGCCATAGGAGCCGGCAAAAATGGACGATGGGCCATAGCTGTCGCGAATGCGCTTATGCTGCGTATGGATCAGCGCCAGCGCATCGTCCCAGCTCACGCGAACAAACTCATCCTGACCACGGATCCCCTGCGGCTTATCCGGCGAGGCCAGAAAACCTTTGCGCACCATCGGCCAGCGCACGCGCGTTTTACTGTGCACCTGATCGCGTACGACGGTCTGTAACGAATTGGGATGTTGTGTTGGCAGTGCCCCACGGGACGACAGAACATTTTCGCCATCGGTTTCGACCAGCATCGGCCCCCAGTGGGCGGCGGTCAGAATGGTTTTTGTTGAGGTGCTCAAGCGTGCGCTCCTGGTTGCGTGCAGGTTTACGGCCTTCTCGTTAAGGCCGTTTATGGTTTGTCACAAATTTCAGAGTTATACCCGGAATTTTCTCCGTATCTGGACGTCATAATCAACTGCCACGCTCGCCGTGGCAAAGAATAAAAAGGATTAAGGAAAGAAGATGAAAAAACGCGTACTCGTTATTGCCGCTCTGGTGAGCGGTGCACTGGCTGTTTCAGGCTGCACAACCAACCCTTACACCGGTGAGCGCGAAGCGGGTAAATCCGGCATCGGCGCAGGTATCGGCTCGCTGGTCGGCGCAGGCGTTGGGGCGCTCTCCTCCTCCAAGAAAGACCGCGGCAAAGGCGCGCTGATTGGCGCAGCGGCAGGTGCGGCGCTGGGCGGCGGCGTCGGTTATTACATGGACGTGCAGGAAGCGAAACTGCGCGACAAAATGAAGGGAACCGGCGTGAGCGTCACCCGCAGCGGCGATAACATCATCCTGAACATGCCGAACAACGTGACCTTTGACAGCAGCAGCGCCACGCTGAAACCCGCGGGCGCGAACACCCTGACCGGCGTGGCGATGGTGCTGAAAGAGTACAACAAGACCGCCGTGAACGTGATTGGCTACACCGACAGCACCGGCAGCCAGGATCTGAACATGCGTCTGTCTCAGCAGCGTGCCGATTCCGTGGCCAGCTCCCTGATAACCCAGGGCGTTGAAGCAAACCGCATCCGCACCAGCGGCATGGGCCCTGCCAACCCTATCGCCAGCAACAGCACGGCGGAAGGTAAAGCGCAAAACCGTCGCGTAGAGATTACGTTGAGCCCGATTCAGTAATCCCCGAGGGAGAGGGCCGGGGTGAGAGCAACAGACCGCACACCCCGGCATGAACCACTTGCCATCGTTGATTTTCCCGCTAAGGTATTCTCACTAAATTCAGGGAAATCAGCGATGAGCAAACCAGCCCGGGCCACCATCAGCGACGTGGCGAAAGCCGCCAAAACCGGTAAAACCAGCATTTCGCGCTACCTTAACGGCGAGAAACATCTGCTGTCAGACGCATTGCTGGCGCGTATTGAACAGGCCATTGCCGATCTCGACTATCGTCCCAGCCTGATGGCGCGCGGGCTCAAACGCGGTCGCACCCGTTTGATCGGCCTTATTATCGCCGATATCACCAACCCCTACTCCGTCAACGTCCTCAGCGGTATCGAGGCCGCCTGCCGCGAGAAGGGCTTCACGCCGCTGGTCTGTAATACCAACAACGAAGTCGACCAGGAGCTGCACTACCTCGATCTGCTGCGCAGCTACCAGGTGGAAGGGATTGTGGTTAACGCAGTAGGCATGCGTGAAGAGGGCCTGAACCGCCTGCAGCAGTCCTCCCTGCCAATGGTCCTCATCGACCGTAAAATCCCGGAATTCGCCTGCGATGTCGTCGGGCTGGATAACACCCAGGCAGCCACAACCGCGACCGAGCACCTGATCGAACAGGGCTTCGAAGCGATTCTTTTCCTGAGCGAACCGCTGGGCATGGTAAATACCCGACGCGACCGCCTGGCGGCATTTCGCGCCACGCTTGCGCGTTATCCCGGTGCGATCGCCGAAAATGCCGAAACGCCGCTTCACGAAGCCGACCAGATCGACAACACCCTGCGCCAGTTCCATACCCGCCATCGCGGGATGCGCAAAGCCGTTATCTCCGCCAACGGGGCGCTGACGCTTCAGGTCGCCCGCTCGCTCAAGCGCATTGGCCTGCACTGGGGCAGCGATATCGGTCTGCTGGGCTTTGATGAGCTGGAGTGGGCGGAGCTCGCTGGCGTGGGTATTACGACCCTTAAACAACCCACCTGGCAGATTGGCTATGCCGCTGTAGAACAAGTGATTCGTCGTATTGAAGGTACCCGCGATGCCGTACGCGAGCAGGTCTTCTCCGGCGAGCTGATCGTTCGCGGCTCCACCGCCCGTTAATTCCCCCTTGTGATAGCGATCATAAATTCGACATCCTGATCTTTTCTTTGGAACCGGTTCCATCTAGCGTAATAGTATTGATATGTTGCGATGGAGTCCGAAGATGGGCAGGAAAATCATGGTGGTCACCGCCGCGTATGGCGCGGAACAGGTGCGACAGGCAGGCGGTCAGCGGGCGATGCTCCCCGTTATTGCAGGCGCAGGGGCAGACGGCGTGGAGATCCGCCGCGAACTGTTTAACAGCGAAGAGCTGCTGGCGCTGCCTGCACTGAGCGAATCCATCGAGCTAATGGGTCTGCTGGCGTGCTACTCCGCGCCCGCCGCCCTGTTTATGGCCGACGGCACCCTTAACCCGGACCTGCCCCGCTATCTCTCTGAGGCCAACACCCTTAACGCCCTGTGGCTGAAGGTTTCTCTGGGCCATTTCAGCGACACACAGCCTCTCGACGCCCTGCGCGCCCTGCTGAATGCCAGCGGTATGGCGCTTGTTGTGGAGAACGATCAGACCGACTGCGGGCAGCTCGCGCCCATGCGGCGCTTCCAGGCCTCCTGTCGGGAAATGGCGTTGCCCGTCACGCTGACCTTCGACATGGGCAACTGGCTGTGGGTCGGCGACTCCCCCGAAGAGGCCGCACGTCACCTGGCCCCTGCGGTGAGCTATATCCACGTTAAAGCCGCCGTGCCGCATAAAGATAACTTCCGCGCCGTGGCGCCGGACCGCGCAGACGCGCGCTGGCTGGATCTGCTCGGCCAGCTGCCTGCAGATGCTCCGCGCGGTATTGAGTTCCCGCTGGAAGGGGCGGATTTAACCGCCGTTACCCGTCATTACGTCAACCTGCTGCGCGAGGAGTAAATCATGCACAAAACGCTGGATGCCATCACGATCGGCGAGGCTATGGCGATGTTTGTCGCGACCGAAACGGGCGAACTGAGCGCGGTAGAGCACTTTATCAAACGCGTAGCGGGCGCAGAGCTGAACGTCGCGACCGGCCTGGCGCGTCTCGGTCTGAACGTCGGCTGGGTCAGCCGCGTGGGGGATGACAGCTTTGGCCATTTCGTTCTCGACTCGCTGAAAAAAGAGAATATTGATGCCGCAGGCGTCACCCTGGACGGACGCTTTCCTACCGGCTTTCAGCTTAAATCGAAGGTCGAAAATGGAACCGATCCCATCGTGGAGTATTTCCGCAAAGGTTCGGCGGCAAGCCATCTCTCAACGGAAGATTACCACGCCGGCTATTTTGCCTCCGCGCGCCATCTGCACCTGAGCGGCGTGGCGGCGGCGCTCTCTGACAGTTCCTATGAACTGCTGGACCATGCGGCAACGACCATGAAGTCGCTGGGCAAAACGATCTCTTTCGATCCGAATTTGCGCCCGGTGCTGTGGAAAAGCGAAGCGGAAATGGTCGAGAAGCTGAACCGCCTTGCGTTCCAGGCTGACTGGGTTCTGCCGGGCCTGAAAGAGGGGATGATTCTGACGGGTGAAAATACGCCGGAAGGCATTGCTGATTTCTATCTGAATCAAGGGGTAAAAGCGGTGGTGCTGAAGACCGGCGCCGATGGCGCATGGTTCAAAACGGCAGACGGCGAACAGGGCGCGGTCGCGGCGGTGAAGGTTGAGAACGTTGTCGACACCGTCGGCGCGGGCGATGGCTTTGCCGTAGGCGTCATTAGCGCCCTGCTGGAAGGCAAACCGCTGCAGCAGGCCGTCGCGCGGGGCAATAAGATTGGCTCGCTGGCGATTCAGGTGCAGGGCGACAGCGAAGGATTGCCAACGCGAGCAGAGCTCGGCGTTTAAATTCCCTCTCCCTGTGGGAGAGGGCCAGGGTGAGGGCAGCATGCCACACCAAATAATTAAGCCACCGTGTACCCTACAGACAACGGCGGTAACAACCTCAACAACAGAGGCAAGCCTATGAACAGTTCGACCAATGCAGTAAAACGCTGGTGGTACATCATGCCAATCGTGTTTATCACGTACAGCCTGGCGTACCTCGATCGTGCCAACTTCAGCTTCGCGTCCGCGGCGGGGATCACCGAAGACCTCGGCATCACCAAAGGTATTTCATCCCTGCTGGGTGCCCTTTTCTTCCTGGGCTACTTCTTCTTCCAGATCCCCGGCGCGATTTACGCGGAACGCCGCAGCGTGCGTAAGCTGATCTTCATCTGTCTGATCCTGTGGGGCGCCTGCGCGTCACTGACCGGCGTGGTGAACAATATTCCTGCCCTGGCGGCCATTCGCTTTATCCTCGGCGTCGTTGAGGCAGCGGTCATGCCGGCGATGCTGATTTACATCAGCAACTGGTTTACCAAATCTGAACGTTCACGCGCGAATACCTTCCTGATCCTCGGTAACCCGGTCACCGTACTGTGGATGTCGGTAGTCTCCGGCTACCTGATCCAGTCCTTCGGCTGGCGCGAGATGTTTATCATCGAAGGGGTACCCGCAATTATCTGGGCATTCTGCTGGTGGGTGCTGGTAAAAGATAAGCCTGCCCAGGCGAAGTGGCTTTCCGAAGATGAAAAAGCCGCGCTGCAGGCGCAACTGGATAAAGAGCAACAGGGGCTGAAGGCGGTACGCAACTACGGCGAAGCGTTCCGCTCCCGCAACGTTATCCTGCTCTGCGCGCAGTACTTTACCTGGAGTATCGGCGTGTACGGGTTTGTGCTGTGGCTGCCGTCGATTATCCGCAGCGGCGGCGAGAACCTCGGCATGGTGGAAGTGGGCTGGCTCTCTTCCGTACCGTATCTCGCCGCGACCATCGCGATGATCGTTGTCTCCTGGGCGTCGGACAAGCTGCAAAACCGCAAGCTGTTTGTCTGGCCGCTGCTGCTGATTGCCGCTTTCGCCTTCATCGGCTCGTGGGCGGTGGGCGCGAATCACTTCTGGGCCTCTTATACCCTGCTGGTGATTGCCGGTGCCGCCATGTACGCCCCGTACGGTCCGTTTTTTGCCATCATCCCGGAAATGCTGCCGCGTAACGTCGCGGGTGGTGCAATGGCATTGATTAACAGTATGGGCGCGCTGGGGTCGTTCTGCGGATCCTGGTTCGTCGGCTACCTGAACGGTGTGACCGGCAGCCCATCCGCGTCGTACATCTTTATGGGGGTAGCGCTTTTCGCCTCCGTGTGGCTTACTTTGATTGTTAAGCCTGCTAATAATCAACAGCACCTCGTCGGCGCACGCCACGCCTGAATCCTTAAAAATCAACGGAGATTAGCATGAAGCCGTCCGTCATTTTGTATAAAGCTCTGCCGGAAGATCTGCAGAAACGCCTGGAAGAACACTTCACCGTTACGCAGGTGAAGAACCTGAGCCCGGAGACCGTGGCGCAGCACGCCGATGCGTTCGCCAGCGCCGAAGGCCTGCTGGGTTCAAGCGAAAAAGTGGATGTCGCCCTGCTGGAGAAAATGCCGAAGCTTCGTGCTACCTCAACCGTTTCCGTGGGTTATGACAATTTCGACGTGGATGCCCTGAACGCCCGTAAAATCCTGCTGATGCACACGCCGCATGCCCTGACGGAAACCGTGGCAGATACGCTGATGGCGCTGGTGCTCAGCACGGCCCGTCGCGTGGTGGAAGTGGCCGAGCGTGTGAAAGCCGGCGAATGGACGAAAAGCATTGGGCCGGACTGGTTCGGCGTGGATGTGCATGGCAAAACGCTGGGCATCGTGGGTATGGGGCGTATCGGGCTGGCGCTGGCGCAGCGCGCGCATTTCGGCTTCAACATGCCGATTCTGTATAACGCGCGCCGTCATCACAGTGAAGCAGAAGAACGCTTCAACGCGCGTTACTGCGAGCTGGATACGTTGCTGCAGGAAGCCGATTTTGTTTGCCTGATCCTGCCGCTGACGGATGAAACGCGCCATCTGATTGGCAAATCCGCGTTTGAAAAAATGAAGAAGTCCGCCATCTTCATCAACGCGGGTCGCGGCCCGGTGGTGGATGAACAAGCGCTGATTGAAGCGCTGCAAAACGGCGAGATCCACGCCGCGGGTCTGGACGTGTTTGAGCAGGAGCCGCTTCCGGTGGATTCCCCGCTGCTGAGCATGCCAAACGTCGTCGCCCTGCCACACATCGGCTCTGCTACCCACGAGACGCGCTACAATATGGCGGCGACGGCGGTAGATAACCTGATAGCCGCGCTTGCTGGAAAAGTAGACAGGAACTGCGTTAACCCGCAGATCCAACAGTAGAAACGAAAAAACCCGCCAGAAGGCGGGTTTTTGAATTTTGTGCTACTGGGTTGGAAGCTTACAGGCTTACAACGTTACCAGCTGCTGGGCCTTTAGCGCCGCTTTCGATGGTGAAGGAAACTTTCTGACCTTCGTCCAGAGATTTGTAGCCATCGTTCTGGATAGCAGAGAAGTGTACGAACACGTCTTTAGAGCCATCGTCAGGAGTGATGAAGCCGAAACCTTTATCAGCGTTGAACCATTTAACCAGACCAGTCATTTTAGCAGACATAGAAATTACCTTATTAACAAATATATTGTGCCTTCCGGCTTGATGGATTGCGTTACAGATTTTTAAGCGATGAAGGAAGGGTCACTACGAAGGGTATCTATGGATAACAATCTGGACTGCTTTACTAAACTGCTTTAGGTCTGTGTAACAAACCGACGCGAACAGTTATACCGATGTGGTAGAGGAATGACAAGCGTTATTTTCTGAATGCCGAAAAAAAACCCCGCCTGAGGCGGGGTTTTTCGGTTTATTCTGTAGCAGCGACTGCTGCGCCCCACGCCTGGCTAAAGGCCTGGTGCTGGGCGGCCAGCGGCCCAATCAACGTATTGTACTGACTTGCCTGCTGCGAGGTTGGGAACTGAATGCCGTTGGCAACAAAGCTCACCTGTGTCCCCTGCTGCGAGATGAAATCCCCGACCTGAACCAGCTGCTGAGTGAAGACCTGCGCGGCCGGAATCAGCGGTTGTATCGCTTCAGACGGTTTCGTCACTACTTTCTCATACACTTTATCGAAGACCGGTTTGAGATCCTCGCCCTGCTTCAGCGCAGAACGTGACGCGTCAGCCTGCATTTTCGCATTTTGCAGCTGCTGGCTCAGCACGCCGAGCGCACCGTTGGACTGGCGCAGCGGCTCGCGCTGAGTCATATAATCCTGGGGAACACGGATGGCGTTCACGCTATCCACTACCGGGCGGATACCGGAGTCCATCGCCTGGCTCACCTGCTGTGAATACCCATAAAGAATGGCGTAATCGGACACAAAGGGGCCAAACTGTTTTTTCTGATCCGCAGTCAGCGTCGGCAACCGCTCGCCGCTGCGCATCACTGTATTCTGCAGAAAATCGATAAACGCTTTGCGCTGATCGCCTTCTTTATCAAAACACCCACTCAGGCTAACAACCATCAACAACGCCGCAATAGGCGCAAACCAGCGAGAGCAGGACTTTCCTGTCGCCATTTTATTACTCCTTTCACCCAAAAAAGCGCACACCGGCACACGCGTGCCCGACGCTGACAAGGATAGTCCAGGTCAGCCTTGCAAGATACTCTTTTCATGTAAAACGACTATTGCCGATTTATTTCTTACTATTTACAAAAAAATACCTGGCGAAGCCGACATATGGTTAATCAGGGAATTAGCATAACTATCCGGATAGCTGAATCGCGTAAAGCGATCGTTACCGCACGATTAATCACAGCCGTGACGATCCTTGGTTTGTATTAGGGACTATTCTTAATTGGCTCTCTGATGTTCTTGATCACGATGTGAGATTTAAGAGGAGTTCTCAATGGAATATAAAGATCCTGAGTTTGAGCTGCTGAGCAGTCTGGAACAGATCGTTTTTAAAGATGTACCGCAGGCCATTACCCTGCAACAAAAATCCAATCCCTTTACAGAATATGAGCAATTGCGCAAAGGGACAGGACTGAAAACTGAAGAATTCGCCAGAGCGATGGGTGTCAGCGTGGCTATGGTGCTGGAGTGGGAGTCAAAACGAGAGAAACCCACCCCAACCGAGTTAAAGCTGATGCGCCTGATTCAGGCCAACCCTGCACTCAGCAAACAGATAGCGTAGTAAAGTTTGAACGCCCCCGCCTCTGCGGGGGCTTGTGTTTAAAGGCTCTCGAAACGCCAGCCCGTCTCTTCCCACACCATCTCGTGCGTCAGCGTTAACCCTTTTAAAAACGCATCATCGTGTGACACCACCAGCAGCGCGCCGGGGAAACCAGCCAGCGCCGCTTCAATAGCCTGCACTGAAGCCAGATCCAGATGGTTGGTCGGTTCATCCAGCAACAGCAGCTGCGTGGCCTCCCCGCGCCAAAGCACGCAGGCCAGCGCAGCCTTCAAACGCTCACCACCGCTCAGTTCCGCCAGCGGGAGCGAGACTTTGTCGGCCCCCAGCTGAAGCTGGGCTAAACGGGTACGTAAAATACCTTCTTCCAGGGGCGTATTGCCCAGGTTGAGGTGCGTCATGACCGACTGCGACAGATCGAGCCGGGAAAGATGCTGATCGAGATAAGCACAGCTGACCGATACCTTGCAGGTTCCTGAGCGTGGACTAATGTCGCCGAGGATGGCTTTCAACAGCGTCGATTTCCCGCAGCCGTTCGGACCTTTTAGCGCCACGCGCATTGGCCCATCCATCCGCCAGCTAAGCGGAGGAACAGGCACATGCGGTAACACCAGATCTTCCAGCACCAGCACCTGTTTACCTTCCGGGATCTGACTCCCCGGCAGGGTAAACATCACCGGGTTATCTTCTTCAACCCGCTCACGCGCCTTGTTTACCGCGGCATTCAGGGCTTCATTTTGCTCGCTGTGCTGTTTTTTCCAGGCGCCGATACGTTCCTTTGCCGCGCCTTTGTATTTGACGCGTTCAAACGACGCGATATTCAGGGTATCGACGGTGCGTAATGTTTTTGCCGAGCGCCGCTGGCTGTCGTCATGCTCTTTTTGCATACGAGCGCGGGTGCGTTTGCGCTCCGTGGCCGCATGTTCCAGCGCCGCGCGGGCCGCCTGCTGTTCGGCATCGCGCTGGGTTTGATAATCCGCATAATTCCCGCCGTAGCTGCGCAGGCCGCCGCTGCTTAGCTCAAGAATACGCGGCACCTGCGCCAGCAGCTCACGGTCATGGGAGGCGACGAGCACGCCGCCCTGATAACGGGCAAGCTGGTCGTAGAACCACGCCCGTCCTTGTCGATCCAGATGGTTAGTCGGTTCGTCCAGCAGCAGGAAATCCGCTTCAGCCGTAAATGCCCCGCACAGCAGCGCGCGAATACGCTCGCCGCCGCTGAGCTCACCGGCTGGCTTATCTGGATCAAACGGCGGAAGTTTCGCCCGGGCAAACGCCTCGCCAAGACGTTCAGCTAAATCCCAGAATCCATCAAGCAGTTCCAGATCGTCAGGCTGGTAATCGCCGCTGTCGATACGCGCTCGAGCCGCGAAGATGGCCTCGTACCCGAGCAGCTCAGCCAGCGTCGTGTGCGGCAAAATGTCCTGCTGCTGAGCCACATAGACATATGTTCCGGTACGTTCAATATGCCCGCTTGCA
Source organism: Enterobacter cloacae complex sp. P1B (assembly GCF_014982345.1). NCBI lineage: Bacteria > Pseudomonadati > Pseudomonadota > Gammaproteobacteria > Enterobacterales > Enterobacteriaceae > Enterobacter > Enterobacter cloacae complex sp. P1B. The sequence continues at coordinate 253,243 of NZ_JADCLF010000007.1, read as the reverse complement.
GGCTCATCAAGCCCCGCCAGCAGACGCAGCAGACGCGTTTTCCCGCTGCCGTTACGGCCAACCAGAGCGCACAGAGACGGCTCCAGAGAAAAACTCAGCGGACCAAAAAGGGTATCGCCCGTCGCAAACTGACAAGTGACCTGATGCAAAATAAAAGAAGGGGACTGCGCAAAATGAGCCATAAGCACTCCTGAATGAAATCAAAACATCCCCTGCCCACGCGGTGGCGTTTAGCAAGGATCGAAATTCATCAGTCGTGTTTGTTCAATTTTGGGGGGCGCTCCAGAGCGAGAAATTTAACGGAGATAAGGATAGCGGTAATGGGTTGACCATTTCAAGGTTAAATTTTGGACGATTTGTACTCCCTCTCCCTTTGGGCTGAGGGATCCCCACCAAATATTGCCTGCACAGACGGCTCCCTCTCCCTTGAGGGAGAGGGCTGGGGTGAGGGGAAGCATACGACTCTGGTGGTCATTCCGTTCACTTTATGTTCCTTGCTACTCTGTAACGACAATACCCGTGAACGTGCCAGGGTGGCTCAGTCGCCACCACCCTGGCTACCCGGGCTCCCGGCGGTAAATCGCCGCTACGCGGTACCTTCGGCTTATTCCTTCCGGCTTATCGGGGACGGGCGGAGGTAACATCCCTGTAAAGCCCGCCCTCTCGGCGCATCCATGCGCCTCGCCCCGGCCTGCAGGAAACGCCTCAGCGATTTACAGCCGGACCATAGCGTCGCTGTAAGACCTCTGCCCGCAATATGTTTTTCATTGCGGTAATTTTGCGAGTCTCTTTCCAGAAATGGTAATATCCTCAGTGGCATAGCTCAAATCTATTGCCGCCTGTTTTGATGAGCAGTAAGTTCTCTTTGCACCTGCAAAATCAGGTGCCGGGTTTAGCATCCTGGCTTATCTTATCGGCGGCACATTATGTGCAGCATGCTTTGCTACATCTCAATGGTGGGCTGAGCAGGGGCATCGAAAGATGCGCCGGTATCCGATAAGGCCGGTAATGCTAACTCTGTTCAGTCCACCACCAGCGAAGTTAGCATTTCCGGTGGTGGAAGCTTTATCACTTATCGGAGGCTGCCAATATGGCTACTACCCCAACCCAAGCTCATTCTTTATTCACCCTGCCCTTCAACCACGCCACCGACTTCACCGAACTGGCGGATAACTGCGAACGTTTTACCGACGCACTGGTAGATTGCGAAGAACCCGCCCCAAAAATGGCGCTTTACGGCAGACTTTATGCCTGTCTGAATCTTCTGCAACCCACGCTTCTGGAACCTGTTCCGGACGCTTTAAAAGCCAGCCTGACCGTGAAGGAACTCCCGTCACGCGTTCCGGCTTTCGAACCCGAATGCGATCGGCTGGGGCGCTACTGTCAGGAGCTTACGCAGATGCTGATGAACGGCTCACTGCCGCGACAATCTGAAATCGTGATGGAAGATTTGCTGTGCGAGCTGGTCAGCTACTTTGCTGATACGCTGAAGGCACCGCGCTGGCTGCAGACAGACGAAGGCACAATCGCGATCGGCTAAACCTGCCGGATGGCGCTGCGCTTATCCGGTCTACAAAAGACCCATAAAAAAACCCGCCGAAGCGGGTTTTTAGCATTTGTTACAACGGGCACATTACTGCAGCAGCGAAATATCCGCCACGCGCAGGAACAGCTCGCGCAGTTTTTCGAGCATGGAGAGACGGTTAATACGCAGTTCTTTATCTTCTACGTTCACCATCACTTTCTCGAAGAAGGCGTCGATCACGTCACGCAGCTCCGCCAGCTCAACCAGCGCTTCCTGGTAACGACCTTCCGCGAAGTACGGCTCGAGCTTGTCGCGCAGCACCACAACCTGCATCGCCAGAGCAATCTCTTCCGGCTCTTTCAGGGTTGCGGCGTTTACGCGCTCGTTCAGCGTCTCGTCGGATTTCGCCAGGATGTTGGATACACGCTTGTTGGCCGCCGCCAGGGCAGATGCCGCTTCCAGCGTACGGAAGTGGGAAACCGCCTTCATACGCGCATCGAAATCAGCCGGACGGGTTGGACGACGCGCCAGCACCGCCTGAATGGTGTCGACGGTGTAACCTTCGTCCTGATACCACGCGCGGAAACGGCCAAGCATAAAGTCGATCACGTCATCCACAACGTTCGCGTTGGTCAGCTTGTCGCCGTACAGACGCACCGCTTCTTCGGTCAGGGTCTGCAGATCAAGGTTCAGGTTCTTCTCAACGATGATGCGCAGCACGCCCAGCGCGGCACGACGCAGCGCAAACGGGTCTTTATCGCCTTTCGGATGCTGGCCGATACCGAAGATACCCGCCAGGGTGTCCATCTTATCGGCAATCGCTACAGCGCAGGCAACCGGGTTGGACGGCAGATCGTCGCCCGCAAAGCGCGGCTGATACTGCTCGTTCAGAGCTACGGCCACGTCTTCCGCTTCACCATCGTGACGCGCGTAGTGCATACCCATTACGCCCTGGGTGTCGGTGAATTCGAACACCATGTTGGTCATCAGGTCGCATTTGGAGAGCAGGCCCGCACGGGTCGCGTGGTTAACGTCGGCACCGATTTCACGGGCGATCCAGCCGGACAGCTCCGCGATACGGTCGGTTTTGTCGCGCAGCGTACCCAGCTGCTGCTGGAACAGCACGGTCTGCAGGCGCGGCAGGTTATCTTCCAGACGCTTTTTACGGTCGGTATTGAAGAAGAACTCGGCATCCGCCAGACGCGGGCGCACCACTTTCTCGTTACCGGAGATAATCTGGCTCGGATCTTTCGATTCGATGTTCGCCACGAAGATGAAGTTTGGCAGCAGCTTGCCGTCGTTGGCGTAAACCGGGAAGTACTTCTGGTCACCCTTCATGGTGTAAACCAGCGCTTCTGCCGGAACGGCCAGGAATTTCTCTTCGAATTTCGCGGTCAGCACAACCGGCCATTCCACCAGAGAAGTGACCTCTTCCAGCAGGCTGTCGCTCAGGTCGGCATTACCGCCAATCTTACGCGCCGCTTCTTCCGCGTCCGCTTTAATTTTGGCTTTACGCTGTTCGTAGTCGGCAATCACTTTACCGCGTTCCAGCAGGATCTGCGGATACTGGTCGGCATTGTCGATGGTGAACTCTGGCTCGCCCATAAAGCGGTGGCCGCGGATCACGCGATCGGACGCCACGCCCAGAATGGTCGCCGGGATAACGGTATCGCCCAGCAGCAGGGTCACGGTGTGTACCGGACGCACGAAGTGCACGTCGGACGCGCCCCAGCGCATCAGCTTAGGAATCGGCAGCTTCGCCAGCGAAGTGGCGATCATGTTTGGCAGCAGCGCTTCCGCGCTTTCGCCTTTCACGTGGGCACGGTACAGCAGCCATTCGCCTTTATCGGTGGTCAGACGCTCGGCCTGATCGACGGTGATGCCACAGCCGCGCGCCCAGCCTTCGGCAGCCTTGCTTGGCTTGCCTTCCGCGTCAAACGCCTGGGCAATCGCCGGGCCACGTTTTTCGACTTCACGATCCGGCTGAGACGCCGCCAGATTTGCCACTTTCAGCGCCAGACGACGCGGCGCGGCAAACCACTCAATTTTACCGTGCGCCAGACCAGCGTTATCCAGCTCGGCGGTCACGTTCGCAGCAAAAGATTCAGCCAGGCTGCGCAGGGCTTTTGGTGGCAGCTCTTCGGTGCCGATTTCCACCAGGAAAGTTTTCTCAGACATGGCCGCCTCTTATTTGTTTCGGTTGCACATCGGGAAGCCAAGGGCTTCACGGGACGCGTAGTAAGCTTCTGCAACGGCTTTGGTCAGGGTACGAATACGCAGAATGTAGCGCTGACGTTCAGTCACGGAGATCGCTTTGCGGGCGTCCAGCAGGTTGAAGCTGTGGGCGGCCTTCAGAATTCGCTCGTAGGCAGGCAGCGGCAGCGGAGTTTCCAGCGCCAGCAGCTGCTGTGCCTCTTTCTCGTACTGCTCGAAGCAGGTGAACAGGAAGTCCACGTCCGCGTATTCGAAGTTATAGGTGGATTGCTCCACTTCGTTCTGATGGAACACGTCGCCGTAGGTGGTTTTACCCAGCGGGCCGTCGCTCCAGACCAGGTCGTAAACGCTGTCTACGCCCTGAATGTACATGGCCAGACGTTCCAGACCGTAGGTGATTTCACCGGTGATCGGCTTACATTCCAGACCGCCAACCTGCTGGAAGTAGGTGAACTGGGTCACTTCCATGCCGTTCAGCCACACTTCCCAACCGAGACCCCAGGCACCCAGCGTTGGGTTTTCCCAGTTGTCTTCCACGAAACGGATGTCGTGGATGGTTGGATCCATACCCAGCTCTTTCAGCGACCCGAGATACAGTTCCTGAATGTTGTCGGGTGATGGCTTAATCACCACCTGGAACTGATAGTAATGCTGCAGACGGTTCGGGTTTTCACCGTAACGACCATCGGTCGGACGACGGGAAGGCTGCACATACGCGGTCGCCATTGGCTCTGGGCCCAACGCGCGCAGGCTGGTCATCGGGTGTGAAGTGCCGGCGCCGACTTCCATGTCCAAAGGTTGAACAATGGTACAGCCCTGACGAGCCCAGTAATCCTGTAAGGTCAGGATCAGGCCCTGGAAGGTCTTGGTATCAAACTTTTGCATAGTATTTCGTGCTGGATACGTGTGGTTTTAAATGGAAGGGACCAGTATACCCGCTGGCTGCAAGATATACAGTACGAAACGGGGTTGTTTAGGGAAAATTGGGAAATAAGCCTTCCGGCCAGAACGCTGGCGGCGTCTGGCTGTTGATTATGCGAGCAGGCTAGCGCATGGAGAGATGTAAAAACTGACCGTCCGCATCAAACGAGCAGACAAAGCCCTCTTTACGCGCAGTATACCCTCTAAGCTCATAGCTGCCCTGAAAGCGCTCGAATCCGATGACGTTAATTTTCTGAACGTCCGAGTTATAGCGCCGAGCGGCCCGCTCTTTACAGAGCGCTTCCATATTCAGCGAACGCTCCGGGCTTATTTTTCCCTGCTGCGCTTTTTGCACGGGGACTTCCTGTGGCGTACTGCATCCTGCCAGCATGAATAGCAGAAAGAGTGATGCCACACGCTTCATCATCATTTTTATTACCGTCCTGGTCAGCGGCTGTTATTTTTAGTATCAACACTTTTATAGATTAAGGTCTGCCATTCTGCGAATCTCGCGGTCTCCCGGCAAGCCTGTGCATAAAACTCAGAATTTTCCAAACGAAGACTTTTGGACAATGGGAGTCCCACTCACTTTACAGGGAATACGAGGAACTGATGCCGTCAAAAATTAACTGGATTGATAACCTGCGCGGAATAGCGTGTCTGATGGTGGTCATGATCCACACGACGACCTGGTATGTCACGAATGCCCACAGCATCAGCCCCGTTAACTGGGATATTGCCAATATCCTCAACTCCGCGTCGCGCGTCAGCGTGCCGCTGTTTTTTATGATTTCCGGCTTTCTCTTTTTTGGCGAGCGTAGCGCGCAGCCGAGGCACTTCATCCGCATCGCGGCCTGCCTGGGGTTCTACAGCGCCGTTGCCCTGCTCTATATCACCCTGTTTACCTCCATAAACGCCGGGTTATCCCTCAAATATTTGCTGCAAAAACCGGTTTTCTACCACCTGTGGTTCTTCTTCGCCATCATCGTTATCTATCTGGTCTCTCCGCTCATTCAGGTGAAAAACGTCAGCGGGAAAATGCTTCTGGCCCTGATGGTGGTGATTGGCATCGTCGCCAACCCGAACACGGTCTCGCAGAAAATCGACGGTTTCGAATGGTTGCCGGTGAACCTCTATATCAACGGCGACACCTTCTACTACGTGCTTTACGGCATGCTGGGGCGCGCCATCGGGATGATGGACACGCAAAAGCGCGGTCTGAACTGGCTCTGCGGAGCGCTGTTTATCGCCGGCGTGGCGGTGATTTCACGCGGGACGCTACATGAGCTTCAGTGGCGCGGCAATTTTGCCGATACCTGGTATCTGTATTGCGGGCCGATGGTCTTTATCTGTGCCGTATCGCTGCTCACGCTCGTTAAAAACACCCTGAATGCGCGTCCCCTTCCCGTGCTGGGCTTTATCTCGCGGCACTCGCTGGGAATTTACGGTTTTCACGCGCTGGTGATCCACGCCCTGCGAACGAGGGGCGTTGAGCTGAAAAGCTGGCCGGTGCTGGATATCGTCTGGATTTTTGCCGCTACGCTGGTTATCAGCCTGCTGCTGTCGATGCTGCTGCAAAAAATCGACACGCGCCGCTTCGTCAGCTAACGCTGCGCTGCCGGGCGCGGTGGTACTGGCGCGGGGAGGAGAAGCCTGCCGCCAGTGAGGCCTGCTCCACGCCTCGCCCCTGCAATAGCCACTGCTCCGCCACCGCAAGACGCAGCTGCTCCAGATAATCGCGGACGCTAATCCCTAAATGTGACTGGAAAAGTCGGGTGAGATGGCGCGGGCTGACGTGCGCCAGGGCGGCAATGTCAGGCAAGCTCCACGTTTTTTGCGGCTCGGCGGTGAGCGCATCCTGCGCCCGATGTATCGCCGGATGAAGATGGTTGCGGTAGCGCAGCCACGGGGAGAGCTGAGGATCGTCACCAGAACGGCGGAACCAGACCACCATCTCGCGCGCCACGGCCAGCGCCTTTTCGGGACCGCACAGGCGGTTAATCATATGCAGCGCCAGATCGATGCCCGACGTGATCCCCGCGCTGGTCCAGATATTCTCGTCCTGTACAAAGATGCGGTTTTCTTTAATCGTCGCCGTGGGAGCCACAGTGCGTAAACGGCTGATAACGTCATGGTGGGTTGTGCACTGTTTGTTATTCAGCAGGCCCGATTTCGCCGCCAGCAGTGCACCAGAACAGACGCACATCACCGTGATATCCCGGCGCTGAATGACCGGCTGCAGGCGCATTAGCCAGTGCTGGATCTGCTGCGCCTGCGGCGTTGAGAACTGAACGCGGGAGTCGCTCACCCCCGGCAGGACAAGCAGACTCCCCGGAGGCAGACTTTCCGGCAACGGCTGGATGCCGCCCATCGTCAGGCCTATCGACGTCGGCACGTCCGGTTGCGGCCCAATGTAATGCAGACGAAACGCGTCGCCAGCCAGCACAAAGGTCTCCGCCGGGCCTGACATATCCAGTGCCAGTACCCCAGGTAACATCACGAACCAGACGTCGATGCGCATTACAGTGACTCCAGCGTCTCCGCTACCGTTTTAATTTCGGCAAAACGCCCGGCCAGTACCGTCTCGGTACGATGGCGAATTTCCGCTGCGCTCAGGGTAATGCCCTTGTACATCATGGGAAACGTCAGCGTTGCCTCGCTCACAAACGTCACAGCATAACCCAGATCGGATGCTACCCGAGCGGTGGTTTCACAGCATTGTTCCGTGCGAATGCCGCAGATAATCAGCTGGTTGATATCACGTTCACGCAGCCAGCGATCGAGCCCGGTATCCGTGAAGGCATTATGGACGTGTTTCTGGAAAACCACATCCGGCTGATGACGCAAAAAGGCCATCGGTTTGACATAGCCGCTTTGCAGCGTGAAGGGGCCGTCTTCATCCACATGAAAAATATCAACGACAGGAATACCGCGCGCCTGGCAGCCTTCAATCAGCCCCAGCATCGCCTGCTGAAAGGCAGGAATGTCGCCCTCCTGCCAGTAAGGGCGATGATGGAAGGAATGCTGAGTATCAATATTGATGAGTGCAATGCGTGACATGATAAATCTCCTCGCCAGTGGGTGTGTCACCATACTGGCAAGGAAAGAGAGGCACGCACAGACCAAAAAAGGACATCCTCGTGCCTCTGTCGGACAAGCGAGTTTATGACATCAGCGGCAGCAGCTGCTGATAGATTTTGCGGAACACCTCGCGCCTTTCTGCATAACGGGCATGTCCTGCCGCGTCAGGCACATGCGCCTGTTCAAGCGTAAGCTGCGGCAGCAGCTGCGAAAGCGGCTTGTCCGGGTTCATAGCGATCTGCGCCAGACGCGCGGCGCCGAGCGCGGGGCCAACATCCCCTCCCGTGCGGAAATCCAGCTGCAACCCGCTGATATCCGCCAGCATCTGTCGCCAGTAAGGGCTTCGCGCGCCGCCGCCAATCAGGGTGACGCTCGCCGGTTTCAGGCCGCAGTCGTGCACCACATCCATTCCGTCGGCCAGCGCATACCCCACACCTTCCAGAACCGCACGCGCCAGTTCTGCCGGGCCGTGCTGATGGGTTAGGCCAAAGAATACCCCTTTCGCTTCCGGGTTGTTGTGCGGCGTACGCTCGCCAGAAAGATAGGGTAAAAACCAGACGGTACTCGCCGCGTCATCCGCCTGCTGCGCCGCCGCGATGAGTGCCGGAACGTCCGCCATGCCAGTAAGCTTCGCCGCCCAGTCCAGGCAGGATGCCGCGCTCAGCATCACCGACATCAAATGCCATTTTCCCGGAAGCGCATGACAGAAACTGTGCACAGCGCTTTCGGGATTGCTGCGATAGCCGTCGCTGACGGCAAAATAGACCCCAGAGGTTCCCAGCGACAGCATCGCCTGCCCCGCCTCAACCATCCCGACACCCACGGCACCCGCCGCGTTATCACCGCCCCCGGCCACCACCGGTACGGCAGGCATATTCCAGCGTTCCGCAACGTCTGGCAGCAGCGTACCCGTCACCTCACAGCCTTCGAACAGCGCGGGCATATGTTCCCGCGTCAGATGGCAGGCATCCAGCATCGCCTCGCTCCAGTCGCGCTTCGCCACGTCGAGCCACATCGTGCCGGCGGCATCGGACATGTCAGAGGCGAAATCGCCCGTCATACGAAAGCGCAGATAGTCTTTCGGCAGCAGGACTTTCGCCACCTGACGGAAAATCTCCGGCTCGTGGCGCTGTACCCACAAAAGTTTTGGTGCGGTGAAGCCCGGCATCATCAGGTTGCCCGTAATCTCGCGGGACGTGGGCACACGCGCTTCAAGGATTGCGCACTCTTCCGCACAGCGGCCATCGTTCCAGAGAATAGCCGGGCGCAGAACGCGATGCTGGCTATCCAGCAACGTTGCACCATGCATTTGTCCGGCAATGCCCAGCGCTTTCACGTCGCGCAGGCTGTGCTGCTCGCCTAAGGCTTTCATCGCGCGTTCCGTCGCCTGCCACCACTGCTCCGGGTCCTGCTCCGACCACAGTGGATGCGGGCGTGAAACCTGCAGCTTTTCAGTCTGCGTTGCTAACACGTCGCCCTGCTCGCTTAACAGGATGGCTTTCACACCCGATGTGCCAAGATCGATCCCGATATACATTGTGGTGACTCCTTTGACAGAAATGCCCGGTGGCGCTTCCGCTTACCGGGCCTGCATGCTGTTATTTATCGAACAGGTAGTGATTAACCAGGTTTTCCAGCAATTCCTGATGCCCGCTCTGGTGCTGCGGCGCCAGCTGCTGTTGTTCAGCGTACTTCGCGATGTCCGCAAGCGATAACTGACCCTTCAAAATTTGCTGGCCCAGCTCACTGTTCCAGCCGCTGTAGCGCTTCGCCACGCGCTTATCCAGCTCGCCGTCTTCAATCATACGCGCCGCCACTTTCAGCGCCAGCGCCATGGTGTCCATCGCGCCAATGTGGCCGTAGAACAGATCGTATTTGTCGGTGCTCTGGCGACGCACCTTGGCGTCAAAGTTAAGGCCGCCGGTGGTGAAACCGCCCGCTTTGACGATCTCGTACATCACCAGCGCATTCTCTTCCACGCTGTTCGGGAACTGGTCGGTATCCCAGCCCAGCTGCGGATCGCCGCGGTTCGCATCTACCGATCCGAAGATGCCCAGCGCAATCGCAGACGCAATTTCGTGATGGAATGAGTGGCCCGCCAGGGTAGCGTGGTTAGCCTCAATATTCACTTTGATCTCTTTTTCCAGACCAAACTGCTTCAGGAAGCCATACACGGTGGCGACATCGTAGTCGTACTGATGCTTGGTTGGTTCCTGCGGTTTAGGCTCGATCAGCAGCGTGCCGCGGAAGCCGATTTTGTGCTTATGGTCGACAACCATCTGCATAAAGCGGCCAATCTGCTCGCGCTCCTGGCGCAGATCGGTATTGAGCAGGGTTTCATAGCCTTCACGGCCGCCCCACAGGACATAGTTTTCGCCGCCCAGCTGATGCGTAGCGTTCATTGCCGTCACCACCTGCGTAGCCGCCCAGCTAAACACTTCCGGATCCGGGTTGGTGGCCGCACCCGCACCGTAGCGTGGGTTGGTGAAGCAGTTTGCCGTACCCCAGAGCAGCTTCACGCCGCTTTGCTGCTGTTTTTCTGCCAGCACGTCCACCATCTGCGCAAAATTGTTCAGGTACTCTTTCAGCGACGTCCCTTCCGGCGATACGTCAACATCATGGAAGCAGTAGTACGGCACGTTCAGCTTGTGGAAGAACTCAAACGCCACGTCGGCTTTGCGTTTCGCCAGCTCGATGGCCTCACCCGGCTGTTGCCACGGACGGTCAAAGGAACCCACGCCGAACATATCGGCGCCGTTCCAGCAGAAGGTATGCCAGTAACAGGCGGCAAAGCGCAGATGATCTTCCATGCGCTTACCCAGCACCAGCTCATCCGGATTGTAGTGACGAAATGCTAAAGGATTGGTCGTTTTTGGGCCTTCGTAACGAACGCGATCGAGTTGGTCGAAATAAGCTTGCATATTGAGCTCCATAATCAGGGTATGCGGCGAGTCGTTGATTCAGGAGTAATAGTGAATAGACATTTTGGGTTGCTCAATTACGTTATTTCACACTGCTATTGAGAGAATGCACAACTGTGCGCTGGCTCGCAAAATAATGCGCAGACAAACTATTTTTAGGCGCGCATTCCAGAATCAAATGTAATTAAGGCGTTACGAATTTTAAAATCCGATCGCGGTCATAAATTCAGAAATAAACCAAATATCGTAATGAGAAGATAAAAATCTGTAATTGCCAGCCCGCCTTTCCGCGTTAAAAATTTGCTGCGACCCAGTAGTGAATGTTTCTTTTATCTCAGCAACACATACCCGTACAAAAAGGCCTAATAATTATGAAGATAAAGAACCTGACCCTAACGCTCTGCACTACGCTCCTCCTTGTAAGCTTTGCAGGGCATGCCAAGGAGGTCAAAATTGGCATGGCGATTGATGACCTGCGTCTGGAGCGCTGGCAAAAAGATCGCGATATTTTTGTGAAAAAAGCGGAATCACTCGGTGCGAATGTGTTTGTTCAGTCGGCTAACGGCAATGAAGAAACGCAAATGTCGCAGATCGAGAATATGATCAACCGGGGAGTCGATGTTCTGGTCATTATCCCTTATAACGGCCAGGTATTAAGTAACGTGGTGAAAGAAGCGAAGCAGGAAGGCATAAAAGTTCTCGCTTATGACCGCATGATTAATAACGCCGATATTGATTATTATATTTCCTTCGACAATGAAAAAGTGGGCGAATTACAGGCGCAAAGCCTGATCGACAAAGTGCCTCAAGGCAATTATTTCCTGATGGGCGGTTCGCCGGTGGATAACAACGCCAAACTGTTCCGCGAAGGGCAAATGAAGGTCCTTAAGCCGTACATCGACAGCGGCAAAATTAAGGTGGTCGGCGATCAGTGGGCCGACGGATGGTTACCAGAAAATGCCCTGAAGATTATGGAAAATGCGCTGACGGCCAATAACAACAAAATTGATGCTGTCGTGGCCTCCAACGATGCCACAGCAGGCGGGGCTATTCAGGCTCTGAGTGCCCAGGGACTGGCCGGTAAAGTCGCGATTTCTGGTCAGGATGCCGACCTGGCGGGCGTAAAACGCATTATCGCAGGTACTCAGACCATGACGGTCTACAAACCGATTACCGAACTTGCCAATACGGCGGCGGAAATTGCCGTTGAGCTGGGCAACGGTAAGCAACCTAAAGCAGATGCAACGCTGAATAACGGCCTGAAAGACGTTCCGGCTCGCCTGCTCACGCCAATTGAAGTCAATAAAGAGAACATTGACGCCACCGTTATTAAAGACGGTTTCCACAAGAAGAGCGAACTGTAATCCGGCGCTGCCCCTGCTCTGCGGGGGCGCATCACGTTGTACTGTTCTTCCCTCGGGTTATGTGGAGCAGTTATGCCTTATTTACTTGAAATGAAAAGCATCACCAAGCGCTTCGGCGCGGTGAAAGCCGTCGACAACGTCAGTCTCCGGTTGAACCCTGGCGAAGTGGTTTCGCTGTGTGGCGAGAATGGTTCGGGCAAATCAACGCTGATGAAAGTCCTGTGTGGGATCTACCCGCACGGCAGTTACGAAGGCGAAATTGTCTTTGCTGGTGAAGTCATCCAGGCGACGCACATTCGCGACACCGAACGTAAAGGCATCGCCATCATCCACCAGGAGCTGGCGCTGGCGAAACATCTCACCGTGCTGGAGAACATCTTCCTCGGAGCCGAGATTTCCCGCCACGGCGTGCTGGATTACGACACCATGACGCTCCGCTGTGAAAAGCTGCTGGCGCAGGTGAGCCTCAACATTTCACCGGATACACGCGTGGGCGATCTGGGGCTGGGGCAACAGCAGCTGGTCGAAATTGCGAAGGCGCTGAATAAACAGGTCAGGCTGCTGATCCTCGATGAGCCAACGGCGTCACTCACCGAACAGGAAACTGCGGTTCTGCTCAATATCATCCGCGATCTGCAAAACCACGGTATCGCCTGCATCTACATTTCGCACAAGCTGAACGAGGTAAAAGCCATTTCGGACACCATCTGCGTGATCCGCGACGGGCAACACATCGGCACGCGTGAAGCTGCGGGCATGAGTGAAGATGACATCATCACCATGATGGTGGGCCGCGAGCTGACCGCGCTCTACCCGAATGAGCCCCACAGTCAGGGCGATGAAGTGCTGCGCGTGGAAAACCTGACCGCGTGGCACCCCGTTAACCGCCACATTAAGCGGATCAATAACGTTTCGTTTTCCCTTCACAGCGGCGAAATTCTTGGGATTGCTGGGCTCGTCGGTGCCGGGCGCACCGAAGCCGTGCAGTGCCTGTTTGGCGTGTGGCCAGGGCGCTGGGAGGGCACGATATATATAGACGGCCAGCCCGTGAGAATCGACAACTGCCAGCAGGCGATTGCCCGCGGCATTGCCATGGTGCCGGAAGACCGCAAAAAAGACGGCATCGTACCGGTCATGGCGGTGGGTAAAAACATCACCCTTGCGGCACTCGATCGGTTCTCCGGCGCGCTGAGCAGCCTGGATGATGCCGCCGAGCAACAGTGCATCCTTCAGTCACTTGCCCGGCTGAAGGTCAAAACCTCCTCGCCGGAACTGGCGATTGGCCGACTGAGCGGTGGTAACCAACAGAAGGCGATTCTGGCGCGCTGTCTGCTCCTCAATCCACGCATATTAATCCTTGATGAGCCGACGCGCGGGATCGATATCGGTGCCAAATACGAAATCTACAAACTGATTAATCAGCTTGTACAGCAAGGGATTGCCGTCATTGTCATCTCGTCTGAGTTACCCGAAGTGCTCGGCCTGAGCGACCGCGTGCTGGTCATGCACGAGGGGAAACTGAAAGCCAACCTGATTAACCAGAACCTGACGCAAGAGCAGGTGATGGAAGCCGCTTTAAGGAGCGAACGTCATGTCGAAAAGCAATCCGTCTGATATCAAAGTCGCTGTTCCGACGCCCGGCGCGTTCGCGGGGCTAAAAGCGCTGAACCTGCAGGTTTTCGTGATGATCGCGGCGATTATCGTCATCATGCTGTTCTTCACGTGGATGACGGATGGCTCGTACTTAAGCGCGCGTAACGTCTCAAACCTGCTCCGCCAGACCGCCATCACCGGCATCCTGGCCGTGGGCATGGTGTTCGTGATCATCTCTGCGGAAATCGACCTGTCGGTCGGGTCGATGATGGGTCTTCTCGGCGGCGTGGCGGCCATTTTTGACGTCTGGCTCGGCTGGCCGCTGCCGCTGACCGTGGCGGTGACGCTGGTACTGGGGCTGGTTTTAGGGGCCTGGAACGGCTGGTGGGTTGCCTATCGGAAGGTGCCATCGTTTATCGTCACCCTGGCGGGAATGCTGGCCTTCCGCGGGATCTTGATCGGTATCACCAACGGCACGACCGTCTCCCCGACCAGCGCGGCGATGTCCCAAATTGGCCAGAGTTACCTCTCGGACAGCATAGGCTTTACGATCGGCGTGGTGGGACTGCTGGCGTTTGTCGCGTGGCAGTGGCGTGGACGTATGCGCCGTCAGGCGCTGGGTCTTGCGTCGCCAGCGTCAACGTCCGTGGTAGGACGTCAGGCGCTGACGGCGGTCATTGTGCTGGGCGCCATCTGGCTTCTTAACGACTATCGCGGCGTTCCGACGCCGGTACTGCTGCTGGCGCTGTTACTGCTCGGCGGCATGTTTATGGCGACGCGCACCGCATTTGGACGTCGTATTTATGCCATCGGCGGCAACCTTGAAGCTGCTCGACTGTCGGGTATTAACGTCGAACGTACCAAGCTGGCGGTTTTCGCCATTAACGGCCTGATGGTCGCTATCGCCGGGTTGATCCTCAGCTCGCGTCTGGGGGCAGGCTCTCCTTCCGCCGGTAACATCGCCGAGCTGGATGCTATCGCTGCCTGCGTCATCGGTGGCACCAGCCTCGCAGGCGGTATCGGTAGCGTGGCGGGCGCGGTCATGGGGGCATTTATCATGGCGTCGTTGGATAACGGGATGAGTATGATGGACGTCCCGACGTTTTGGCAGTATATCGTCAAGGGGGCCATTCTTTTACTGGCAGTCTGGATGGACTCTGCCACCAAGCGACGAGCCTGATAACCGCATTGTGACTTAATTGGGAAGCGAGCCATGTTTGAAAAGCGTCACCGCATTACGTTGTTATTCAATGCCAACAAAGCCTACGACCGTCAGGTGGTAGAAGGCGTGGGTGAATATTTGCAGGCGTCGCAATCCGAATGGGATATTTTTATTGAAGAAGATTTCCGCACCCGTCTGGAGAACATCAAAGACTGGCTGGGTGATGGCGTCATCGCCGACTATGACGATCCCATCATCGAGCAGCTGCTAACCGACGTCGACGTGCCGATTGTGGGCGTCGGCGGCTCGTATCATTCACCCGAACACTACCCGCCGGTCCACTACATCGCCACCGATAACCATGCCCTGGTCGAGGCCGCCTTTCTCCATTTAAAGGAGAAAGGCGTCCATCGCTTCGCGTTTTATGGTTTACCCGCCACCAGCGGCAAGCGCTGGGCCGTGGAGCGTGAACATGCGTTTTGCCAGCTGGTCGCGCAGGAGAAGTACCGCGGCGTGGTCTATCAGGGGCTGGAAACCGCACCGGAAAACTGGCAGCACGCGCAAAACCGCCTGGCGGACTGGCTGCAAACGCTGCCGCCACAAACCGGCATTATTGCCGTGACGGACGCCCGCGCCCGACACGTGCTGCAGGTCTGCGAACATTTGCATATCCCGGTGCCCGAAAAACTGTGCGTGATTGGCATTGATAACGAAGAACTGACCCGCTACTTGTCCCGCGTGGCGCTCTCCTCCGTAGCACAGGGCACACGTCAGATGGGCTATCAGGCGGCAAAGCTGTTGCACCGTCTGCTGGATAAAGAGGCTCTGCCGCTTCAGCGCCTGCTGGTTCCCCCCGTCCGCGTCGTTGAGCGTCGCTCAACCGATTATCGCTCCCTAAGCGACCCGGCCGTCATTCAGGCCATGCACTATATCCGCAACCACGCCTGCAAAGGGATTAAGGTCGATCAGGTCCTGGACTCGGTGGGCATTTCCCGCTCGAATCTGGAGAAGCGATTCAAAGAAGAGGTGGGCGAAACCATTCATGCCGTCATTCATGCGGAGAAGCTGGAGAAGGCCCGCAGCCTGCTTGTCTCCACGTCACTGTCGATCAACGAAATCTCGCAGATGTGCGGCTATCCGTCGCTGCAGTATTTCTATTCGGTGTTTCGCAAAGAGTATGACACCACGCCGAAAGAGTACCGGGATCGCCACAGCGAGGTGCTGATATAGAAAAGGAAACGCCTTCCACTGGAAGGCGTTTTTTGAGATTACATATGGGCGGCAATTAAGCGCTGGTTATCCTGGTACATAGCGAACAGATAGTTGTTATAGCTATTTCCCTTCGTCGAATAACCTTTTAGCTTGTGAATCATTGCGCTGGCCGTTACTTCCTGATCCGCTTTACGCAACTGAGCGCGTGATTTACGGAACGATGAGTAGGCCGGGTGCGTATTAAGATTCACCGCGTAAGCATTCACGGAATCTTTTACTGATTCAAACTGAGAATAGCCCTTCACTTTGCCGGGCGCATTATTACAACGCCCTTTCGCACATTTCATGCCGAACAGGTTGTTGTTATTACGCGCCAGCTTAGACGTTCCCCAGCCGCTTTCGGCTGCTGCCATGGTCGCTACCATGCTGCCTGGGATAATGTCCACACGCTCAAGGAGAGCATTCCACGGTACGCGACGCGTGTTACCGTTCCAGCTCAGTTTGTAGCGCTTCGTGATGTCTTTCAGGCGCGCGCGTTCAGACGGCGACCAGCGGCTATCGTACTGTTTTGAAATTAACCAGTTACGATCCGCCGTAATCGCGGCATTTTGACTTGTTATGTAAGGCATTACCGTCCGGAGAAACGCTTTTTTTCTTGGTGTTCCGGAAGGGTATTTTCGCAAATCAGGAAGTGAACTACTCTTTGCACTATTGCGAGAATACTCTTGTTTACTGCTAACCTTACTACTTGTCGTCTTTATTACGTGGGCTTTCTTACTCGTTGTATCCGTGTGCGTCTTCGCAAGCACCCCACCCGAAAATGTCGTGGTGAGTAACATGAGTATCGCGGCCCCATATCGTCGAATGGGAGTCGATATCATTAGGTCTCCTGGTCGGATGTAATCATCCCAACACCTTATTTTTTTCACAAATTTGAGAGCGGAATCTCAAATCATATCAAAAATAGACTTCAAGAGCACGTATAGAAATAGTCCAAATCCGAAACTATGTCACCTGAAACTTGCTCATAAAAACATCATTCCTGAAAAAATGTGTGCGATATCGCAGATAACTGTCTCATTTCGCGCGGGATCACTCATCCTCACAGATCCTCCCGACAGAAAGCGATGGGGGATGAGTTTTTAACCACAACCTGATGGCACACTGGTCAAAAATGCCGCGACAGGAAAATGGAATGAAACGCACCGCATTAGCTTTTCTGATGTTACCCGCTCTGGCACATGCCGACTGGTCATCGCCGGGGTTTAACGCATTTCGTGCCGAAGGCACCGGGGTTTTCACCAGCCAGGCAAAGCTTACGAAGGGTACGCGTCCTCTGACGCTGGGTTTTGACAAGACGTGCTGGCAGCCTTCGGAGGCGATAAAACTCAATGAGATGCTGTCGCTCAAGCCCTGCGACGGGTCTCCGCCGCAGTGGCGCCTTTTCCGCGACGGTGAATACCAGATGCGGATTGATACCCGATCCGGCACGCCAACTCTGCTGCTGACAATTCAGAGCACCGCAGAACAGCCGGTTGCAAGCGTTATCCGCCAGTGCCCGAAGTGGGACGGTAAACCGCTGACGCTGGACGTCAGCCATACCTTCCCGGAAGGCACCGTGGTGCGTGATTTCTACAGCAAACAGACCGCGACTGTGCAGAACGGAAACATAACCCTGCAGCCAGACGCCAGCAGTGGTGGCCTGCTGCTGCTTGAGCGCGCCGAAACCGACAAACCAGCGCCGTTTAGCTGGCAGAACGCCACCGTCTATTTTGTGCTAACCGACCGCTTTATGAATGGCGACCCGGGCAACGACAACAGCTACGGTCGCCACAAAGACGGCATGCAGGAAATTGGCACCTTCCACGGTGGCGATCTCAAAGGGCTCGCCAGCAGGCTCGACTATTTACAGCAGCTGGGGGTGAACGCGCTCTGGATAAGTTCCCCGCTTGAGCAGATCCACGGCTGGGTAGGCGGTGGCACCAAAGGGGACTTCCCACACTATGCCTATCACGGCTACTACACCCAGGACTGGACGAAGCTCGATGCCAACATGGGCACCGAGGATGATCTGCGCCATCTTGTTGATGAAGCGCACAGGCGCGGCATTCGCATCCTGTTCGATATCGTCATGAACCACGCGGGCTACGCGACGCTTGCGGACATGCAGGAGTACCAGTTTGGCGCGCTGTATCTGCAGGGTGATGAGCTGAAAAAGACCTTGGGCGACCGCTGGACGGACTGGAAGCCGGGCGCGGGCCAAAGCTGGCATAGCTTCAACGATTACATCAACTTTAGCGACAAAGCCGCATGGGAAAAATGGTGGGGCAAGAAATGGATCCGCACCGACATTGGTGATTACGACAACCCCGGCTTCGACGATTTAACCATGTCGCTGGCGTTCCTACCGGATCTGAAAACGGAATCCACCGCCCCTTCCGGATTACCCAACTTTTATCAGCACAAGCCCGATACCCACGCGAAAGCCATCCCGGGATATACCCCGCGCGACTATCTCACCCACTGGCTCAGCCAGTGGGTGCGCGACTACGGCATTGACGGTTTCCGGGTGGATACCGCGAAGCACGTCGAGCTTGCGGCCTGGCAACAGTTAAAGGACCAGGCTAGTCAGGCGCTGGCCGCGTGGAAAGGGGCCAACCCGGACAAAAAGCTGGATAACGCACCGTTCTGGATGACCGGCGAGTCCTGGGGTCACGGAGTGATGCAAAGCGACTATTACCGCCACGGTTTCGACGCGATGATCAACTTTGATTATCAGGAGCAGGCGGCAAAAGCGGTGGATTGCCTGGCCGATATGGATCTCACCTGGCAGCAGATGGCGGAAAAGCTGCAAAGCTTCAACGTGCTGAGCTATCTCTCCTCCCATGACACACGCCTGTTCCGCGAAGGAGGCCAGCGCGCTGCGGAACTGCTCCTGCTGGCACCGGGCAGCGTACAAATCTATTACGGTGATGAATCCGAGCGTCCGTTTGGCCCGACGGGGTCTGACCCGCTGCAGGGTACCCGCTCGGATATGAACTGGCAGGACGTGACGGGCAAGCAGGCCTTAACCGTCGCCCACTGGCAAACGCTGGGCCAGTTCCGTGCCCGCCATCCGGCGATCGGTGAAGGCAAGCAAACCACGCTGTCGCTGAAAGAGGGGTACGGCTTCGTGCGCGAGCACAAGGGCGATAAGGTGATGGTGGTATGGGCGGGTAATCAATAATTATCCCCCCTCACCCTGGCCCTCTCCCCGCATGGGGAGTGAGCCGGGGTGAGGGGTGAAACCCACCAGAACTATTCACTACAAAAATCCCACTCCGCCCTACAAAACAACAAATCCGACCACATCTCCCGATTTGCACCAGCACAGTGCTAGCGTTATGGTTACCCACTTTCAAAATAAGCTCGATAGAACACCTGCTATGACGTTTTCACTTTTTGGCGACAAATTCACCCGCCATTCAGGCATTACTCGCCTGATGGAGGACCTCAACGACGGGCTGCGCACACCGGGCGCCATCATGCTCGGCGGCGGAAACCCGGCGCAAATTCCGGAGATGACAACCTATTTCCAGACGCTGCTCGCGCAGATGCTGGAAAACGGCAAAGCGACCGATGCGCTCTGCAATTACGACGGTCCGCAGGGTAAAACCGAGCTACTGACTCTCCTTGCCAAAATGCTGCGTGAAGAGCTGGGCTGGGATATCGAACCACAGAATATTGCACTAACAAACGGCAGCCAGAGCGCGTTTTTCTACTTGTTTAACCTCTTCGCAGGGCGTCGTGCCGACGGCACCACCAAAAAGGTGCTGTTCCCGCTGGCACCGGAGTATATCGGCTATGCTGATTCCGGCCTGGAAGAGGATCTGTTCGTCTCCGCGCGCCCGAACATCGAGCTGCTGCCGGAAGGCCAGTTCAAATATCACGTCGATTTTGAACACCTGCATATTGGTGAAGAGACGGGGATGATCTGCGTATCGCGCCCGACGAACCCAACGGGCAACGTGATTACCGACGACGAACTGATGAAGCTGGATGTCCTGGCGAACCAGCACGGCATCCCGCTGGTGATCGACAATGCCTACGGCGTGCCGTTCCCGGGCATTATCTTCAGCGAAGCACGTCCGCTGTGGAACCCGAACATTGTCCTGTGCATGAGCCTCTCCAAGCTGGGTCTGCCGGGCAGCCGCTGCGGCATCATCATCGCCAACGAGAAAATCATCACCGCCATTACCAATATGAACGGCATTATCAGCCTTTCACCAGGCGGTATCGGCCCGGCGATGATGTGCGAAATGATCAAGCGCAACGACCTGCTGCGTCTGTCTAATGAAGTTATCAAACCGTTCTATTACCAGCGCGTTCAGGAGACGATTGCGACGCTTCGCCGCTACTTACCGGAAGAACGCTGCCTGATCCATAAACCGGAAGGGGCAATTTTCCTCTGGCTGTGGTTTAAGGATTTACCGATCACTACAGAACTGCTCTATCAGCGTCTGAAAAAGCGCGGCGTATTGATGGTGCCGGGCGATTACTTCTTCCCGGGTCTGGATAAGCCATGGCCGCACACGCACCAGTGCATGCGCATGAACTACGTGCCCGATCCGGCAAAAATCGAAGCGGGCGTCAAAATTCTCGCCGAAGAAATTGAAAAAGCGTGGCACGAAGGCAGCCAGTAACACGCTACCCCTCACGCACGTTAAAACCCAGCTCTTTTGATATCGCCTCTGCCGTTTCGCGCAGAGGCTTGAGCAGGTTTTTCTCGCCAACCTGCTTCATGCGGGACGTCGACAGCGAAATGGAGATCGCATACGGCACGCGACCATGAATATCAAACACCGGCACGGCGATACAGGAGACACCCAGCTCGTTCTCTTCTTTATCCATTGCCATGCTGCGATCGCGAATTTCCGCCAGCTCATCGTACATAGCACTCAGTTCAGTGATGGTATTGCGCGTCAGCGGTTGAATCTGTTCCTGATGGCTTTGCCAGTAGCTGGCCACGTAATCCTGATGACCAAAGGCCATATAGATCTTGCCCATTGCAGAACAATAGAGCGGCATATGCTGGCCGATGTAAGCACGCGTACGCAGCATGCCGGTTGTCGGCTCGAGCTTATAAATTAGGATCGCGTGGTCATCTTCCCGACTGGAAAAGTTCACCGTTTCGCCAGTGGCAATGTTCAGCGCCTCAAGATGCGGGGCCGCCACGTGAATAATGTTGAGCGATGACAGCGCCTTTTGCCCGACAGCAATGAATTTAGTGGTCAAACGATAGCTGCCCGCCGCTGGCGCCGGGGTAACGTACCCGCACGACTGCAGTCCCTGGAGTAACCGGTGGACGGTGCTCTTATTCAAACCAGCCAGTTCCGATAAATGCGCAAGCGGACACCCGTTCGGGTAGTTGCTGAGGATCTCAATCAGCATCAGGCCGCGAAACAGGCTCTGGCTGCCTGCTGGCCTCTCTTTTTCCTGCGTTATTTCGCTCTCTTTCATGCTCATCAAATCGCTCCTTTTTATCGCGCTCCTGATGGTAGCGCAAAGTGTGGTTTAGTTCACGATCTCAACAGAAAAAACACAACCAGTTGATTTTAATGCTTTTTGAAAAACATGAATGTCGTTGATCTGACAAAAATTGATCGCTATATTTGAAATCAGATTTCGCATAGTGAAATTTAACGATAAAAAAGCATTCGCACTTGCCCCTAAAAAACAGGAGAACAGGGATGAAAGTGACCTTCGAAGAGTTGAAAGCGGCGTTCAATCGGGTTCTGCTCGATCGCGGCATAAAAGTGGAGACTGCCGATGCCTGCGCGGAGATGTTTGCCCGCACCACCGAGTCCGGTGTCTACTCGCATGGCGTAAACCGCTTCCCGCGTTTTATTCAGCAACTGGATGCGGGCGACATCATCCCTGACGCCCAGCCACAACGGGTGACCTCATTGGGTGCCATCGAACAGTGGGATGCCCGACGCTCCATCGGCAACCTGACGGCGAAAAAGATGATGGATCGCGCCACCGAACTGGCATCCGACCACGGTATCGGCCTGGTGGCGCTGCGGAACGCCAACCACTGGATGCGCGGCGGCAGTTACGGCTGGCAGGCGGCTGAGAAAGGTTACATTGGAATTTGCTGGACCAACTCCATTGCAGTAATGCCTGCGTGGGGATCAAAAGAATGCTGCATCGGCACAAACCCGCTGATCGTCGCTATCCCGTCGAATCCTATCACCATGGTCGACATGTCGATGTCGATGTTCTCCTACGGCATGCTGGAAGTGAACCGCCTGGCCGGGCGCGAGTTGCCTGTAGATGGCGGCTTTGACGACGAGGGCAATCTCACCCGAGAGCCTGGCGTGATTGAGAAAAACCGCCGTATTCTGCCGATGGGCTACTGGAAAGGTTCAGGCTTATCCATCGTGCTCGACATGATCGCTACCCTGCTCTCGAACGGCTCTTCCGTCGCAGAAGTGACCCAGGACAACAGCGACGAATATGGCGTATCGCAGATCTTTATCGCTATTGAAGTGGATCGCCTGATCGACGGGCCAACCCGCGATGCCAAACTGCAACGCATCATGGACTTCATCACTACCGCCGAACGCGCTGATGAGAATGTTGCCGTTCGTTTGCCGGGACATGAATTCACGCGTCTGCAGGAAGAGAACCGTCGCAACGGCATAACCATTGACGACAGCGTATGGGCGAAAATCCAGTCTCTGTAAGGAGGGGATGATGATATTCGGACATATTTCGCAGCCCAATCCGTGTCGCCTGCCGCTGGCGATTGAAAAAGCGCTTCATTTTCTGCGCACCACGGATTTCACCACCCTGGAGCCAGGCGTGGTGGAAATTGAAGGCCGCACTATTTTTGCCCAGGTACTCGACATCACCACAAAAGAACAACACGAAAACCGTCCTGAAGTGCACCGCCGCTATCTGGATATTCAGTTTCTGGCCTGGGGTGAAGAGAAAATCGGTATCGCTATTGATACTGGCAATAACAAAATAAGTGAATCATTACTGGAACAGCGAGATATTATCTTTTATCACGACAGCGAAAATGAGTCGTTTATAGAAATGGTACCTGGCAGTTATGCCATATTTTTCCCGCAGGATGTTCATCGTCCTGCCTGTATTAAAAACAAGGAAACGGTAATTCGTAAAATTGTGGTGAAAGTGGCAATCAGCGAATTATTGTAATTTTCTGACGAATACAGGAACGCGAAATGACCAACACCGGTTTTATTATTGGTGCGTACCCCTGCGCACCCTCGTTTCACCAGAAAGGGGAACAAGAAGAACAATCCTTCTGGCGGGAACTTTCCGACACACCGTACATACGCGGGCTGGAACAACCTTGCCTGGAAAACCTTCATCCTTTCGGTGACGAGTGGCTGTTCCGTCATACGCCGGACGAGTGGCAAATCGTGGTCACGGCGGTGATGGAAACCATGCGCCGTCGTGGCACGAACGGCGCATTTGGTCTGGCATCAGCAGACGAAGAACAACGTAAAGCATGCGTTGAATTTTACCGGCATCTGCACCAGAAAATTGACGCTGTAAATGTGCGTTTTCCGGGAAAAGTCATAGCCCTGGAGATGCAGGCGGCGCCGCAGGCCGGGAACGCATCCGTCGAACAGGCCACTGAGGCATTCTCCCGCTCAATCCGCGAAATTGTGAGCTGGAACTGGTCCTGCGATCTGGTGCTGGAACACTGCGATGCCATGACCGGACCTGCACCGCGTAAAGGTTTTTTACCCTTAGAACAGGTGCTGGAGGTGGTAAACGGAACCGACATCAGCGTCTGCATCAACTGGGCACGGTCGGCCATTGAAGGCCGTAATTCCACCGTTCCGCTTGAACACGTTCAGGCCGCATGTAAAGCCGGAAAATTGGGCGCGCTGATGTTCTCTGGCACCACCACACGCGGCGAATATGGCGAGTGGCAGGATCTGCACGCGCCGTTTTCTTCGTTCTGTGCCGACAGTTTAATGACGACTGAACAGGCTACATCACTCTTTACTGCGGCGAGCGCCGCAACATTGAAATTCTCCGGTATTAAATTACTGGAAATAAATGCTAATGCTGATGTCAGCCATCGCATCGCCATTTTGCGTGACGGCATTAGCGCTATGAATAAAGCGACACAATAAAAATAAAAACATATTCCGATTACATTCACAGAGACATTAACTATGAATATTTCAACGAATGCTCTACATGCGGATATTCCGCGCCAGCGCTGGCTAAGAATCATTCCACCTATTCTTATCGCCTGCATTATTTCTTACATGGACCGCGTAAATATCGCCTTTGCGATGCCCGGAGGTATGGATGAAGAACTGGGTATTTCCGCCACCATGGCAGGCCTGGCAGGCGGGATCTTCTTTATCGGCTATCTGTTCCTGCAGGTTCCGGGCGGCAAGATTGCTGTTCATGGTAGCGGCAAGAAGTTTATCGGTTGGTCCCTGGTCGCCTGGGCAGTCATCTCAGTCCTGACCGGTATTGTCACTAACCAGTATCAGTTGCTGGTGCTGCGCTTCTTACTCGGCGTGGCGGAAGGCGGGATGCTGCCCGTTGTGTTAACGATGATAAGCAACTGGTTCCCCGATGCCGAACGTGGCCGCGCCAACGCGATTGTGATCATGTTCGTGCCGATTGCCGGGATCATCACCGCGCCACTTTCTGGCTGGATTATTACCGCGCTCGACTGGCGCTGGCTTTTTATCATTGAAGGTTTGATGTCCATAGTGGTGCTGGTGCTGTGGGCGTTCACCGTTTACGACCGTCCGCAGGAAGCCCGCTGGATCTCAGAGGCCGAGAAAAACTATCTGGTGCAAACGCTGGCCGCTGAACAGCAGGCCATCGCCGGAAAAGAGGTGAAAAATGCCTCATTGAGCGCCGTGCTTTCCGATAAAACCATGTGGCAATTAATCGCCCTGAACTTCTTCTACCAGACCGGGATTTACGGTTATACCCTTTGGCTGCCCACCATCCTGAAAGAGCTGACGCACACCAGCATCGGCCAGGTCGGGGTGCTCGCCATTCTGCCTTACATCGGTGCCATTGCGGGGATGTTCCTCTTCTCTACGCTTTCTGACCGCACCGGCAAGCGCAAGCTGTTTGTCTCCCTGCCGCTGATTGGCTTCGCACTTTGCATGTTCCTCTCCGTGGCGCTGAAGGCAAACACCTGGCTGGCCTATGCCGCGTTGGTCGGCTGCGGATTCTTCCTGCAGTCCGCCGCTGGGGTGTTCTGGACGATTCCTGCACGTCTGTTTAGCGCCGAAATGGCAGGCGGTGCGCGCGGTGTGATCAATGCGCTTGGTAACCTCGGCGGATTCTGCGGCCCTTATGCGGTAGGCGTACTGATAACGCTGTACAGCAAAGATGCGGGAGTTTACTGCCTGGCGATTTCTCTGGCACTGGCTGCGCTGCTGGCCCTGCTGTTACCAGCGAAATGTGATGCCGGAGCAGAACCCAATCCCACGGTGAATCCGCATAAACGTGCGGCCTGATGCCCTCACCCAACCCACTAAACCGAACCGTAGGCCGGGTAAGCGAAGCGCCACCCGGCGAATAAGTGAGATGAAGATGAGTGAAAAAGAGCCCTTCTGGCTGGGTATCGATTGTGGCGGTACTTATCTGAAAGCCGGGTTATACAACCGCCAGGGAAAGGAAGTGTGTATCGAACGTCGCTCGGTGGCCACGCTCAGCCCACGCGCAGGCTATGCGGAGCGGGATATGCACCAGCTCTGGCAGCACTGCCACGCTACCGTCGCTACGCTGCTCAAACATTCAGGCGTAGACGGAGAGCAGATCAAAGGCGTCGGCATTTCTGCTCAGGGCAAGGGACTGTTTCTACTCGATAAACAGGATCGGCCCCTGGGCAACGCCATGCTCTCTTCTGACCGCCGGGCGCTGGAGATTGTGCAACGCTGGCAGCAGGACGGCATTCCAGAAAAACTCTATCCGCATACGCGCCAGACGCTGTGGACCGGGCATCCGGCCTCGCTTCTGCGCTGGGTAAAAGAGAATGAGCCTCAGCGCTTCGAAAAAATTGGCTGCGTGATGATGGCGCACGATTATCTTCGCTGGTGCCTCACCGGCACCAAAGCCTGCGAAGAGAGCAACATTTCGGAGTCCAATCTCTACAATATGAATACCGGCCAGTACGACCCACAGCTCACACGCTGGCTCGGTATCAGCGAAATTGACGGCGCCCTGCCGCCGATTGTCGGTTCAGCAGAAATTTGCGGGGAAATCACCGCTCAGGCAGCCGCCCTGACCGGTCTCGCGGCGGGTACGCCCGTCGTTGGTGGACTGTTTGACGTGGTTTCCACCGCGATCTGCGCCGGGCTACACGACGAACACACGTTGAATGCCGTAATGGGCACCTGGGCCGTCACCAGCGGGATTGCGCATGGCATCCGCGACAGCGAGCCGTACCCCTACGTCTATGGCCGCTACGTTCATCCGCAGCAGTACATCGTTCACGAAGCCAGCCCGACTTCCTCCGGCAATCTTGAGTGGCTCACCGCGCAGTGGGGCGATATGTCATTCGATGAAATCAACCATGCCGTCGCCGGTCTGCCAAAAGCCGGAAGCGATCTGATTTTCCTGCCCTTCCTCTATGGCAGCAACGCGGGTCTGGAGATGACCAGCGGTTTCTACGGCATGCAGGCGCTACACACCCGCGCGCACCTGCTGCAGGCGGTTTACGAAGGCGTGGTATTCAGCCACATGACCCATCTTAACCGCATGCTTGAGCGCTTTACCGAGGTGCAGGCACTGCGCGTCACGGGTGGCCCGGCCCATTCGGACGTGTGGATGCAGATGCTTGCGGACGTCAGCGGTCTGACAATTCAATTACCCCAGGTAGAAGAGACTGGCTGTTCCGGTGCAGCGCTGGCCGCACTGGTCGGTACAGGCATCTATCCCGATTTCCACACGGCGCAACGCGCCCTTAAACATGACATCCGGGTGATTGAACCCGACATGGACGCCCATGCGGCCTATCAACGCAAATATCACCGCTATCAGTTACTGATTTCAGCATTACAAGGCTATCACGCCCAGGTTAAGGAGCACGACCTATGAGCCGACCATTACTGCAGCTGGCGCTCGATCACACCTCACTTCAGGCCGCGCAGCGCGATGTTGCCCTGCTTGTGGATCACGTCGATATCGTCGAAGCCGGTACCCTTTTATGTCTGACCGAAGGACTAAGCGCCGTCCGCGCGCTGCGCAAACAGTGCCCGGAGAAAATTATCGTGGCGGACTGGAAAGTGGCCGATGCCGGGGAGACGCTGGCAGAACAGGCGTTTGGCGCGGGCGCGAACTGGATGACCATTATCTGCGCCGCTCCGCTGGCCACCGTTGAGCGAGGCCACGAGGTGGCACTGCGCTGCGGAGGAGAAATCCAGATAGAGCTCTTTGGTAACTGGACGCTGGACGACGCGCGCGCATGGCAACGTATCGGCGTAAAACAGGCGATATACCACCGGGGAAGAGACGCGCAGGCCAGCGGTCAGCAGTGGGGTGAGACGGATCTCGCCAGAATGAAAGCCCTCTCGGATATCGGTTTACAGCTTTCGATTACCGGCGGCATCACGCCTGCCGATCTCCCCCTGTTTAAGCAAATCAACGTCAAAGCGTTTATCGCCGGGCGCGCGCTGGCGGGCGCGGATAATCCGCCGCAGGTGGCACAGGCATTCCATTCGCAAATCCGCGATATCTGGGGAGCGTAACCATGCGTCAGCATCCGTTAGGTATTTATGAAAAAGCGCTGCCGAAAGATCTCTCCTGGCCGGAACGCCTGGTCCTGGCGAAGAGCTGCGGATTCGATTTCGTTGAGATGTCGGTTGATGAAACCGACGAGCGTTTATCGCGTCTTGAGTGGAGTACCACGCAGCGCGCCTCTCTGGTTGAGGCGATGCTGGAAACAGGGGTGTCTATCCCTTCTATGTGCTTGTCTGCCCACCGTCGCTTCCCGTTCGGCAGCCGCGACGAAACGGTGCGCCAGCGCGCCCGTGAGATCATGACCAAAGCCATCAGGCTGGCACGCGACTTAGGTATTCGCACCATTCAGCTTGCGGGTTATGACGTCTATTACGAAGAGCACGATGAAGGTACTCAACAACGTTTTGCCGAAGGACTGGCATGGGCCGTCGAGCAGGCCGCCGCCGCACAGGTGATGCTGGCGGTCGAGATCATGGATACCGCATTTATGAATTCCATCAGCAAGTGGAAAAAGTGGGACAGCATGCTCGCCTCGCCGTGGTTCAGCGTTTACCCGGACGTTGGCAACCTGAGCGCGTGGGGTAACGACGTTACCGCCGAGCTGACGCTGGGCATTGACCGCATTGCGGCTATTCACCTGAAAGATACCCAACCCGTTACCGCGCAAAGCCCCGGACAGTTCCGCGATGTACCGTTTGGCGATGGCTGCGTCGATTTTGTCGGCGTGTTTAACACGCTGAATAAGCTGAACTATCGCGGCGCGTTTCTGATTGAAATGTGGACCGAAAAAGCCAAAGAGCCGGTGCTGGAGATTATCCAGGCACGCCGCTGGATTGAAGCCCGTATGCAGGAAGGAGGCATGACATGTTAGAACAACTCAAAACCGAGGTACTGGCGGCAAACCTGGCGCTGCCAGCCCACCAGCTGGTGACCTTTACCTGGGGCAACGTCAGCGCAATAGATCGCGAAAGCGGCATGATGGTCATCAAGCCGTCCGGCGTGGAGTACGACGTGATGACGGCGGAGGATATGGTGGTGGTGAACATTGCCACCGGCCTGGTGGTCGAAGGCAGTAAAAAACCCTCCTCTGACACACCAACCCATCTGGCACTGTATCGCCGTTATCCGGAGATTGGCGGCATCGTACATACCCATTCCCGCCACGCCACCATCTGGTCGCAGGCGGGACAGGATTTACCCGCCTGGGGCACGACGCACGCAGACTATTTCTACGGAGCGATCCCCTGCACGCGGCTGATGACCACGGCAGAAATTGCCGGGGAATACGAATACCAGACGGGCGAAGTGATCATTAAAACCTTCGAGGAGCGCGATCTCAGCCCAATGCAGGTCCCGGCGGTACTGGTTCACTCCCACGGCCCGTTCGCCTGGGGCAAAGACGCTGCCGATGCGGTCCACAATGCCGTCGTGCTGGAAGAGTGCGCCTATATGGGCCTGTTCTCACGCCAGCTCGCACCACAGTTACCGGCTATGCAGCAGGCGCTGCTGGACAAGCATTATCTGCGCAAGCACGGGGCGAACGCCTATTACGGGCAGTAATCAACCGGAATTAATATGCTCTTTACAGTACCGCCGTTTCCAGACGGCGGGGGTTAACCCGGTATGCTTCGAGAATATCTGCCGGAAATATCCCACGTCGTTAAAGCCGCAGCGCGCTGCGACCTCGGTTAATGACGCAGCGTCGTTGAGCAGGAGTTTTTCCGCCGCCCTGACGCGCTGGCGATGTATCGCCTCCGTCAGGGTTAAATGGAAAGTCCGGCGAAAGACGCGCCCGAGATAATCTGCATTACAGTGCAACGCTTTTGCCAGCTGCGAGGTGGATATCGGTAAATGAAACTGCGTGCGAATAAGCTGTTTTGCCTTCCATGCCATCGCCGCGCCGGCCTGATCTGCGCTGTCTTCATATCCTGAAGAGTTCGACACCTGCTGTAAAATCAATAATAAAATCATCTCCAGCGCCAGGCTACGCCGTAATTTCTCCTGCTCGCTGAGGAATTGACGAAAGAGCGCAATCACATATTCCGCATCCCTTACGCGGCAGTGTTGTTCTATTGCCAGAGGAGCAGCGTTGGGTAACGTTGGGTCTTGCGGCTCCACCTCAAAATGCAGCCAGTAAAAGCGCAGGTCCGCCGGGAAATCCTCCACACCCACATGCCGACGCTGCGGCCAGAGCAATAAACTCTCACCCGCATTAACATCAAAAACATGATTTTCTTCCTGGATCGTTAAAGTCCCTTTTTCGACAAAAATAATCTCCCATGATGTTAATTTTCGCGCAGGGTGGCGGCCCACTCCGCGGGAGATAAATAGCCCGCCATTTTGAACCTTAACCGGAAGCGCTATGGATAATTCGAGCATGGATATTCACCATTCCGCTTTTATTGTCGTTAATATTCGACTTACCCGTTGATTATTAATCAATATTAAAATATCTGTCCGATCGGAATCACATTTTTATCATCAGGTCGGAATCGTCACCTTTTTATACTTTTCCCTTCCCTTGTTGGCCTTCCCGTTCGATGCAGAATAAAGAGGT
The DNA here is from genome assembly GCF_014982345.1 of Enterobacter cloacae complex sp. P1B. Taxonomy (NCBI): domain Bacteria; kingdom Pseudomonadati; phylum Pseudomonadota; class Gammaproteobacteria; order Enterobacterales; family Enterobacteriaceae; genus Enterobacter; species Enterobacter cloacae complex sp. P1B. The sequence continues at coordinate 222,948 of NZ_JADCLF010000007.1, read as the reverse complement.
ACCCAGCATAAATACGATAATAAATTCGATCTCCGAGGAGTTACTTCATGACTTCCACACCGATTACAGACGCAGACGCTGCAAAACAGAAAGTCGATGACCGGCTGTCCGTCCGCGAGAAAATGGGCTACGGCCTGGGCGATGCGGGCGGCACGGTGATTACCTGCCTGATCATGAACTTTCTGACCTTTTTCTATACCGATGTATTTGGTCTCACCCCTGCGCTGGTGGGCACGCTGTTTATTGCCCTTCGCGTGTTTGACGCCATTTCCGATCCGGTGATGGGCGTCATTGCTGACCGCACGCAGAGCCGCTGGGGCCGATTTCGTCCCTGGCAGCTGTGGGTCGCCGTCCCGATAGGCATTATCGGCGTAATGACCTTCAACGTTCCGGAAGCCAGCATGGGCGTGAAAATCGCCTGGGCGTTCGGCACCTATTTGCTGTTATCCGTGGGCTATACCGCCATCAACGTGCCCTACTGCGCGCTGATTAACACCATGACCACCCGCCACAACGAGGTGATCGCCTGCCAGTCCTGGCGCTTTGTGCTGTGCGGCGTGGCGGGCTTTCTGGTCTCCGTTGGCCTGCCGTGGCTGGTAGCGGAGCTGGGTCAGGGCGATGCCGCGAAGGGTTATCAACTGGGCGTTGGCGTGCTGTGCGCTATCGCCGTGGTGATGTTCTTGTGCTGCTTCTTCTGGGTTCGTGAACGCGTTCCGCTGGCGCTGATGGGCAAATTCACCCTGCGCGAGCACCTGGCGGGCCTGCGTAAAAACGATCAGCTGCTGCTGATGTTGTTGATGTCGTTTCTGCTGATCAACGTCTTCAACATTCGCGGCGGTGGATATATGTACTTTATCACCTACGTGCTTCAGGGCAGCACGGCGTACACCTCGCTGTTTTTCACCATGGTGACCTTTGCCGCTATTCTGGGCGCGGTGATCGTCAGCCCGCTGTCGCGCCGTATTGATACCGTCAAACTCTACTACTACACCAACCTGGTGCTCGCTGCGCTTGCGGTGGGCATGTGGTTTCTGCCGGGTGGCCCGGCGCATCAGACGCTATGGCTGATCGTTATTTTAAGCAACGGCGTGATCCTGGGCTTCACCCTGCCGCTGCACTTCTCGCTAATGGCCTTTGCCGATGACTACGGCGAGTGGAAAACCAGCGTGCGTTCGTCGGGCATGAACTTCGCCTTCAACCTGTTTTTCATCAAGCTTGCGTGGGCGTCAAGCGCCGGGATTATCAGCTTGGTGTTTATTGCCGTGGCCTATCAGCCAGGCGCGGGCAACCAGACGCCAGCCTCACTGCAGGGCATTACCGCCATGGAGACGCTGCTGCCTGCCCTTTTCCACCTGCTGCTGGCGGTCGCTATCCGCTGGTGCAGGCTTAATAACCCAATGATGTCGCGCATTTCCACCGACCTGCGCCAGCGTCACGTACCGTCCTGAGGAGAACGCTATGTCCATAATGGAACCCGACCTGCACCAGCTGAAAATCAACGATCCGTTTCTCGGGCAATATCAACGGCTGGTCCGTGACGTGGTGATCCCTTACCAGTGGGATGCGCTAAACGACCGCGTGGCGGAGGCCGAACCCAGCCACGCCATCGCCAACTTCCGCATCGCGGCCGGGCTGGAACAGGGGGAGTTTTACGGGATGGTGTTTCAGGACAGCGACGTAGCGAAATGGCTCGAAGCCGTGGCGTGGTCGCTGTGCCAGAAGCCGGATGCAGAACTGGAAAAAACCGCCGACGAGGTGATTGAGCTGGTCGCGGCGGCGCAGTGTGAAGATGGCTACCTCAACACCTACTTTACGGTAAAAGCCCCCGAGGAACGCTGGACGAATCTGGCCGAATGCCACGAGCTGTACTGCGCCGGGCATATGATTGAAGCGGGCGTGGCGTATTTCCAGGGAACCGGAAAACGTCGCCTGCTGGACGTGGTGTGCAGGCTGGCGGACCATATCGACAGCGTGTTTGGCCCGGGAGAAACACAGCTACACGGTTACCCTGGTCACCCGGAAATCGAGCTGGCGCTGATGAGGCTGTACGACGTCACGCAGGAGCCGCGTTATCTCAATCTGGTGAAATACTTTATTGAAGAACGCGGCGCGCAGCCTCACTTCTACGATAGCGAATACGAGAAGCGCGGCAAAACATCTTACTGGAACACCTATGGTCCGGCGTGGATGGTCAAGGACAAAGCCTACAGCCAGGCGCATCTGCCCCTTGCGGAACAACAAACGGCCATCGGCCATGCCGTGCGTTTCGTCTATCTGATGGCGGGCATGGCGCATCTGGCGCGCCTGAGCAACGACGAAGGTAAACGCCGGGACTGTCTGCGTCTGTGGAACAACATGGCGCAGCGCCAGCTGTACATTACCGGCGGGATTGGCTCGCAGAGCAGCGGCGAGGCGTTCAGCAGCGATTACGATCTGCCCAACGATACGGTGTACGCCGAAAGCTGCGCCTCAATCGGCCTGATGATGTTCGCCCGCCGGATGCTGGAGATGGAGGCAGACGGCCACTACGCCGACGTGATGGAGCGCGCGCTGTACAACACGGTGCTGGGCGGGATGGCGCTGGACGGTAAGCATTTCTTTTATGTCAATCCACTGGAAGTGCATCCGAAAACGCTGGCCTTTAACCATATCTATGACCACGTGAAGCCGGTGCGTCAGCGCTGGTTCGGCTGCGCCTGCTGCCCGCCGAATATCGCCCGCGTGCTGACCTCGCTGGGGCACTACATTTATACCGTTCGCCCGGATGCGCTGCTGATAAACCTGTACGTGGGGAACGACGTCGCCATTCCGGTGGGCGATAACGCCCTACAGCTGCGCATTAGCGGTAACTATCCGTGGCAGGAGCAGGTGAAGATCGAAATCACCTCGCCGGTTCCGGTCACCCACACGCTGGCACTCAGGCTGCCGGACTGGTGCGCGGAGCCTGCCGTTTCGCTGAATGGCGAAGCCATTACCGGTGAAGCGTCACGCGGATATCTCTACCTCAACCGCCGCTGGCAGGAAGGCGACACCCTGACCCTGACGCTACCGATGCCGGTCCGCCGCGTGTACGGTAACCCCCAGGTGCGCCAGCAGGCGGGTAAAGTCGCGCTACAGCGCGGGCCGCTGGTTTACTGCCTGGAAGAAGCTGATAACGGCGCCAACCTGCATAACCTCTCCTTGCCCCGAGATAGCGAGTTCCGGGTGTGTGAAGGCAAAGGCATTTTCGCGCATAAGATGCTAATACAGACAGAGGGAATTGGGTGTCACATGAAGGAAACGGATGCGTTGTGGCAGTACGACCGCTCGCCGGTACAGCGCCAGCCCCGGACGTTGACCTTTATTCCGTGGTTTAGCTGGGCTAACCGGGGAGAAGGGGAAATGCGGATATGGGTGGATGAAGGCTGAATAGTCACCCAGCCCTCTCCCACGGGAGAGGGAGTAAACCGGCTTTACCGCATCAGAAGCGCCAGGTCAGGCCGGTCATTAGCGCGAAGCTATCATCGCGGTCGATCATCGGGCTGTTCTTCACGTCATCAGGCAACACGGTGTAGACCGCGCTGGCGTTGAGGTACAGCTTCTGGGTTAACTGATATTTAGCTACCAGACCAACGTAGGGCGTCCAGCTGTCGCCGGCGGTGTATTGATCCAGACCTGAGCGGCGTGACTCGCTGCCGGATACGCCGTAGTAGTAGTCGTTATAGCTCTCGTCGCTGTAAAAAACACCGACAGAAGGCGTCAGGGTCAAACGCTCCATCCTGATTGGACGGAAGTAGGATACCTCGCCCACCACGCCGCCGCTTTCATCCGTGGCATCGCCTGAAACCGCCACTTTCAGAGAACCCCAGCTTTCGTGGCGGTAGTACGCACCGCCGAGGAACGCAGAGGCTTTACGCTCATCAAGCTGCTTCATCTGGTGGTCGTCGTTATCATCCGGATCAAAATGCAGCGGCATCCAGGATGCGGTCAGGCTGAGTTCATTTTTTGCGTCTTTCCACAGGATCCATCCGCCCGTGGTCTGGCGAACATAGAAACGATCGCCCTCATAGCTAATTAACGGCACCGCGGTGGTATTTTCGTTATAGCCTTTATAAGGAGACTCATTAAATACGGTCCCCGCGCCAAGTGAAAAATCACCGGCCATTGCAGAAGAGGTTGCAAATAACGTGGCAGCAATCAGTAAATTGTATTTAATAGTCATGTGAAGTAATCCATTTATACGCCAAATAAGCGGGGCGAATAATAATGGTTACAAATTTGCCGGTGCAACGCTGCAGTTTATATAATATTATATATAAAACCATATAGATGGGTGCGCATGATGAATAAATTACAGCTAAAGCCACGCGAGTTAAAAATAATCTCCGTCATCGCAGCCACCCACAGCATTGGTGATGCCGCCGCCCTGCTGGGCATGGCGCAGGCCAATGTCAGTAAATATCTCTCGGATTTTGAAACGCGGGTTGGGCTTAAGGTTTTTGAGCGCACGACCCGCCAGCTCGCTCTGACGCAGTTCGGTGAAGCATTACTCCCTTATGTCGACGCCACGCTGGACAAAAACACGCAACTTATTAATTTCATTGCCGATTATAAGCATGAAAAGCGTGGAAAAGTCACGATTTACGCTCCAACGGGCATTGTGACCTATCTCGCGCGCCACGTGATCCACCAGATAAAGGACATCGGGGACATTCGCATTTCCCTGAAAACCTACAACCTGGACCGCAACGAATATTCAGAAGGTGTGTCCTTCCCGGATGACTGTGATATTTTAATTACCTATGCTCAGCCAAAAGATGAAAGTCTGGTCGCCAGCGTATTAACAAAATATTCCGTCACTGCATTCGCAACCCAGGAATATTTAAATAAACATCCTTTAACCGGACCTGAAGATTTAATTAATCACTCCTGTATTCTGATCGACTCTATGCTGGTCGACGACGCCAACATCTGGCGTTTTCGCATGCATGGCAGTGATGATGTGCATGATTATCGGGTAACCGGAAACTATATTTGCGACAATACCCAGACGGCCCTGGAGCTGGCAAGAAATAATCTTGGCATTGTGTTCGCGCCGAAAGAAAGCCTGAAGAAGGAATTAACGCAAGGCACGCTGGTCCCCTGCTTCCCGCATCAGGAAGAGTGGTGGCTCGATCTGACCGCCATCTTCCGCAAGCGCGAATATCAGCCCTGGCGCGTACAATATGTTCTGGATGGTGTCCTCAACTGTCTGCGCCAGCAAATTGCTCAGGCCGTCCATGGACGGCCTGAACTGGGCGATTAGAATAGCCCCAGCGGTTTATCGGAGTAGCTGACAAGTAGACATTTCGTCTGCTGGTAATGCTCCAGCATCATCTTGTGCGTTTCACGCCCGATGCCCGATTGCTTATACCCGCCAAATGCCGCGTGAGCCGGATAGGCGTGGTAGCAGTTGGTCCATACGCGTCCCGCCTGTATACCCCTGCCCATTTTATAGGCCAGATTACCGTTACGGCTCCAGACTCCCGCCCCCAGGCCATACGGCGTGTCGTTGGCAATTTCCAGCGCCTCCTCCATCGTTTTGAAGGTAGTCACCGCCAGCACCGGTCCGAAAATCTCCTCCTGGAAGACACGCATGTTGTTCTGCCCGAACAGGATCGTCGGCTCAAGGTAATACCCTTCCTGCAGATCTCCGCCGAGCACCTTACGGCGACCGCCGGTCAGGATATCCGCCCCTTCCTTCTTGCCGATATCGATGTAGTTGAGGATAGTCTCCAGCTGGCCATGCGAGACCTGCGCCCCCATCTGCGTAACGTTATCGAGCGGGTTACCGCTGCGGATAGACTCGACGCGGCGAATGGCCCGCTCCATAAAGCGCTCGTAGATGGACTCCTGCACCAGCGCGCGGCTTGGGCAGGTGCAAACTTCGCCCTGGTTAAAGGCAAACAGCGCAAACCCTTCCAGCGCCTTGTCGAAGAAAGCGTCCTCTTCCTCCATCACGTCCGCGAAGAAGATGTTCGGGGACTTCCCGCCCAGCTCCAGGGTCACGGGAATGATGTTTTGCGTGGCGTACTGCATAATCTGCTGGCCCACTTCCGTCGACCCGGTAAACGCCACTTTAGCGATCCGTTTTGAGGTGGCCAGATATTCCCCTATCTCACCGCCCGCGCCGTTCACCACGTTAATCACCCCCGGCGGCAGAAGATCGGCAACAATTTCCATCAGCAGCAGGACAGAGAGCGGGGTTAAACGCGCCGGTTTAAGCACAATGCAGTTCCCGGCGGCCAGCGCGGGTGCCATTTTCCAGCTCGCCATCAGCAGCGGGAAGTTCCACGGAATAATTTGCCCGACGACCCCCAGCGGCTCGTGGAAGTGGTACGCCACGGTGTCGCTATCTACCTCGCTTATTCCGCCCTCCTGCGCGCGAATACAGGAGGCAAAATAGCGGAAGTGGTCGATAGCCAGCGGCACGTCTGCCGCCATCGTTTCCCGGATCGGCTTGCCGTTATCCCAGGTTTCCGCCGTCGCCAGCAGCTCCAGGTTCTGCTCCATCCGGTCGGCGATTTTGAACAAAATGGCCGCGCGCTCCTGAACGGAGGTATGGCCCCATTTATCTTTCGCTTTGTGCGCCGCATCCAACGCCAGATCGATATCCCGCTTGCCGGAGCTGGCAATCTCGCACAGCGGCTGGCCGGTAACGGGCGTCAGGTTGGAATAGTATTCGCCGTCGACGGGGGCCACCCAGTCGCCGCCGATAAAATTGTCATAACGGGGCTTCAGCTTGAGGGGAAAACCATACTCGCCGGGCTGGATTCGCGAAGAGGGAGGATTGTTTGTCATGACCGTCTCCTTGCTGTTGGTGTACAACAAGGGTAGTCCCGGCTGGCGGTTTTCTCGCCAGTGGGTGACGGGTTTACGAGCCGTATCACGGATTACCGTACTTTACGTTTCGTTTCTGCCACTGAGCCATACTTAACAGCTCAAGGGCTCATGAGGAACGATGCGATGCAGCTGTTTATCGGTTTTGACGTAGGCGGAACCCACATCAAACACGGCGTGATTGATGAAAATGGCAAGGAGCTGACGACGGACGAGTACGATACTCCTGAGGATAAAAACACCTTCAAAAAGAAGTGGAAAGCGGTAGTTGAAGCGTATCAGGACGAACACGACATCGTCGGCATCGGCGTGAGCTTTCCCGGCCATATTAACCACCACAGCGGCGAAGCGGCAAAAGCGGGCGCGCTCGACTATCTCGACGGCGAAAACCTGTGCGAACTCTTCGCCGGTCTGACCGATCTTCCCGTCACCGTGGAAAACGACGCCAACTGTGCGGCGCTGGGCGAGCGCTGGCAGGGCGCGGGTAAGGACTACGAGCATTTCGTCTGCATCACCATCGGCACGGGCATCGGTGGCGGGATTGTGATGGAAGGCGATCTTTATCGCGGGTCGCATTACCGCGCCGGCGAATTTGGCGTGCTGCCCGTGGGTAATAACGGCGAACCCATGCATGACGTGGCGTCGGCCAGCGGCCTGATGAAAGCCTGCCGCCGCGCGCTGGCCGTATCAGAAGAAGAGATGCCTGACGGCGAGGAGCTGTTTAAACGCATGGAGAGCGACGTGCATCTGCGTGAGGCCATTGAGGAGTGGGCCCATTGCCTCTCGCGCGGCGTTTACAGCGTAATCTCGATGTTCGATCCACAGGCAGTGCTGATTGGCGGCGGGGTAAGCGAGCAGGAGAAAATCTATCTCCTGCTCGATAAGTACCTGCAGCGATTCGAGGAGTGGGAGGCGCTCAAGGTGCCCATTCTGCCCTGCGAGCTGGGTAACCAGGCGGGAAGGCTGGGCGCGGTATGGCTGGCTAAGCAAAAACTCTCCCGCCGCACGTAGCGCTCAGGGGAACAACTGCGCGTCGCGAAGCAGATGGTCATTACCCCGGCGACGCGTAAAACCGATGCGGTTGAAATATTCCAGGATCTGGATCGCCAGCTTGCGGCCAACGTTCAGCCGGTCGCGGAAATCGGCTGCGCAGGTGGAGCCGCGCGCCTGATCCAGTTCGCGGATCAGGTTAGCAAACGCCACAATGCGATCGTTACGGTAATAACGATCTTTCACGATCGCGACTATCAGCCCCTGCTGCGCCGCATGGCGCAATACCTGGCGCATTACCTGCTCGTCGGTGTTCGTTTCACGCGCCAGATCGCGAACCCACCAGGGTTCATCGACAAACAGCGAGGCCACTTTTTGCCAGATTGCCTCCTGCTCTGCGGTGAACCCGGCTTTGTGATCCGGCAGATGCAGCCAGCCGTGATGGCTTTTAATCACCCCGCTTTCGCGCATGTTTTCAATCAGCAGCAGCACCAGCGCATCGTCTTCCATCGGCAGCGCCATGCGTCGCAGGCGCTCACGACCAGGACCGGGTTCATCCTGATGCTGTTCATGGTAAGTGGCGAGCGTGTTCAGGATCTTACGCTGCCAGTTTGCCGCAACCGGCGCATCGAGCAGGCTGTTGCCGGCCTGAATAAAGCCCGGCTGTTGGGTCAGCTGATGCAACCCTTCGCCACTCAGCTGGCGTGCCCATGCAAAATCACTCAGGCTCACGGCCCCGCGCTCAAGATGAACCCGCAGCGCGGCGTTATCATCCTGAGCCTGCGCAAGCGCAGCCAGCCATTGCAGGTATTCAGGCTTACGCTTGCCGCGTCGCGGCGGGTTCAGCGTCACTACCCGCGCCCCGGCCAGCGTTTCCCGTGCGGAAATGTCCCGCAGTACCAGACGGTCGTTATCCGCCAGCCAGAGCGGCGAATCAAAAACCAGTTCGGCAAGATCGTTTTCCAGCAGGGACACGCGCCCGGTGATATGGCTGGCCGCGTGGTGAATATGCAGCGGCTGCCATTGGGTCAGCGGGACGTTTGTCTGCAGGGAGACGATGACGCGTTCAGACGGCTCGGGCGGGGCGTCGGCCAGCAGCCAGTCGCCGCGGTTAAGCTGCTCTTTTTCCGCATCCCCGGCAATGTTGAGCGCGATCCGCTGCCCGGCGTGGGCGTGCTCCGCAGGCTGATTTTGCGCATGTAAGCCGCGCACGCGCATCGGTTTATTAACGCCCGTCAGCCAGAGGCTATCGCCCACCTTCACTTCACCGCTTAACGCCGTACCGGTGACCACCAGCCCCGCGCCTTTGACGGTAAACGCCCGGTCAATCGCCAGACGGAAGCGGTGATGGCTGGCGTGGTCTCGCGACGAAAGCTGCTGCAAATGGTGGCGAAGTTTGCCGATACCGCGCCCTTCTGTCGCTACGGTGACAAAAAGCGGTGCATCGGCAAAACCATATTCCCGTAAGGTCGCCTGCACCGCTTCGCGCACCTCGCTGACGCGCGCGTCGTCAACGCGATCGGCTTTAGTCAGCGCCACGGTCAACTGCGGGTTGCCTGTCAGCTGGAGGATCGCCAGATGCTCACGGGTTTGCGCCATCACGCCGTCATCGCAGGCCACCACAAGCAGGGCATGATCGATGCCCCCCACGCCCGCCAGCATGTTGGAAAGAAATTTTTCATGCCCCGGAACATCAATAAAGCCCAGCACGCGGCCATCGGGCTGGGGCCAGTAGGCATAGCCCAGATCGATGGTCATGCCGCGCTTTTTCTCTTCCGGCAGACGATCGGCATTTATGCCGGTAATTGCCTGCAGTAACGTGGTTTTTCCGTGGTCGACGTGACCGGCGGTGGCAATAATCATTTCAACAACATCTCCAGAAATCGCTCTTCATCTTCAAGGCAGCGCAGATCCAGCCACATGCGGCCGTCGTAAATCCGTCCGATAACCGGCGTCGGCAGGCTACGCCAGCGCAACGACAGGGCCTCAAGGCGGCTACCGCGCCCGTCACGCGGGGTGAAGGTGAGCGCTTGACTCGGCAGCCTGTCCACCGGCAGCGAACCGCTGCCAATTTGCGACTGACAGGGCTCAATGCGAACGTCAAAATCGGGGTAGTGCGGGGCAACGCGCGGCAGCAGCCGTTCGGCCTGGGCGCGAATCGAGGCGGCATCCCGGCTTAACAGGCGCAGCGTGGGCAGGCGGTCAGCCAGTTTCTCCGGGTGGAGATAGAGGCGCAGCGTCGCCTCCAGCGCGGCAAGGGTCATTTTATCGGCCCGCAGGGCGCGCTTGAGCGGGTGCTGCTGCAGCTGCGCAATCAGCTCGCGCTTGCCGACGATAATTCCGGCCTGCGGCCCGCCCAGCAGTTTGTCGCCGGAAAAGCTGACCAGGCTCACGCCCGCCGCAATCATCTCTTGCGGCATCGGCTCTTTAGGCAGCCCGTACTGGCTGAGATCCACCAGCGAACCGCTGCCGAGATCGGCAATCACCGGAATATTCAGCTCACCCCCAATCGCCGCCAGCTCGGCCTCTTCAACCGTTTTGGTGAAGCCTTCAATATGATAATTGCTGGTGTGGACCTTCATCAGCAGGGCGGTGTTTTCATTCACCGCCGCGCGATAATCTTTCGCATGGGTACGGTTAGTCGTACCCACTTCATGCAGCGTGCAGCCCGCCTGGCGCATCACGTCCGGGATGCGAAACGCCCCGCCAATCTCCACCAGCTCGCCGCGGGACACCACCACCTCTCTGCCGCTCGCGGTCGCCGCCAACATCAGCAGCACCGCCGCCGCGTTGTTATTCACAATGCAGGCATCTTCCGCACCGGTTAGCTGGCAGAGCAGATCCGCCAGCGCGCGATCGCGATGCCCGCGCCCGGCGCCGTCCAGATCGTACTCCAGCGTCACCGGCGAGCGCATGGCCTGCACGACCGCAGCCACCGCCTCTTCCGCCTGCTGGGCGCGTCCCAGGTTGGTGTGCAGCACGGTCCCCGTCAGGTTGACCACCGGGCGTAACGCGCTTTGCGCCTTCTCACCCAGCCGATACTCAACTTCCTGCTCCCACGCTGCGCACCAGTCGGGCAAGGCGTTTTCGGCCTGGATATGGCCTCGGGCTTCATCCTGAAGCAGACGTAACATCTCCACCGTCGCGGTATGGCCGAAGCGCTCAACGGCAGCGTGAATGCGGGGCTCGCGAAGAAGTCGGTCGGTCGCGGGGATCTGGCTGTACAGCGAATGATGAGTAGTCATGAAAGCGCCTGGCGAGTAAATATCTTCCCCCCTCCCGACGGGAGAGGGAGTTAACATGTGGAGGGATTGTACCGCCTCCGACGCCGAAGTGTTATAACCCGCGTCAAGCCTTTGGCGGTTCGGTGCGGGCAAAGCTCTCGCGGCTAAAGAGTGTTTCTGCGAGTTTCACCAGCAGCGGACGGTCAACGCACCAGCCAGGGGACACCCGGCGGAAGTTGAGATAGCCGATGGCGCAGGCGATGGCGATGGTTGCCAGGTCCAGGCTGTCGGTGTGGATCTTGCCCTCCCGGATAAGCTTTTCACACATATCCAGACTGCGGCTGATTTTTTCCCGCTGGCGCAGCAGCTCGCTTTCTGACTGCTGGGCGGCGGGCCTTGCCTGCTCGCGAACGGAGGTGAGTGCTGCATCCATAATGCCGTCGGCCAGGGCTTCAATTTGCTTCACCGCCAGCGCCGCTTTAGGGTCAGACGGCAGCATTGCCGGGGCGATGCCCAGCAGCTCGATATACTCCGCAATAATGGGGGAATCGAACCAGTATTCGCCCTCGTCCGTCACCAGCGCCGGAACTTTCCCCAGCGGGTTATACTGCGCGACGCCGTTTTCGGCGTTGTAGGGCTGTTCATTAACGAATTCAAATTCAATCCCTTTCTCCAGCAGGAGAATCGAGATTTTTCGCACGAAGGGACTGGTGTAGCTACCGATGAGTTTCATTGCCTGATCCTTGATGCCGGGAAAAAGTCAGTATGGATCAAGCGATGAAAAAAGGGCAGTTATGCGTGTCGCATTCCCGCCCCGGAAGGATTAGTGATCGAGATAGAGGTAGTGCATCCAGCTGGTCATACGCAGCAGCACTTTACGCATCACCGAGACGTGGGCGAAATGATCCGAATAGACCGCCACCTGGGCATAAATACCGTCCGGCAAAGCATCGACGTCGGCGTTAGGCTCCAGTTCAATCAGCGCCTGTACCCCATCCGTACCCGGCGCAACGGTCAGTGCCTGCAAGGCACCCTGCGCCTGATACGACCCGCCCGGCACTACCGGCAGAACGCTGGTGAGCTTACCGGTGAAAACCTGGCCCGGCAGCGCGTTAAATACCACTTCCGCTTCATCGCCCGGCTTCAGACGCAGCAGCGAGTTCTGACGGAACTGGGCCACAATCTGGCGCTTCTGTTCAGGAATGAAGACCATCACCGGGCGCAGCGGCAGCGCGGCGGCATAGGTTCCCGGACGAATCAGCACCTGGGTGATATAGCCATTGCTCGGCGCGCGCACCACGGTCTGATCGAGGTTGTATTTTGCTTCAGCAAGCTGGGCGCGTAACGAGGCAATCTGCGACTGCTCGCCGTTCACCATGCTGTCCAGCTGGCTTTGAATCTGCGTCTGCTCAGCAACGGAGCCTTTCACCATGGCATCCTGCGCCAGATAGTTCTGCCGCGCGTTATCAATATCGCTTTCAGAGAACGGATTCACCTTCGCCTGGCTGCCTTTGAGGTAGCGCTGATAATCTTTATATAGTCGATCGCGCTCAGCGGAGACGCGTGTCGTATTGGCAACCGCTTCCGAAAGCTGCGCTTTCAGAGTGTCGATATTGTGCGTCGCGGTCACCAGGTCCGCCTTCAGTCTGTCGACGCGCGCCTGATAGCGGCCCGGATCCAGTTTAAATAACACTTCGCCTTTTTTAATGAGCTGGTTATTTTTATCGGTCACTTCAGTAACCACCCCCGTGACCTGCGGCGTAATCGGAATGGAAATTACCGCTTTTTGCGCCGTAAAGGTATACGGATGGTTATAGTTCATTAGTAGAATGAGTCCGGCAACAATAAACACCCCGCCTAACGTCGCGGTAGCAAGCGTCCACTGATTTACCGGAATACGGAATATTTTAAAGATTGCCCAGGCAAATGCCACATAGGTTAGAATAATCAACAGATCCATGATTAGCGCTCCAGCGTGTTTTTATCATCAGAGGGCTGAACCGCTGCCAGCTTGTGTTCTAACTCGGCCACGCGTTTGGCCAGCGCATTCATCCCCGGAACCTCATCAGGCTTAGTAATGTGGTTCTGCATGCCCCAGCCGCGATCTTCGCGGTACAGCGTGGCCCAAATCCACAGGAACGGCCAGATGGCATGGAGCGTAAACAGGCTGATCCAGCCTGCCGTATGAATAGCATCGGCATGGGGATGATTACGCTTTTTAGCCATATTATAGGGGATGTCATGGATGGCGATGATTCCGTAAAAAAGAACCAGAAATACAAAAATCAATACGCCCAGCGCGAAATAGTTGAGAAACATAGTCTCCTCACTTAAACAACGTCAACTCATTACATTAATAAAACAGCACGCAGCCTAATTAATTTATTTTTAAATTTAAAAGGCACACTGATTATTTCAGAGCCGGGGAGTATCGGTTTTTATAATATCTCCACGCAAGTTTATAAGCGTGTCAAAATATATCCTGAATAATAATATACTCAACCTTACATTATGAGCGTAATTCAGGTTTCAACTTTCCGCCATACTACATATGAAAACTGTTTTATTAGCTTTCCGTGTTACTCGAGGCCGTCCTGACGCCGATCGCAGTCGGAGAAATCCGCATAAAAATATTTTGTGAAATCAGTCACAATCCGGAAACAAACACGCAAAAACAAAATGTGACATCAATCACATAAAGAGGTGGTTTTTGCTCTATTTTTCGCCATCGTATTTTTTTTACTCGCCTATTTTGTGACTCAGATCACTTCATTCAACGCCACACCCCCTACATTTACGTGACATACATCACACAAAATTCCGCTGTCTGGACAGTTGAACGATTCAGTGCCAGATTTCACAGCATCAGAACAGGGTCCGGCTACCTCTGCCGCCTCATTAACAATAAACCTCGGGCCGCAAGCCTAAGCGTAAACAGAAGAAGGGGTGTTTTATGTCATCCGATTTCAAGATCAAAGTTCAAAGCTTTGGTCGTTTCCTCAGCAACATGGTGATGCCAAATATCGGCGCGTTTATCGCGTGGGGTATTATCACCGCATTGTTCATTCCGACAGGGTGGTTGCCTAACGAAACGCTGGCGAAACTTGTTGGCCCAATGATTACCTATCTCCTGCCGCTGCTCATCGGTTATACCGGTGGTCGTCTGGTGGGCGGTGACCGTGGTGGCGTCGTGGGTGCCATCACAACCATGGGCGTGATCGTCGGTGCGGATATGCCGATGTTCCTCGGTGCGATGATTGCCGGTCCTCTGGGCGGCTGGGCGATTAAGAAATTCGACGTCTGGGTTGATGGCAAGATCAAGTCCGGCTTCGAAATGCTGGTGAACAACTTCTCTGCGGGCATCATCGGGATGATCCTCGCGATTCTGGCGTTCCTTGGCATTGGTCCGGCTGTTGAAGTGCTGTCCAAACTGCTGGCGGCGGGCGTTAACTTCATGGTGGCGCACGACATGCTGCCGCTGGCGTCTATCTTCGTTGAACCGGCGAAAATCCTGTTCCTGAACAACGCCATTAACCACGGTATCTTCTCGCCGCTGGGTATTCAGCAGTCTCACGATCTCGGCAAGTCCATCTTCTTCCTGATTGAAGCGAACCCGGGTCCGGGTATGGGCGTTCTGCTGGCGTACATGTTCTTTGGTCGCGGCAGCGCGAAGCAGTCTGCTGGCGGCGCGGCTATCATCCACTTCCTGGGCGGTATCCACGAAATTTACTTCCCGTACGTGCTGATGAACCCACGTCTGATCCTGGCCGTTATCCTCGGCGGTATGACTGGTGTGTTCACCCTGAGCGTGCTGGGCGGCGGTCTGGTCTCCCCTGCTTCTCCAGGCTCTATCCTGGCGGTGCTGGCGATGACGCCGAAAGGCGCATACTTCGCGAACATCGCGGCGATCTGTGCGGCGATGGCGGTCTCCTTCGTGGTCTCTTCTATCCTGCTGAAAACCAGCAAGGTGAAAGAAGACGACGATATCGAAGCGGCAACCCGTCGTATGCACGACATGAAAGCCGAATCCAAAGGTGCGACCCCGCTGGCGGCTGGCGATGTTTCTAACGACCTGAGCCACGTGCGTAAAATCATCGTTGCCTGCGACGCCGGTATGGGTTCCAGCGCAATGGGTGCCGGCGTGCTGCGTAAGAAAGTGCAGGATGCGGGTTTGACCAATATCTCTGTGACCAACAGCGCGATTAACAACCTGCCGCCGGACGTTGACCTGGTCATCACGCACCGCGATCTGACCGAGCGCGCTATGCGTCAGGTACCGCAGGCACAGCACATCTCGCTGACCAACTTCCTGGACAGCGGCCTGTACACCAGCCTGACCGAACGTCTGGTTGCCGCGCAGCGCCACGAAGACAACGAAGTGAAGGTGCGCACCAGCCTGCAGGACAGTTTTGACGAGAGCAACGCTCACCTGTTTAAGCTGGGCGCGGAGAACATCTTCCTCGGCCGTACCGCGAGCACCAAAGAAGAGGCGATTCGCTTTGCCGGTGAACAGCTGGTGAAGGGCGGCTACGTTCAGCCAGAATATGTTGACGCGATGCTGGAACGTGAAAAACTGACGCCAACCTACCTGGGTGAATCCATCGCGGTTCCGCACGGTACGGTTGAAGCGAAAGACCGCGTGCTGAAAACCGGCGTGGTGTTCTGTCAGTATCCTGACGGCGTGCGCTTCGGTGAAGAAGAGGACGACATCGCCCGTCTGGTGATTGGTATCGCCGCTCGCAACAACGAGCATATTCAGGTGATTACCAGCCTGACCAACGCGCTGGATGATGAGTCCGTCATCGAGCGCCTGGCACAAACTGAAAGCGTTGAAGAAGTTCTGGCCCTGCTCAACAAATAGCAGCGCCTCTTCCCTCTCCCCTTCGGGGAGAGGGCTAGGGTGAGGGGGAAACGTTCCTCACCCCAGCCCTCTCGGGTAAAAACATTGATGAAGGTTAACACTATGAAAGCATTACATTTTGGCGCAGGTAATATCGGTCGTGGCTTTATCGGTAAACTGCTGGCAGACGCGGGCATTACCCTGACATTCGCCGATGTGAATCAGGTGGTTCTGGATGCCCTGAATGCCCGTCATAGCTATCAGGTTCATGTGGTGGGTGAAAACGAACAGGTTGAAACCGTCTCTGGCGTCAACGCGGTCAGCAGCATCGGCGACGACGTGATTGACCTGATCGCCAGCGTTGATCTGGTGACCACCGCCGTGGGCCCGGTGGTGCTTGAACGTATTGCTCCTGCGGTCGCGAAAGGCCTGACGAAGCGTAAAGCACAGGGCATTGAAACACCGCTGAACATCATCGCCTGTGAAAACATGGTGCGCGGCACCACGCAGCTGAAAGGCCACGTTATGGCGGCCGTGGCTGAGGAAGATAAAGCCTGGGTTGAAGCGCACGTCGGGTTTGTGGATTCCGCTGTAGACCGCATCGTTCCGCCGTCCGAATCCGCCACCAACGATCCGCTGGAAGTCACTGTTGAAACCTTCAGCGAGTGGATCGTCGATAAAACTCAGTTCAAGGGCGCGCTGCCGACCATTCCGGGAATGGAACTCACTGATGACCTGATGGCATTTGTCGAACGCAAACTCTTCACGCTGAACACCGGGCATGCTATAACCGCGTACCTCGGAAAGTTGGCCGGTCATCAGACCATTCGCGACGCGATCCTCGATGAGCAGATCCGCGCGGTGGTGAAAGGGGCAATGGAAGAGAGCGGCGCGGTGCTGATCAAACGCTACGGTTTTGATGCTGATAAACACGCAGCATATATCCAGAAAATCCTCGGTCGTTTTGAAAACCCGTATCTGAAAGATGACGTTGAGCGCGTGGGCCGTCAGCCACTGCGTAAGCTGAGCGCGGGCGACCGCCTGATTAAGCCGCTGCTGGGCACGCTGGAATACGGTCTGCCGCACGCCAACCTGGTGAAAGGAATTGCTGCCGCGATGCACTACCGCAGCGAGCAGGACCCGCAGGCGATTGAGCTGGCTCAGCTGATTGATGACAAAGGCGCGCAGGCTGCGCTGGCGCAGATTTCCGGTCTGGACGCCAGCAGCGACGTGGTTGCGGAGGCGGTTAACGCATACAACGCAACCAAATGATGCAGAATCCGGCGCAGGTAAGCCTGCGCCCGAATAACAGATTGTCAGATATGCAGGCAATAATGGAACAAACCCAGGCCTTTGAAAATCGTGTGCTTGAGCGTCTGAATGCTGGCAAAACCGTACGAAGTTTCCTGATTGCCGCCGTCGAGCTGTTAACCGAGGCGGTGAATATCCTGGTGCTTCAGGTGTTTCGCAAAGACGACTACGCGGTAAAGTACGCTGTAGAGCCGTTACTGGACGGAGACGGACCGCTGGGCGATCTGTCGGTGCGTCTGAAGCTGATTTATGGTCTTGGCGTGCTCAACCGCCAGGAGTATGAAGACGCTGAACTGTTAATGGCGCTGCGCGAAGAGCTCAATCATGACGGTAATGAGTACACTTTTACCGATGATGAAATCCTGGGGCCGTTCGGCGAGCTGCACTGCGTCACCGCCCTGCCTCCTGCTCCCCATTTTGATAACAGCGACCCTGAACTGTACGCGATGCAAAAGCTGCGCTATCAACAGGTTGTCCGTTCCACTATGGTCCTCTCCCTGACTGAGCTGATTTCTAAAATCAGCTTAAAAAAAGCGTTTCAGAAGTAAGCCCGTTCACATTGGTGTATCCTTCCCTGTAATTCCCCCGATTTAGAGTCAATTGTCATGAAAGAAGTCGAAAAGAACGAAATTAAACGCCTGAGCGACCGTCTGGATCTGATCCGTCACCAGATGGCTGGCCTGTCTCTGGTTGATTCCGCCGAGAAATATGCCGAGCTGGAAAAAGAGACCGCGAAGCTGGAAGCGGAGATTGAGCGCCTGCGCGAAGTGAAAGGCCAGAAGCTGAGCAAAGAAGCGCAGAAGCTGATGAACATGCCGCACCGCCGCGCGATCACCAAAAAAGAGCAGGCCGATATGGGCAAGCTGAAGAAAAGCTTCCGTGGTCTGGTGGTGGTACACCCGATGACCGAGCTTGGCCGCGAAATGGGCCTGAAAGAGATGACGGGTTTTTGTAAGACCGCATTCTGATTTCATGCCGGGTGGCGCTGCGCTTACCCGGCCTACTCTTTTCCCCCTTCGCGTGAATTGGTCCAACCAATAGCGCAATCAATCCTCCCCCGGTTCACAATTCCATTATTTGCGCTCACAAAACCATTGCCACTCCATAACATCTGGTTAACCATTCATTGTCATTAACCCTACAACACAATATTGGCAGGACCACTTTTACACAGCTTGTGACGCAGAGTTGAGCGGAGACTCACCCGCAGCACAGGCTGTCTGGTCCCCAGGAGACCTGCATGAGCCTCTGGCAACAAAACTACGACCCGGCCGGCAATATCTGGCTGTCGAGCCTGATCGCATCGTTACCGATCCTGTTCTTCTTCTTTGCGCTGATTAAGCTCAAGCTGAAGGGCTACCTCGCCGCGACGTACACCGTTGCCATCGCCCTGCTGGTGGCGCTGTTCTTTTACAAGATGCCGGTCGACCGCGCGCTGGCCTCCGTCGTCTACGGTTTCTTCTACGGCCTGTGGCCGATTGCGTGGATCATCATCGCCGCGGTCTTTGTCTATAAAATCTCGGTAAAGACCGGGCAGTTCGACATCATTCGTTCGTCGATTCTCTCCATCACCCCGGACCAGCGCTTGCAGATGCTGATTGTCGGCTTCTCCTTCGGGGCGTTCCTTGAAGGCGCGGCAGGATTCGGCGCACCGGTGGCGATCACCGCCGCGCTGCTGGTCGGGTTGGGCTTTAACCCGCTGTACGCCGCTGGCCTGTGCCTGATTGTGAACACCGCACCGGTGGCGTTTGGCGCGATGGGGATTCCGATTCTGGTCGCGGGTCAGGTGACCGGGCTGGACAGCTTTGAGATCGGCCAGATGGTGGGCCGCCAGCTGCCGTTCCTGACCATTATCGTGCTGTTCTGGATCATGGCGATTATGGACGGCTGGCGCGGCGTGAAGGAGACCTGGCCTGCGGTGATGGTGGCAGGCGGCTCGTTCGCGATTGCCCAGTACCTCAGCTCGAACTTCCTTGGCCCGGAGCTGCCGGACATCATCTCTTCGCTGGTGTCGCTGGTCTGTCTGACGCTGTTCCTGAAACGCTGGCAGCCGGTGCGCATCTTCCGCTTTGCCGACATGGGCGCGTCGCATGTGGATCAGACCCTCGCCCGCACGGGCTATACCGCAGGACAGATCGTCCGCGCGTGGTCGCCGTTCCTGTTCCTGACCGCCACCGTGACGCTGTGGAGCATACCGCCGTTTAAAGCGCTGTTCGCTCCCGGCGGCGCGCTGTACGACATGGTGATTAACATCTCCGTGCCGTTCCTCGACAAGATGGTCGCCCGTATGCCGCCGGTGGTGCACGACGCCACGCCGTATGCGGCAGTGTTTAAGTTTGACTGGTTCTCCGCCACCGGTACGGCCATCCTGTTTGCGGCACTCCTTTCCGTGGTGTGGCTGCGCATGAAGCCTGCCGCCGCGGTACAGACTTTTGCGGCAACGATTAAAGAGCTGATGCTGCCGATCTACTCCATCGGCATGGTGCTGGCGTTCGCGTTTATCTCGAACTACTCCGGCCTGTCGTCAACGCTGGCGTTAGCGCTGGCGCACACCGGACACGCGTTCACCTTCTTCTCGCCGTTCCTCGGCTGGCTGGGGGTGTTCCTGACGGGTTCAGATACCTCGTCTAACGCTCTGTTTGCCGCCCTGCAGGCGACGGCTGCGCAGCAGATTGGCGTGTCGGACGTGCTGCTGGTCGCCGCGAACACCACCGGCGGCGTGACCGGCAAAATGATCTCCCCGCAGTCCATCGCCATTGCCTGTGCGGCGGTGGGACTGGTGGGCAAAGAGTCGGACCTGTTCCGCTTCACCGTGAAGCACAGCCTGATATTCACCTGCATGGTGGGCGTGATCACCACCCTGCAGGCCTATGTCTTAACCTGGATGATCCCATGATAGTGATGCCCAGACGCCTGTCCGACGAGATTGCCTCTCGCGTGCGGGCGCTGATTGAAGAACAACAGCTGGAAGCGGGCATGAAATTGCCCGCCGAGCGCCAGCTTGCCGCCCGGCTTGGCGTATCGCGTAACTCATTGCGCGAGGCGCTGGCGACGCTGGTCAGCGAAGGCGTACTGGTGAGCCGTCGCGGCGGCGGCACCTTTGTGCGCTGGCAGCATGATGACTGGTCCGAGCAAAACATCGTTCAGCCGCTGAAGACGCTGCTGGAAAACGACCCGGACTACAGCTTCGACATCCTTGAAGCGCGTCACGCCATCGAAACCAGTACCGCATGGCACGCAGCGATGCGGGCAACCGAAGCCGACAAAGAGAAGCTCAAAGCCTGCTTCGAAGCCACGCAAAGCAGCGACCCGGACATCGCCTCCCAGGCGGACGTGCGTTTCCATCTGGCAATCGCCGAGGCGTCGCACAACGTGGTGCTGCTCCAGACCATGCGCGGGTTCTTCGACCTGCTGCAATCCTCCGTGAAGCAGAGCCGCCAGCGTATGTATCTGGTCCCGCCGGTCTTTGCCCAGCTGACCGAACAGCACGAGGCGGTGCTCAACGCCATTCTGGCCGGCGATGCCGAAGCCGCGCGCAAAGCGATGATGGCGCATCTCGGCTTCGTGCACACCACCATTAAACGATTTGATGAAGACCAGGCCCGACAGGCGCGTATTACCCGTCTGCCTGGCGACAGTGATATTTCCAGGGAGAACAAAGCATGATTATTTCAGCAGCCAGTGACTACCGCGCCGCGGCGCAGCGCATTTTGCCGCCGTTCCTGTTCCACTACATCGACGGTGGGGCGTATGCCGAATACACCCTGCGCCGCAACGTGGAGGATCTGTCAGAAGTGGCCCTGCGCCAGCGCGTGCTGAAGAATATGTCTGACCTGAGCCTTGAGACGAAACTGTTTAACGAAACGCTCTCCATGCCGGTGGCGCTCGCACCTGTCGGCTTATGCGGCATGTACGCCCGTCGCGGTGAAGTGCAGGCCGCCGCCGCGGCAGATGCTAAAGGCATTCCGTTTACCCTCTCTACCGTCTCGGTCTGTCCGATTGAAGAGGTCGCCCCGACCATCAAGCGGCCGATGTGGTTCCAGCTGTACGTCCTGCGCGATCGCGGCTTTATGCGTAACGCGCTGGAGCGCGCTAAAGCGGCGGGCTGCTCCACGCTGGTCTTTACAGTCGATATGCCCACGCCCGGCGCGCGCTACCGTGATGCCCACTCCGGCATGAGCGGCCCGAATGCCGCCCTGCGCCGCTACTGGCAGGCGGTAACGCATCCACAGTGGGCATGGGATGTGGGTCTGAACGGCCGTCCGCACGATCTGGGGAACATCTCGGCCTACCTTGGCAAACCGACCGGGCTGGAGGATTACATCGGCTGGCTGGCGAACAACTTCGATCCGTCGATCTCGTGGAAAGACCTGGAGTGGATCCGCGAGTTCTGGGATGGACCGATGGTGATCAAAGGGATCCTCGATCCGGAAGATGCCCGCGATGCGGTACGCTTTGGTGCAGACGGGATTGTGGTCTCTAACCACGGCGGACGCCAGCTCGACGGCGTGCTCTCTTCCGCCCGCGCCCTGCCGGCCATTGCCGATGCGGTGAAAGGCGATATTGCCATTCTGGCCGACAGCGGCATCCGCAACGGGCTGGACGTGGTGCGCATGATTGCGCTGGGTGCCGACAGCGTGCTGCTGGGCCGCGCGTACCTGTACGCGCTGGCCACCAGCGGCCAGGCGGGCGTGGCAAATCTGCTGAACCTGATCGAGAAAGAGATGAAGGTGGCGATGACCCTGACCGGCGCGAAGTCGATCAGTGAAATCAGCAAGGATTCGCTGGTGCAGGAGTTGAGCAAACTACCGGCGGCGCTGGCTCCGCTGTCACGTGGCGACGCGGCCTGATCCTCTCCCGTTCCCCCACCTTTCCCATGCGTCCGATTTCCCCCTCGGGCGCTTTTTTTGTTGAAAATAACACCTGCGTAACATTCTGGATAAGAAAATTTGACACATCCCTCCCGTTCGCAATTGTATAGACAAGCAAATACAAGAACACAAAAACAACATCACATCGGAGGGGAGCGTATGACCTATTCAGGTAAGGTGGATATTCAGCAGGTGATCGACGAGAGTCCTTTTTCAGGGTTTCACTGGCTTCTTATCGTGCTGGGCTTTCTGGTTCTGGCGATCGATGGTTTTGATACGGCAGCGATGGGCTACATCGCGCCTACGCTGTCGGCGGAGTGGAGAATACACAAACAGGATTTGGGGCCGGTGCTGAGTGCGGCGCTTCTGGGGCTGTCGCTGGGAGCCCTTATTGCAGGTCCGGTATCGGACCGGATGGGACGCAAGCGCGTGCTGGTCTTTTCGTGCCTGTTCTTCGGCCTGGCGAGCCTGGGGACGGCCTGGGCGCAAAGCCTGAATACCCTGACGCTGTGGCGCTTTCTGACGGGTCTCGGGCTCGGCGCCGCCATGCCAAACGCCATCACGCTGATCTCAGAGTTTGCCCCCCAGCGCTGCCGCGCCATGGCGATTAATACCATGTACTGCGGCTTCCCTCTGGGTGCGGCGGGCGGCGGCGCGATCTCTTCCTGGCTAATTCCCCACCACGGCTGGCGAAGCGTGCTGCTGACCGGCGCGATTGCGCCGCTGATTTTAACCGTGCTGCTGGCGCTGCTGCTGCCGGAATCGGTGAAGTTTCTGGTGCAGCGCGGGAAAGACGTCGCGCAGGTTCGCCGCATTGCCAGCCGGTTCAGCCGCAGCACGCTGGAGAGCGTTACGGGCTTTTTCCTGGCGGAAGAGAAAGCCGCGTCTAAAAAAGGAAGCGTGGGGCAGCTGTTTTCCATGCCCTGGCTACCCGGCACCCTGATGCTGTGGGTGACCTATTTTATGGGGCTGGTGATTTACTACGTCCTGCTTAGCTGGATGCCGACGCTGATGCAGGGGATGGGTTATGCCCTGGCGGAATCCGCCTGGCTCACCTCGCTGTTTACCTTCGGCGGCACCGCAGGCATTCTGCTCGCGGGCTGGATGATGGACCGCTGGGAAGCGCACAAGGTGGTCGCAGGTGGTTTTGTGCTGACGATGGGCCTGATTCTTTTGCTTGGCCTTGAGCATAACCATATCGCCCTGTTTGGCGGGCTGATTTTCCTGATGGGGATCGCGATGAACGGCGCGCAGTCGGGCATGCAAACCCTCGCGGCCACCTTTTACCCTACCGAGTGCCGCGCGACGGGCATCGCCTGGATGCAGGGCATCGGCCGCTTTGGCGGCGTGGCGGGAACCATGACCAGCGCCCAGCTTCTTTCGATGCAGTGGCAGGCAGACAGTATTTTAATGATCCTCAGCGTGCCTGCTTTAGTGGCCGCTGCGGCAACCGTCTACAAAATGCTGTATAGCCGCTCGCAGGAACCCGGCGTCGCGTAGTTCCTCTCTTTTCTGCTATTCTGCCCCCGCAATTAAGGGGGCAGCATGCTTAACATCGTTTTATTCGAACCAGAAATTCCGCCGAACACCGGCAATATCATCCGCCTGTGCGCCAACACCGGTTTTCGTCTGCACATCATCGAGCCGATGGGCTTTACGTGGGACGACAAACGCCTGCGCCGCGCGGGGCTGGATTACCATGAATTTACCGCCGTGGTTCGCCATCACGATTACGCCGCGTTTCTGGAAGCAGAGAAGCCGCAGCGCATGTTCGCCCTGACCACCAAAGGCACGCCAGCGCACAGCGCCGTGAGCTATCAGGAGGGTGACTATCTGATGTTTGGCCCGGAAACCCGCGGCCTGCCGGCCACGATCCTGGATGCCCTGCCCGCTGAGCAGAAAATCCGTATTCCGATGATGCCGGACAGCCGCAGCATGAACCTGTCGAACGCGGTGTCGGTGGTGGTGTATGAGGCCTGGCGCCAGCTGGGTTACCCGGGCGCCATTCTCAGAAGTTAAATGCCGTCACCATACTCGAAGGTATGGTGAATGCCGTTGAAGTGCTGATCCATATCCATCGACGGCTTATCGCTGTCTGGCTTACCAACGATGCGCGCCGGTACGCCAGCGGCGGTGGTGTGCGGTGGCACGGGCTGGAGCACAACCGACCCCGCGCCAATCTTCGCGCCGCGCCCGACTTCGATATTGCCGAGGATTTTGGCGCCTGCGCCAATCATCACCCCTTCACGAATTTTCGGGTGGCGATCGCCGCTGGTTTTCCCGGTACCGCCCAGGGTAACCGACTGCAGGATCGAGACGTCGTCTTCAATCACCGCCGTTTCCCCGACAACGATCCCGGTGGCGTGGTCGAGCATGATCCCGCGGCCAATCTTCGCCGCCGGGTGAATATCAACCTGAAACGTCACGGAAACCTGGTTTTGCAGGAAGATCGCCAGCGCGCGGCGGCCTTCATTCCACAGCCAGTGGCCAATGCGGTACGCCTGCAGCGCGTGGAAGCCTTTCAGGTACAGCAGCGGCGTGGAGTATTTATCGACCGCCGGGTCACGGGTGCGCACGGCCTGGATATCACAGGCGGCAGAGGCGATCATTTCCGGGTCGGCGGCGTAGGCCTCTTCCACTACCTCACGAATGGCGATAGCAGGCATGATGGAGGAAGCCAGCTTGTTGGCGAGCATATAGCTCAGGGCGCTGCCGAGGTTTTCGTGCTTGAGTAGCGTCGCGTGATAGAAACTGGCCAGCATAGGCTCACAGTCCGCCAAAGCGCGGGCTTCGGCTTTAATATTATTCCAGACGATATCCAGTTCTTCACACGGCATTGCTAACTCCAGACGATAGTTAATGACCAGCCAGTTCTGCGCTGGCTGGGTCATTCAGGTGACGATACTTCCCGGCTAATTGCTGCTGCGCTCGTCCTTGCGCGCACGACCTAATAGGGTCAATGCTGCCTCGCGCGCATTTTTTCCGCAATACAATACCTGATAAATTTCCTCGGTTATTGGCATTTCGACACCAAACCGGTGCGCCAATTCGCGGACTTCTTTGGTATTGCGGTAGCCTTCCACCACCTGTCCAATCTTCTCCTGCGCGCTTTTTACATCGCTGCCCTGTCCGAGCATCATGCCAAAGCGGCGGTTACGAGACTGGTTATCGGTACAGGTCAGCACCAGATCCCCCAGACCCGCCATCCCCATAAAGGTGGCCGGATCGGCACCCAGCGCTTCGCCCAGACGGGACATCTCGGTTAAGCCGCGGGTAATCAACGCCGTACGCGCGTTGGCGCCAAAGCCAATACCGTCAGACATCCCGGCCCCGATGGCAATCACGTTCTTCACCGCGCCGCCCAGCTGCACGCCGATAAAATCGGGGTTGCTGTAGACGCGGAAGCTCTTGCCACAGTGCAGCAATTGCTGGAGATCGTCGGAGAAGGCCTGATCGGTGGATGCCAGCGAGATCGCCGTCGGCAGGCCCGCAGCCAGCTCTTTGGCAAAGGTCGGCCCGGAGATGACCGCCAGCGGGATCTCATCCCCCAGCGCTTCGCGGGCAACGTCCTGCAGCAGACGTCCGGTTTCCGCTTCAAGCCCTTTGGTCGCCCAGACAATACGCGCATCCGGGCGCATCAGCGGCTTGATCTGATTCAGCACGTCGCCGAAGACATGGCTTGGCACCACAATCAAAATGTTGCGGCTGGCCGCCAGCGCGGTTGCAAGATCGCTTTCCAGGTGCAGGGTGTCAGGGAACGGAACGTCCGGGAGAAACGCCACATTGCAACGGTCGCGCTGCAGCGTGGCGATATGTTTTGGATCGTGGCCCCACAGGACCACGTCGTGACCATTTCTTGCCAGCGTGATGGCAAGAGCGGTGCCGTATGAGCCGGCACCGATCACAGTCATTGACGCATTAACAGTGCTCATCAGGCATCCTGATGTTGTTCGGCACCTTCGCCAGCCTGCTGCTGCAGATAGTTCATGAACAGCGCATCAAAGTTCACTGGCGCAAGGTTCAGTTGCGGGAATGTACCGCGAGAAACCAGGCTGGTGATGCATTCACGGGCATACGGGAACAGGATGTTCGGGCAGTATGCACCCAGGCAATGCGCCATCTGGTTGCCTTCGATGCCGCCGATGGAGAAGATACCGCCCTGCTGTACTTCGCACAGGAATGCAGTTTCTTCGCCCAGAGAGGCGGTCACGGTCACACGCAGTACGACTTCATACACGTCATCCGCCAGCTGGGTGGATGCGGTATCCAGATCAAGTTTAACCTCTGGCTGCCAGTCTTTCTGGAAAACGTGCGGCGCATTTGGCGCTTCGAAAGAGACATCCTTGGTGTAGATACGCTGGATCTGGAAAGTCATTTCGGTGTTGTTTTGTTCTGACATGGAAATACCCTTTTTAATTGTCCTAAAGTCTCTTAGCTCAGCAGCGGATCGAGTCCACCACGGGCGTCGAGCGCATACAAGTCATCACAGCCGCCAATGTGCTGCGCATCAATAAAAATCTGCGGAACCGTCGTACGACCACTACGTTGGATCATCTCTTCGCGTTTGATCGCGTCACCGTCGATTGGCAGTTCCTGGAACGTGACGCCTTTGCTGCTCAGCAGCGCTTTCGCACGGTGGCAGAACGGGCACGTCGCTTTGGTGTAGATCTCAATATTGGCCATGACTGAACTCCTTATTTACCGCGAACCAAAGGAAGATTTTCCCCGCTCCAGCCGGAAATCCCTTCTTTCAGTACCGTTACGTTTTCGAAGCCCGCTTTGTAAAGCGCGCTGGCAGATTCCTGCGCCTGCATACCGGTCGCATCCACAACGATAATGGGCTGGGCTTTGTGTTTCTCAAGCTCACCAACGTTGTTGGCTTTGATTTCAGCTGGCAACAGGTTGATTGCGCCGGCAATGTGACCTTTACGGAAATCGTCACGCTGACGCAGATCGACAACGACGGCATCTTCTTTGTTAATCAGACGCGTCGCTTCACCACGGGTGATAACCTTAATCTTAGACGTCAGGCTCTTAAATGTGGTGAACAGCACAGCAGCCAGCAGGCCAATCCACGCGATGCTCAGTACCGGATGGCGGCTAACGAATTGCATAATTTCTTGCATGGAGGGTAACTACTCCCGACTAAGTGATAAAAAAACCAGGACAGGAGTATACCTGTGCGTTCTGGCAAATACAGCCAGCGACCATAACCTAATCCATTTTCTGCGGCATGCCACCTAAAAAAATGCCTCAAAATGGTCCGGTCAGCATCTTGCCCCCGCGTTTTCTTTGATCTTCTGCGGCTATTTGATCGATTCAGCTGTAGTAAAATTACGCAAATTTTGACTCTTGAGCATGAGGTTGTTGCAATGTCGGTTTCTAAAAAACCTATGGTACTGGTGATTCTGGATGGCTATGGCTACCGTGAAGATAGCCAGGATAACGCTATTTTCAACGCAAAAACCCCGGTCATGGATGCACTGTGGGCAAAACGTCCGCATACCCTGATTGACGCATCCGGTCTGGAAGTGGGCCTGCCGGATCGCCAGATGGGCAACTCCGAAGTTGGCCACGTTAACCTCGGCGCGGGTCGTATCGTGTATCAGGATCTGACCCGTCTGGACGTCGAAATCAAAGAACGCACCTTCTTCGCTAACCCGATTCTCTGCGGTGCGGTAGATAAAGCCGTTGCGGCAGGTAAAGCGGTACACATCATGGGTCTGCTTTCTGCAGGCGGCGTGCACAGCCACGAAGATCACATCATGGCGATGGTTGAACTGGCCGCTGAACGCGGTGCGGAAAAAATCTACCTGCACGCCTTCCTGGACGGTCGCGACACGCCACCGCGCAGCGCAGAAGGGTCCCTGAAAGCTTTCGAAGACAAATTCGCTGCGCTGGGCAAAGGCCGCGTGGCCTCCATCATTGGCCGTTACTACGCTATGGACCGCGACAACCGCTGGGATCGCGTTGAACAGGCCTATGACCTGATGACTCTGGCAAAAGGGGAATTCCATTTCCCGACTGCGGTTGAAGCGCTGGAAGCCGCTTACGCGCGTGATGAAAACGATGAATTCGTAAAAGCGTCCGTGATTCGCGCGGAAGGCCAGGCCGATGCCGCAATGGAAGATGGCGACGCGCTGATCTTTATGAACTTCCGCGCTGACCGTGCGCGCGAAATCACCCGTGCGTTCGTCAACAGCGACTTCGACGGTTTTGCCCGTAAGAAAGTGGTGAACATCGACTTCATCCAACTGACCGAATACGCGGCAGACATCAAAGCCCCTTGCGCTTACCCACCAGCCTCGCTGGCTAACACCTTCGGTGAGTGGATGGCGAAGAACGACAAAACCCAGCTGCGTATTTCCGAAACGGAAAAATACGCGCACGTGACCTTCTTCTTTAACGGCGGCGTTGAAGAGCCGTTCAAAGGCGAAGAGCGCATTCTGATCAACTCGCCGAAAGTCGCGACTTACGATCTGCAGCCAGAGATGAGCTCTGCGGAATTGACTGAAAAACTGGTCGCGGCCATCGAAAGCGGCAAGTACGACACCATCATCTGTAACTACCCGAACGGCGACATGGTCGGCCATACCGGCGTGATGGAAGCGGCAGTGAAGGCGGTTGAAGCGCTGGACCACTGCGTTGAGCAGGTTGCGAAAGCGGTTGAGTCCGTTGGCGGCCAGCTGCTGATCACCGCTGACCACGGTAACGCCGAGCAGATGCGTGACCCGGCAACCGGTCAGGCGCACACCGCCCATACCAACCTGCCTGTTCCGCTGATTTATGTGGGTGATAAATCACTGAAAGCAGTAGAAGGCGGCAAGCTTTCCGACATCGCGCCAACCATGTTGTCGCTGATGGGTATGCCGATCCCTGAAGAGATGACTGGTAAGCCGCTGTTCATCGTGGAATAATCGCTCCCCATGAGGGGAAAGGCGATTTTTTCAATCACATGGGTCGTGAAGCCGCTTAGGCTATCAGTCAGACCTCTGCTTTGCGCCAGCGCACTCAGCGCTGGCGTATTGCTGTGCGCCGCATCCGCCCACGCGGATGACCGCGACCAGCTGAAATCCATTCAGGCCGATATCGCCGCCAAAGAGCGTGCGGTACGCCAGCAGCAACAGCAGCGCGCCACCCTGCTCGCCCAGCTTAAGCAGCAGGAAGAGGCCATCTCCGCTGCCGCACGTAAACTCCGTGAAACGCAAAACACCCTCACCCAGTTGAACAAACAGATCGACGAGATGAATGCGTCGATTGCCAAACTGGAGCGCCAGCGTGATGCGCAGGAGCGCAACCTCGCAGCACAGCTGGATGCCGCATTCCGCCAGGGTGAACATACCGGACTCCAGCTGATCCTCAGCGGTGAAGAGAGCCAGCGCGGCCAGCGTCTGCAGGCCTATTTCGGCTATCTGAACCAGGCGCGTCAGGAGACCATTGCACAGCTGAAACAAACGCGTGAAGAGGTCTCCACCCAAAAAGCGGAGCTGGAAGAGAAGCAGAGCCAGCAGCAGACGTTGCTCTACGAACAAAAAGCGCAGCAGGCGAAACTTGAGCAGGCCCGTAACGAACGCAAGAAAACGCTGTCGGGTCTTGAGTCCTCCATTCAGGCAGGACAGAGCCAGCTGAGCGAAATGCGCGCCAACGAATCAAAACTGCGTAACAGCATTGCCCGTGCGGAAGCCGCAGCGAAGGCGCGCGCCGAAAAAGAGGCCCGCGAGGCGCAGGCGGTTCGCGACAAGCAGCAGGAAGCCTCCCGCAAAGGGACCACCTACAAGCCAAGCGAAAGCGAACGCTCCCTGATGTCGCGTACCGGCGGTCTGGGTTCCCCGCGCGGTCAGGCCTACTGGCCCGTTCGCGGCACTATTCTGCATCGCTATGGCGAACAGCTGCAGGGTGAGCTACGTTGGAAAGGGATCGTTATCGGTGCGTCTGAAGGTAGCGAAGTGAAAGCCATCGCCGATGGCCGCGTGATTCTGGCCGACTGGCTGCAGGGTTACGGGCTGGTGGTGGTGGTCGAGCATGGTAAAGGCGACATGAGTCTTTACGGCTACAACCAGAGCGCGCTGGTCAGCGTCGGCACCCAGGTGCGCGCCGGCCAACCCATCGCCCTTGTGGGCAGCAGTGGCGGTCAGGGCCGCCCGTCACTCTATTTCGAAATTCGTCGTCAGGGTCAGGCGGTCAATCCACAGCCGTGGTTGGGAAGATAAGTTTTGCTTCAATTTCGTCGAATGGTTCTCTCCGTCGTCAGCGCACTGGCGCTGGCTGCACCGGTATATGCAGGTAAACTCGCCATCGTGATTGATGACTTCGGTTATCGACCACACTATGAAAATCAGGTGCTGGCGATGCCATCAGCCATCTCCGTCGCCGTCCTGCCGAATGCGCCTCACGCGCATGAAATGGCGACCAAAGCGCACAATAGCGGCCACCAGGTCCTCATCCATCTTCCGATGGCACCGCTCAGCAAGCAGCCGCTGGAAAAAGACACCCTGCGCCCGGATATGAGCAGCGATGAGATCGAACGCATCATCCGCGACGCCTACAACAAGGTGCCGTATGCCGTGGGTCTGAACAACCATATGGGTAGCGCGATGACCTCCAGCCTGTACGGTATGCTGAAGGTGATGCAGGCGCTGGAGCGTTACAATCTCTATTTCCTCGACAGCATGACCATTGGCAACAGCCAGGCGATGCGTGCCGCTCAGGGTACGGGGGTGAAGGTCATCAAGCGTAAAGTCTTCCTGGACGACTCCCAGAACGAAGCGGATATCCGCGTGCAGTTCAACCGCGCGGTACAGCTGGCGCGCCGTAACGGTTCGGCGATTGCCATCGGGCACCCGCATCCGTCTACCGTTCGCGTTTTGCAGCAAATGCTGCCGACCTTACCCGCCGATATCACCCTGGTACGCCCGAGCGATCTGCTGAACGAGCCGCAGGTGGATACCTCTACGCCGAATTCTGCGCAGCCCGTCCCGACGGCACCGCGTAACCCGTTCCGCGGCGTGAAGCGCTGTGTACCGAAGCAGCCGCTAGAACCGGTCTACGCGACCCGAGTCTTCTCTGTCATAGGAGACAGCATCAGTAACAGTACGCTGGTGAAATACGTCCAGCAGCAGTGGCAGGGATGGGGCAAGAAAGCCTGACGCTTATTTCGCAATCTGAGAGCCCGTCTGCTCATTCGCAACGGGCTCTTTTTTCTCCTGATGCAAATACCAAGATTTGAAATACTTCAAAAAGCTGTAGGCTGTGGCATACAGTCCTGTCGCCACTCCCACTTTACCCTGACGCCAGGCGCCGCTAAACAAATACCATTTAAAAAAAGCCCCGATGGCACTGATGATGCCGCGCCCGATAGAGGGGCGTATTTTATGATATTGTACCAGACGGGTTGTATAACAATTTAATTTGTTAAAAAGCTCATGCAGAGTGGGAAACGTATCATGTTTTACATAGCCCGGAATACATTCACAACGGAGAAAACCTTCCACCTGATCGTCTACCGGTCTGTTATTAAATCGGGACTGTTTACGGTTAAAAAGACGTACAGGGTAATCAGGGGATGAAACAGGATAGATCGTCCGGACTTCTTTACCCAGAACAAACCAGTGGCGGCATATTCGCCATGCCGTTCCGGGGTCAGGCTCATCACCTGCTTTTAACGCTGAAATAGCATCAACTGTTTCCTGGTCAAGAATTTCATCACTGTCGATGCACAGGACCCAGTCATTGCTGGCTAAGGATATGGCATGATTCATCTGCTCACCATGCCAGCCAAATTTTTTATAGACAGGGAGCAGTCCATAGCTCTCACAAATAAAACGTGTTTTGTCCGTACTGCCTGAATCTACAACGACGATCTCATCCGCTATTTTTAAAAGAGGCGGAATAACATCGTGCAATAATCTTTCAGAATTAAACGTTAATAAGCAGATCGTTATTTTAAACATGTTTCCACTCTCAACAGCAGCATAAATGAATATGATTAATACTATATAAATGAGTAGAGATGATTAAAGTCCTGAATCACACTTTTCAAATAAGCACGTATGACGTTTTGTCTAATTCTGAAGCGCAATAAAATAGAAAAATCTATTTTATTTCAACAGATTCTTTATAATGCAGTCAAATGAAGGGTAGCACACGGATTCAGACATGCCGCACAAAAGTAAAATTCTCCTCCTGGATACGGGTAAAGAATGGGGGGGAGGCACCAACAGTATGCTTGAGCTCCTGAAGCGGATCAATCGCGATAAATTCGATATTACGTGTTGTTTTTACAGTGATTATAGTCGCGCTGAAGGTGAGACGATTGGTCAGGTGCTCAACAGCATCGGGATCCCGCTCATCGTGATCCCTCAGCGTCAGCAGCCGCTCTGGGCCAAATTACTGAAGGAAGCGGGACGTAGCCTGCTTTTTTTCTCACGCAGCGCCCGTAAGGCATTGACTCGTTACGTGGATATCCTGTGGCGAATCAGGCCTAACGTCAGCAAAATCGAGACGCTTTTCATGGAGGGCGGTTTCGATACGCTCTATATGAATAACCAACCCGGCTCAAATGAGGAAGGCTATCTCGCGGCAGCGAAACTGCAGGCGCGGTTGATTCAGCACTGTCGCATTGAACCTGTATTGACCCCGCCGCTGGTGAAGCTGGTCAACGCACATGCCACAAAAATTATCGCGGTTTCGCACGGCGTTGAACGCGTGCTTCTTCAGCATGGCGTCCGGCCCGAGCTGTGTACCACGGTCAACAACGCCATCGACATCCACCAGCCTTTGCCCGACCGACGCGCCATGCGCCAGCGTCTGAACATTGATGACGACACCTTTGTGTTCGGCAGCATTGGGTCGCTTATCCCTCGCAAGTCCAACCACCATACTCTGGAGGCGCTGGCCCAGTTCAGCCAGATGCACCCGCAGGCAAAATGGAAGATGGTGCTGGTCGGTGAAGGGGCTGAACGCGGCGCGCTGACGGCGCAGGCTGACGCGCTGGGGATTGCTGAGCACATCATTTTTACCGGTTTCCAGAACACGCCTTTTGACTATCTCGCCACCTTTGACGCGTTTATTCTGGCTTCGAAGAGCGAAGGTTTGCCCCGCGTCGTGCTGGAGGCAATGCTGCTGAATATCCCGGTGATTGGCTCAAAGGTAACCGGCACGGCAGAATTGATCGACCATGAGTCGACCGGGCTGCTGTTTCCGTGGAGCGATGTGTCGCAACTTGCTCAACATCTGGATAATATCTGGCAGGATCCTGCTCTGCGCGCCCGGCTCGCCGCAGCCGCGCACCAGAATGTCTGCAACGTGTATACCATTGAAAGCTATGTTAACGGTGTCGAGGCCGTTCTTGGCGCGCAATAACCAAACGAGAAGAACATGTTTAAATTCCTGAATGCTCGCTACCGCCACATTACCGGGCGTCATAACATTCCGTACGCTTCCCTTCCGGTCACGCGCGATCTCGTTGCGGTTGATTCCATCGTGATCCCTTGTACGGGCGCGGATTTCGTCGAAGAGGCGTTATTGTCAGCGACCTTTGCAGAGCGTTACGCCGCCGACGTCAGCGAGATTGTTATCGTCAGCGATCAGCCTGAATCCGCTTTCGGCGAGCTGCCGCCAAAAACCCGCGTTGTGACCCTCACGCTGCCTAAACGTGAAGAGGGGTACCGCTATAAGCAAATCTACCTCAGCCGTCTGGTGAAGCTTAACGCTCCGCTTCAGGCGCGCGGAGAAGGCGTATTGATGATCGACTCCGATCTCAACCTGCTGAAGATGCCCCAGATCAACATGGCCGATATGCACATCTACTCCAGCTTCCGTCAGGGCAAAATGATCGCCAAGCTGGACGGCGCCCCCGCAGAAAAAGTGCCGGCATATTACAAAGAAACGGTGCGCCCGTATCTGGTCGATCACGTTAACGGCGCGTTTCTTGCCGCAACCAAAAAGACCTGGCGTCGCATCTGCCCGCTGTGGCTGACGCTGTTCCAGGATACCTGGGAACTGATGGACGATACCCAGCCGCCGACCGATCAGCTGCCGCTCGCTGCGCTGCTGGACATGCTGGATGTTAAAACGGTTAATCTGGGTGACTGGATGAACTGGCCGGTCTCCAAGAAGATCGGCGGTCAGGAAGCCGTTGTGCCGAAAGAGGTGATTGGCGCGCACGGGGGTTTCCCGCTTTCCGAATGGCAGAAGTATCTGGAATCTCCGGATAACAAATTGCTGTTCAAAGGGCAGGACTATACCCGCAAGGTGCGCTACCTGACGGACGAAGAGAAAAAGAATCAGTAAAAAAGGGGCCGCTGGCCCCTTTTTTATTACTTATCCCAGCTCAGGATCACTTTCCCTGACTGACCGGAACGCATCGCGTCGAAGCCCTGCTGGAACTCATCGATGGAGAAACGGTGAGTGATAATCGGGGACAGATCCAGGCCGGACTGGATCAGCGCTGCCATCTTGTACCAGGTTTCGAACATCTCGCGGCCATAGATGCCTTTGATGAACAGCCCTTTGAAGATGACTTTGTTCCAGTCGATGGACATATCTGACGGCGGAATGCCCAGCATCGCGATACGGCCACCGTGGTTCATGGTGTCCAGCATGGTGCGGAACGCCGGCGGCGCGCCGGACATCTCCAGGCCGACGTCAAAGCCTTCGGTCATACCCAACTCTTCCATCACGTCGGTCAGGCTTTCTTTCGAGACATCCACCGCGCGGGTGACGCCCATTTTGCGCGCCAGCGACAGGCGGTATTCATTCACGTCGGTGATCACCACGTTGCGCGCGCCCACGTGCTTCGCCACGGCTGCCGCCATAATGCCGATTGGGCCGGCGCCGGAAACCAGCACGTCTTCACCTACCAGGTCGAAGGAGAGCGCGGTGTGTACCGCATTGCCGAACGGGTCGAAGATGGAGGCCAGATCGTCAGAGATATTGTCCGGGATTTTGAAGGCGTTAAACGCCGGGATCACTAGGTATTCCGCGAAGCAGCCCGGACGGTTTACGCCCACGCCGACGGTGTTGCGGCACAGGTGCGTACGGCCACCGCGACAGTTACGGCAGTGACCGCAGGTAATATGGCCTTCACCAGAGACGCGATCGCCAATGCTAAAGCCTTTGACTTCCTGGCCGATGCCGACCACTTCACCAACATATTCGTGACCGACAACCATTGGGACAGGAATGGTTTTTTGCGACCACTGATCCCAGTTGTAGATGTGAACGTCAGTACCGCAGATGGCGGTTTTACGAATTTTGATCAGCAGATCGTTATGACCGACTTCCGGCTCCGGCACGTCGGTCATCCAAATCCCTTCTTCCGCTTTCAGTTTGGATAACGCTTTCATCACACGTCCTCAGGCAATGACGCCCAGCTGTTTGCCGATGCGGGTAAAGGCTTCCACCGCACGCTCAATTTGTTCAGGCGAATGCGCCGCAGACATCTGGGTGCGGATACGCGCCTGACCTTTTGGTACCACCGGGAAGAAGAACCCGGTGACGTAAATTCCTTCTTTCTGCAGTTCGCGGGCAAACTGCTGCGCCACAACTGCGTCGCCCAGCATCACCGGAATGATCGCGTGGTCAGCGCCGGCCAGGGTGAACCCTGCGGCACTCATTTTTTCGCGGAACAGACGGGCGTTTGCCCACAGGCGGTCGCGCAGCTCGGCGCCGGACTCCACCATTTCCAGCACTTTGATGGAGGCGGCCACAATCGCCGGCGCCAGGGAGTTGGAGAACAGATACGGACGGGAACGCTGACGCAGCCACTCAACCACCTCTTTACGCGCAGCGGTATAACCGCCGGACGCGCCGCCGAGCGCTTTGCCCAGCGTACCGGTGATGATGTCCACGCGGCCCATCACGTCACAGTATTCGTGGGAGCCGCGGCCGTTTTCGCCGACAAAACCGACCGCGTGGGAGTCATCGACCATCACCAGCGCATCGTATTTATCCGCCAGGTCGCACACGCCCTTCAGGTTGGCGATCACGCCGTCCATGGAGAACACGCCGTCGGTCGCGATCAGCACGTGGCGGGCCCCCGCTTCACGGGCCTCTTTCAGGCGCGCTTCCAGCTCAACCATGTCGTTGTTGGCGTAGCGGAAACGCTTCGCTTTACACAGGCGGACACCGTCGATGATGGAGGCGTGGTTCAGGGCGTCGGAGATAATCGCATCTTCTGCGCCGAGCAGGGTTTCAAACAGACCGCCGTTGGCGTCGAAGCAGGAGGAGTACAGAATCGCGTCTTCCATTCCGAGGAAGTTCGCCAGCTTTTGCTCAAGCTGCTTGTGGCTATCCTGGGTGCCGCAGATGAAGCGCACGGAGGCCATGCCGAAGCCGTGGGTGTCCATGCCGTTTTTCGCGGCGGCAATCAGCTCAGGGTGATTCGCAAGACCTAAGTAGTTGTTCGCGCAAAAGTTGATCACATGGCTGCCGTCGGCAACGGTGATATCCGCCTGCTGGGCAGACGTGATAATACGCTCTTCTTTGAACAACCCTTCCGCACGTGCGGTGTCGAGGTCGCTGTTTAACTGTTTGTAAAAATCACCACGCATTGCAATTCTCCAGACTCGGCAAATTTTGGCACATATTACCCAAACCTATAGTTCATGACGAGATGACACCGTATCTCTTCTCGTTTTTGCAGCATAAATCACGTGTACCCCTGCTGCATATCGGTGAATGGCTGAAGACCGGGCATTGTGATGATATGATATGAATATTAGCGTCCGGGATTGTCCCCGGGCTCAACACTTCAAAGGTTACAGTTATGATCATCGTTACCGGCGGCGCGGGCTTTATCGGCAGCAACATTATCAAGGCTCTCAATGATAAGGGCATCACCGACATTCTGGTGGTGGACAACCTGAAAGACGGCACCAAGTTCGTTAACCTGGTGGATCTGAACATCGCTGACTACATGGATAAAGAAGACTTCCTTATCCAGATTATGGCGGGTGAAGAGTTCGGCGAGATCGAAGCCATCTTCCACGAAGGTGCGTGCTCTTCCACCACCGAGTGGGACGGCAAGTACATGATGGATAACAACTATCAGTACTCTAAAGAGCTCCTGCACTACTGCTTGGAGCGTGAAATTCCATTCCTGTATGCCTCGTCTGCGGCAACCTATGGCGGCCGCACTTCTGATTTCATCGAGTCCCGCGAATACGAGCAGCCGCTGAACGTCTACGGCTACTCCAAGTTCCTGTTTGACGAGTACGTGCGTCAGATCCTGCCGGAAGCGAACTCGCAGATTGTCGGCTTCCGCTACTTCAACGTTTACGGGCCGCGCGAAGGGCACAAGGGCAGCATGGCGAGCGTGGCGTTCCACCTGAACACCCAGCTGAATAACGGTGAAAGCCCGAAACTGTTCGAAGGCAGCGACGGCTTCAAGCGCGACTTCGTCTACGTAGGCGACGTTGCAGCCGTAAACCTGTGGTTCCTGGAAAACGGTGTGTCCGGCATCTTCAACCTGGGCACGGGCCGCGCGGAATCCTTCCAGGCGGTGGCTGACGCCACGCTGGCATACCATAAGAAAGGCAGCATCGAGTACATTCCGTTCCCGGATAAGCTGAAAGGCCGCTACCAGGCGTTCACGCAGGCCGACCTGACTAACCTGCGCGCAGCGGGTTATGACAAGCCGTTCAAGACCGTTGCCGAAGGCGTAACGGAATATATGGCCTGGCTGAACCGCGACGCGTAAGTATGAAGATTCTGGTGATCGGCCCGTCATGGGTGGGCGACATGATGATGTCGCAAAGTCTCTATCGCACGCTCAAGGCGCGTTATCCCCAGGCGATAATCGACGTGATGGCACCCGCCTGGTGCCGTCCGCTGTTATCGCGTATGCCGGAAGTAAACGAGGCGATCCCGATGCCGCTCGGCCACGGGGCGCTGGAAATCGGCGAACGCCGCAAGCTCGGTCATAGCCTGCGCGAGAAGCGCTATGACCGTGCGTACGTGTTGCCAAACTCCTTTAAATCCGCCCTCGTACCTTTCTTTGCGGGCATTCCGCACCGTACCGGCTGGCGCGGCGAAATGCGCTACGGTCTGCTGAACGACGCGCGGGTGCTGGATAAAGCGGCCTGGCCGCTGATGGTGGAGCGCTACGTGGCGCTGGCCTACGACAAAGGGGTGATGCGCAGCGCGAAAGACCTGCCGCAGCCGCTGCTGTGGCCGCAGCTTCAGGTGAACGAGGGGGAGAAATCCCACACCTGCAACGCGTTTGCCCTTTCGTCCGAACGCCCAATGATTGGCTTCTGCCCCGGCGCCGAGTTTGGCCCGGCAAAACGCTGGCCGCACTACCACTACGCCGAACTGTCGAAACAGCTGATCGACGAGGGCTACCAGATTGTGCTGTTTGGCTCGGCGAAGGATCACGAGGCGGGCAACGAAATTCTCGCCACGCTGAGCACCGAGCAACAGGCCTGGTGCCGCAACCTGGCTGGAGAAACGCAGCTTGAGCAGGCCGTTATCCTGATTGCCGCCTGTAAGGCCGTGGTCAGCAATGACTCTGGCCTGATGCACGTCGCCGCCGCGCTGGATCGTCCGCTGGTTGCGCTGTATGGCCCAAGCAGCCCGGACTTCACGCCGCCGCTGTCGCACAAAGCGCGCGTAATCCGTTTGATCACCGGCTACCACAAGGTACGCAAAGGCGATGCCGCTGAAGGTTACCATCAGAGCCTGATCGACATTACCCCAGAGCGCGTTCTCGAAGAGCTCAACGAACTGCTGTTGAGCGAAGAAGGATAACGGATGCGGGTATTGATCGTTAAAACCTCCTCAATGGGCGATGTGCTGCATACGCTACCGTCGCTGACGGACGCGATGCGGGCCATCCCCGGCATCCGTTTTGACTGGGTGGTAGAAGAAGGCTTCGCGCAGATCCCCACCTGGCATGAAGCGGTTGACCGCGTGATCCCGGTCGCGATTCGCCGC
The DNA here is from genome assembly GCF_014982345.1 of Enterobacter cloacae complex sp. P1B. Taxonomy (NCBI): domain Bacteria; kingdom Pseudomonadati; phylum Pseudomonadota; class Gammaproteobacteria; order Enterobacterales; family Enterobacteriaceae; genus Enterobacter; species Enterobacter cloacae complex sp. P1B. Next base: position 183,919 of record NZ_JADCLF010000007.1, on the reverse strand, counting down.
TGGCGCAAAGCGTGGTTCTCCGCGCCGATTAAAGCCGAGCGTAAAGCCTTCCGTGAAACGGTGCAGGCGCAGCGTTACGACGCGATTATCGACGCGCAGGGGCTGGTGAAAAGCGCGGCGCTGGTCACGCGTCTGGCACACGGCGTAAAGCACGGCATGGACTGGCACACCGCCCGCGAACCGCTGGCGAGTCTGTTCTATAACCGCCGCCACCACATCGCAAAGCAGCAGCACGCCGTAGAACGCACCCGCGAGCTGTTTGCGAAAAGCCTCGGCTATGCGAAACCGGAAGCGCAGGGCGACTACGCCATTGCGCAGCACTTTTTGCGCAATACAGATCCCTGTGCTCAGCCTTATCTTGTCTTTCTGCATGCCACAACGCGCGACGATAAGCACTGGCCGGAAACACACTGGCGAAGGCTGATTGAACTAATGCAACCCTCCGGTATCCATATTAAACTCCCGTGGGGCGCTGAGCATGAGCGGCAGCGTGCGGCGCGTCTGGCAGCAGGCTTTTCCCACGTCGAGGTGTTACCCAAACTCACGCTGGCGCAGGTTGCCGCAGAGCTGGCAGGCGCTAACGCCGTTGTTTCCGTGGATACGGGTTTAAGCCATTTAACCGCGGCGCTGGATCGCCCAAATATCACCCTTTTTGGCCCGACCGATCCCGGCCTGATCGGGGGCTATGGCAAAAACCAGCATCAGATGGTCAGCCCGACTCAGCAAACGAAGGATATCAGCGCAGATGCGATTTTTTCATTTTTACAGGGCAGCCGTTGGCTTTCCAACAGGGATATTTAACCCATGAGTTACGTATTTCTGCTGATTTTACTCTTTCCGGTGAAGCTTATCCGGAAGCTGTTGCGCAAAGAGACAGGGAAAAACCTGGTCATTCAGACAGCCAAAATCGGTGATTTTGTTAATGCAACGCCTCTTCTGGCCTGGCTGCAAAAAAGCGACGTGCTCATCAGCCGCAGCGTGGGTGCGCTGGCGAAGCACGACGAGACGGTCGAAGAGATTTATTTTATCGAGCAGCATAAGCGTAACCTGTGGCGAAAGCTCTGTTTCGCCTGCAGGATCATGAACCGCTATGACAACGTCTACCTTCTGCAGCCTAACAGCGTGAATCTTTTTTTCGCCTCCGTTTGTAACGCCAAAAACAAGCAGTTCTTAAGCACTTACACGCGCAGGTGGTATCACGGGATTTTCTATTCAACGGCCGATGGTACGGTTGACCACGGTAGAAAAACGTTAACAGTCACTAACTATCTTAAGCTGGCCGACCGCGCTCTGACCTGGCAAGACTCTCCAAAGCACGCCACAAAGCCACTGTTTAAACCCGCGACTTATCCGGCAATCCTTGACAAACCCGGCGCGGTCCGCATTGGCATCAGTATCGCCGCCGGGAATAAAGCCAAAACCGTTCCGCCTGTCATCTGGAAGCAAATTGCCGATCGTCTCGCCGACCTGCCCTGCGAGTTTTATGTCTTTGGCGCCCCGAATGAACAGTCCTGGATGGATGACATCACCCGCGCTTACGGTGAACTGCCCAACTTTATTAATCTGATTGGCAAGATCTCGCTTGAAGAGCTTCCGTGGGCAATTTCTAAAATGGATTGTTATATCGCCTCCGACTCGGGGAATGTCTACATCGCCGATGCGGTTGGCGTGCCGGTCGTCTTACTGTTCGGTCCGTGCTGTCACTACGAGCAGCGCCCGCTTGGCAACGTGTTGCTGATTGGCAACGATGACAATATTTGCTCGTATGTTTTTGAAACTCGTTATTATTTCTCGCAAGGCCGGGAAGAACTCTTCGCGGTAACAGATGAATCGCTGGACGAACTCAAACATTTCATTTGCGGTCTACCAACAGCAAAATCTGCCTTTGATGCTCAGGGAAACTAATTACTATGGCTTTTCTCAGCATCATTATTGCCGCACATAATGCCGAAAACACGCTTCACGCCACGCTGGAAAGTCTGCAAAACGCGATTGAGAATGCAGGCGATGATGTAGAAGTTATTATCATTAATGACAGTTCCAACGATTCCACACAGGATATTATTGAGGCGTGGTTGCCAAAGCTTCCGCATGCGCAATGCCAATACGTTGAGTACCGTAACGTAGGGCATGTTCGAAACAGCGCAGTCTCGCTGGCGTCAGGCGATTACATCACGATGCTTGATAGCGACGATCTGTTAAAGCCGGGTAGCATCCGGGATGCCGTCGCCTTCCTGAAAGCAGAGCGTCCTGATATGTTGCTGACGCGCCTGCTGGAAATACGCGATATGCGGAAAATCACCTCCGCCTGGCAGGGATTCACGCCCCTCTCATTATCGCAAAATGATGCAATAAAGCGTTTCCTGCAGCACAAAGATTTTCAGGCGCATCTGATCGGGCAATTCATCCACCGCAGGCTATACGCAACCAACCCTATCCCTTCTATGGTCTGCTATGAAGATTTCGCGGTATTTCCCGGCATGCTGATGCAATCGCGTAAAATCTTTTTTCAGTATCAGGGACACTATTTTTACATCAAACGCAGCGACAGTTTGTCGAGCCGTCTTGACGCCAGTAAAATCGCTACGCTGATTGAATGTACACTACAGATGGAAAATACATTCCCGCAATCATTTAAGCATCTTATTAATTGCCACTGGTTTGATATTTACAGTAATCACCGACAATATCTGACCGACCTGCAGCTCAAACTGGTTAAGCTGCGGGTGAATGCACTTTATTCTTTCTCTTTTTTCTTCTCCAGAGATGTACGTTTCAGCTACAAAAAAAGGGTCATTGAGGCATTATGGAAAAAGTAAAACTGCGGCTCTATCAGCTGACGCTGATTTTGAGCCTCATTTCGCTTGCGCTGGCGCTGCTGAGCTCAGGTAAACAACGCGAATTTTTCTATATTGCGGTTTATGCCAGCATTATCGGCTTAGCTTGCGAATATAAAAAAATCACCCTGCGCCCCTTTTCAATCGCGCTCCCCATATTGCTGATTGGGCTACTCAATCTTGTCTGGTATATGGTGTACGAATATCATAGCGAAGGTTTAAACGCTTACAGCGATTATCTGGGTGCCAGTAAGAAACTGATATTAGCGAGCATTCTCGTTTTCTATCTTGACCGGTTTAAAACTTACGTCGATAAAAGCGCTTTCCAGAAGTACTTCCTGTACGCGGCAGGTACAGGGTTTGTCCTCGCCACGGGATATGGCTTATGGCAGGCGACGCAGGGCATGGCACGTATAGAGATGGCCATCAATCGCGCCACCGTGTCTGCCTATGTTTACTCCGTACTGTCACTGGCGCTGGTATACAGCCTTTATCTTCAAAAAAACAGAAAACTGTATGTCGTCGCGGGTCTTACCATCTTAATATCTTACTTCGTTATTCTTTTAACGGGGACGCGTGCTGCAATGGGATTATATTTGCTCCTTGCGATTGTACTCACGCTCTACCACTTCAGAAGAATTCATATGAAATCAACGCTGATTTTTTTATGTATTGTGGCAGGTGTGGTTGTCGTTAGTTACAAACCATTAATTTCACCCAAGATTATGCAAGCACAGGCTGAGCTTGAGAAATATGAAAGCGGAGTAGACGGCACCTCACTTGGCTCTCGTTTTACCATGTGGAATGTAGGTATTCAGAACGGGCTTGCACATCCACTAGGGCAATCATTAGAAGAAAGGTATTTCTGGACGCAACATTATATTAATGATGGACATCCTAATCTAATCACTGCACTTGGCTATTTAAAAATACACCTACACAATGAATTTATTGAAAAATACTCTCTGCAGGGGCTTCCGGGTCTGGCGATATTACTCTTTTTCTTCGTTTCGATGATTGCTTACGCGCTTAAAAACCGAAATGGCCTGCTGCTGACAACGATGCTTCTTTTATTACTCTATGGCCTGACGGACGTCATTTTATTGAGCTCAGAAGCCCTAATATTCTTTGTTACTCTGTTTGCATTGAGTACTCCCTTCTCGCAAACCAGACAACATCACTAAGAGATAATGCCCGCCAGCCGGGCATTATTTTTTCTTGTATTGATAAAACTCCGCCAGCGTCATCCCCACCGTCTTATCGGATAGCCAGCTAAAAAGCGCTTCTAAATCCTGATATAAACCTTCAATCGCCGCCTCATCTTTAAAGGTCGGACTTCCGCCTGGCATAAATTCAGACGAGTGAAGCATAAACTCCACATAATCCTGTCCCTGCGACAGGCATTGCTGCGCGACCTGAATCATCTGCGACGCATTGCCACCGGTCGGTCGTAGCCAGTTCACGGAAGGCGAGCGATATTTACCGCGAAGCCGATCGTATCCCTGTTTGATCGTGTTCAACCAGGCCGGATGTTTATACTGAATGCTCATCGGCACTTCGAGTAAGGGGCTATTTCCCGCCTGGGAAATAGTATCTAAATCCATAAAATAGGCGTGGTCGGGGAAATGCTGATAATCCGTTCCACCATTGCCCTGCGGAGCACCTTTCGCATTGCGCCAGTTCACGCGTGGCGTCACGGAGCAATCAACCTGGTAGCCCAGTTCAACGAGCAATTTTGCATAGCGGCTATCAAATGCCCAACGCCCGGCGCGGTGGCTCAGCATTTTGGTCTGAAATGTCTCTTCCAGCAGACGGGTCATGAACAGCACTTTCTCACGCATCACCTCGTCTGAAAATTCAATCAGATACGGTTGCCAGCGCCAGTCATCTCCCGTGAGATCGTGCTCAGGTGGGCTATTCCATGCATGAAGGTGCATACCCACCTCCCCCTGACCACGAGCGATCGCGTCCCTGGCGAATTCAATGAAAACGGGCTCGATTGCCATCTCATAGTTTGTCAGCCATACGGGCTTAAAACCAAAACGCTCACAGAGGGCCTGGAACCGGGCCAGATAGCGCGCATTTTCCGTTTTAATGACGCGGTGATTCTCCCAGAGATTATCGCCCTCAGTATCAATCGTGATGATAAACGCTGGTTTTTTCATAATGAGTCCGCATGACAGGGAAGTTAGCGCTATGTTACGCACTCACCAAAGCCTGAGTAAAGCCTCCCTGGGAAATTCCTGAGATTATGGAGAAAGAGTGCAAGTCGCTACCAGGTCTATTAGAATTGCCAACAGTACAACGCCGATAAGATGATGATGAATAACTTACCTGACACGCCTGATTTGCGCATTCTACTGATCAAACTCCGCCATCATGGCGATATGTTATTGACCACCCCCGTCATTGATTCATTACGTCAAAAATGGCCACAAGCGCAAATTGACGTGCTGTTGTATGAAGAAACGCGCGATATGCTCGCCGCGCATCCGACGATTGGCACTATTTATGGAATCGATCGTAAATGGAAGCAACTGGGCACGCTAAAGCACCTTCAAAAGGAGTGGCAGTTACTCTGCGCGTTACGAAAGCAACATTATCATCTGGTGATAAATCTTGCCGATCAGTGGCGTAGCGCTATCGTCACCCGTTTCACTGGTGCGCCGGTTCGCCTCGGATTCGCCTTTAACAAACGCAACAATCCATTCTGGCGTTTCTGTCATAGCGATTTAGTCTCTGTTGCAAATCACAAATCCCTGCACACTGTCGAACAAAATCTCTCCATTCTGTCACCATTACAGGTCGCACCTGAGCCAGCTGTTACCATGGCCTACAGCGCAGAAGACTGGCACCACGCCCGCCAGCAGCTGGTGCAAAAAGGAGTGGGCGATAACTACATCGTCATTCAGCCGACATCACGCTGGTTCTTCAAATGCTGGGATGAAAGCAAAATGGCGCAAACCATCACCGCGCTGCAGCAGGATGGGCATACCGTTGTACTCACGGCCGGGCCGGATAAAAAAGAGCTGGCGATGATAGATCGCATACTCGCCGCCTCACCGAAAACGGGGGTCGTCTCGCTGGCGGGACAGCTAACGTTGCGCCAGCTGGCCTCACTCATCGACCACGCGTGTCTTTTTATTGGCGTTGACTCCGTTCCGATGCATATGGCCGCCGCGCTGCAGACGCCCTGCGTGGCGCTGTTTGGCCCTTCCAAACTGACGTTTTGGTCTCCATGGCAAGTCAACGGTGAAGTCATCTGGGCTGGCGACTACGGTCCCCTTCCCGATCCCGACGCTATTGATACCAAAACGAAAGAACGCTATCTCGACGCCATTCCTGTTGATGCTGTCGTCTCCGCTGCAAGGAGATATTTGTCATGAAACACCATCGTCTGGCGATTGTTCGCCAAAAGTATCGCCCTGATGGCGGAGCGGAGCGCTTCGTTTCACGTGCGCTCACCGCGCTGAGCAATCAGAATCTTGAACTCAACGTCATTACGCGTGAATGGCAGGGCGAGAGACAGGACGACTGGCATATCCATATTTGCGACCCGCGCAAATGGGGCCGAATTAGCCGCGAACGCGGGTTTGCCCATGCTGCCCGCGCGCTGTGGCAGCAACAGCAGTTTGATATTGTGCAAAGCCACGAGCGGATTCCGGGCTGTGATATCTACCGCGCTGGCGATGGCGTTCATCGCCGCTGGCTGCTACAGCGTGCGCGCATCCTGCCCGCCTGGCGCGCGAAAATGCTGATGGTCGACCGCTATCACCGCTACGTGATGCACGCCGAGCGTGAAATGTACCAGGCGCCAGAGCTGAAAGCGGTTATCTGTAATGCGGAGATGATCAAACGCGAAATCGTCGAAGACTTTGATATTGACGCAAAAAAGATCCATGTGATTTATAATTCAATTGATTCCAGCCGCTTCGTTCCGGCCCAGGAAGCACAGCGTGCCGCGCTGCGTCAGCAATTTGGTTTGCCAGCCGATGCCGTGGTGTTCTGTTTTGTAGGATCGGGATTTGAACGAAAAGGATTGGCCAGCGCCATACGCGCTATCGCAGGAACTTCAGCCTGGCTGATTGTGGTTGGACAGGATAAAGCAGAACATCGTTATCGTGACCTCGCCCGTTCATTGGGCTGCGAAGGGCAAATCCGTTTCCTGGGGATGCAGAAAGAAACGCTGCCTTTTTATCAGCTATCCGATGGTTTACTGTTGCCAACGCTGTATGATCCCTTTCCAAACGTCATTCTTGAAGCGATGGCCTGCGGCTTGCCCGTCATTACTTCAGAGAGTTGCGGAGGCGCTGAATTTATTCAGCAAGGCCAGAACGGATTTTATTGTGACGCCCTGGATATCAACACATTGAAGGAGGCAATTGCAGCCACTCCTTCTCTGGGAAAAAATAACACGATGGGGCAAGCGGCACGTGAACGGGTAAAAGACGCCACCCCCGAAAAACTGTCAAGTCAGCTTATTTCGCTTTATCAAAAATTACTGGATTAAAAATGCGCATCCTAATGATTATTGATGGTTTACCCGGTGGGGGAGCTGAAAAAACAGTTCTTACACTTTCCAGCGGATTAACGGAAATGGGGCATCAGGTCTCCCTTTTCTCTCTGCGGAAAGTGTGTGATTACGCCATCCCGGAAGGCATTGATTATCAGGTGGTTCAGGATACCTGCAAAAAACCGTGGCGCAAGTTGACGGAGATCCCACGCCGAGCCCGCCTGCTGGATCAGGCAATTGAGCGGGCTGAGCGCAGCGGAAAATTTGACGTTGTGTTCTCTCATCTGCACAAAACTGACCGCATTGTGGCGCACTGCCGCGCGCTGGAGCGTGAAAAAGTCTGGTTCTGCGTGCATGGCATGTTCTCTTTCTCCTATCTTCGCCATCGCAGCGGGCTGTCGCGCTGGTTTAAGCATCTTAAAATTCGTCATACCTACGAAAACCGAAACGTTGTCGCCGTCTCAGGCGCCGTGCTGAAAGACCTTTCCGAGACCCTGGCTCTGAAACTCCGGCGTAAAGCGGTTATCCACAATCCTTTTGATATCCCTGAAATTCAGCGTCTGGCGGATGCCCCCTTCGAGATGCAAGGGAAGGATTACATCATCCATGTCGGCCGCTTCCATGAACACAAACGCCACGACCGTCTTTTACGCGCGTTCGCACAGAGCCAGCTCGACACTACGCTTGTCATGATGGGCAATGGTTCCGAAGCCAAAATTCAAAAGCTCAAACAGCTTGCCCGCGACCTGGGTATTGAAGACAAGACGGTTTTCCGTCCCTTCGACTCCAATCCCTACCCCTGGATTAAAGGGGCACGCCTCTTAGTGTTAAGTTCTGACTGCGAAGGTTTTGGTAATGTGCTGGTGGAATCCATTATCTGCCAGACGCCACCGGTCAGTACCAATTGTCCGGGTGGCCCCGCAGAAATCCTCACCGGCGCCTTAGCGCGCGGGCTGGCAGAGCTAAATGACGCGTCACTGGCAAAAACCCTGGTAGATATTTATACCGCCCCGCCGGTCGTTGGCGATGCAACGATTGCGTCGTTCGGTATCAATGCCATTTGCCAGCAGTACATTGCTTTGGTCGACAATCAAAAATAATCAGGTTTCTTATGCAAAATTCAGCGCCATTGTTAAGCGTGGTGGTTGCCGTTTATAACGGCGAAGCTTTTCTGGATCAGTTCTTTACCTGCCTTGTGAATCAACGCATCGACAGCATGGAAGTCATTATTGTCAATGATGGCTCGACTGACCGCTCGATGCAGATCGTCGAAAGCTGGCGTGAAAAACTGCCGCAGATGCAGGTGATTGAACAGCAAAACCAGGGCGTTTCCATTGCGCGAAATACCGGCCTGGCCGTTGCAACCGGTCAGTATCTCTCTTTCCCGGATATTGATGACGTCTTCAAACCTGGCATGTACCAGCGTCTGCTGGATATGGCCGTCACGCAGGATCTGGATGTCGCCACCTGCAACGGCAACTACGTCTGGGAAAATGATAAGAAACCGTCTCGACCTATCTTCCCCGAGGATAAACTCGCCTCAACGGGCGTTATGACGGGCCCGGCATGGTTAAAGATGGCGCTGGATTCACGTAAGTTCCTGCACGTGACCTGGCTTAATATCTATCGCCACGATTTTATTCGTAAACACAGTTTCCATTTCGAACCCGGCCTGCGCCATCAGGATATCCCGTGGACTACCGAGGTGCTGCTTGCCGCAGAGCGCGTTCAGTACACCAGTGAACGCTTTTATGACTACTACATTCACTCTGCCTCGGTATCGCATACGCCGGATAATGACGACACGCTGATCCGCTCCGCGCGCCACTACATGAAAATCCTGCAGATGCTTGATGCCATTAACCAGCGTTACCCGGATAAAGTGAAAAATATCCCCGCCTGCCACTGGCAAATCGCCAAAGAGGGGCTGGGGATCATTCATACCTTCGACAACATGAAGGATGAGACAAAGAAAACAATGATTATCAAAGAGTTCTTCGACACCGGGATCTGGAAGCTTATCTGGAAAAGTGCCAAAAGCCCGCGTTTGCGCTGGCGCCTGGGCCGACGCTACTTCCGTTTAAAACGGTATCTGGCATAAGAGATAGCTTTACCTGGCTTAAATGCTTAGAATTTGCCCGCCGAAACTAAAAAGACGGATAATCGCTTGGAATTGTTGTATACCGCCCTGCTCTATATCATTCAGCCACTGGTGTGGCTGAGACTGTTGCTTCGTAGCCGTAAAGCGCCTGCGTATCGTAAACGCTGGGCTGAACGCTATGGCTTTTGCCGCAATAAAGTCGCCCCGGACGGTATTTTGCTGCATTCCGTTTCTGTCGGTGAAACGCTGGCGGCGATCCCGCTGGTTCGCGCTCTGCGCCACCGCTACCCGTCTCTGCCGATTACCGTCACCACCATGACGCCGACCGGCTCAGAGCGCGCGTTATCCGCGTTTGGCAAAGACGTTCATCACGTCTACCTCCCTTACGATCTGCCCTGCGCTATGAATCGTTTCCTGAACACCGTTCGCCCGAAGCTAGTGATCGTGATGGAAACCGAGCTGTGGCCGAACATGATTTCCGCTCTGCACGCCCGTAAAATTCCGCTGGTGATTGCCAACGCGCGCCTGTCAGAGCGCTCGGCGAAAGGCTACGGCAAGCTGGGCAAATTTATGCGCCGCCTGTTGAGCAAAATCACGCTGATTGCCGCGCAGAACGAAGAAGACGCGGCGCGCTTTATCTCCCTGGGCCTGAAGCGCAACCAGCTTGCTGTGACCGGCAGCCTGAAATTCGATATTTCCGTTACCCCTGAACTGGCCGCCCGCGCCATCACGCTACGCCGCCAGTGGGCTCCGCGTCGCCAGGTCTGGATAGCGACCAGTACTCATGAGGGCGAAGAGGCGATTATCCTGCAGGCGCACCGTAAGCTGCTGGAAACCTTCCCGGACCTACTGCTGATTCTGGTGCCTCGTCACCCCGAACGTTTTAAAGATGCCCGCGAAATGGTGCAGAAAGGCGGCTTCAGCTTCACCCTGCGCAGCAGCGGAGAGATCCCTTCCGGCAGTACCCAGGTGGTGATTGGCGATACGATGGGCGAACTGATGCTGCTCTACGGCATTGCTGACCTCGCCTTTGTTGGCGGCAGCCTGGTGGAGCGCGGAGGCCATAACCCGCTCGAGCCGGCAGCCCACGCCATTCCTGTGTTGATGGGTCCACACACGTTTAACTTCAAAGATATCTGCGCTAAATTGCAGCAGGCCGATGGTTTAATTACCGTGACCGATGCGGACTCGGTCGTCAAAGAAGTATCGACCCTTCTGACGGATGAAGATTACCGCCTGTGGTACGGTCGCCACGCCGTCGAAGTGCTGCACCAGAACCAGGGCGCACTCACCCGTCTGCTGCAGCTTCTGCAACCTTATCTGCCTCAGCGGAGCCACTAATGTCTACGCGTCTGTCGGTCGTCATGATTGCCAAAAACGCCGCCGACCTGCTTCCGGACTGCCTGGCCTCCGTCGCCTGGGCTGACGAAATTGTTATCCTCGACTCCGGAAGCACGGACAACACGGTGGACATCGCCCGGGCTGCGGGCGCAAAAGTCTTTACCGATACCGACTGGCAGGGCTACGGCATTCAGCGCCAGCGCGCGCAGGGTCACGCCACGGGCGATTATGTGCTGATGATCGACACCGACGAGCGCGTCACCCCAGAACTCCAGCAGGCCATTCAGGCGGTGCTTTCCTCACCCCAGCCTGGCGCTGTATATAGCATCGCGCGTCGTAACTACTTCCTTGGCCGCTTCATGCGCCACAGCGGCTGGTATCCGGATCGCGTAATGCGCCTCTACGAGCGCGGGCGCTTTCAGTACAACGACAATCTTGTCCATGAGTCACTGGCCTGCGACGGCGCCCAGGTCATCCCCCTGACGGGTGATTTGCTGCATCTGACCTGCCGTGATTTCGCCAGCTTCCAGCAAAAGCAGCTCAACTATGCCACCGCATGGGCGCAGGAACGCCACCAGCGCGGCAAGAAGGCCTCGCTGACAGGAATCTTCACCCACACGCTGGGCGCGTTTCTGAAAACGCTGCTGCTGCGCGGCGGCGTGCTGGATGGTAAGCAGGGCTGGTTACTGGCGGTAGTGAATGCCCAGTATACTTTCAACAAATACACCGAGCTGTGGGCGCTCTGCCGCGGCTACTCAGAGAAAACGTGAGCCATGAGCACAAAAGCGATTTATCCGGGTACCTTCGATCCGATCACTAACGGTCATCTTGACATCATTACCCGTGCAGCGTGCATGTTCGACAAGGTGATCCTGGCGATTGCCGCCAGCCCCAGCAAAAAGCCGATGTTTGATCTCAACGAGCGCGTGCAACTTGCCACCGACGCCATTTCGCACCTGCCGAATGTTGAAGTTGTCGGGTTCAGCGATCTGATGGCGAACTTCGCCCGCGCCCAGCAGGCCAATATTCTGATTCGTGGCCTGCGCGCGGTGGCAGACTTCGAGTATGAGATGCAGCTGGCGCACATGAACCGCCACCTGATGCCGGAGCTGGAAAGCGTATTCCTGATGCCGTCAAAAGAGTGGTCGTTTATCTCGTCCACGCTGGTAAAAGAGGTGGCGCGCCATCACGGGGACGTTACCCATTTCCTGCCGGATAACGTCCACCTGGCACTGATGGAAAAGCTAAAGTAGTTCTATTTCTGACACTGGCGGCAGTAGAACGTGGCGCGCTGGGCGTGCTTCGTGGCAATAATCGGCGTCCCGCATGCCCTGCATGGCTCGCCCTTACGGCCATACACCTGCAGCTCCTGGGCAAAATAGCCTGGTTTACCGTCGCTTTGCAGAAAATCCTTCAGGGTGGTCCCGCCTTGCTCAATCGAGCGCAGCAGCACTGCTTTAATGACCCGAACCAGCAGCTCACACTCCTGCGCGGACAGCGACGAGGCCAGCCGATCGGGATGGATCCCGGCCGCGAACAGCGATTCACTGGCGTAAATATTCCCCACGCCGACCACCAGCTTGTTATCCATCAGCCAGGGCTTGATCGGGGTCTTTTTCTTCGCGCACTTCTCATTCAGGTAGTCCGCATTAAACGCGTCTGAAAGCGGCTCAGGGCCCAGATGCGCCAGCACGTTGTGTCCTTCCAGCTCCTTCGTCCACAGCCACGCGCCAAAGCGCCGCGGATCGGTGTAGCGGAGCACTTTGCCGTTGCTCATTACCAGGTCAACGTGATCGTGTTTTTCCGCAGGCAGTTCTTCGGTCAGGATGCGCAGGCTCCCGGACATCCCAAGATGGATAATGATCCAGCCGTCAGGCAGCTCCAGCAGCAGGTATTTCGCGCGGCGCTGCACGCTAAGGACGGGTTTGTCGCTTAACGCGTGGATCTCATCGGACACCGGCCAGCGCAGTCGTCCATTGCGAACGACGGCATGAAGAATAGTCGCGCCGACCAGATGGGGCTCAATGCCGCGACGGCTGGTCTCTACCTCAGGTAATTCAGGCATGGTTCCTCCGTTGAGATGCAGAATGCAAAAAACCCCGCAGTTGCGGGGTTTTTCAATACAAGGAGGCTAAAATTATTTGATTTTAGCTTCTTTGTACAGTACGTGCTGGCGTACAACTGGATCGAATTTTTTCAGTTCCAGTTTTTCCGGCTTAGTACGTTTGTTCTTCGTGGTGGTGTAGAAGTGACCTGTACCAGCAGAAGAAACCAGCTTGATTTTCTCGCGAATACCTTTAGCCATGATTTATTTCCTCTTTAAGTACTTAGTACTTTTCGCCACGGGCACGCAGTTCAGACAGAACTGTATCGATGCCTTTCTTATCGATTACACGCATACCTTTAGCAGATACACGCAGGGTGACAAAACGCTTCTCGCTCTCAACCCAGAAACGGTGAGAGTGCAGGTTCGGCAGGAAACGGCGTTTAGTCGCGTTCAGTGCGTGGGAACGGTTGTTACCGGTCACCGGACGCTTGCCAGTAACTTGGCAGACTCGGGACATGTCTATTCTCCAAAAATCAAATTAGCTCGAGCTTCGTATGGGGTATCGGCGCCTCGTCAGGCTTTACAGCCCGGTCATCGCGTAGTTCTAAGTGAACTCTCGATTGCCAGGCCCAAATGCCAAACCCGAGATTCTCAAAGGTGGCGTAGTATACGCTGACTCGGCGGTGTGCTCAAGTCCCGAACAGACAAAGATCCCGATGGATCGCGAGAAATAGCCTAAATCCAGCCATGTTCTGCAAAAGAAATGTACTCTCCGCGGCCAATTATCAGATGGTCCAGAACACGAATGTCCATGAATTGACAGCATTTGATAATGCGTTCGGTGATTTCTTTGTCAGCTCTGCTCGGTTCTGCACAGCCAGAGGGGTGATTATGCGCGAGGATCACCCCCGCTGCATTCACTTTTATCGCTTCACGCACAATTTCACGCGGATGTACCTCAACGTGGCTCAGTGTACCCGAAAACAGGCGGCTGTGCTTCAGTACCCGGTTCCTGTTGTCGAGAAAGATCACCATAAAGATCTCCCGCTCCAGACCAGATAGCTGGCTTTGCAAAAATTCGCGGGTCATGTCAGGGGTAAGGATCGGATCTTGCTCCTCCATCTGTACGTTATAAAATCGCCGGGCAAGTTCAGCAATACCCCGTAACTGGGCATACTTCGCGACGCCAATGCCTTCTACGTGCGTAAACGCCTCCAGTTCGGCTGTCAGCAAACCATGTAGTGAACCAAAATGGTCTATCAGATTTTTCGCCAGCGTAAATACCGTTTTTCCCTTCGTACCTGTACGTAAAAAGAGCGCCAGCAGCTCCTCGTCTTTTAATAACGCGACGCCATGACGCAGCATTTTTTCGCGCGGTAGCAGCAGTTCAGTCTCTTCCATGCCCGGCCTCCTTCTGTTTGCCATTATGCTGCCACAGGCAAATCCGGGGCTCGACGCTGAGGTTTCGTTCTTGCGTAGCGCCTCGCAAAGTGCATAAAGGACTTCATCACCCCCCTATTTGGGATTGTGGTAAAATGCCCGCTCTCTGGTGAAACCCAACAGGAAAGAATCATGATGAGCCTGGCCGGTAAAAAAATCGTTCTTGGCGTGAGCGGCGGCATTGCTGCCTATAAAGCGCCTGAGCTGGTGCGTCGTCTGCGCGAGCGCGGGGCGGACGTGCGGGTCGCGATAACCGAAGGCGGTAAAGCCTTTATCACCCCTCTGAGCCTGCAGGCGGTTTCAGGATACCCGGTATCTGACAGCCTGCTCGATCCGGCCGCCGAAGCCGCGATGGGGCATATTGAGCTTGGGAAATGGGCCGATCTGGTGATTCTTGCCCCTGCCACGGCAGATTTAATTGCCCGCGTGGCGGCTGGTATGGCGAACGATCTGGTTTCGACCATTTGCCTCGCGACGCCTGCGCCCGTCGCCGTTGTGCCCGCCATGAACCAGCAGATGTACCGCAATGCCGCCACCCAGCATAATCTGGAGACGCTGGCTTCGCGCGGCCTGCTTGTCTGGGGCCCGGACAGCGGCAGCCAGGCCTGCGGCGACGTTGGCCCGGGGCGTATGCTCGACCCGTTGACGATTGTGGATATGGCCGCCGCCCATTTTTCACCTGTCAACGACCTGCAACATCTCAACATCATGATTACCGCGGGCCCGACGCGCGAGCCGCTGGACCCGGTGCGTTACATCACCAACCACAGCTCCGGCAAAATGGGCTTTGCAATTGCTGCCGCAGCGGCAAAACGCGGTGCTAACGTCACGCTGGTCAGCGGCCCGGTCTCGTTACCTACGCCACCTTTTGTACAGCGTATTAATGTTACCACCGCGCTGGAGATGGAAGCCGCCGTGCAGGCTCATGCGCAACGCCAGCAGATTTTTATCGGCTGTGCGGCCGTGGCAGACTATCGCGCCGAGACCATCGCCGAGTCTAAAATCAAAAAGCAAGGCGATGAATTAACACTGAAAATGGTGAAAAACCCGGACATTGTTGCCGGTGTCGCCGCACTAAAAAGCCATCGTCCTTACGTTGTTGGATTTGCCGCAGAAACGAATAATGTGGAAGAATATGCCCGGCAAAAACGTACCCGCAAAAACCTCGATTTAATTTGCGCGAACGACGTATCGCTGGCCACGCAAGGATTTAATAGCGACAGCAACGCACTGCACCTTTTCTGGCAGGATGGAGATAAAATCTTACCGCTTGAGCGCAAGGAACTCCTGGGCCAACAATTACTGGACGAGATCGTTACCCGTTATGATGAAAAAAATCGACGTTAAGATTCTGGACCCGCGTGTTGGCGAGCAATTCCCGCTGCCAACCTATGCCACCTCCGGCTCTGCCGGACTTGACCTGCGCGCCTGTCTCGATGACGCCGTAGAACTGGCTCCCGGTGCCACTACCCTGATCCCGACTGGCCTGGCGATCCACATTGCAGACCCGTCTCTGGCGGCAGTCATCCTGCCGCGCTCGGGTCTGGGCCATAAGCACGGCGTAGTGCTGGGTAACCTGGTCGGCCTGATCGACTCCGACTACCAGGGTCAGCTGATGGTGTCCGTCTGGAACCGTGGTCAGGACAGCTTCACCATTGAACCTGGCGAGCGTATCGCGCAGATGGTTTTTGTACCGGTGGTACAGGCAGAATTTAACCTGGTGGCAGACTTTGATGCCACCGACCGTGGCGAAGGCGGCTTCGGCCATTCCGGGCGCAAATAACCGCCCGACACACGTATCTCGCAGCGCCATAACGCAATAACAAACCGCAAACGTCAGTTTGCGGTCGCTGTGTGGATGCCAGCCTGGCAAGTGCTTATTTTCAGGGGTATTTTGTAACATGGCAGAAAAACAAACCGCGAAAAGGAATCGTCGCGAAGAAATACTTCAATCTCTGGCTCTGATGCTTGAATCCAGCGATGGCAGTCAACGCATCACCACCGCCAAACTGGCCGCCTCTGTGGGCGTGTCTGAGGCGGCGCTGTATCGTCATTTCCCCAGCAAAACAAAAATGTTCGACAGCCTGATCGAGTTTATTGAAGACAGTCTGATCACGCGCATTAACCTGATTCTGAAAGATGAAAAAGATACCACCGCGCGTCTTCGTCTGATTGTGCTGTTAATTCTGGGCTTTGGGGAGCGCAATCCGGGTTTAACCCGTATCCTGACCGGCCACGCGCTAATGTTTGAGCAGGACAGGCTGCAGGGCCGCATCAATCAGCTTTTTGAGCGTATTGAAGCGCAGCTGCGCCAGGTGCTGCGCGAGAAGAAAATGCGTGAAGGCGAAGGATACAATACGGATGAGACATTGCTGGCAAGCCAGATACTGGCGTTTTGTGAAGGCATGCTCTCCCGCTTTGTGCGCAGCGAATTCAAATACCGACCAACGGACGATTTTGACGCCCGCTGGCCGTTAGTGGCAGCGCAGCTGCAGTAGCACCGCAGGCCCGGTAAGCGTAGCGCCGCCGGGCATTTTAATTACACGCCAAACTCTTCGCGATACGCCCGCACCGCCGCCAGGTGATCCGCCATCTCTGGCTTCTCTTCCAGATACGCAATCAGGTCTTTCAGGGTGATGATAGAGGTCACTTTGCAGCTGTAATCACGCTCTACTTCCTGGATAGCAGAGATATCGCCGCGACCGCGCTCCTGACGATCAAGAGAAATCAGCACGCCAGCCAGCGTCGCACCGTTGGCCTGGATAATCTCCATAGATTCACGGATCGCGGTGCCTGCGGTAATCACGTCGTCGACCAGCATCACGCGGCCCTGCAGCGCACTGCCCACAAGATTACCGCCTTCACCGTGGGTTTTGGCCTCTTTGCGGTTAAAGCAGTACGGCACATCACGGTCATGGTGCTCCGCCAACGCCACCGCCGTGGTGGTTGCAATCGGAATGCCCTTGTACGCAGGGCCAAACAGCAGGTCGAAATCAATCCCGGAATCCACCAGCGCTTCGGCATAGAAGCGGCCTAACAGTGCCAGATCGCGCCCGGTATTAAACAGCCCGGCGTTGAAGAAATACGGGCTCTTACGCCCGGATTTCAGCGTAAATTCGCCAAACTTAAGTACCTGTTTATTAATCGCAAACTCAATAAACTGGCGCTGATACGATTTCATGGATTCGCTCCTTTGGTTTTTTCTGTCTTACAGGCAAAAAAAAGGCGACTCATTGGTCGCCTTTAAAATCAATTTTCTAACGCCGCTTTTTGCGTCGTTACAATGGATTCGATTCCCCCTCGGGCCAACGCCAGCAGGGAGAGAAGTTCTTCATGGGTGAACGGCTCACCTTCCGCCGTCCCCTGCACCTCAATGATGCGACCATCTTCAGTCATCACCACGTTCATGTCGGTCTCGGCGGCAGAATCTTCAACATATTCCAGATCGCAAAGCGCTTCACCATTAACGATCCCCACGGAAACCGCCGCGACCATCCCTTTCATAGGGTTGGTTTTCAGCTTACCGGCTGCAACCAGCTTGTTCAGGGCATCGGCCAGCGCCACACAGGCACCGGTAATGGACGCGGTACGCGTGCCGCCATCTGCCTGAATCACGTCGCAGTCCAGGGTAATAGTGAATTCACCGAGGATTTTCAGGTCAACGGCGGCGCGCAGCGCACGTGCGATCAGGCGCTGGATTTCCATGGTACGTCCACCCTGCTTACCCTTTGCCGCTTCACGGGCGTTACGGGTATGGGTCGCGCGTGGCAGCATGCCGTACTCGGCGGTGATCCAGCCCTGGCCCTGACCTTTCAGAAAGCGCGGAACGCCTTCTTCGATGGACGCGGTGCAAAGCACTTTGGTGTCACCAAACTCAACCAGCACGGAGCCTTCAGCGTGTTTTGTATAGTTACGGGTCAGGGTGACGGGACGCACCTGATTGGCGCTACGACCTGATGGACGCATGATGGATTCTCCGGCTTGAAACGAATGTGGCTGCGCATTATACGGATAAAGGACGCTTATTCCTATCCTGAGAAGCCCCCGAAAGCTATAATCCCCCCATCTCTCCTTTAAAAACGGGAATGTCTATGATCCGCAGTATGACCGCCTACGCCCGGCGTGAAATCAAGGGTAGCTGGGGTAGCGCTACCTGGGAAATGCGTTCGGTAAACCAGCGCTATCTGGAAACATATTTCCGTATGCCGGAACAGTTCCGCAGCCTTGAACCTGTGGTGCGCGAGCGTATCCGTACGCGTCTGACCCGCGGGAAAGTGGAATGCAACCTGCGCTTTGAGCCCGATGCCAGCGCACAGGGCGAGCTGATCCTCAACGAAAAACTGGCGAAACAGCTCGTGAATGCGGCGAACTGGGTCAAAATGCAGAGCGATGAAGGCGAAATCAACCCGGTTGATATTCTGCGCTGGCCTGGCGTCATGGCCGCCGGCGAGCAGGATCTGGACGCGATTGCCGCAGAAATTCTGGCAGCCCTCGACGGCACGCTGGATGACTTTATCGTTGCCCGCGAAACCGAAGGTCAGGCGCTGAAAGCGATGATTGAGCAGCGCCTTGAAGGCGTCAGCGCTGAAGTAGCCAAAGTCCGCACCCACATGCCGGAAGTGCTGCAATGGCAACGCGAGCGTCTGGTCGCCAAGCTGGAAGAAGCGGAAGTTCAGCTGGAAAACACCCGTCTGGAACAAGAGCTGGTGCTGATGGCGCAGCGTATCGATGTTGCCGAAGAGCTGGATCGTCTGGAAGCGCACGTGAAAGAGACCTATAACATCCTGAAGAAGAAGGAAGCTGTAGGCCGCCGCCTGGACTTTATGATGCAGGAGTTCAACCGCGAGTCGAACACTTTGGCGTCTAAGTCTATCAACGCTGAAGTGACCAACTCAGCGATTGAACTCAAGGTTCTGATTGAGCAGATGCGCGAGCAGATCCAGAATATTGAGTAATCGCTTTTTGGGTGGCGTCGGCTGACGCCATCCATTATTATTTCTAATCCGAATTCCCGCCTCTTTTCAAATTCAGCAGCCAAGAATCAAAGATATTCAACATGTATTGATTAAATTTTATAGGTGAAACCCAATCGCCTTAGAAAATCTCAATCGTGATTTTGCGCACAAATCGCTAACCTTTCCGCGTTCACACCGGAGGATATATGCTGCTTCACATTCTTTATCTTATTGGTATCACCGCCGAAGCCATGACTGGCGCTCTTGCCGCCGGGCGTCGCCGGATGGACACCTTCGGTGTGATCATTATTGCCACTGCAACCGCGCTGGGCGGCGGTTCCGTGCGCGATATCCTGCTTGGCCATTACCCGCTCGGCTGGGTGAAACATCCTGAGTATGTGATTATCGTCGCAACGGCTGCCGTATTAACCACCATAGTGGCACCCGTTATGCCCCATCTGCGCCGCCTGTTCCTGGTGCTTGATGCACTGGGGCTGATCGTCTTTTCTATCATCGGTGCACAAATCGCGCTCGATATGGGGGAAGGCCCGGTTATCGCCACCATTGCCGCCGTGGTCACGGGCGTATTCGGCGGCGTGCTGCGCGATATGTTCTGCAAACGCATTCCTCTGGTCTTCCAAAAAGAGCTGTATGCCGGCATCTCCTTCGCCGCAGCGGTGCTCTACATTGCCCTGCAGCATTACGTTTCAAACCACGACGTGGTGGTCATCTCCACGCTGCTGTTTGGCTTTACGGCCCGCATGCTGGCGCTGCGTCTGAAGCTCGGATTGCCCGTGTTTCACTATAAGCACAGCGCCCACTGATCTCAGAACCCATTGATGTGCTGCTGAGCAAGCCACCTGACCAGCACATCGATCTCTGGCGCGTGCAGCCAGGCAACGATTTGCCGCGCCTTCTCCTCACCCGTACCCGGCAAGGCCTGCCAGGCCTTTTCACTGCGTTCGCTCATCTTCTGCCACGACACATCTTCCAACGCCTTCAGCGAGGCCTGTGGCAGCGGTACACCCAGCGCCATAATCCAGCGGATAAAAGGCTGCTCATGCACCTGATTCAAGCGATGCCAGAGCGCCAGCCCGCGTGCGGCAGAGAATCCCGGCGTCGACTGCAGCTGCTCCTGCGTTAATAGCAGCCACGAAAAGAGATGTTCAAAATGATGCGCCTGCCAGAGTGTGCGCCAGCCTGACTCACCTAATCCTTCAATGTTGAATACCTGCTTTGAACTGAGCCACGTCAGCCGGGCAAAGAACTGTTCCATACACTCCGGCGAGGCATAAAAGCAACTCAGGGAGTGATAACGCGAGGCCGGAGGCTCTGGTTTTTGTCTGTCCGCCCCTCGCCAGACCACCTTATCAAACCGGGGGATACCCTGCCCTGCCAGGCTGACCTGGATCTGATCGCCCGGGGCAATATCCAGCCTCTGCCAGCGCCCAACCGAACCGAGACTCACTCGCTGCACCCGTTTATCGTTCAACTGCACAGGCTCAAGTGCCGCCACGACAGAAATTTTGCCCGTGCGCCCCACGGAAAAAAGAATATTCCTGACCTCTGCGACCTGTGCCGCAGGCGAATATTTCCACGCGATAATCCAGTTGCCTTCGCCGGGCAGCCAACTTTCCCCTGTAGGTGACTCCGCAGACCGAACCACTATGCCATCCGTGGCAAAGGGCAATGCCGTGTTTTGCCAGGCCAAACGCTGTTTTTCAACAGCATCAACCGCTTGTACGGGCAACGTATAGCGCGCCGTCAGGGAAAAGCCTGCGCTGGACAGCTCAGAAAGCCTGTTTTCCATTCCCTTCGGTCCATCCGGCCAGGCCCAGATAAATATTCCTGTCTGGCTCAGAAGCGCGTTGTCCTTTTGTCGCATCATCGCACCCGCCACTTTTGCGCGAGCATTCATTCCGCCCATCTGCCGCTGGACGTGGTTTTCGCGTAGCCAGAAAAGCTCCCCCTGTAAGACGCTGTTTGCAAGCGCGCCGGATACCTCCTTGGGCACGGACGGGATCAAACGCACGCGGGCCGTCCAGTCCTCGCCTTTTAGCCCATTACCACGGCTGATGGCCCGCGCTAGCTTTCCGTTGCGATACACCAGCGTCACCGCCACGCCATCGACTTTTGGCTGCATCCAGAGATTTTTCCGGCCGTGCATCCAGTGACCCAGCGCTTCTTTGCTGGCTGCTTTACGTACCCCCGTATGGGCAACAGGATGTTTTACGTTTCCCTCCAGCGCAGGAAGGGCGCTCTCAGCAAAATCGTTGTCGAAACAGCGCTGCCACTGGGTTAAACGGCCATTGAGCTGGTCATACACTTCGTCACTGACCTCGCTCACCCCCAGCTTCCAGTAAGCCTCATCCCAGCGTTTGATTTGTGCACTTAATGACGCAATCTCTTTTTCGGCTTTTGCCTGTGACCACACCGGGCACACCGCCGCCCCGTAACCACACCACAACAGCATTAACCCGCTTATCCACCGCCACATCGCTATCCCTCCTCTGCAATGCAGGAGGTATAACCTGACGTGAGAAACGACGCTAATAGCAACCTTTCACGTTGCGAGGCGCTATCCAGCGTTAATTTTTATTGCGGCAAACCGCAGGTAAAACCTGAAAACGGTACGCAAAATTCAATAATCCAGGGGAAAAAGTGTGACAAAGGCTACGTCACACAGCGGCGACGTGTATAATAAGCCCGTATGTAGGACTTCTTCGTTAACACATACAAAAGACTCTCATGGCTCAAGGCACGCTTTATATTGTTTCTGCCCCTAGCGGCGCGGGTAAATCCAGCCTTATTCAGGCACTGTTAAAAACCCAACCGTTGTACGACACACAGGTTTCTGTTTCTCACACCACGCGAGCGCCGCGTCCGGGTGAAGTGCACGGTGAACACTATTTCTTTGTGGATCACGACGAGTTCAGAGCGATGATCGGCAGAGATGCGTTTCTTGAACACGCAGAAGTGTTTGGTAACTACTACGGCACCTCGCGTGAAACCATTGAGCAGGTTCTGGCGACGGGTGTAAATGTGTTCCTCGACATCGACTGGCAGGGCGCACAGCAAATTCGCAAGAAAATGCCTGACTCGCGCAGTATCTTTATTTTACCGCCGTCGAAGGATGAGCTGGATCGCCGCCTGCGTGGCCGCGGTCAGGACAGTGAAGAAGTCATCGCAAAGCGTATGGAACAGGCAGTTGCAGAAATGAGCCATTACGCGGAATATGATTACCTTATTGTGAATGATGATTTTGATGCCGCGCTGAGCGATCTCAAAACCATTCTTCGCGCAGAACGACTGCGTATGAGCCGCCAGAAGCAGCGACATGACGCATTAATCACCAAACTGTTGGCAGACTGAACCCACTTTCAGTATCATGCCCAGTCATTTCTTCACCTGTGGAGCATTTTAAGTATGGCACGCGTAACTGTTCAGGACGCTGTAGAGAAAATTGGTAACCGTTTTGACCTGGTGCTGGTCGCCGCGCGTCGCGCTCGTCAGATGCAGGTGGGCGGTAAAGATCCGCTGGTACCGGAAGAAAACGATAAAACCACCGTTATTGCACTTCGCGAAATCGAAGAAGGTCTGATCAACAACCAGATCCTCGACGTGCGTGAGCGCCAGGAGCAGCAAGAGCAGGAAGCCGCAGAACTGCAGGCCGTAACCGCCATTGCTGAAGGTCGTCGTTAATTAAACCTGCGGGTCGCCCTTGTATCTGTTTGAAAGCCTGAATCAACTGATTCAAACCTACCTGCCTGAAGACCAGATTAAGCGTCTTCAGCAGGCGTATCTCGTTGCACGTGACGCTCACGAGGGCCAGACACGTTCAAGCGGTGAACCCTACATCACGCATCCGGTTGCGGTAGCCTGTATTCTGGCCGAGATGAAACTCGACTACGAAACGCTGATGGCCGCCCTGCTGCACGACGTGATCGAAGATACCCCTGCCACCTACCAGGATATGGAACAGCTGTTTGGCAAAAGCGTTGCCGAGCTGGTGGAAGGGGTCTCTAAGCTTGATAAGCTGAAATTCCGCGACAAGAAAGAGGCGCAAGCCGAAAACTTCCGCAAGATGATTATGGCGATGGTGCAGGATATCCGCGTCATTCTCATCAAACTCGCTGACCGTACCCACAACATGCGCACGCTGGGCTCACTTCGCCCGGATAAACGTCGCCGCATTGCCCGTGAAACCCTCGAAATTTACAGTCCGCTGGCGCACCGTTTAGGTATCCACCACATCAAAACCGAGCTGGAAGAGCTGGGCTTTGAAGCGTTGTACCCGAACCGCTATCGCGTGATTAAAGAGGTGGTGAAAGCCGCACGCGGTAACCGTAAAGAGATGATTCAAAAGATCCTCTCTGAAATTGAAGGGCGTTTGCAGGAAGCGGGAATCCCGTGCCGCGTCAGCGGTCGCGAAAAACATCTTTACTCCATCTACTGCAAAATGGTGCTCAAAGAGCAGCGTTTTCACTCGATCATGGATATCTACGCGTTCCGCGTAATCGTCCACGACTCTGACACCTGCTACCGCGTGCTGGGGCAGATGCACAGCCTCTATAAACCGCGCCCGGGGCGCATGAAAGATTACATCGCTATTCCGAAAGCGAACGGCTATCAATCTTTGCATACCTCGATGATCGGTCCGCACGGCGTGCCTGTTGAAGTGCAGATCCGCACCGAAGACATGGACCAGATGGCAGAGATGGGTGTAGCCGCGCACTGGGCTTACAAAGAGCATGGTGGCGAAAGCAGCACCACCGCGCAAATCCGCGCCCAGCGCTGGATGCAGAGCCTGCTGGAGCTTCAGCAGAGTGCGGGTAGCTCGTTCGAATTTATCGAGAGCGTTAAATCCGATCTCTTCCCGGATGAGATTTACGTTTTCACCCCAGAAGGCCGCATTGTCGAACTGCCTGCGGGCGCAACGCCGGTCGACTTCGCCTACGCCGTGCATACCGATATCGGGCACGCCTGCGTGGGCGCGCGCGTCGACAGACAGCCTTACCCGCTGTCTCAGCCGCTCTCCAGTGGCCAGACGGTCGAAATTATTACCGCGCCGGGCGCACGTCCGAACGCGGCCTGGCTGAACTTTGTCGTGAGTTCCAAAGCGCGCGCCAAAATTCGTCAGCTGTTGAAAAACCTCAAGCGCGATGACTCCGTGAGCCTGGGGCGTCGCCTGCTCAACCACGCGTTGGGCGGCAGCCGCAAGCTGGCTGAGATCCCACCGGAGCATATTCAGCGTGAACTCGACCGTATGAAGCTCACGTCTCTGGACGATCTGCTGGCGGAAATTGGTCTGGGTAACGCGATGAGCGTCGTGGTGGCGAAAAACCTGCAGCAGGGCGAAGCGACGCCATCTGCTCCAGGCGCATCCGGCCATGCTCATCTGCCGATCAAAGGCGCGGACGGGGTGCTGATCACCTTCGCAAAATGTTGCCGTCCAATCCCTGGCGACCCGATTATTGCGCACGTCAGTCCGGGCAAAGGGCTGGTTATCCACCATGAATCCTGTCGTAACATTCGCGGCTACCAGAAAGAAGCCGAGAAGTTTATGGCGGTCGAGTGGGATAAAGAGACGGCGCAGGAATTTATCACCGAAATTAAGGTGGATATGTTCAACCACCAGGGTGCCCTGGCGAACCTGACGGCAGCCATCAACACGGCCTCGTCCAACATTCAGAGCCTGAATACGGAAGAAAAAGACGGCCGCGTCTATAGCGCCTTTATTCGTCTGACCGCTCGCGACCGCGTGCATCTGGCGAACATTATGCGCAAGATCCGCGTCATGCCGGACGTGATTAAAGTCACCCGAAACCGAAACTAGGTTTATGAATTCACAACGTTATGCCCGTATCTGCGAAATGCTCGCCAGACGCCAGCCTGACCTGACGGTCTGCATGGAGCAGGTGCATAAACCTCATAACGTCTCTGCCATCGTCCGTACCGCAGATGCCGTCGGCGTGCATGAAGTGCACGCCGTCTGGCAGGGTCACCGGATGCGAACCATGGTCTCTGCTGCGGCAGGCAGTAACAGCTGGGTATCCGTCAAATCTCACCAGACGATTGGCGATGCCGTATCGCATCTGAAAGGACGCGGGATGCAGATCCTGGCGACAAACCTGTCCGATAAGGCCGTGGATTTCCGCGAGATCGACTATACCCGCCCGACCTGCATTTTGATGGGTCAGGAGAAAACCGGGATCTCCCAGGAAGCGCTGGATCTGGCGGATCGGGACATCATCATTCCGATGATCGGCATGGTCCAGTCCCTTAACGTCTCCGTGGCGTCCGCGCTCATTCTGTATGAAGCGCAGCGCCAGCGTCAGAACGCCGGGATGTACGAGCGCAGCAACAGCATTCTGCCGGAAGAAGAACAGCAGCGCCTGCTGTTTGAAGGTGGCTATCCGGTGCTGGCACGCGTTGCGAAGCAGAAAAAATTGCCTTACCCCCACGTCAACGCGCAGGGCGAAATTGAAGCCGATGCCGAGTGGTGGGCCACCATGCAGTACGCCGGGTAACCGATGAAAGGCCGCCTGCTGGATGCTATCCCGCTCAACAGCCTGACGGGCGTGGGCGCGGCGCAAAGCAATAAGCTGGCAAAAATTGGCCTGCACACCGTGCAGGATCTCCTGCTTCACCTCCCCCTGCGTTACGAAGACCGCACTCAGCTCTACAAGATTGGCGATCTGCTTCCCGCCATTTACGCCACCGTTGAAGGCGAAGTCCTGAACTGCAATATCACTTTCGGCGGACGCCGGATGATGACCTGTCAGATCAGCGACGGCACCGGCATCCTCACCATGCGTTTCTTCAACTTCAGCGCTGCAATGAAAAACAGCCTGGCGACAGGCCGCAGAGTGCTGGCCTATGGCGAAGCTAAACGCGGGAAATACGGCGCAGAGATGATCCACCCGGAGTACCGCGTACAGGGCGATCTCAGCACGCCGGAACTGCAGGAGACGCTCACCCCGGTTTACCCGACGACCGAAGGCGTTAAGCAGGCGACACTGCGTAAGCTCACCGATCAGGCGCTGGAACTGCTGGATACCTGCGCCATTACCGAACTGCTGCCGCCAGAACTGGCTCAGGGGATGATGAGCCTGCCCGAGGCGCTGCGCACCCTGCACCGCCCGCCGCCAACGCTGCAGCTCAGCGATTTAGAAAGCGGTAAACACCCCGCTCAACGGCGTCTTATCCTTGAGGAATTACTGGCGCATAACCTGAGCATGCTGGCGTTGCGCGCCGGCGCGCAGCGTTTCCACGCTCAGCCGTTAAGCCCGAATGATGTGCTCAAAGATAAGCTGCTGGCCTCGCTGCCCTTTAAGCCCACCGGCGCGCAGGCGCGCGTCACCGCCGAGATTGAGCGCGATATGGCGCTCGACGTACCGATGATGCGCCTGGTGCAGGGCGACGTAGGTTCAGGTAAAACGCTGGTTGCCGCCCTGGCCGCCCTGCGCGCGATTGCCCACGGCAAACAGGTCGCGCTGATGGCACCCACCGAACTGCTGGCTGAACAACACGCCAACAATTTCCGCGCCTGGTTCGCACCGCTCGGGATTGAAGTGGGCTGGCTTGCCGGAAAGCAAAAAGGCAAAGCGCGTCTTGCGCAACAGGAGGCCATCGCCAGCGGCCAGGTGCAGATGATTGTCGGCACACACGCTATCTTTCAGGAGCAGGTGCAGTTTAACGGCCTCGCGCTGGTGATTATCGACGAGCAGCACCGCTTCGGCGTGCATCAGCGTCTGGCGCTGTGGGAAAAAGGGCTGCAGCAGGGCTTCCACCCGCATCAGCTGATCATGACCGCCACGCCGATCCCGCGTACCCTGGCGATGACCGCCTACGCCGATCTGGATACCTCTACCATCGACGAACTGCCGCCGGGCCGAACGCCGGTGACGACGGTCGCCATACCGGATACGCGCCGCAGCGACATCATTGACCGGGTGCGCAATGCCTGCACCCATGAAGGGCGTCAGGCCTACTGGGTCTGTACCCTGATTGAAGAGTCTGAACTGCTGGAAGCCCAGGCCGCCGAAGCGACGTGGGAAGAGCTCAAGCTGGCACTGCCCGAGCTGAACGTTGGCCTGGTTCACGGCCGCATGAAGCCTGCCGAGAAGCAGGCGGTGATGCAATCCTTCAAACAGGGGGAACTGCATTTGCTGGTCGCGACGACGGTCATCGAAGTGGGCGTTGACGTACCCAACTCCAGTTTGATGATCATCGAAAACCCGGAACGTCTGGGGCTTGCCCAGCTCCACCAGCTGCGCGGGCGCGTTGGCCGCGGCGCGGTAGCGTCTCACTGCGTGCTGCTTTACAAAGCACCGCTTTCAAAAACCGCCCAGATGCGACTGCAGGTGCTGCGCGACAGCAACGACGGCTTTGTGATTGCGCAAAAAGACCTGGAGATACGCGGCCCGGGCGAACTACTGGGCACGCGCCAGACGGGAAATGCTGAATTCAAAGTGGCGGATTTACTGCGCGATCAGGCCATGATCCCCGAAGTTCAGCGCCTTGCGCGCCATATTCATGAACGCTACCCCGAACAGGCGGCAGCGTTAATTGAGCGCTGGATGCCAGAAACCGAACGGTATTCCAACGCCTGATCTCAGGCAAATATCGGCAGCATCAGGTACAGCTTGATCACCAGCGCGTTGACGATATCAATGAAGAATGCGCCGACCATCGGGACCACCAGAAACGCCATATGCGATGGCCCGAACCGTTCGGTGATCGCCTGCATGTTGGCGATAGCCGTGGGGGTAGCCCCCAGACCAAACCCGCAGTGACCGGCCGCCAGCACCGCCGCATCATAGTTTTTCCCCATCATGCGCCAGGTCACGAACATGGCATACAGCGCCATAAACAGCGCCTGCACCGCCAGAATCGCCACCATCGGCAGCGCCAGCGAGGCCAGCTCCCACAGCTTCAGGCTCATCAGCGCCATCGCCAGGAACAGCGACAGGCAGACGTTGCCGAGCACCGATACCGCCCGTTCAAACACGCGGTAGAAGCCCATCAGCGCCAGACCGTTGCTCAGGATCACCCCGATAAACAGCACGCAGACAAAGGTCGGCAGTTCAAACGCCGTTCCCGCCAGCCATTGCGCAACCACTTTGCCCACGGTCAGGCAGATGGCAATCATCGCGATGGTTTCAATCATCACCAGCGAGGTGATGCTGCGGCCAACGTCCGGTTTTTCAAACGCGGTCGGCACCATTTCATCGTCTGGCCTGCCGTTCGGCGTGGTGGAGTGCTTCACCAGATAACGCGCTACCGGGCCGCCAATCAGGCCACCCAGTACCAGGCCAAAGGTCGCGCAGGCCATCGCCACTTCCGTCGCGTTTTCAAAACCGTAGCGTTCGATGAACAGCTTGCTCCACGCCGCGCCGGTGCCGTGACCGCCCGAAAGGGTAATCGACCCCGCCAGCAGCCCCATCAGCGGATCCAGCCCCAGCAGCGTTGCCATACCGATGCCAATGGCGTTCTGCATCAGCAGCAGCCCCACCACCACAATCAGGAATACGCCGAGCACCTTACCGCCCGAGCGCAGGCTCGCCAGGTTGGCGTTCAGGCCGATGGTGGCAAAGAAAGCCAGCATCAGCGGGTCTTTCAGGGACATGTCAAAATCAATTTCCCAGCCCATGCTTTTTTTCAGTATCAGCAAGGCCAGCGCCACCAGCAGACCGCCGGCGACAGGTTCAGGAATAGTGTATTTTTTCAGAAAGGAAACGCTGTGGACCAGCTTGCGACCAAGCAGAAGAACCAGCGTTGCGGCAACAAGGGTCGACAACGTATCGAGATGAATCATAAAAGGCTCCTGTTATGCGCGTATTCCATACACACGCGGCGTTATCCTGGGCCGGTTTGCGCTCGTCATGAGCCCCCGGCGCAAAAAGTGTAATTTTTTTTTCCGGTAGGTTGTAAAAAACCTGCTCACAGCGGCAGATTTTCTTCCTTTTTTTTGCTGGCAATCGTTTGCTTTTACCAAGTGGTCAGATAAAATGCCCGCTTTTCCACCGTGGGATTGCCGCCGATGTCCGTTAACACCATAGAATCGCCAGATGCGCAACCGATTGCGCAGAAGCAAAATAGCGAACTGATTTACCGCCTTGAAGACCGACCGCCGCTGCCGCAGACGCTTTTTGCCGCCTGCCAGCATCTTCTGGCGATGTTTGTTGCGGTGATCACCCCGGCGCTGCTGATTTGCCAGGCACTCGGTTTACCGGCGCAGGACACGCAGCACATTATCAGTATGTCTCTGTTCGCCTCCGGCGTGGCCTCCATTATTCAAATTAAAGCCTGGGGCCCGGTGGGGTCTGGGCTACTGTCGATTCAGGGCACCAGCTTTAACTTCGTGGCGCCGCTGATCATGGGCGGTACGGCGCTGAAAACCGGCGGTGCGGATGTTCCGACCATGATGGCGGCGCTGTTCGGCACGCTGATGCTGGCAAGCTGCACGGAGATGGTCATCTCACGCGTGCTGCACTTGGCTCGCCGTGTGATCACCCCGCTGGTTTCCGGCGTGGTAGTGATGATTATCGGCCTGTCGCTGATTCAGGTGGGCCTCACCTCCATCGGTGGCGGCTACGCGGCAATAAGCGACCACACCTTCGGCGCGCCGAAAAACCTGCTGCTGGCGGGCGTGGTGCTGGCGATCATTATTTTGCTTAACCGTCAGCGTAACCCTTACCTGCGCGTGGCCTCGCTGGTGATCGCCATGGCAGCGGGCTATCTGCTGGCGTGGGCGCTGGGGATGCTGCCGGAGAACACCGCGCCGACCAACAGCGCGCTGATCACCGTCCCAACGCCGCTTTATTACGGCCTGGGCATAGACTGGGGTCTGCTCCTGCCGCTGATGCTGGTCTTTATGATTACTTCTCTGGAGACCATCGGTGATATCACCGCTACCTCCGACGTCTCTGAGCAGCCGGTTTCCGGCCCGCTGTACATGAAGCGTCTGAAAGGCGGCGTACTGGCGAACGGCCTGAACTCGTTTGTCTCTGCGGTATTCAACACCTTCCCGAACTCCTGCTTCGGCCAGAACAACGGTGTGATCCAGCTGACCGGCGTGGCCAGCCGCTACGTTGGTTTCGTGGTGGCGCTGATGCTGATCGTCCTCGGCCTGTTCCCGGCGGTGAGCGGCTTTGTGCAGCACATTCCTGAGCCGGTGCTGGGCGGCGCAACGCTGGTGATGTTTGGGACTATCGCGGCCTCCGGCGTGCGTATCGTCTCCCGCGAGCCGCTGAACCGCCGCGCAATCATGATTATCGCGCTGTCGCTGGCCGTTGGTCTGGGTGTTTCCCAGCAGCCGCTGATCCTGCAGTTTGCGCCGGACTGGGTGAAAAACCTGCTCTCTTCCGGCATTGCCGCGGGCGGTATCACCGCTATCGTGCTGAACCTCGTTTTCCCGCCTGAGAAGAACTGATCTCCCTCACGGCAGGCAGTCAATGCCTGCCGTGACATCTAATTACACCATTCCCGCCTTGAGCATTGCGCATAAATCGTGCATAACTCCCTTATGTTCGTTTCGCGGGATGGAAGACCATGAAATTTATTGGAAAGCTACTCGTCTATCTTCTGGTAGCCCTGCTTATTGTGCTGCTGGCGCTCTATATTTTGCTCCAGACCCGCTGGGGCGCGGCGCAGGTCAGCAGCTGGATTACGGTGAATACCGACTACGAACTCAGTTTCGACAAGATGAATCACCGCTTTTCATCGCCTTCCCACCTCATTCTGGAAAATGTCACCTTTGGGCGGGACGGTAAACCCGCCACATTAGTTGCCAAAAAAGTCGATATTGGCCTGAGCAGCCGTCAGATCACCGCTCCGCTGCACATGGGCACTATCACCCTGTTCGACGGCACGCTGAATCTCTCGCCTCAAACAGCGCCGCTGCCCTTCCAGGCCGATCGTCTGCAGCTGAACAACATGGCCTTTAATAGCCCGAATACTGAATGGGATCTGAGCGCACAGAAGGTCACGGGCGGCGTCAGCCCATGGCAGCCAGAAGCCGGGAACGTGCTGGGTAAAAACGCGAAGATCCAGATGAGCGCCGGCTCGCTGACCCTGAACGGCGTACCGGCCACCAACGTGCTAATCGACGGCCAGTTGAACGGCAAGGAGGTGGTGCTGAACACTATTGGTGCCGATATGGCCCGTGGCTCGCTCACCGGCTCCGCCCTGCGTAACGCTGACGGAAGCTGGATAATCGACACCATGCGCCTGAACGAGATCCGCCTGCAGAGCGACAAAACGCTGAAAGCATTCTTCGCGCCGCTGGCTACCATCCCCTCCCTGCAAATTGGCCGTCTGGAGGTCACCGATGCCCGCCTGCAAGGCCCGGACTGGGCGGTGACCGATCTCGACTTAAGCCTGCGCAACCTGACTCTCAGCAAAGGCGACTGGCAGAGCCAGGAAGGTCGCCTGTCCATGAACGCCAGCGAGTTTATCTTCGGCTCGCTGCATCTGTTTGACCCGATCCTGAATGCGGAGTTTTCCCCGCAGGGCATAGCGCTGCGTCAGTTCACCTCCCGCTGGGAAGGCGGTATGGTGCGCACGTCCGGCAACTGGCTGCGCGACGGTAAAGCGCTGGTTCTGGACGATGTTGCCATCGCCGGGCTGGAGTACACCCTTCCTGAAAACTGGAAAACGCTGTGGATGGAGCCGCTGCCGGAATGGCTGAACAGCGTCACGCTGCAAAAATTTGGCCTGAGCCGCAACCTGGTGATCGACATCGATCCCGCCTTCCCGTGGCAGATCACCTCCCTGGACGGCTACGGCGCAAACCTGCAGCTGGCGAAAGATCGCCAGTGGGGCGTCTGGGGCGGCAGCGCAACATTAAACGGCGCGGCGGCGACCTTTAACCGCGTCGACGTGCGCCGTCCGTCGCTGGCGCTGAATGCCAACGCCGCCACGGTGAACATTAGCGACCTGAGCGCGTTTACCGAGAAAGGGATCCTGGAGGCGACGGCGACCGTTTCACAGCTCCCGCAGCGGCAGACCACGGTGAGCCTGAACGGGCGCGGCGTACCGCTCAACGTGCTGCAGCAGTGGGGCTGGCCTGCGTTACCGATTACGGGCGACGGCAATATTCAGATGACCGCCAGCGGCAGCGTGCAGGCGAATTCGCCACTGAAGCCAACGGTGAATGGGAAGCTGAGCGCGGTAAATATGGATAAGCAGCAGGTTGAGCAGACGATGACGGGCGGCGTGGTTTCAACGCCTGTGCAATAAAGTTTTTGATGTTTGTTCCCTCTCCCTGTAGGAGAGGGTCAGGGTGAGGGCATCAGAGCACATAATTACCTTAGGCCCGGTAAGCGAAGCGCCACCGGGCATTTTCCACCTCAGAGCTGAACCACCACCTCATCCCCCTCCGCTTTCACCACCACACCCCACTCGCTGCCCGCGTGCGAGCCGCCTTTCACGCCACTCACCTTCTGCACGTTGCGCAAGCACACCGACCAGTTTTTCGCGTCACCCGCGCCGGTAAAGGTCACAATGTCGCCCCGACGTGACGCCTTCAGCGTAAACGCCACGGAACCTTCCGCCGCAGGCACTTCGCTCACCGCCACTGCGCCATCCTCCAGGTTAAACAGCTGGAAGGCCGTCCCCGCGTTCCACGCGTAGTCCGGCTTCTGGTTATTGTTGCCCAGCGCCAGCAGCGTATTGTCGCGCACGTAGACCGGCAGGCTCATAAAATCGTGCTGCTGCTTATGCCAGCGGCTGCCATGGATTTCGTCGTTGTGCCACAGGTGGGTCCAGCGGCCTTCCGGCAGGTAGAACTGCACGTCCCCCGCCTCGGAGAACACCGGCGCCACCATCATGGAATCCCCCAGCATGTACTGACGGTCGAGGTAATCGCACGCCGGATCGTCCGGGAACTCCAGCATCATCGCACGCAGCATCGGCGTGCCGAACTCGCGGGCCAGCGCCGCCTGACGGTACAGGTACGGCATCAGCTGACACTTCAGCTGCGTGAAGTGACGCACCACGTCGCAGGACTCGTCATCGTACGCCCACGGCACGCGGTAGGATTTGCTGCCGTGCAGGCGGCTGTGGCTGGAGAACAGCCCGAACGCGCACCAGCGTTTATAGACGTGCGCCGGAGCGGTGTTTTCGAACCCGCCGATATCGTGGCTCCAGAACCCGAAGCCGGACAGGCCAATCGACAGCCCACCGCGCAGGCTTTCCGCCATCGACTCGTAGTTGGCGTAGCAGTCGCCGCCCCAGTGTACCGGGAACTGTTGCGCCCCGACGGACGCCGAGCGGGCAAACAGCACCGCCTCCTCTTCGCCGACGGTCTCTTTCAGCACGTTCCACACCAGTTCGTTATAAATGTAGGCGTAGTGGTTGTGCATCTTCTGCGGATCGGACCCGTCGAACCACTGCACGTCGGTCGGGATACGCTCGCCGAAGTCGGTCTTGAAGCAGTCAACGCCGATATCCACCAGGCCTTTCAGCTTGTCGGCATACCACCGGCATGCGTCCGGATTGGTGAAGTCGTAAATCGCCAGCCCCGGCTGCCATTTGTCCCACTGCCACAGGGAGCCGTCCGGACGTTTGAGCAGGTAGCCCTTCTCTTTCAGCTCGCGGAAAATCGGGGATTTCTGGCCGATATACGGGTTGATCCACACGCAGACCTTCAGCCCTTTCTCTTTCAGGCGGCGGATCATCCCTTCCGGATCCGGGAAGGTCACCGGGTCCCACTCGAAGTCGCACCACTGGAAGGCCTTCATCCAGAAGCAGTCGAAGTGGAACACGTGCAGAGGCAGGTCGCGCTCGGCCATGCCGTCGATAAAGCTGTTGACCGTCGCTTCGTCGTAGTTGGTGGTGAACGACGTGGTCAGCCACAGGCCGAACGACCACGCCGGCGGCAGCGCCGGACGCCCGGTGAACTGCGTATAGCGGTTCAGCACCTCTTTTGGCGTCGGGCCGTCGATCACGAAATACTCGAGATATTCCCCTTCCACGCTGAACTGTACTTTGGACACCTTCTCGGAGCCGACTTCAAACGAGACGTTTTCCGGGTGATTCACCAGCACGCCGTAGCCGCGGTTGGTCAGGTAGAACGGGATATTTTTGTAGGACTGCTCGGTGCTGGTGCCGCCGTCGCGGTTCCAGGTTTCGACCGTCTGGCCGTTGCGCACCAGCGCGGTAAAGCGCTCGCCCAGGCCGTAGACTGTTTCCCCCACGCCCAGATCCAGACGCTCGAACACGTAATTACGGTCGGTGTTACTGTCCTGCACGTAGCCGTTGTTTTTCAACTGGCTGCCGGTAATGCGCTGGCCGTTGCGCAGGAAATCCAGCGCCCAGAACTCGCCTTTGGTGACGCGCACGCTGACGCTGCCGCTTTTCAGCTCGGCAAATTCGGCGTTGTTTTCCATCTCGACCTTCACGTCTTTCAGAACGTTCAGCGGATAGTGCGGGCCGTTGTTCAGCACACCCTGGAAGTGCTCGATGCGCACCCCGACAATCCCTTCCTGCGGGGAAAACAGACGCACCGTGAACATCAACGTGTCGAGCTGCCAGGTGCGCTCACGCACGTCGCGCGGCGCAACATACACCACCAGGTCATTGCCCTGCTGCTCCACGTCGAACACCTGAACCGGACAGGTCACGTTCAGGCCCGGTTGAATAAGCCAGTTTCCATCACTGATTTTCATGCTTTCGTCCTCTTAGTTCTGCAATTCTTTACTGACCGGCAGGTTTTCAAAATCCTGCTGATTGCGGCGCGCGCCCTGCGCCAGCTCACCCAGGATTTTGGTCAGGAAGGGGGTTTTCAGCGTGTAGTAGCGTTTGGCGATAATGGCGCTCAACACGTAGCAGATCGCCGGCGCCAGCGTAAACAGGCCGATAATGATACTGATGGTCGCGCTGTTCTGGGTTTTGGCCGCCGCGTCGTAGCCGCCGCCTGCCAGCATCCAGCCGATCATCGCCCCGCCCAGCGCCAGGCCGAGCTTCAGCACGAACAGCGTGCCCGCAAAGCTGATGCCGGTCAGGCGTTTGCCGTTGGTCCATTCGCCGTAGTCGACGGTATCGGACATCATCACCCACTGGATTGGCGTCACCAGTTGGTGCAGCACGCCGATAACGAAGATAAAGACGAACATCAGCACGGTGGCGTGCATCGGGACGAAGAACATCGCCACGCTGACCACCGCCAGCGCGGCGTTGGTCCACCAGAAGATGCTGACCTTGCACTTCCAGTCAGTGAGCGGTTTCGCCAGCGCGGAGCCGATCAGGTTGCCGACGCAGTAGGTGGTGAGGAATGCGACGAACACCTCCGGCGATCCCATAATCCAGGTGCAGTAGTACATCATCGCGCCGCCGCGCACGCAGACGGCGAGGATATTGAGGATGGTCAGCACGCCGACGATGCGCCACTGGTCGTTTTGCCAGATATCGCGCAGATCTTCCCGCATGGAGGTGGTGCTCGGCGGCACCTGGATGCGCTCTTTGGTGGTGAAGAAGCAGAACGCCAGCATCAGGAACGCGACCACCGACAGCACGGCGATCCCGCCCTGGAAGCCGAAAGCCTTATCGTCGCCGCCAATCAGCTTCACCAGCGGCATCATCAACACCGTGGAGAGCATGCCACCCGCCGTCGCCAGCACGAAGCGCCAGGACTGAAGGGAGATACGCTGCGTCGGGTCGCTGGTGATTACCCCGCCCAGCGCGCAGTACGGGATATTGACCACGGTATAGAGCAGGGTCAGCAGGGTGTAAGTCACGGCGGCATAAACCATTTTGCCGTTGAGACTGAGGTCCGGCGTGGTGTAGGCCAGCACGCAGACGATGCCGAACGGGATGGCACCGAACAAAATCCACGGACGGAACTTGCCCCAGCGGCTGCGGGTGCGGTCGGCAATCAGCCCCATGCACGGGTCGGAGATTGCATCCAGCGCGCGGGCCAGCAGGAACATGGTGCCGACAAACCCGGCGGGAATGCCGAAAATATCGGTGTAGAAAAACATCATATAAAGCATGACGTTATCAAAAATGATGTGGCTGGCGGCGTCACCCATGCCATAGCCAATCTTCTCTTTTACTGACAATACTTCGCTCATATTTTTTATCCTTCACGCTGTAGGGGGCGCTGAGACCGGTTGCATTGGTTTTAAACCATTGTTTCAACGGCGGGTATTGCGTTTTCTGGTTAGCAGATTACGTTTCTTGTTTTTTGTGATCGCGATAAATGTTGGAGAGCACAAAAGGCTAACCTGAGGATTTTCTTAGGAATTAGCTGAAACAGGGGGGTACAGGTCAAAAGAGAGGTGAAAAAAGTGGTGTGGGGTATGTGGTAAATGCCTGAAAGTAGCTATAATGCGCCCCGCCTCCATGTAGCAATGCAGGCGCGGAAGATCGTCATCTCCGGTGAGGTGGCTGGACTTCAAATCCAGTTGGGGGCGCCAGCGTTCCCGGGCAGGTTCGACTCCTGTGATCTTCCGCCAAAATTTTCTTTTGTTCGTTTTTAAAATTTTTTACCCCCCCCCCCTTGTATTATCTATTCGTTATCTTATATTTTCACTGAAGTAATTTATTTCTCTTTTAGCTGTTCGTATTCTTTCATATTAAGTTTAGAAATAATGGATGTATATCATAAAATTTCACTTAATAAAAAAGGCAACGCGAATGATTCGTGTCACCTTTCTTGATGGTATAACATCTACCATAGTCTAACTAAAGATCGAACTTAGTTCTTAAATTACTGATGACTTTAGATTCATAATCACCATAGCTATCGAGATATTGCGTATCTACATGATAAGATTCTTCGATGCTATAGTTTATTGGTTTACCCTGTTCATCTTTTCTTTTCCTATTATAGGCAAAGAATTTAGCATACCGCTTAGGTGCAACACCTTCGAAGTTTTCAAATAAAACTTTCTCTGGGGATGGAGAATGATCTGGTTGACAGATGGTGTCATCATGCAATTGTAGAGCAAGGCTTTTTTCATAGGGCTCTATATAGACAACTCTCTTGATCCCAGCGGCAACGATATGTCTCGCACATACATGACAAGGATACGTAGTACAATATAAAGTATTCCCTATTGTACCAATGTTTGTATTACGTGCTAAAGAAACAATTGCATCCATTTCGGCATGTACAGCCCTAGAATATTCAATGAGATATTTTGCTTTCGTCTCATTCATTATTTCATCAGCCAAGACATCGGCTTCATTTAAACTATACTTTGAGAGAATATTTTTAATTTCATTTTTTAACAAGGCTTTATGTTTATCATTATGACAACCATTTTTGTTAAAACATCTTTTATCTTTATTACTCTCTGCAGTATATAATCCACCACCAAATGCGGGAACGTCGTTACGACCAGTTGCAATTATATTCCCCTCAGTGTCCATTATAGAAGCGCCAACTTGACGAGATAAACATGCAGAACCTAAAGATGCAGAATATGCGCTATACATTCCTGATTCGTCTTTAGATGGGGTAATATGGCTAACACCATGAATTAAATCTATAAATCTTGAAACTGATTTTTTCATCACATCTGTATCTAAATTCTTGATGAAATAATCAGCTAACTGAAGGGTTTCTTCGACTTGTTGACCGTTCTTGTTTTTTGACTTTCTGTCTCGCTCTATAATTTTGGCTATGCTTTCTGGATTAATTCCCTCATCTTTCAAATTCTGTATTCTTTCAGAAACAGTCCGTAAAAGCCCTACAAGGTAAAAATTATTTTTATATACTTGATTAAAAAGTTCAACTTCTGAAGGATGCTTGATCTGGTCTATAATATAAGCAGTTTTTTTCGTATTTTTTGTAAGTTCAGAAGTATCGCTACCGTATATAGTCTCTCTTTTTTCTTGTATAGATAAAACTGCCAATTCTGCACATATAAAATGGCCGTGTTTACCACGTAATCCATCACCTAAATCCTGGAGAGTATTGTAACGTTCATAGTTATCTAAATGGTGCGTTTTACTCTTGCTATATGTTGCTATTAAGTCACTTATCCTAATATGTTCTACATGGTAGCCATTCTGTTTTAAACATAAAACCATTTGTTCTTTTAATGTTTTTATTCCAGAACCCATTGCTCCACACAATCCTACAATTAGCTCTTGAGAACGGCGGCCTTTTATATCATTAATACTATCCGAGTTATTTTTTTCCCAATGAACAGGTATAATATTTTCTGCTGTATCAGCCATGACATTGCTCCAAAGTAGTTAAAAATCAAGGCGAGGCATATGGAACTGAAATTAATTAGATAGAACTTACCAATTTATTTTTGAAGCTGCTTTGAGTATTTTATTTCTTACAGAAGAGGACGCCTTTTTAATTCGATGTTCAGTGATACTTTCAATATTATTAACATATGACGAACGGCGAGCGACGGAATCATTAGATTCTTTATCGTTTTTATTTTCTTCCGTTATACGCACAATGTTAGTCATTTTCTTTCCTTATACCCCGGAACATAAAAGCTGCACAATTATACAGTTGCAGCATTTTTTTTCAATGCTCACCTTATGCTTTACATCACAAAAAACGTTTGGGCAAGAAAATATGGATATTTTTTTGTAAATATCAATATGTAGTAATTTATCGAACCTTAAACCCTACATATAGATACTTGGCATTGAATTCATATTTTTTAGATTTCATGCAATAAAATAAGAAATTCATTATCAAGGACTACGACAATTTTCTTCGCTCAATTTCCTTCCTACCCAAAGACTTAAGCCAATTGCCTAAGCTCATCCCTTCAGCCTTCGCCGCAGCCTCAAACTGCGCCTTCAACTCCGGCGTAATGCGAATCTGAAAAGTCGGTGCTTTTCCGGATTTTGACTGATTAGGGTCACGTTTGGCTGTTGACATGTACGTACCTACAAGAGCAAGATATCATCACTCAGGTACGTACCTTAACACACGTGTACCTGAGATTGAAACGCCCCCGTCAGGTACTCGCAATACCGGACGAGAGCTAACCTCACCAACTATCAAGGAGTTGATTATGGCTGATTCGCATTCTACCCCAGACACCGACCAATCCGGAACCGAGCGTTCGCTAATTGTGGGATACCGTCCGAATGTTTTCGAAAAATCCACGCCGAAAATCATCCTTTCCGGCAAGTGGCTGCGCACAGCAGGTTTTGATACCGGACAACAGGTCACGGTAAAGGTCATGAAAGGGTGCATCGTTCTGGTGGCGTATAACGAGCAGGAGCAGCGGTTGCAGGACGATTATAAACGGACGAAGGCAAAGCTGATTGAGATAGAGGACGCGCTTGCGGCGATCCAAACTCAGCATCATGGAAAGCGCCTCGCAAAATCAAATACAAACCACCTGGCTTAGCGGCTGTTTCTGGCATACTACGAGCTTACCGGCATCAACCTTATGACGCGGAGGCAGCATGACATATGAAGAATTAATGAATTCACCAGCCGGTGAGTTCGTCATGTTTGCCAGCAAGGATGGAAAAGTTCGCATTGAATGCCGCTTCGAAAGCGATACGTTGTGGCTCTCACAGGCCACGATCTGTGAGTTATACGGCAAAGCCAAAGCTACGATCAGCGGGCATATCAAGAATATTTTTGATGAGGGTGAGCTGGTCGAAAATTCAGTTGTTCGGTTTTACCGAACAACTGCCAGCGATGGTAAAGTATATAACGTTCAATACTTTAGCCTGCCCGTCATTCTTGCCATCGGCTATCGCGTCCGCTCCGCACGAGGTACACAGTTCCGCCAGTGGGCCACCCAAACGCTGCAGGAATATCTGGTTAAAGGCTTCGTTATGGACGACGAGCGTCTGAAAAACCCGCCTGTGGGTTCATCCGCCGTGCCTGACTATTTCGATGAAATGCTGGAACGCATTCGCGACATACGGGCCAGTGAACGCCGGGTCTATCTTCGCGTGAGGGAGATTTTTGCGCTAGCCGCTGACTATCAGCCATCACTCAAAGAAACCACGCAATTCTTCCAGACAATCCAAAATAAACTGCATTTTGCCTGCACGGGTCTTACCGCTGCTGAGTTGATTCACCAACGTGCGGACGCCACTCAACCGCATATGGGGTTGACCAGCTATAAGGGCGAAGAAGTCCGTAAAAGCGATGTCACCACGGCAAAAAATTATCTGTCTCAGGATGAGGTCAGCGAGCTTAATCGCGTCGTTAATATGTGGCTCGATTTTGCCGAAGATCAGGCCAAACGTCGCAAGCAGATATTTTTACGAGACTGGCAAACCAAACTCGATCAGTTCCTGCAATTTAATGACCGGGACGTTTTAGAAGGAGCTGGCAAAATCAGTAAGAAAGCAGCTGATGAGAAGGCGTGCTCAGAATACATTGAGTTTGAAAAAAAGCAGCGCCTGCTGAAAGAAGCCGAAGGTGAGAAAGATATCGTCGGCTTATTAAAATGGGATAAACAGGCTAAGCGCTAATCCCGGTATCTCTGCTCAGCTTCATATGCAACAACGGAAACGGATTCCCCTGCCCGTCCAGTTCCGAGCGTCCGACCTGCTCAAATCCCATATGGCGATAAAACGCGACGCCCTGCGGGTTCTGCTCATTCACGTCCACTTCGTTTACGCCAAACTCGGCGATGGCGTGTTTTAGCAGCAATTTCCCAACGCCCTTCCCTCGGCTCGCGTCATCAACAAAAAGCATTTCAATGCGGTTTTCATCCACGCCCAAAAAGCCGTAAATAACGCCTGCGTCATCGCGAGCAATCACGACCTTGAGGTTAGGCAGATAGGCGTTAAGCAATAACGGGCGCAGCGCCGCAATATCGCTTTCTTGTAAAAAGTGATGGGTGGCGCGAACGGAAGATTCCCAGATCGCAACCAGACGTTCAAAGTGTCTTGGGAGTGCGGTTTCTATTTTCATGGGGAGATCATGATTAGAAAACCGAACTATTTCAATCCACTCTTTGCGATCTGTTCCCCA
Source organism: Enterobacter cloacae complex sp. P1B (assembly GCF_014982345.1). NCBI lineage: Bacteria > Pseudomonadati > Pseudomonadota > Gammaproteobacteria > Enterobacterales > Enterobacteriaceae > Enterobacter > Enterobacter cloacae complex sp. P1B. The sequence goes on along the minus strand of NZ_JADCLF010000007.1, from coordinate 142,751 downwards.
TCACCCCATCCTTCGGTACCACCACGGTGACGTTTTCCATCGGCACGCCTGCCGCAAGGTGAATATCCTGTAGCTGCTGTAACGCTCCCCACCGGAATGGCAGCTCCGCTCGCCCGTTCATGTCGTCTTTCTCCGTTGGGCTTTTAACGGAAGTCTATCCAGGCGAGCCAGTAATGCCCCCTGGAAGAAAGCACGATTTTTACTGCTTCACCCACACCAGCTGGTCAACCCGGAAGCCCAGACTGCGCGCGGTGTTCAGGTAATCCTGCTTCACCGTATCCGGGATGGTCGGCGTGCGTGACAGGATCCACAGATAGTCGCGGTTCGGGCCGCTCACCAGCGCGTACTGGTACTTATCGTCCAGCCTGATCACGTTATACCCGCCGTAGAACGGGCCGAAGAACGATACCTTCAGCGCGGCGGTGGTCGGCTCGCCGGTAAAGTAGGCTTTGCCCTCGCTCTCGTTCCACTTGTTCTTCACCGGATCAAAACCCCGGTTAAGCACGCTGATGCCGCCGTCGCTGCGCTCGCCGTAGGTCGCCGTCACCTGTTCCAGACCGCGTTCAAAGCGGTTTTCCAGACGGGCGACTTCGTACCATTTGCCGAGATAGCGGCTGGCTTCAAAGTTGGTAATAGGCTGCACGCCTTTCGGCGGCGTGGGGGATTTACAGGCGACCAGCGTCAGGGCAATCGCAACACCGGTCACAACAGGCCATAGCTTCATGAGAATTCCTTTCATTTGCACGGTTGGAAGTTAAGTGTAGTGCACCGTTTCGGCGCTTCATCCCGTTCGGGAAAATTCGTAGTATATTGAGAGTATTCCTCCACCCTGGACACGGACATGGCTTACTCCATCGGCGAATTCGCCAGACTCAGCGGCATCACCGCCACCACCCTGCGGGCGTGGCAGCGTCGCTACGGTTTACTCAAGCCACAGCGCACGGAAGGCGGCCACCGCCAGTACAGCGATGAGGACGTCCAGCAGGCGCTAAAAATCCTCGACTGGGTAAAAAAAGGCGTCCCGATCGGCCAGGTCAAACCGCTGCTCGAGCGCCCGACGCCGGGGCGGACCAACAACTGGCAAACGCTGCAGCAGAGCATGCTGCAACGCCTGCAGGACGGCAAAGTCGAGTCCCTGCGCCAGATGATTTACGACGCCGGACGCGAGTACCCAAGGCCGGAACTGGTCGCGAACGTACTGCGTCCGCTGCGCAGCCAGGTCTCGGCTAACGTCGCCGCCGCCATGACCCTGCGCGCGATCCTCGACGGCATCATCATCGCCTACACCTCGTTTTGCCTCGAAGGCGATAAAAAAGCGCCGGGCGACAATATTCTGCTCAGCGGCTGGCACCTGAACGACCCGTGCGAGATCTGGCTCGAAGCCCTAACGCGCACCGGGCAGGGCCACCGCATCGACATCCTGCCGGTTCCCCCTGACGCGCTGGCACCCGAGATTTTCCCGGAGCGGAAATGGCTGCTGGTCACCAGCGGCAAGCTCACCGCCGGGCGTAAAAAGCAGGTGGAGCAGTGGCAGCAGCAGGTATCGCTTGAAGTGATTATCCTCTGATAATTTTCTCCTGCGGGAATCTTCACGAAAAGTTGAATATTTTCCCGCGCCGCAGATGCTAACGTTTTCCTGTGACGAATAACTCAACAGGAAAACACCATGAAAAAAACTGCCCCTCTGCTGATCCTGGCCTCGATGGCCTTTGCCCCTGCCGCCTTTAGCGCCCCTGCCGGCACGCTAAGCGTCCACATTCTTGACCAGCAAACCGGAATGCCGCCATCAGACGTTACCGTTACGCTGGAGAAGCAGCAGCAGGACAAATGGACTCAGGTTGCCAGCGGCAAAACCGACCAGGATGGCCGTATCAAATCGCTCTATCCGCAGGATCAGGACATGCAGCCTGGCGTCTATAAAGTGACCTTCAAAACCGCAGAGTACTTCCACGGCAAAAAGCTGGACACCTTCTTCCCGGAGATCCCGGTGCTGTTTACCGTGACCCGCACCAACGAGAAGCTGCACATCCCACTTCTGCTTAGCCAGTACGGCTACTCGACCTACAAGGGCAGTTAAGACGTATTGATTTTAAAGGATTATAAAAAATAGTTCCGCGAATACTTGGACAAATTAGTCATGTTGTGTAAGTTTTAGTTATATGAACGGGAGGACTACACCATGACAACGAAACCTGTGCTCGGTATTAGCGGATGTTTGACCGGATCCGCCGTTCGCTTTGACGGCGGACATAAGCGCATGGGCTTCATCATGGATGAGCTGGCCCAGTGGGTGAATTTCAGGCCCGTCTGCCCGGAGATGGCCATCGGCCTGCCGACGCCTCGCCCGGCGCTGCGTCTGATCGTCACGACAGACGGAGAAACGCAGATGCGCTTCAGCCACGCGCCTCACGAAGACGTTACGCAGAAAATGGCCGACTTTGCGACAGATTATTTGCCGAAAATCGGCGATCTCGCAGGCTTTGTTGTCTGTGCAAAATCCCCAAGCTGCGGCATGGAACGCGTGCGGCTGTACGATGAAAACGGCAACCGGGGCCGCAAGGAGGGGGTCGGGCTGTTCACCGCCGCCCTCCTTGAAACCTTGCCGTGGCTGCCCGTTGAAGAAGACGGGCGCCTGCATGACCCGGTGCTGCGGGAAAACTTCGTCGAGCGTGTGTTTGCGCTGCACGAACTTAACACGCTGCGTAAAAATGGCCTCACGCGCCGCGCGCTGCTGGACTTCCACAGCCGTTACAAGCTTCAGCTGCTGGCGCACCATCAGGCGGGTTACCGCGAAATCGGCCCGTTCGTTGCCTCGCTGCACGAGTGGGAAGACCTGGACGCTTTCTTCGTAGCGTACCGGGAAAAGCTGATGACCATCCTGAAAAAACCCGCCTCGCGGAAGAATCACACCAACGTGCTGATGCATATTCAGGGCTATTTTCGTAACCAGCTCAACACCCGCCAGCGCGGCGAGCTGCGCGATGTGATCCTGCATTATCGCAACGGACAGTTGCCTATCCTCGCGCCGATCACGCTGCTGAAGCACTACCTGGCCGAATACCCCGACCGGTATCTGATGACGCAAAACTACTTTGATCCCTATCCTGATGATTTGGGTCTGCGTCTGGCAGTCAAGTGATGAAAAAAATGCGAAGGCCCCATTGACCCATAGAGGCCCAAAGCAGTACCCCGTTTAGACGACATCCTCACTGTCGTCTCTTTTTTGCGCTTAACCCATACGATCGGCAAAAAAAAGCGCCGTAAAACGGCGCTCTGAGGATTATGCGACAAAATTCTTTTTCAACGCTTCCAGCCCATCCTGGTAAATCCCGCTGAACAGGGCCTGGGCCTCTGCGTCAGAAACATTTACCGGCGTGAATTCACCGTACCACTCTACGCGTGAGACGTTGCTGTCGGCCGTTTCATGTACCGTAATGGTGGAAAGATAATCCACCACCGGGAAGGGCGCTTTCATAATCGAGTAGCTGTAGCTGCGCTGGCGGTTATCAAACGCTTCCAGACGTTCAATCACGGTGCCACCATCAGCCGTGGTCAGCGAACGTACGCGCCCGCCTTCAGAGGAGACGCTTTCTGGAATGAACGGTAGCCAGTCTGGCAGGGCATCAAAGCCCCCCATCAGTTGCCACACCGTTTCGGCAGATGCCGGAATTTCAATAGATACTGTTGTATTAGCCATGATTATTCTCTCTTAATATCAGTAATGTAGGATTACATTGCGAGGGTGTCGACAACACCGCCATCCACACGCAGGGCAGCACCCGTGGTCGCGGAAGAGAGCGGTGATGCCAGATAAACGGCGAGGTTTGCCACCTCTTCCACATCCGCGGCGCGCTGAATAATCGAGCTGGGGCGCGCGCTGCGGACAAACTCATCGGCCTGTTCACGTGCGTTACGGCCTGATTTTTCGGCAGCCTCGGCCAGCATCGTTTTCAGGCCATCAGTAAATGTCGGACCGGGCAGAATCGCATTCACGGTGACGCCTGTGCCCGCCAGCCGTTTTGCCAGTCCATGCGAAACCGCCAGGTTAGCGGCTTTGGTGACGCCGTAGTTGATCATGTCACCGGGAATGGCCACGCCAGATTCGGACGACACGAAAATAATGCGTCCCCATCCCTGCTCTGCCATGGCTGTCGCATAGTGCCGCGCCAGGCGGACGCCGGACAGAACGTTGACGTTGTAGAAATGCATCCACTCGTCGTCCGGCACGGTGAAGAAGTCTTTGTCGTTAAATATGCCAAGGTTATTTACCAGCACATCGGCGACAGGCACGGCGGCGATCAGTGCGGCAACACCCTGTTCGGTGCTAAGGTCAGCCACCACACCACGCAGCAGCGCGGCTGGATTTTTTGCTTTAATGCTGGCAATCGCTGTGGCCACGCTGGTTTCCTGACGGCCAACCACCACGACGGTGGCTCCCGCTTGTGCCAGCCCGTCGGCAATGCCGAGCCCGATGCCGGACGTAGAGCCGCTCACCACCGCAATTTTGTCGGTAAGATCCAGTTTCATCATATTTCTCATGTAAGTATTGGGGGCCTGACGACCCCGCGGTGATTAACGAACGGGCAGCGGTGCATTCTCAGCAACCAGACCCTGACGGCGCATCTCTTCCCAGAATGCCGCTGGAATGGTGGCTTTTAGCGCAGCCAAATCCTCAGCCATACGGCCAGGGCGGCTGGAGCCAGGGATCACGGCGGCGACGGCCGGATTCGCCAGCGCAAACTGCAGTGCCGCAGCTTTTACATCCACGTTGAACTGCGCGGCAACAGCCTGAATACGTGCCACCTGCTCATGAATAGCCGGAGAGGCTTTTTGATATTCGAAGTGCTCCCCTCCGGCCAGCACGCCTGAGCTGTAGGGACCGCCGATCACGATATCGACATTGTGCTCCAGCGCCTCTGGCATCAGACGCTGTAAGGCGCGTTTATGGTCGAGCAGAGAGTAACGGCCCGCCAGAAGGAAGGCATCGGGCTTAGGCTCATCCAGCGCCAGCGTCAGCTCGCACGGCTCGACGCGGTTTACGCCCAGACCCCATGCTTTAATGACGCCCTCTTCTCGCAGGCGAGTCAGGGCACGGAACGCACCGGTACGCGCCACATTAAACTGTTCCAGCCAGCTGTCACCGTAGAAATCCTGCGCTGGATCGTGGATCCAGACGATATCCAGACGGTCAGTTTTCAGTCGTTTCAGGCTATCCTCAATAGAGCGCAGCGTGGCATCAGCGGAGTAATCATTGAGAATTTTGTTTTTCAGACCGTGTTCAAACAGACCGCCTTTCTCACCAAAATCACGGGTCGCGGGATCTTCCATCTCGTCGAGCATGATGCGGCCTACTTTGGTGCTCAGCACATACTCGTCGCGAGGATACTGAGACAGCGCTTCACCCATGCGCAGTTCGGAAAGGCCAGAGCCATAAAGCGGTGCGGTGTCGAAGTAACGCACGCCCAGTTTCCAGGCGTCGTGTACGGTGGCCAATGCTTCATCCTCAGGAATGTTGCGGAACATGTTGCCCAGCGGTGCGCCGCCCAGGCCGATGTTTGCAGGTAACAGATTTTTGATACTCATAAGATGTCCTCAGTTTTTGGGTTCAGGTCGGGCGATTTCGCTGTCGCCCTGTGACGCTGATCACAATACCTTGCGAGGTTATGACTTGATAGGACATAATTCGTCTAACTTGAGTCCTTTGAGGTCTGACATGATTGATTTACGACAGCTGAAATATTTCGTGGTGGTGGCAGAAGAGGAGCACGTTGGCCGTGCCGCCGAGCGTTTGCATATCTCTCAGTCTCCGCTGAGCCGCCAGATTGCCCAGCTTGAAGAACGCCTCGGTTTGATGCTTTTTGAACGCAACCAGCAGCGCATACGTTTAACCGCCGACGGGCAAACTTTCCTCGCTGAGACCCGCTCCCTGCTGACCCACGCGAACCGTCTGGAGTCTCTCGGAAAGCGCTTAGGCCGCGGTGAGGATGGGGGGTTGTGTATCGGCTATATTGAAAACGCGATGCACTCCGGTGTGCTCTCTACCGCCTTACGCACACTGCGCCAGTCCCGCCCGGACGTTCATATAGCCCTTTACAGCCAACCACCCGCCACGCAGATCGAAGGGTTGCGTCAGCGCAGCCTCGACTTTTCACTGGTCGACACGCCACCTGCGGAAAGCGAGCAAGACCTGGAATATATTCAGGTGCTGGATGACAAAATGCTGCTGGCATTGCCGCAACATCACCCTCTGGCTCAGGAAGAAGTCCTTTTGCCCGCGCAACTGGCGGATCAGGAGTGGATTGCCGTCATTCACAACGATGATGCTCACTCCCGCGACGAGTTTGTTGCCGCCTGCGTGAAGGCTGGATTTAACCCGACCATTCGTCTGGAGGCGGGTGAACCGCTAACGGCACTGGGGCTTGTGGCCGCCGGGCTTGGACTGGCGCTCATCCAGCACAGCCTGCGTCATAACGCACCGGAAGGGGTGATACTGCGCGAACTAACGTGGATGCCTTACTCAACTCAACTGTGGGCGGCGTGGCATAAGGCCAACCAGCGTCCACTGGTCACGCATTTCAGGGAAATTTTGCGTGGGAACAAAAATGATTAACACCCTGCACATTCAAAACTACCGCTCCATCCGCGAGATGTCGCTGGAGCTGGAGCAGCTCAATATCGTCTTCGGGCCGAACGGTACCGGGAAATCCAATATTTATAAGGCGATACACCTGATGCACAGCGCCGCGCAAGGGCAGTTTTCCCAGGCGCTGGCGAACGAGGGCGGCATTCTGAAGGTGTTCTGGGCAGGCAAAACCCGCAGCGACCAGCTGCGGCGGATGAATCTGGCCGTGGAAACAGAGACCTACGAATACGAACTGCAGGTCGGTTTTGTGGAGAAGCTGCCGTATCCCTCACAGTTTCAGCTCGACCCGGTGATCAAAGAGGAGTCCATCTGGCTGAGCGGCCAGCACCGTCGTCCTTCGTCACAGCTGATGAAGCGCAGGAATCAGGCCGTATTTCTGAACAATGTACATCATGAAAAAGTGACCCACAGCGGCACGCTGTACGAGAACGAATCGGTATTCGGGCAGCTCGGCGAACCGCACCTTTACCCGGAAGTGTCGCAGATGCGCGAGTCCCTTCGTAACTGGCGCTTTTATCATGAGTTTTCTGTATCAATCGGCTCGGCGATGCGCGCCCCGCAGGTCGGTTTCCGCTCCCCGGTGCTGGCCAGCGACGGCGCCAACCTGGCTGCGGCGTTTCAGACCATAGTGGAGATTGGCGACGAGCTGCTGCTGATGCGCATTCTCGATCAGGCCTTCCCCGGCTGCGTGTTTTACAGCGACAACAGCGGTGGACGTTTTCGCATGATGATGCAGCGCGAGGGGCTGAGCAGGCCGCTGGAACCGGCGGAGTTCTCCGACGGCACCCTGCGCTTTCTGTGCCTGGCGGTGGCGCTGTTAAGCCCGCGCCCGCCGGCGTTTATCGCGTTAAACGAACCGGAAAACAGCCTGCACCCACAGATGCTGCCCGCCCTGGCGAGCTTAATCGCCGAGGCCAGCCGCTACTCGCAGATCTGGCTCACCAGCCACTCGCCGGAGCTGGCGACGTTGATTGAGAAGCACAGATCGTTTTCCCTGTATCAGCTGTCGATGGCGGAGGGGGAGACGAGGGTGGAGAGGCTGGGGTAGCCTGTAAGAAAAAATCGTCAGGAAGGTCTCGTTTGTAGCGAAGTTATGCCTGGAAAGAATATTTCCCAGGCATATCAAATGTCCATACAACCCGGATGGGCCTGTCAATTAGTGGCGATCTATTGAGGATGATCTTCTCGCTTTGCGTTCATCTATCTTTGCAAAGAGCCATACTCTGGCACCTGCGGCGACGCCAACAATAGCGCTCACCACAGACAAATAACTTAATGATTTTGATGAAAAATCAATCTTTCCAGAGCTTATAAACTCGATCAGCACATTGTTTACAATAAAAATAAGTGCAAAAAAACATACGCCGTAATAAAGGGTACTAAGCAGAAAAACCAAAAACGTAGCCCGATGAAACGTCTTTTTATTTGCCATTAACTTTATCCTTAACTTTATCGCCGATTAACTCCCCTCCCAAACCACCAATCAGATCATTAACTTCCCCAGGGAAAGGTGCCAGCTCACCGAATTTACCGCCAGCCCATGAACCTAATGCTGAACCAATAAGCGATCCCGTATCTGGGCCATCAGTAAAGAATGCCCCTCCCATAGCTATGCCGACGTTTTGCCAGGTATTCCTGCCCGGAGCAAGCATTCCTCCTACGCCAGCACTAATGCTGCTTTTATAATCCCATGATTTATTTTCATTGCCAGGCTGACTCAGACTAAACCACTGGTACCCCCCGTTGGCGATTTCCGCAATCACTCCCCCGCCAACAACTTTACCCACGGATGCCGCAGGTCCTAAATACCAGGCAGCTCCGATCATTACCCCATCCTGGTAACCTTCGACAATCACTTTTGTGATGTTAGCGCCTTCAGGTAAGTCGCCTTTCGCCAGTTTATCCAGACCGGCCTGTTTTTCTTCTACAGATAAGCCCTGGCTTTCAGCATATTGATTCCATGACCCCACGGCGTTCATGTAGTTATCAAGGCCGGAGGGGAGCGGAATGGAGGTTGCATTATTCTCAGCCGCGTTCTTTCCCCCTTGCGCCCCAGCAGCTGCCGAAGCCGTACTCCCTCCCGCCAATCCACCCGCCATCCCCGCCGATACGGAAGCCAGCGTAACGATCGTCTGCTTTTGATCTTCACTCAGTTTCGACAGGTCTTTCACATCCGGATAGAGCAGGCTGGCTATCGCATGCGCAGCCAGCTCCCCTGACGCGGCCCCCGCAGCTCCCGCTGCAGCGCTGTTCCCCTGGAGAGCCGCCACAGCGCCGCCCAGAATAGCGTGCGCAACGGTATTGACGGTCGGATCGCCTTCGGTAGATTTGAGCATATGCGCCAGCTCCGGTGCCGATGCCCCCGCCAGCGCACCGGCAATATTGCCGCCCGCCAGTCCCTGAAGCGCTGCCGTGGCCGCCTGGATACCACGCTGCAGATCGCTGCCGGTTCCGTACTTCACCATCTCTTCTTTGTATGCCTGGGTATTACGCAGCTTCGCAAGATAGTTCTGGCGCTGTTCCTCTGTCGCATTTGCGGGAAGCGTCTCACCGGATGCTTTCTGTGCCGCCTTCAGCCCGTTCAGGTCACCCTGCGTCCTGGCAATATCCGCCACCTGGCTGCCAATGTCGCTGATCATCCCAACTGCGTTCAGACGGTTCTGCTCTTTCTCCTTGTCGAAGATCGGGCTGATGCTGTCGTTAGCATGTTCGGTATCGCGGCTCAGATCGGCCACGTCCTGCTTCTGGTTTGCCTTATCGCGGATGGTGAGGGAGCCCTCCGCCACAGCGGCCTGCGTGGTGCCTTCCTTATGGCCTTTATTACCCGCAGCGGAGATCATGCCGCCCGGCAGGTTGCCCTGGAATTTATCCCCGAAGCTGCCGCCGCCGCTCAGGCTGATACCGGAGTGCGAGGTTTTAAAGTCCGCCTCGTTGTGGATATCGCTGAAGCCCAGCGTCCCGGTGTCGAGGCTGTTTTTGTCAGGCGTGGCGGTAGAGGCGATAACCGCGCCATCAAGCTGGGTGTGATGTCCCACGGTGATGTCGAATCCTCCGTCCCCGGCATACAGCCCGGTCTGTTCGGCCACCGAATCAAAGCGGCTCTTCATCTTATCCTGACTGGCGTTGATATAGCCTGAACCGGACATGGTGCCGAAGGTGAAACTGCCCCCCGCCGCAACGCTGGTCTGCTTGCTGTCGTAGTCGCTGTTGTTCTGCTGGCTGCGCATCAGCAGGTCGTGACCGACATCTGCCACGATTTTATCGCCGTTAACCTGGGCCCCGTTGAGCACGGTGTCGTGCCCGCTTTTAAGGGTGACGGTTTTGCCGCTGTCGATGGTGGTTTCGGTCCAGTCGGTCCCGTTGCCTTTATCCTTGCCGTGCGCGGCGTTGACGTTGGCAAATACGCTGATACCTGCGCCGCTACCTCCTGCACCGATGCTCACGCCGATACCGCCACCGCTGCTGCTGTTCTTGCCGCTGGTTTTTTGGGTATTCGCCGCGCCGGACAGCAGAATGTCGTTCTGTGCATCCAGCGTGGTGTCGCCCCCGGCTTTCAGCTGGCTGCCCGCAATCACGATGTCGCCGCTGTTCGCGCCGTTGTTTTTACCGTTCGCGGTGATGGAGAGATTGTTGCCTGCGTTCAGCGTGCTGCCTGCCACCGCATCACTCTCAGCGTGCTGCTGTGATTTCGACTTCTGGGTCGTCAGCGAGAGGCTCACACCCATTGCGTTCGGGTCGCCGGTGGTTGCCGCCATATCCGCTGCCTGCCCGGCCTGCACGCCGGACAGCACCGTTTTGGTGGCCTGAAGGGCTTTCAGACGGCCGTCACTCTGCTCTTTGGTCTCCTGCGCCGCGCTCACGGCATTGTTTATAGCGCTACCGACGGTGCCAGAGAGCGCCACGGTTAGCCCGCTTTTCTTCTGCTCAAAGGTTTCATCCCGGGTGCGCTTGTCATGCCCCGGTTCGATGATGACGCTGTCGCCGCTGAGGCTTAAATCCTTCCCGGCGATAAGATCCGCGCCGCCAATGTGGGCCTGGTTTCCGGCAGAAATCGCGACGTTACCGCCCGTCGAACCCACCGTACTGAAGCTCTGGCTCTGGGTGGTGCCCTTCTCACGGAGATCGTGCGTGCTTTTGCTGCTGCCGATGGTGAAGCCAATCCCGCCCGAGCCCATCAGACCGGATTTTTTCTCTTCCTTAAAGCGCCAGGAGGTGTCGCTGTTGGTGGCCGCCACGATATCGACGTTGTTGCCCGCCTTAAGCTGCACATCGCCATCGCCCGCCACGGCGGAACCGTTCACCAGAAGGTTATTGCCCGCCACCACCAGCACGTTGTCACCGCTCAGCAAAGAGCCGGATTCACGCGTCGCGCTGTTCTCCTCGATGGTGTGAGTGGTTTTCTTGCTCAGGAAACCTTTCTTGGTTTTAGTCTCCTCTTTGTAGTGATAATCGCTTTCGGTTGCGGTATCGAGACTGACGTCGCGGCCTGCCACCACGCCGATATCGCCCTTCGCCGTCACCTGCGCGGCTTCGGTGGTGACATCGCGCCCTGCGAGGATCTGCGTATTCGCCCCGCTGGCGATCTCGGTTCCCTGCTGACGTACCGACTCGTTAATAACGGTTTTCTTGCCTGACCTATAGCTGTCGCCCTGTGTGGTCTCTTCCGCAGCCAGATTCACGTCGCGACCCGCCTGCAGCCCGACGTTTTTCTCCGCCGCCAGCGCGGCGGCCTGCGCATTGATATCCTGCCCGGCCTTCAGCACCAGGTTATCGCCTGCGGAAATCGTGGTACGGTCAAGCCCGGTGCTGTGGGACTCACTTTTCCCTTTACGGCTGCTTTCGCTGGTCTGTGCCGCGTTCAGGTTGAGATCGTTGCCCGCGCTCAGCCCCGCGCTGCCGCCCGCCTTCAGGTCGCTGGCGGTCACGTCGAGGTTGTGTCCGGCATTCATCAGCAGGCTGCCGCCTGCGGTGACGTTACTACCCTGATACGTGACGGATGAGCGGCTGGTTTTCTCCCGACTGGAGCTGTACGCGTCGTTGATCTGATTCGCGTTGACGGCAATATCGCCCCACGCGTTCAGCAGCATGTCGCCGCCGGAGGCGAGGTTCGCCCCGGTCACGGTGATGTTTTTCCCCGCCTCAAGCGACAGGCCATCCTGCGCAGTAATGGACGCCGTGTTGCCCAGAAGCGTGTCTTTCAGGCCGATGTTGCTGTATTTCCCTTTGGCGTTGATATCAATCTGCTCAACCTGGGTCAGGTTGTTGATGCTGCCGTCCAGGCTCTCCAGCGCGACCGTTTTACCGCTGATGGTGGAGCTGATGTTATTGATATCGCCGATGGCGCTCAGGTTCAGGTCGCCGCCCGCTTTCATCAGTCCGCTGTTGAGGTTGCTGATGCTGTTCTGGCTGTCGAGCGTCAGGCTGTTATTCGCCAGCAGCGAGCTGCCGCTGTTGGTGATGCTGCCGCCCTTCAGGGTGACGTTGTTGCCCGCGATCACGCTGCCGTTATTGACGGTGACGTCCTTCGGCGACAGGTAGAGTTTCGGCACCATTACCGTTTCGCCGTTGACGGTGGCTTTCTCCCACCACAGCAGGCTGTGGTCGAGCGCGGCAATCTGATCGGCGGTCAGCGAGACGCCAAACTGCAGGCCCAGCGACTGCTGCGCTGCCGCGGCGTTGTCCATCAGATAGCGCATCTGATCCAGATCGGAGCCGATGCCGTTCAGGTAGCGGTTACCGGTCTGGTTGAGCACCACGTTGGAAACATAGCGGGTATCGAACGCCGCATCGCCCAGGAAGCGGTAATCGTAGTCCGGGTTCAGGTTGAGACGGCCGAGCATGTAAGACGAGCCGAGGAACTGCTTCTCGTCGGTAAACGCCAGCCGCGTCTCCTGTGGTGCAGTGGACAACGGCTTGACCCCGAGCATGGCGTTCAGATCGGCAAACAGGGCGGGATCGAGCTGCCCCAGGCCGTTTAGTTTCGGGTTGATGTTGATCAGGTACGGGCTTTTTGGGTTGTCGGAGAAGACAAAATAGCCGTTGTTGCCCGACGGCAGCGGGTAAGCGCTGGTATCGACGCGCTGGCCCTGATAATGCCCGACAGCCCCGCCCTGAGCGGTTTTAAGATCGGCGGTGGTGGCTCCGGCGTTCGCCAGTGCACCCAGTTGGCCGAGGTTGGCGTTGCCTTTCTGCGTGGTGGCAATGTTGCTGAGAGACGTGCCGGACGCGCCGCTGTTTTCCAGCGCCCCGCCGCCGTTAAGCTGCTGTAGCGCACCCTGGAGCTGATCGTTCCACTGCGGCGAATTCACCGCCACGGTGCCGGTATTGCTTAGCCCCTGTTTTTGCACTCCGCTGCCGATAGTCTGGTTACTGAGGGTGTTCAGGGACGGCGTGGAGATAACGTTGCTGACGCCGCCCGCGTTAGCGGTGGTATTGGTGTTGCTGATGTTACTGGTGAAGTTTGCGGTGACGTTGCCGCCAGCCTGGATGACGGCGCGGAATGTTTCACCATTTTCACTTTCTGTGACATGCCCATCTAATACATAGGTTACGTCATTGTCGTAGTAAGTATTGCGATGGGTTGGAGAGTAGGAGCCGGGAGAACCCCCGCCATATGAGGGGCTGACATATTTATATACAGCATATTCTGTATAAGTTCCGCTCTGATAGCTCTGATTATTCAGCGTGTTTCCTGCAAGCGTAATATTGCTATTCGCCAGGATTGCACTCGCCTGATTGTTCAACTCTGCGGCAGTGATAGTCAGGTTACGCCCTGAAGAAATACGAGCGCTTCCACCTTCAGCATTTACAACCTGTGCTGTCTGATTCAATGCATATTTACGCGTTCCATAACCTGTAATTGGTCTGTAGTAGTAATGCGTGTCCTCATACATGAAACAGGGAACTCCCCCGCATGTACCTGAACCATCATGGGTGTAAGTGCTGTAGCTATCCTGAACAAGCGTATCGATTCCGAGAACCGACGCGGGTATGTCTACAGTTGCCTGACCTACCCAGTCATAAGCAGGCGACGAACTGGTGGTTGTGGATGTTGCTAATCCGGCACGTTGATTGAGCAAATTAGCGGTTTTAACAGTAATATCACCACCCTGCGTCTCAATATTCCCCGACGTGTTTACCACCTGGCTGTTGGTATTCCCCGCCGCATCCCGCTGCATCCACAGGTTGTTCCCCGCCATAATGTCGCCGCGCTGGTTGGTGATGCTGTCGGCAAAAAGCGCCAGGTTATTCGCCGCATACAGCAGCGCGGTGTTGACGATGGAGCCCGGCGCGCTGAGGGTCAGCGAGCCGCGCGTGCCGGTGAAGCCGTCGACGGTAATATTGCTCCGGCTGGCAACGGTAATGTCGCCCCCGCCCTGCACCGAGCCCGCAGCGTTCAGCGCCACGCTGCTGCCGGAGAGGGTGCTGGCACCAGCGCCGGTAGTAATTTGTCCGTTATTGCTAAGCTGCCCGCCCGCATTGAGGTTGACAGCCTGCCCCTGCAGCACGCTGCGGTTATCGATGTCGCCACCGCTGCTGATGGTCAGGGTTCTGCCCGCCGCCACGGCGGTTTTGCTGGTAAACGCGTTCGTCAGCTGCAGCGTTAAATCACCCAGAGAGACCAGCTGACCTACGACGTCCAGCCCCTTGCTCTGCAGCCACAGGTTGCCACCGCTCAGCAGCTTGCCGCCCGCGCTCTGGGTCACCTGGTCGGCATTAATGTTCAGCTGCGCGTTGCCGAGCAGCGTGCCGCTGTTGTTCAGCTGACCGTAGTTAACTGTTAACTCTCCCGCCTGGGTGGTGCCCTGGCTGGCAAGCGTGGTGCCGGTCAGCGTGGCGCGATCGGCCACCCACGTACCGCCGTTAGTGGCGCTTGCCGCATTAAGAATAAGGTCGGTGGCCTGCAGCCAGCCGGTGCCGGTGAACTGCGGCGTGCCGAGCGTCAGGCGCACGCCGGAAAGCAGCCTGCCATCATTACGCGCCTGCGAGGAGGCGGTCACGCGCGTCTCGCCGCCGCCCTGGATCAGGCCGTAGTTAAATAATGTGGGTGTGGTCAGCGTCAGGCCATCGCGGCTGACGATTTCGCCCCCGCCGTTGTTGGTCAGCGTCCCGCTGAGAGCCAGCGTCGCGCCGTTATCGCCCTGCAGACGTCCGCCATTGGTAAGCGCCCCGGTGGTGATACCGAGCGTGCTACCCTGAATTTTGCCGTCACTGGTAACGGACGCCGACGTAACGTTCAGCGCCCCACCGGAGAGTAGGGTTCCGGATGACTGTTGGCTCACCGCGCCGGTCTGGCTGAGGGTCAGACCATTCACGCCGCTGATGGCGCCGCTGTTGCTGAGCGTGCCGCTTTTCAGCGTCAGGTTTTTCGCCGCCCACTGCCCCTGGTTCACCAGCGTGGCAGCCTGCAGCGTCGCGCTGCCCAGCGCGGTGATCTTGCTGCCTGCGGTCCCGGTGAGCGTGTCGGCCAGCGTCATCTGCAGCGCGTCGGCGCTCTGCACCGCGCCGCTGTTGGTGAGCGACTGGGCGTTAAGCAGAATGTTTTGTGCCTGCCAGCTTCCGGCGTTGGTTACCGCACCGGACGTTATTGTCAGGGTGCCCTGGGTGAGCAGCTTGCCGCCTGCGCCGTTAATAAGTTCCGGCTGCGGCGCGGCCATCGCCATGCGCGCCATCAGCCGCTGCTGCCCCTGCAGGGTCAGGCTCTGCAGGCCGGTTAAAGTGCCCTGGTTGTTAATGCTGCTCTGACCCAGCGTGAGGCTATTCCCCTGCACGGTGCCGCTGTTTTTGAGCGTGCTGCCGCCGAGCGTGACGTTATCCTCGCTGAGAAGCTGCCCGCGGTTATCCAGCGTCCGGGCGCTGATATCCACCCCGCCCTGGCTCATCAGCGAGCCTGTTGAGGTCAGCGTACCGCCTGCGTTTGCCGTCAGCGTCCCCTGGCTGAGCAGCGACCCGCCGTGCGTCCACTCGGTGGCGCGGATGTCTGCGCCGTTCCCCTGCAGCGTGCCCTGGGTGGTCAGCAGGTCTGCGTCCAGCGTCAGCATGCCGCCGGAAAGCGTGCGCGAGTTTGCCCCGGTGGTCAGCGTGGTGCCGGTGAGCGCCAGGCCGTTCGTTCCCTGCATCAGCCCGCCGTTATTGAGATCGCGAGCGTTGAGGGACAGCGTGCCGCCCATGATGCGCCCCGGGTTCGCCAGGGTATCCGCGTTGAAGGTCGTTGCGCCGCCGCTCTGCAGCAGCCCGGTATTCGTTAACGTCCCGCTGAGCGTGCCGCTGAGCCCCATCAGCCCGTTCACCGTGCCGCTGTTGCTCAGGGTGCTACCCGTCATGCCCAGCGTCGCGCCCTGTAGCGTACCGGCGTTCGTCAGCTGTCCGCCCTTCAGCGTGAAGCCGCCGCCGGAGAGCCATTTGCCGTTCAGCTCGTTGATAAAGCTATCGGCGATGGCGTTAACGGCGTTGCTGCCCTGCATCAGGCCGCTGTTGCGCAGCTCCGCTGCGCCTGCGGTCAGCGTTTTGCCCGCCGCCGTGCCGCTGTTGGTCAGCGTCGTTGCGTTAAGGGTGACATCGTCAGTGGCAACGAGATTCCCCATATTTTTCAGGGTGTTGCTCAGGCCAAGATCCAGGCTCAGCGCCTGAATATCACCCTGGTTCGTCAGGTCACTTCCCCGGAGGGTGAACCCGCCGTCCACCAGCAGCAGACCGGCGTTATCAAGCGTGGTGAGGTTTAAATCCAGGTCGCTGCCGCTCACCAGCTGTCCGGTATTCCTGTTGCTCAGCGCGCGGGTTGTCAGCGACAGCGTGTCGTTACCCTGCAGAATGCCGGAGTTGGTCAGCTGCGCGGCGTTCACCGCCAGCGCTTTCCCGGCCAGCTGGCCGTCGTTAAACAGCTGCGCCACCGTCAGCGAAAACAGGTTCTGGCTGAGCAGAGCCCCTTTGTTGTCCAGCCTGCCGGTCGCGGCAAGCGTCAGGGCATCCAGCGTCTGAACGCTGCCCTGGTTGCTCAGGTTTTCTGCGCCAAGCGTCGCGCTGCGCCCTTGCAGGCTGCCCGCATTGCTGAGAGTTTTTCCGCTCAGGGTCAGGGTCTCGCCGCCCGTCACCTGCCCCTGAGTCTGGTTCGCGAAGCTATCGCCGGACCAGGCCAGCGTGCTGCTGCCCTGAAGCAGGCCGCTGTTCTGCAGGTCGCCACGCAGGGTCAACACTTTCGCCAGCAGCTGGCCCCGGTTATCAGTGCTGCTAGCCTGCACGTCCACCGTCTGCTGGCTGAGCACCTTGCCGCTGTTGGTCAGCGCGCCGGTCACTGCCGCCGTTACGCCCGTTTCCCCCAGCGCATTACCGGTATTGATCCACTCGCCGGTGGCCAGGTTCAGGGTATTACCCTGCAGAAGCCCGGCGTTGTTTAACGTGGTGTGGTGCAGTTCGAGCGCGCCACCGGAGAGCAGCATGCCCGACTGCTGGTTGCTGAGCTGCGCCCCCGTCGCCGTCAGAGAATGGGTTCCCTGCAGCGTGCCGCCGTTGGTGATTGCCGCGCTGTTGAACCGGGCGTCAGTGCCCGCCATCAACCCGCCGTTCGTCAGGCTGGCGGCGGTCAGGGTCAGGCCGTCACGGGCAATCACCCGACCGTCGGCATCGTTGGCGGCCTGGCGGGTCAGGTTCAGCAGCAGCGCGGTGGCGCTGAGTTCGCCGCTGTTGGCAAGCGTGTCGCCGTTAAGCGTCAGCGTTCCGCTGCTGCGCAGCGCACCACGGTTAGTAATGTCTGCCACGCCAAGCGTCAGGGTATCTTCCCCCTGAACGGTGCCCTGGTTCTGCAGGCTGTTCGCCGTCATTTGCAGGTCGCTGGCCGCAATATTGCCCGCGTTGACCAGCGTGGTGCCGTTCAGCGTGATCCGCTCGTCCGCCAGCAGGCGTCCGCTGTTGCTCAGGTTGAGATAATCGCTGCTCAGACTGACGCCGTTGATTTCACCCTGGTTTGTCAGCGTGTCGCCTTTAATGCGCAGCGTACCGTCGGTGGTGATAAGCCCGCTGTTATTCAGCATCGGGATATTCAGCGTTAAATCCTGCGAACTGTAGAGCGAGCCTCCGGTCAGGTTCGCGAGCGATCCGGTCTTCAGATTGAGCAGGGTGGTTCCCTGCAGCAGGCCGCCGTTCTCCACCGACGCACCGTCCAGCGACAGGCTATCGGCCACCAGCGAACCGCGGGTGGTGATGCGGTCGGCTGCCGTCAGGGTCATGCGGTCCGCTTTTGCGACGCCGGAGTGGAGGATGTTCTGTCCGCTGAGGCCGATCGTACCGCCGGCAAGTTCCCCGCTGCTGGTCAGGTCGTTGGTCGCATTAAAATTCAGGGTGTTACCGGTGGATTTCCCGGCGTGCATCAGCGTGCCCGCGGTCACCGACAGTGCCCCTTTCGCCGCCTGGGTGCCGTTCAGCGTCGCATTCTGCGCCTGAAGTATGAGCGCCTGCCCGCTCTGCAGGCGGGCATCCCGATCGGAGATCAAATCGCTGGTGGTAACGGTTAATGCCCCCGCCGCGTCCGTCTGCCCGTTCAGGCTGGCGCTGCGGGTCGCAGTAAGCTGGACGTTGCCCTGACTGGTGGTACGGGATGCCTGACCGCTGGTCAGGGTATCGGCCTTCGCCGTCAGCGCCGTCGCGCCGGACAGGGTGCCATTTTGTTCAAGAGTGCCTGCGGTCACGTTCATCGCGCCGTCAGCCAGCAGGCTGCCGCCGTTACGCAGGGTTTGCTGCGCCGTGACGTTCGCATCGCCTTTCGCGCTCAGCGTGCCCTGCTGCTCCAGGGTATCGGCGTTTAACGCCAGCGTTCCCGCGCTCTGCAAAGTACCGTTATTGGTGACCGTCTGCCCCAGTAAAGTAATGTCGTTACCCTGAACCATGCCGCCGTTCGTAAGGTCTCGGGCGTTCACATCCAGATGGCCTTTCGCCGCCAGCTGGCCGCCGTTTGACACCCTGTCGCCGGAGAGCGCAGCGTCGCGCCCCGCGTTCACCTGTCCCAGATTACTGACGGTGCCGCCCGTCAGGCGGATATCGCCCGTGGCATCGGCCCGGCTCAGGTCGTCCAGCACCAGTTGTCCACCGCTCAGCGCCAGGTTCTCTCCTGCCGAGATCGCACTGCCCGTGGCTGACAGCGTGCCGCCGCTGGTCAGCGAGGTAAGGGTATCGCTTCCGCTGCGGGTATTGGTGAGTACGATATCCTTTCCGGCCGCCACGCTGAGCGCGCCTTTGCTGCTGATGCTGCCGCCCGTTATCTGCACTTTCCCCTCACCGGAAAGGCGCATATCCCCCTGGCTGGCGAGGGTGCTGTTATTGAGTTCCACATCCTGCGAGCTGGTTACATTCAGCGCCCCCGCGGCCTGATGGCTGCCGTTGAGGGTCACCCCCGCGCCATTCGCGGCGATCGATCCGCTGGCCACGCTGTTCGTGACCGTCAGTTTCCCGCCCGCATCAAGCTGAATATCCCCCTGGCGCGCAGTGAGGTTGCCGAGGTTTACCCCTACACCCTTCTCGCTGGAGACCAGGCGGATACGGTTGGCATACATCCCGCCGAGCGCGCCGGTATCCACGGCCACAACGGGTGCAGCCCCCTCACCGGCAATCGGCTTAACGCTTCCATCTGCGCCAACGCGGTTCGCACCTGCCGTCACCTTCAGGTCGTTCGCGTGAATCGCGGCGTTCACCTCCGTTGCGCGCGCAATAATCGACAGCGCGTCGCTCTTGCTGGCGTCCAGCCCCTGGCCTTCAACCGTGATGGCCCCTTTCGTTACATCCAGCGCCAGCAGGTTACCGTTAGCGTCAAACTGCGGTTTACCCGTGGTCAGCGTGGCGTTGGGGGTGTTGATAAACCCGCATCCGTTACAGGTGATCCCGTACGGGTTAGCCACCATGACGTTTGCCGCCTTACCGGCAACTTCCGTGTAGCCCTGCAGCTGGGAGCGGCTGGCTCCCGTGACTTCGTTGATGATGCCTTTCGCTTCCCGCCCGGCCTGCAGGTTGGGGTTGTTCTGGATAAGCCCGCCCAGCTGGGTCTGGGTTAAACGGTCGGTACCGTTGTTGAGGATAAGCCCCTCTTTGCCGACGTTGTAATCCTGGAACTGGTTATGCGAAATGCCCGCCCCGTTCGGCGTGGCGATATTGATGACCGGAACCCCGTTCCCCGCCCGATCCACCGTGGTCTGCCCGGTCGGCGTAAGCGCCGCCGCGACGGCAGGTGCCATCGGTTGCCAGACCATTAAGCCGCAGACAATCCAGCTGATCAGACACTGTGAGAAACGAACGGGTGGGTGACGGGTATCCATAGTCGTAGAGTCTCTTAAAGCATGAAGGCAATGCGCCAGTTAACGCTCACATGATCCGGGCCAAGCCAGTCGGGGTAGTGCAGCGGCGTGCCGACTGAAACCTGGCTGCTGTACCAGCGCCCTGCGCTGCTCAGCCCCACAGAGGCCCCCCATAACGTGCCGGAGGCAAAGCGGTCCTGACGGTCTTTTTCCAGCCAGCCGCCGTCAACGGCGATCGTTGCGTTCACCGCGCCAATCACCGGGAGGGTGAAGAGGGAATACCCCAGCTCGTTACGCCAGTAGCCGCCGTTATCCCCGGACAGATACTGCTCTTTAAAACCGCGCACGGAGCTTTCCCCGCCGAGCGTCAGGCGCTCGGAGCCGTAGAGCCGGTCGGGCGACCACTGGCCGTAGGCGCTGGTCAGCCACCAGGCGTTACGGGCGACGGGACGCTGGAAGCTGGCGTTCAGGCTCCATTTGCGGAATTCTGCCCGCGGCATATCGCCGGATTTACCTTCGTCGGTTTCGGCATTGAACCACGGCATGCCGTGGCTCCAGGTCGGGTTGAAGGTCGCCACACCGCCCAGCATTTTTTGCGTGTGGGTAACCCCGAGGATCAGGCTGGAGAGATTGCGCGTGCTGCTCTGAAGCGGCGCGTCGTTAAGCCAGTTACGGCTTGAACGCTGAACTACGCCTGCCGCGATACCGGTTTTCACATCCCCGTTGCGGAAAACCACCCACGACGCGTTGACGCGGTGGGTTTTGGTATCGCCCGTGGAGAGCCAGTTGAACCCCTGGTTATTGATGGTGATTCGGTAGTTGCTCCAGGCGTAGCTGTAGTCCAGCAAGCCTTAGCCAAACGGCACGCTGACGCCCGCCTGGAAATTCTGCGCATCGTACGCGCTGGCAAAATCACTGCTGCGCCCGCCGCTGACAAACCATTTATCCGCCAGCCCCAGCATATTGTTGGCGGTGAGCACGCCGTTAAGCTGGTTTTCACCGGTGCTCTTCTGCCCGCTATTATCCAGGCTTACGGATGCGCTTAAGGGAAATTCCGGTTTTGCCGTGAGATTAACAATCGAATATCTAGCCTGCGTCCCCGGCAGAATTTCAATCTGAACCGGCTCGGCGCGCAAACGGTTTATTTGCTCCATGCCCTGTTCGATGTCGCGTAAATTAAGGATGCGCCCCACCCGTCCCGGAAACGCCATTTTCAGCATCCGCGGCGTTTCACCTTCCAGGCGAATCGCTTCCAGCCGGCCTTCCAGCACAACAATATTCAGCTGACCGCCGGACAGATCCTGCTCGGTAAGAAAGGCGCGGCTGGTGATATATCCCCGGCTGATATACCAGTCGGAAATATGGGCCAGAAGCTCCGTTATTTTCGCCATATTCAGACACTGGCCCTGCCACGGCGCAACAAGTCTATGCTGGTTTTTTGGGGAGATTAAGGTCGCGCCGGAAAGCGTAATATTGTTAATGGTGAAACAAGGCCCGGAGCCGGTAACAGGCCGTGGTCTGGCGGATTCGGGAAGGGGAATACTGCGCTCCAGCTCTTCACGCTGCTGCTGGTTCTGGAGTAAAAGCTGCTGCTGTTGCTGTTGAATGGCATCGCGATCGGCTGGCGACAGCGGCGCAGCGTGAGCGCTCGCTGAAAAAAGCGCAGCCAATAAGATAGCAACGGCATAATTTACAAATGAAATTATTCTAATTTTTATTTCTGAGCTATTCATCCATGCCACAAGGTTATTTCGCAATTATAATAGTCGCAATATAAGAGCATTCTTAATGCGAGTATATGTGATTTGCGTTATGGCACATTAAAAAGAATATTATTTCAGAAAATTGCGAGCTCGATTAAGAAAATAAGAGAAATATTTAACTTACCCTTCAATGAAGAGTTAGCCGTAATAAATTAAATATGCAGGCGAAACGTTTTTCGCCATTCAGCAGGGCTCACCCCAAAGCGCGCCTTAAACTGCTGTCGCCAGGTGACGGCGGAATTAAATCCCACCAGTTCCGCCACGCTCTCAACGGGCATATTTCCGGCTTCAAGCAAAATCTGGCTGCGCCGCAGGCGTTCGGCGGTAAGCCAGTCGGCGACGCTCATCCCCGTGGCTTTAACAAAATGACGAGTCAGCGTGCGGCGGCTCATCGAAACCACCTCCGCCAGCGAGTCCAGACTATGCGGTTCGGTGATGTGCTGCTGCAGGTAGTCGATCAGGCAGTTAATACGTGCGTCACGGGTATCTTTCGGAACCGGCTGGGCGATGAACTGCGCCTGCCCGCCCTCGCGATGGGGCGGGACAATCATCCGACGGGCAATCTGGTTGGCGACGACGCTGCCAAAACGCTGGCGAATGATGTACAGACAGCAGTCCAGCGCAGCCGCGGTACCGGCAGAGGTGATGATATTGCCGTCATCCACGTAGAGGGCATTGATATCCAGCTGGACGTTCGGAAAGAGCGACTGGAAGTGATGTTCAAACTCCCAGTGGGTGGCGGCCCGTTTACCGTCGAGGATCCCCGCCCAGGCCAGCACAAACGACCCCAGACACAGGCCGACAATTTCCGCGCCGTTGTCTCTCGCCAACACCAGGCTGTCGAGCAGCGCCTGAGGCGGCCGTTCAAGGACGTGCTGCCAGTAGGGAACGACAACAATGTCGGCCTGCCCGATGGCGGTGTAATCCTGCGTGGCGTTGAGGGCAAACCCGTCTTTTGAGGTAAGAAACCCCGGCGTTTCGGCGCAGATCGTCACGTTAAAGCGCTTTTCGCCGGAGACCGAATCACCAAACAGAATGCAGGGAACGGAGTAGTGGAACGGGCTAAACCCGTCTACCGCGACAATCGCGACGTTGATTAGCGACATCTGTCTCTCCTTTCCCGTTAACGCACTCAGAATATAACGGTTTCGCCATCCTGGGGAATGCTCACCACATCGCTCACCTGGTTGGATTCGACGTACTCACGCAGCGCGCTGCGGGTCAACAGGCAGTGGTTAATCGCCTCCATGTGGCTCGCGACGATTTTAGCCTGCGGCAGCAGGAAATGAACGTTGAGCACGTCCTCCTGCCCCATAATAATGGGCCCAAAGCCGATGACGTGGGCATAACCGGCGTTCAGTACCACCACATCTGGCTGGTGTTTTTGCAGATCGGCTGCCACCTCTTCGCGCCAGATGGTATCCCCGGCAAGATAGAGCGTCTTCTCATCAGGATGACGCAGCACCACGCCACAGGCCTCGCCCAGCCGCTCCGCCAGCTCCGGCACGGCGTATGCGCGGTCGGTACCGTGCTGGCCGCCGTACGTTTTCGCAATCCGAACCTCCCCGAAGGTGGTCTCGTCGGTCATGACCGTCAGGTTGGTAAATCCCTGGCTGCGCAGCAGCGCGGCGTCACGATCGTTTTGCACGTAGATCGGTTTGTCTTTGGCGATCAGCTCTGCCGCGGTGCGATCCCAGTGATCGTCATGGGTATGGGTGACGATCACCGCGTCAGCGTCCAGCAGCGTATTGACGTCGACAGGGAGTTCGACCGTCGGGTTACGGCGTTCGGCATGCGCCGTACCGGGAAAGCCCGGATAAGCGCCTTTCGGGGCCAGCATCGGGTCGATTAAAAGGCGTTTTCCGGCGTAGGTAATCAGCAGGGTGGCATTGCGAATTTGGGTAATGTTCATGGGCTATCCTCCGGTTGGTGTGATAAGGAGAATAGCCAGCCGTCACAATTGGTGCTGTGGGTTAAAGGGCGATTACCGATGGAATCGGGCCATTTTCATCACCGCGTTTTCTGCCGGCACCTTTACCAGCCTGGCACCGCCCCGCCGTTAAAGATCGTCTCTGCCGCTTTCGCCACTTCCGGTGACTGATAGGACTGGATAAACGCCTTCACGTTCTCCGCGTCCTTATTGTCTTCGCGCGTCACCACGATGTTCACGTACGGCGAGTTTTTATCTTCAATAAAGACGCTGTCATGCACCGGCGATAGCCCGGTTTGCTGAATATAGGTAGTGCTGATGATGGCGACATCCACTTTCGGGTCATCCAGCACGCGCGGCAGCTGTGCCCCTTCCAGTTCCATGATTTTCAGCTGCTTAGGGTTGGCGGTAATATCCAGCGCCGTCGGCAGCAGCCCGGTGTCCGGCTTCAGGGTGATGAGCTTCTCTTTTTGCAGCAGCAGCAGCGCGCGGCCAAGGTTGGTCGGATCGTTTGGAATGGCGATAGTCGCCCCGTCCTTCAGGTCAGAGACGGATTTGATTTTGCGGGAATAGCCGGCCATCGGGAAAACAAAGGTGTTCGCCACGGCCACCAGCTTGTAGCCATGCGCCTTGTTATCTTCTGCAAGGAACGGGCGATGCTGGAAAACGTTGGCATCCAGCTCTCCCTGGTTAGTGGCATCGTTAGGCAACAGCGAGCCGCTGAATCCGACCAGCTCCACGTCCAGGCCATATTTTTCTTTTGCCACCTTTTTGGCGACTTCCGCCACGTCCTGTTCAGCGCCGTTGATGACGCCCACTTTTATGTGTTTGGCATAGCTGCCACTTTGATCGCACCCTGCCAGCAGCAGGCCAGCGAGAACCAGAGCACCCAATCGACGTTTCACGAGAAAGTTCCTTTTGCTGAATGTTGTAGTGACTATATCGACAACGAGGCGGAGAAATAAAAAACGAAAAAGAATCAATAAGAAGGATAAGTTATATGCGGGTATGGCCGGGTGACGCTGCGCTTACCCGGCCTACGGATTCAAAGCTTAAAGGGCTTTCGCCAGGTAATGTCGCTGCATGCCCGGATAAGGATAATCCTGCAAAGACATCTGCAGCTGGTACCCCTGTTTTTCATAGAACGGGCGCGCCTGGAAGCTGACGGTATCCACCAGCGCATGCTTGCAGCCTTTGCGTCTGGCTTCCTCTTCCGCCGTTTTGATAAGCTGGCTGCCCACGCCCGTACCCCGCACGGTGTCGCTGACCCAGAGAAAGTCGATATTCAGCCAGTCGCCTTTACGCACTCCAATGAGCCCGCCGAGCATGACGCCTTTATCGTCTCGTACATAAACGCCAATGTCGCCGCTAAAGTTTGTCAGATCGATAAACTGTCCGTTATAGGCTCTTAACCCCACAAATAGCTCTTCTTTTTCTGCGGGTGTTACATTATCTGTTATGCTCAGGTGCATATTCCTCTCCTTATTTTCCGCGCAATTTGAATATCTCACAGCTTAACCTTCATAAAAACTCCTAATTTCCTCCTTTTTTTTAATACAGAAACATTCACTCAATAACTAAATAAAAAAAGCCTTTCCAATACGCACCCCAAACGTATACTGAGAACGATCATTCTCACTTTTACACGGTAGACGACGATGAGCACAAAGCTGGAAGAACGACAAAAACAACGTCAGGACGAAATCATCACCGCCGCGCGTCGCTGCTTTCGCGCCAGCGGATTTCACGCCGCCAGCATGTCGCAAATTGCCAGTGAGGCGAAGCTTAGCGTCGGGCAAATTTACCGTTATTTCAGTAACAAAGACGCGATTATTGAAGAGATGATCCGCCGCATTATCGACTCACGCATCGAAGGGATGCAGGACAAAACGGTGGTGGAAGGGATGCCGCAGGCGCTCGCCTGGCGTCAGACGCTCAACGAAGACGACGATGCGTTGATGCTCGAAATGTCTGCCGAGGCGACCCGTAACCCGCAGGTGGCGGCCATGCTGATCGCAGCCGATGCCCGGATGTTTACCAATGCCTGTGCGCACCTGAAAAAACAATTTCCTCATCTGAGCGATGAACATATTCGCTGCTGCGTGGAAATTACCGCGGTGATGATCGAAGGCACGATTTACCGTCGACTCGCGCCTTTAAAAGTACCGCCAGAACAATTAGAGCCTATCTATCAGAATATTTTAAATATGCTTTTCTCTGCGAAGTAATCGCATGTGAATAATTAGCGGGAATAAGTAATTTCCCAACTTAACATTTTCGGCCATGCCGGAGATGCGGTATCGCTGTGCCTTTAAATAGCCTTTCTCCCTGTTGAGCCTTTAACAGGGCAGGCATCGTTCACCCTGGAAAAAGATTATGAAAACCATAACAACCTCCATCGCGGCATTACTCCTCCTGACCGGGTGCGATAATGCGCAAACATCTGCTCCCCAGCATCCTCTTCCGGATGTGGGGATTGTCACTCTCATGAGCCAGCCGGTCTCCGTCGTCAGCGAACTCACGGGCCGCACCACCGCCGCCATGAGCGCCGAAGTGCGCCCGCAGGTGGGCGGCATTATTCAGAAGAGGTTGTTCACCGAAGGCGATACCGTGAAGGCCGGACAGGCGCTGTATCAAATTGACCCTTCCAGCTACCGCGCGGCGTTTGATGAAGCCGCCGCGGCGCTGAAACAGGCCCAGGCGCTGGTGCAGGCCGACTGCCAGAAAGCCCAGCGCTATGCGCAGCTGGTGAAAGACGACGGCGTGTCGCGTCAGGACGCAGAAGACGCGAAGTCCACCTGCGCGCAGGACAAGGCCAGCGTTGAATCAAAGAAGGCCGCGCAGGAGAGCGCGCGCATTAACCTCAACTGGACCACCGTCACCGCGCCGATTGCCGGACGCATCGGCATCTCCTCCGTCACCCCCGGCGCGCTGGTCACCGCCCAGCAGGATACCGCGCTCGCCACCATTCGCGGGCTGGACAGCATGTACGTCGACTTAACCCGTTCCAGCGCCGATCTGCTGCGTTTACGCAAGCAAACCCTTGCCACCAATAGCGATACGCTAAGCGTGTCGTTAATCCTCGAAGACGGCAGCACCTACAGCGAGAAAGGCCGCCTGGCGTTAACCGAAGTGGCGGTGGATGAATCAACCGGCTCGGTCACGCTGCGCGCCGTCTTCCCGAACCCGCAGCATCAGCTCCTGCCGGGCATGTTTGTCCGCGCCAGGGTGGATGAAGGCGTCATGAGCGACGCGATCCTCGCGCCGCAGCAGGGCATCACCCGTGACGCCAAAGGCACCGCCACCGCTCTGGTGGTCAATGCCAGCAACAAGGTCGAGCAGCGTCAGCTGGAAACGGGTGACACCTACGGCGACAAATGGCTGGTGCTGAGCGGGCTGAAGGCGGGCGACAGGCTGATTGTGGAAGGTACTGACAAAGTCACCGCCGGGCAGGAAGTGAAGGCCGAAGAGATGAAAGCCAACGGAGGAAACGCCTGATGTTTTCCCGTTTCTTCGTGCGTCGCCCGGTCTTTGCCTGGGTTATCGCTATTCTTATCATGCTCGCCGGAATGCTGGCCATCCGCACGCTGCCGGTCGCGCAGTACCCGGACGTCGCGCCGCCGTCGATCAAAATCTCCGCCACCTATACCGGTGCCTCCGCGCAGACGCTGGAAAACAGCGTAACGCAGGTGATCGAGCAGCAGCTGACCGGGCTGGATAACCTGCTCTACTTCACCTCCACCAGCAGCTCGGACGGATCGGTGAGCATTACCGTCACCTTCGAGCAGGGCACTGACCCGGACACCGCTCAGGTGCAGGTGCAGAACAAAGTCCAGCAGGCGGAATCGCGCCTGCCCACCGAGGTGCAGCAGTCCGGGATCACCGTCGAAAAATCCCAGAGCAACTTCCTGCTGATCATGGGCGTGTACGATAAAACCGACACCGCCAGCAGCTCGGATATTGCCGACTGGCTGGTGAGTAATATGCAGGATCCGCTGGCGCGCGTGGAAGGCGTCGGGAGCCTGCAGGTGTTCGGGGCGGAATACGCGATGCGCATCTGGCTCGATCCGGCGAAGCTGGCATCCTACTCGCTGATGCCGTCCGACGTGCAGAACGCGATTGAAGCGCAGAACGTGCAGGTCTCCGCCGGTAAAATCGGCGCGCTGCCCTCGTCGAACGCCCAGCAGCTGACCGCCACCGTCCGAGCCCAGTCGCGCCTGCAGACGGTGGATCAGTTTAAAAACATCATTGTGAAGAGCCAGTCCAACGGCGCGGTGGTGCGCATCAGCGATGTCGCCCGCGTGGAGATGGGCAGCGAAGATTATACCGCCACCGCGAAGCTCAACGGCCACCCGGCGGCGGGTATGGCAGTCATGCTCTCACCGGGTGCGAACGCGCTCAACACTGCGACGGCGGTGAAAGACAAGATTGCCGAGTTCAAAAAGTCGATGCCGGAAGGCTACGACGTGGCCTACCCGAAGGACAGCACCGAGTTCATCAAGATCTCCGTTGAGGACGTGATTCAGACCCTGTTCGAAGCCATTGTCCTCGTGGTGGTGGTGATGTACCTGTTCCTGCAAAACATCCGCGCGACGCTGATCCCCGCGTTGGCGGTACCTGTCGTTCTGCTGGGTACCTTCGGCGTGCTGGCGCTGTTCGGCTACTCCATCAATACCCTGACGCTGTTTGCGATGGTGCTGGCGATTGGGCTTTTGGTGGATGACGCCATCGTGGTGGTGGAAAACGTCGAGCGTATTATGCGCGACGAGGGGCTGCCCGCCCGGGAAGCCACCGAGAAATCGATGGGCGAAATCTCCGGCGCGCTGGTCGCCATTGCGCTGGTGCTCTCTGCGGTATTCCTGCCGATGGCCTTCTTCGGCGGCTCCACCGGGGTGATTTACCGTCAGTTCTCGGTCACCATTATTTCGGCGATGTTCCTCTCCGTGGTGGTGGCGCTGACCCTGACGCCCGCGCTCTGCGGCTCGATTCTGAGCCACACGACGCCGCACAAAAAGGGCTTCTTCGGCGCGTTTAACCGCTTCTACAGCAGGACCGAGCGCGGTTATCAGAACAAGGTGCTGCGCGCTCTGCGCCGTTCCGGCGGCATGCTGGTCATCTACGCCCTGCTCTGCGGCGCGATGGGCTTCGCCATGCTTAAGCTGCCGGGCAGCTTCCTGCCGACGGAAGACCAGGGCGAAATCATGGTGCAGTACACCCTGCCAGCCGGCGCGACGACGGTACGTACCGCCGAAGTCAGCCGCCAGGTGCGCGAGTGGTTCCTCACCAAAGAGAAAGCCAACACCAACGTGATCTTCACCATTGAAGGCTTCAGCTTCAGCGGCAGCGGCCAGAACGCCGGGATGGCGTTTGTCTCCCTGAAGAACTGGTCAGAGCGTAAAGGCGATGCAAACACGGCTCAGGCCATCGCTCTGCGTGCCACGCAGGAACTGAGCACCATTCGCGATGCGACCATCTTTGCGATGACGCCGCCGGCGGTGGACGGCCTGGGCCAGAGCAACGGCTTTACCTTTGAACTAATGGCCAGCGGCGGCACCGACCGCGATGCGCTGCTTAAACTGCGTAACCAGCTGATTGGCGAAGCCAACCAGGACAGCTCGCTGCACGCCGTGCGCGCCAACGATCTGCCGCAGATGCCGCAGCTTCAGGTGGATATCGACAACAACAAGGCCGTGTCGCTGGGGCTGTCCCTGAGCGACGTCACCAACACCCTCTCCAGCGCCTGGGGCGGGACCTACGTGAACGACTTTATCGATCGCGGCCGTGTGAAAAAGGTCTACATCCAGGGCGACAGCGACTATCGCTCCGTGCCGTCCGATCTCAACAAATGGTATGTGCGCGGCAGCGACAGCACCATGACCCCGTTCTCCGCCTTCGCCACCACCCGCTGGGAGTATGGCCCGGAAAGCCTGGTGCGCTACAACGGCTCGGCGGCGTATGAGATACAGGGCGAAAACGCCAGCGGCGCGAGCTCCGGCACGGCGATGAGCAAAATGGAGCAGCTGGCAAACAGCCTGCCATCCGGCAGCACCTGGGCGTGGAGCGGTTTATCGTTGCAGGAAAAACTGGCGAGCGGTCAGGCAATGAGCCTTTATGCCCTTTCCATTCTCGTGGTGTTCCTGTGCCTGGCGGCGCTGTATGAGAGCTGGTCGGTGCCGATTTCGGTCATCCTGGTGATCCCGCTTGGGGTGCTGGGTGCGGCGCTTGCCGCCTCCCTGCGCGGCCTGAGTAATGACGTCTACTTCCAGGTGGCGCTGCTCACCACCATCGGCCTGTCGTCGAAGAACGCCATCCTGATTGTCGAGTTTGCCGAAGCCAAAGTCGCAGAAGGTTACTCCCTGACGCGCGCCGCCCTGCGTGCCGCCCAGACGCGTCTGCGTCCCATCATCATGACGTCGCTGGCGTTTATCGCAGGGGTGACGCCGCTGGCCGTTGCAACCGGTGCCGGTGCCAACAGCCGCGTGGCAATTGGTACCGGCATTATCGGCGGAACACTGGCTGCGACGCTGCTGGCGATCTTCTTCGTCCCTTTATTCTTTGTACTGGTGAAACGTCTGTTCTCCGGTAAACACCCGAACCGGAGGTCATAATGTTTCGTGTCACTGTTTTAGCGTTAGCCCTGCTGAGCGCAGGGTGTGTGTCGTTAGACCCTACCTATCAACGCCCGGACGCTCCCGTCCCGGCGACCTTGCCCGGCGCGCACGGCGAAGCCACCGCCGTGGTGAGCCAGTGGCAGCAGGTGATGAACGACGCGAGGCTGAAAAGCGTGGTAACGATGGCGCTGAACAGCAACCGCGACGTGCAAAAAGCGATCGCGGATATCGACGCCGCCCGCGCACAGTACGGTGAAACGCGCTCGTCCCTGTTTCCGACGGTGGACGCCGAGCTGAGCCACACCCGCAGCCGCACGCTGGCAAGCGGTGTTGCGACAAGCGACGAAGCCAACGGCGCGGTCTCCAGCTTCGAGCTGGATCTGTTTGGCCGCAACCAGAGCCTCTCCCGCGCCGCGCGTGAAACCTGGCTTGCCAGCGAGTTCACCGCGCAGAACACGCGCCTGACGATGGTTAGCGAGCTGACCACGGCCTGGGTGACGCTGGCGGCGGATAACAGCAACCTGGCGCTGGCGAAATCCACAATGGAGAGCGCGGCAAACTCGCTGAAGATTGTGAAGCGCCAGCAGGAAGTGGGCGTCGCGGCGGCTACGGACGTCAGTGAAGCGATGGCGGTTTACCAGCAGGCGCGCGCCAGCGTAGCGAGCTACCGGACGCTGGTGATGCAGGATAAAAATGCCCTCAATTTGCTGGCGGGCGATACGGTGCCGGAGAACCTGCTGCCCGGTACGCTGGAGAGCCTGAGCAACAACGCCATCACGCTGATCCCGGCGGGCGTCAGCTCCAGCGCGCTGCTGCGCCGCCCGGACATTCAGGAAGCGGAACATAACCTGCTGAGCGCCAACGCCAATATCGGCGCGGCGCGCGCCAACTTCTTCCCGACCATTTCACTGACCGCCAGCGCGGGCGTCGGCAGCGACTCGCTCTCCTCCCTGTTCAGCCACGGGATGAAGGTCTGGTCATTCGCGCCGTCCATCACCCTGCCGCTGTTCAGCGGTGGCAACAATCTGGCGCAGCTGCGTTATGCAGAAGCCGAGAAAAAAGGGTTAATTGCGACCTACGAAAAAGCCATCCAGAGCGCGTTTAAAGACGTGGCCGACGCGCTGGCGCGCCGTGAAACGCTCAGCGAGCAGCTTGATGCCCAGCGAGAATACGTGGCGGCCGAGCAAAAAACGCTGGATGTGGCAACGCGCAGCTATAAGGCGGGCGCGGGGGATTATCTGACGGTACTGACCGCGCAGCGGTCGCTGTGGTCGGCGCAGGAATCGCTGATTGCGCTGCAGCAAACCGACCTGGAGAACCGTATCACGCTGTGGCAGTCGCTGGGCGGGGGGATCCAGTAACCTTATCGGTGGGCGATTCTCATGCGCAGAAAAGAGAAAATCATACTTTCGACTGGAATCGCTACACTGAATGTAACGATATATTTCATGGGAAGCCTGTGACGTCTAAAGGGGGTTGTTGATGAAAGCTGCGCACCTGGTCTGCCTGCTGGTTTGTCTGCTCTTCGCCGCGTTTGTCCATGCTCAAGAAAAGGACGATCCGGCGAAAGAGGCGCAGATTAAGCAACAGGTCCTGAAAGATATTAAGAAAACCTGTACGCCACAGAAAAAGCAGAGCGATAAGGCCTGGCAGGAGATGATTTTGTCGTCCGAGGCCAATCAGCTGCTGATCAAAAACGCCATCACCGCCGTGAAGCGCGACAACCTGGACGCCTACTGGGCTGCGGTTGGTCAGGTGGATTGTCTGGAAGATTATTGAGTTCTCGCCGGGTGGCGCTGCGCTTACCCGGCCTGGAAAATGTTTTAACGCTTCCGCACGTCCGGAATGATGAGATCCCCGCGCAGAACATAGGACCCGAGCATCTGCGTTTTCTCCGTCAGCCAGCTTACGATACGCGCCGCCATGGCATCCATGGAATATTCAATCGCCGGGATCACCGGAATACCCGGCAGGTGCAGCGATCCGGCAAGGCTAAAGACCATAATGTCGTCCGGTACGGATTTATTAAACGCCTGCAGCTGCGGGATCACCCGCTGGGCTTCCTGCTCGTCCGCCACCAGTAACGCGTTGAAGTTCAGCGTGGACGCGTTGTTGAGTAATTCCTGAAGCGCAACGGACGAGGAGGTCGCGTCCATAAAGACGAGGTTGCGATTAAAAGGCAGGAAGTTTTTCTCCAGCGCGTGCTTATAGCCGAGCAGCACCTGGTCGGCAAACCCGCTGCCGTGCGGGTGGATCAGCGCAATCTGGCGACGCCCCTGGCTGGTTAGATAGTTACAGGCGGTTTCGGCGGCAAAGGCGTGATCGAACTGGATGCTGTTGGAGTTATCAGCCTCCATGCAGTCCACCAGAATGACGTTGTCCATATCCACGTCCAGCGGGAAACGGGCGCCAATCACCAGAATGTCGTCACACAGGCCGCAGGAGAGTTCTTCAAGAGCATTCATCACTTCCGCTTTGCTATGGGCGAAGCGCAGCAGCAGGTGTTTTTGGTGCTGGCTGAGCTGTTTTTCCAGCGCGTAAAGATACCCGGTGGTTTGGTTAATGTTTTCCTGCGCGCAAATCACCCCAATGCAGCCCGTCGACTGGCTCAGCAACGACTGGGCAATCACGTTAGGACGGTAGTTCAGCTCATCCACCGCCTTTAGCACGGCCTGACGGCTGGCTTCCTTAACGCCACGTGACCCACTCAACACTCGCGATACCGTGGCTTTAGACACCCCGGCCAGACGTGATACATCATTGATTGTCGACATCTCTTTCCCCTGGCAGGCTAACCTCGCGCCTGCAAATTCCATAACCGCTACGGCTCACATTATAGCCAGAACGGAGTATATCCGTTTCCGTTTTTCATGGAAACCGATTTTCCGTTTCCACTCAAAATGATGTCAAAACAGCCAAATTATGTGACACACATCCGGTTAATTAGCCTCATAAGTATTGGATCTTGATGGTTATCACAGTTCTGCTTTTTATAAATGGAAACCGGTTTCCGTATCATGTCCAATCATCTTCGCAATAACTATTTACATTTAGAGGATGGTTGTCGATGTTCAAGATTATGCTGTGTTGCTCTGCCGGGATGTCCACCAGCCTGCTGGTCAGCAAAATGGTCGATGTCGCGAAAGAACGTGGTTTGCCGGTGAAGATTGATGCGTACGGTGTTTCCGAATTTGATACGCAGTTTCCGCAATACCAGGTGGTACTTCTCGGACCGCAAGTGAAATACATGTTACAGACACTCTCAGACAAGGCGGCTACGAAAGGCATTCCGGTGCAGCCCATCGATATGATGGACTACGGCATGCAGCGTGGCGATAAAGTACTGGACTATGCTCTGTCGCTCATCGAAGCGGCACACTAAAAGGTGTTCACATGAGTTCGTTATATCAATCCATGGTCGCGGTGATTGAGCAGTCAATTACCCCGCTGGCCGCAAAGCTGGGTCAGCAAAAGTATGTGATTGCCATCCGCGACGGCTTTACCGCCGCGCTACCGTTTATGATCATCGGCTCGTTTATGCTGGTGTTCATTTTCCCGCCGTTCTCGGCGGATACCACCAACAGCTTCGCCCGCGGCTGGCTGGATTTCTCCCAGACCTACCGCGAACAGCTGATGCTGCCGTTTAACCTCAGCATGGGCGTGATGACCTTCTTCATTTCGGTGGGGATTGGGGCGAGCCTGGGGCGTCAGTTTAACCTCGACCCGGTGATGTCCGGCCTGCTGGCCTTTATGGCCTTCCTGCTGGTCGCCGCGCCGTATGCCGACGGTAAGATCTCCACCCAATATCTGTCAGGTCAGGGCATCTTTACCGCGCTTATCACCGCGATTTACGCCACCCGCGTCTATGCGTGGCTGAAGCAGAACAACGTGACCATCCGCCTGCCGAAGGAAGTGCCCACCGGCGTGGCGCGTTCGTTTGAGATCCTGATCCCGGTGATGGTGGTGATCGGTACGCTGCACCCGCTGAACCTGTTCATTGAAGCGCAGACCGGAATGATCATCCCGCAGGCGATCATGCACCTGCTGGAGCCGCTGGTATCCGCATCCGACTCCCTACCCGCGATACTGCTCTCCGTGCTGCTGTGCCAGATCTTCTGGTTTGCCGGTATTCACGGCTCGCTGATTGTCACCGGCATCATGAACCCGTTCTGGATGGCGAACCTCTCCGCAAACCAGGCGGCGCTCGCCGCAGGCGCGGCGCTGCCGCACGTTTACCTGCAGGGCTTCTGGGATCACTACCTGCTGATTGGCGGCGTAGGCTCCACGCTGCCGCTGGCGTTCCTGCTGCTGCGCAGCCGCGCCACGCACCTGCGCACCATCGGCAAAATGGGCATTGTGCCGAGCTTCTTTAACATCAATGAGCCGATTCTGTTCGGCGCGCCGATCATCATGAACCCGATGCTGTTTATCCCGTTCGTGTTTGTTCCGCTGGTCAATGCCTGCCTGGCGTACGGCGCAACGAAGCTCGGCTGGCTGGCTCAGGTGGTGTCATTAACCCCGTGGACCACCCCCGCGCCGATTGGTGCCTCATGGGCGGCAAACTGGGCGCTCAGTCCGGTGATAATGTGCCTGGTTTGTATGGTGATGTCCGCGCTGATGTACCTGCCGTTCCTGCGCGCCTATGAGCGTACGCTGATGAAAAACGAAGAGCAGAAAGCCCAGGCAACCGTCGGTACCGCTGAAGCCGCAAGCAATTAAGTCAAAGAGGAAAGGACATGAAATACGCATTTCCCGATAACTTCTGGTGGGGCAGCGCAAGCTCCGCTCTCCAGACCGAAGGGGCAAGAGAGGGGGAAACCACATGGGATTACTGGTTTGCCCGCGAGCCGAACCGTTTTCACAACGGCGTGGGGCCGCAGCAGACCTCCACGTTTTATCAAAACTGGAAAACGGACATTCAGCTGTTAAAGCAGCTGAACCACAACAGCTTTCGTACCTCGATTAGCTGGGCACGCCTGATCCCCGACGGTATCGGTGAAGTGAACCCGGAAGCGGTCGATTTTTACAATCAGGTCATTGATGAGCTGAATGAACAGGGCATCACGCCGTTTATCACCCTGTTCCATTTCGACATGCCGATGGCGATGCAGGAAATCGGCGGCTGGGAAAACCGTGACGTGGTGGACGCTTACGCCCGCTATGCGCAGATCTGCTTCGAACTGTTCGGCGACCGCGTGCTGCACTGGTTTACCTTCAACGAGCCGATCGTGCCGGTGGAAGGCGGTTATCTGTACGACTTCCACTATCCCAACGTGGTGGATTTCCGCCGGGCCGCCACCGTGGCGTATCACACCGTGCTGGCCCACGCGAAGGCCGTTCAGGCTTACCGCGCCGGACATTACGCGGGGGAGATCGGCATCGTGCTGAACCTGACGCCGTCCTACCCGCGCTCGCAGAACCCGGCGGACGTGAAGGCGGCGCATATCGCGGACCTGATGTTTAACCGCAGCTTCCTTGACCCGGTACTGCGCGGGGAGTATCCGGCCGACCTGGTGGCGTTGCTGAAATCCTACGATCAGTTGCCCGCCTGCAAACCGGAAGACAGCGCGTTGATTGCGGAAGGGAAAATCGACCTGCTCGGCGTGAACTACTATCAGCCGCGCCGCGTGAAGTGTCGCGACAGCGCGGTGAACCCGCAGGCGCCGTTTATGCCGGAGTGGTTCTTTGATAACTACGAGATGCCGGGCCGCAAGATGAATCCGTACCGCGGCTGGGAAATCTACGAGCCGGGTATTTACGATATTCTGGTTAACCTGCGCGACAATTACGGCAACCCTCGCTGCTTTATTTCTGAAAACGGCATGGGCGTCGAAAATGAACAGCGTTTTATTGAAAATGGCCAGATTAACGATCAATACCGCATCGAGTTTATTTCTGAGCATTTAACGTGGCTGCATAAAGGGATTAGCGAAGGGTGCAATTGTCTTGGCTACCATATGTGGACGTTTATTGATAACTGGTCGTGGTGCAATGCCTATAAAAACCGCTACGGATTTATCCAGCTTGATTTAAAGACGCAGCAGCGCACCATTAAGAAAAGCGGAGAGTGGTTTGCCGCCACCGCCTTAAATAATAGTTTTGAAAAAGAGTAATAATGATGATCGCACTAGAAGAAGCCGTAATGGAAATTATCGTCAACGCCGGACAGTCCCGCAGCCTGTGCTTTGAAGCGCTGCACGCGGCGCGTCAGGGCAACTTTGACGAGGCCAAAAGCCTGCTGCACGAAGCCGACGGCTACGCGCGCCAGGCGCACAAGATGCAGACCAAACTGATCGAGCAGGATGCAGGCGAAGGCCGCCAGCCGATGACGTTAATCATGGTGCACGCGCAGGATCATTTAATGAATTCCTTATTAGCGCGTGAACTGTCTGAAGAAATTATTCATTTATATCAGAGATAGTCTATGGCGAAATAAAGTTAATGTAATACCTCTGTACCCTAAATAGAGATCCACTTGTTCTGATGATAGCGACATACTCTGTCAGATCGGAGCGGGATGGTTATTGTCTGAATAAAATTAAACTATATTGAGATAACCATGAATACGATTAAAAAACTTCCATTAACCATGGCGGTTATCGCCGCGCTTTGCCCAATTTCCGTACTCGCACAAGAATTTACCCAGGAGCAAATCGACGCCATTGTGGCGAAAGCGGTAGATAAAGCTTTGGCCGAGCGTCAGGCCAAAATGGATGCGGCGGTTGCGAAAAAAGCGGACGTGGTAACCGAGCCGCAAAGCGCGGCGCAATCCCCGGATATGGCGATCCCGTTCGGCATTAAATTTACCGGCTACGCCCGCTACGGCGCGCACTTCCAGGCCGCCGATCAGAAATACGTGGCGGTGGACGGCTCCTACAACGGCGCGTCCGCGATTGGTCGTCTGGGTAACGAAGGTAACGGCGGGGAATTCCAGCTCTCCAAGGCCTTCAAAGGGGACAACGGCGCCATCTGGGACATCAACGTGATGATCGACCACTGGGGCGACGAGGTTAACCTGAAAAAAGCCTACGCGGGGGTGACCAACATTATGGCCTCCAACCCAAATGCCTACTTCTGGGCCGGTCGTGACTTCCACCAGCGTCCGCAGCAGGGCATTAATGATTACTTCTGGATGAACCACGACGGCCAGGGCGCAGGCGTGAAGAACTTCGACATCGGCGGCGTGCAGTTTGACGTGGCTGCCGTGGCGGCAGTCGAATCCTGTAGCCCGGAAGTGATGGAAGACGAAGCGAACCCGTCGCGCATCACCTGTACCGGCGGTTCCGGCACGGGCGACAAGGGCAACTACGCCGCGACCTCCAAAATCCACGGCATGAAGCTCGGCCCGATCGACATGGAGCTGTACGCCAACTATGGCTTTGATTCGAAAGCGGTTGAAAGCGACGAACGCCTGAACGCCTGGCAGGGCGGCGTGGTGCTGAGCCACACCAACGACAGCGGCGTGAATAAGGTGATCGCCCGCTACTCCGATAATGCGGATAACAGCGTGTTCAACAAAACCGAAGATCTGACCACGGTCTACGCCAGCTTCGAAGGGCTGTATAAATTCACCCAGGCCACGCAGGTGGAGTACATCCTCGCCTTCCACGACTACGACAACAGCCGCGATAAGACCGACAACCGCAAGAACTACAACGCCATCGTGCGCCCGATGCACTGGTGGAACGACGTTCACTCCACCTGGCTGGAAGCAGGCTGGCAGCACGTTGACTACGACAACGGCGGCGACAACAAGGGCTGGAAGCTGACCCTGTCGCAGAACATGTCTATCGCCATGGGGCCTGAGTTCCGTCCGATGCTGCGCTTCTACGTCACCGGCGGCAAAGTGGATAATGAACGCACCGCGCGCGTGAACAATACCAAAGACGAGACGCTCGACGACTTCAACGTCGGCGCGATGTGGGAGGCGTGGTTCTAAGGTCAACAACATGCCGGGTGGCGCTACGCTTACCCGGCCTACGGTTTTCCCCCTCTCCCCATGGGAGAGGGCCGGGGTGAGGGCATCAGGCCGCACACAACCATGCTATGCTGTTGGCCAATTAACGACAACATAGCAGGGGAGAAAATGGGTTCCACACGCAAAGGGATGCTGAACGTCCTGATCGCCGCCGTTTTATGGGGCAGTTCCGGAGTTTGCGCGCAGTACATCATGGAGAAAAGCCACATTTCTTCGCCTTACCTGACCATGGTTCGCCTGCTGTTTACCGGCGTGATCCTGCTGACGCTCTCCTTCGTTCACGGCGACAAGATTTTCTCGATCATCAAGCATCGTAAAGACGCGCTCAGTCTGCTGTTTTTCTCGCTGGTCGGCGCACTCACCGTGCAGCTCACCTTCCTGCTGACGATTGAAAAATCCAATGCCGCTACGGCGACCGTGCTCCAGTTTCTGTCGCCGACCATCATTGTGGCGTGGTTCGCCCTGGCGCGGAAAACGCGTCCCGGCGTGTTTGTCCTGTCAGCGATTTTTACGTCGTTGATCGGCACCTTCCTGCTGGTGACCCACGGCGACCCAACCTCGCTCTCCATCTCCCCTGCCGCGCTGTTCTTCGGCATCGCCTCGGCGTTTGCCGCCGCGTTTTACACAACCTATCCGTCAGCGCTGATTGCCCGCTACGGCACGCTGCCGATTGTCGGCTGGAGCATGTTGATTGCCGGGTTAATGCTGACGCCGTTCTACGCCGGGCGCGGCACCACTTTCGTGATTGACGGCGGCCTGCTGCTGGCGTTTTTCTACCTGGTGGTGATCGGCACGGCGCTGACGTTCAGCCTGTACCTGAAGGGCGCGCAGATGATCGGCGGGCCGAAGGCGAGCATTCTGAGCTGCGCCGAGCCGCTGAGCAGCGCGCTACTGTCGGTGGTGTTACTAGGCGTGGCGTTTACGCTGCCGGACTGGCTGGGGACGCTGCTGATCGTGTCGTCGGTGGTGCTGATTTCGATGGATTCGCGTAGAAGGGTTAAGGCATCGGCGTAGCCTGATGCCCTCACCCCAACCCTCTCCCACGGGAGAGGGAGAAAAACACTACTTCGCCTTAACCTTCCCCGCCACCAGCAGCGCGGTCAGCAGCATCAGCGTGCCGGAGATCACCAGCGGTGACGTCAGCCCCAGATGGTCGAGCGCCACGCCGCCAATGGCCGCACCGCAGGTGTTCGCCAGCTGGATCACCGCCACCTGAATCGACCCGGCTTTTTCCGCCTGATCGGCAAGCGTTCGGGTGATCCACGTCGACCAGCCCACCGGTACCAGCGCAAAGGCAAAGCCCCAGATAATCGCAATCGCCGAGGCAACCCATTTGTCGCTACCCCACAAAATCAGCACCGTGGCACTCACCGCCAGCAGCAACGGCGCACCCGCCAGCGCCACCTTCAGGGAGCGCTTCAGGAACTGGGACGACAGCGACGTGCCGATAAAGCTGGCGATACCGAAGCTCAGCAGCACCAGCGTCAGGCCGTCCACGTCAAAGCCCGCCATGGTCATAAACACCGGGCGGATGTAGGTGAAAAAGGCAAACTGCCCGGCAAAGGCCATAAAGATGGCGGTCATCCCCGCCAGCACGCCCGGACGCTTGAGCAGCGCGAACATGTTCTGTTTGTGGTGCGCCGCTTCGCCCGGTAGGGACGGCAGCGCCTTCCACACCCAGATAATGCAGAGCACACCCATCACTGCCGCCGCGTTAAAGACGTTACGCCAGCCGATAATCCCACCAAGGAAGCTGCCCAGCGGCGCGGCAATCACCAGCGCAATAGAGACCGCGCCGAAGATAACGGACAGCGCTTTTGGCACGGTGCGCGCGGGCACCAGGCGCATGGTCAGCGAGGCCGACATCGCCCAGAAGCCGCCTAATCCCAGCCCCAAACAGGCGCGACCGAGTAGCAGCAGGGTGAAGCTTTCCGCGAAAGAGACCAGCAGGCAGGAGAGCGTCAGCAGCACGCTGAACAGAATGACCACTTTGCGGCGATCAATCGCGCCAATCACCTGAGTGATAAACAGGCTGGCGAACATCGCCACAAAGGCGGTGACGGTAACGGACTGCCCCGCCACGCCTTCGGAAATGCCCAGATCCTGCGCCATCGGCGTCAGCAGGCTCACCGGCAGAAACTCAACGGTAATCAGGCAGGCGACGCAGAACGCCACGGAGAAAACCGCCGACCAGTTGGGGCGCGACACCTCTTTGGTCTGCGGTCTGGTTGTGGGCTGGATATGTTCTGTCATGGCGTCACCTGAAGATAAAAACGTGCGGAAAAGTCGCGCAGTTTATCATCAAAAGTGTGACGAATTTAACGTTTAGACAACTTTTGTCGTTTTTAATGATTCGGAAGGCAGAGCGGCGGTGACTGATACCTTTTCAGCATAACGAAAATGAAAATTCAGTAACCACAATTGAGGTGAAACAATCATAGCGTCTGAAAAGGAGAAACTATGAAAACACGTACTTTATCTCAAAATCTTACCGTCAGTGCCGTCGGCTACGGTGCCATGGGTCTGAGTGAATTTTATGGCCAGACTGATGACAAAGGCTCACTGCAGGTATTGCATAACCTCATCGATCTGAACGTGACGTTTATTGATACCGCAAATTTATATGGCCGTGGCCATAATGAAAGGCTAATCGGTCACTTTCTTGCCGGGCTGGATAAAAACACTCGCGACCAGTTCAAAATCGCCACGAAGTGCGGCATCGATCGCTCTCCTGACGAGTCCTACGCCCGCACCATCAACAATACGCCGGACTATATCATCCGCTGCTGTAACGAATCCCTTAAGCGGCTTGGCGTGGAGCGAATCGACCTCTTTTATCTTCACAGAGTGAGTAACGCAACCCCGATCGAAGAGAGTATGGATTGTCTGCGCACCCTTGTTAAAGAGGGCAAGATCAACCACATCGGCCTTTGCGAAGTGTCGGCTTCAACGCTGCAACGGGCGCATGCGGTGCATCCGGTCACCGCATTGCAAACAGAATATTCTCTGTGGACACGAGACATCGAGGAAAACATTTTGCCGGTCGTGAAAGCGCTAGGTATCGGCCTGGTGCCCTACTCACCTCTTGGCAGAGGCTTCCTGACGGGAAAATACCTGAACAACAACGATTTTGCAGAAAGTGATTTCCGCAAGAATAACGAACGATTTGTTCAGTCCAGTCTCGATCATAATCGCCAGTTGCTCGATATCATTACCCCGCTGGCGACAAAATACGGCTGTACCGCAGGTCAGATTGCGCTTGCCTGGCTGTTAGCACAATACGATCGGCTGGTTCCCATTCCGGGTACTAAGCACGTCAGCTATCTGGCCGAGAACGCGCGCGCTGCCGATATTGTGCTTGAGAAGAGCGATATCGAATCGTTGAACAACCTTCATCGCCGGGTAGCGATTAAAGGCGATCGTTATTCTGCCGAGGGTATGAAGGGCGTGAATGCCTGATACAGCATCTTAAAAATAAAAAACCGGGTTTCCCCGGTTTTTTTATATCTACGGAAACGCCGTTAGCGATAAACGCTCAACGCGACGCCTTCCCCGCCGCCAACGCACAGGGCGGCAACGCCACGCCTGGCATCATTACGGATCAGGGAATGAACCAGCGTCACCAAAATTCGGCAGCCGGATGCACCTATCGCATGCCCAAGCGCGATTGCCCCGCCGTATGGATTGATACGATCCGGGGAAATCCCGGCCCGCTGAATCACGGCCAGCGCCTGGGCGGCAAACGCTTCGTTGGATTCGAGATGATCGACATCCTCAGGCTTCCATCCCGAGCGGGAAAGACAGTCGGCAATGGCCTGAATCGGGGCTGCACCCATTAATGCCGGCTGGATACCGGAATTGGAAAATACGCCCAGCGATGCCAGAACCGGCAAACTACGTGCTTCGGCAGTCTCACGCGTACAAAGCAGGACCGCCGCGGCACCGTCATTCAACGATGAAGCATTTCCCGCCGTCACCGTACCCTCTTTTCGGAAGACAGGCTTCAGTTTCGTCAATTTTTCGATACTGGTTGCACGGGGTCCTTCATCCCTCTCCACGCTGATCGTTTCACCTTTTCGCGTCTGCCACTCAACCGGGACAATTTCACGCTCAAAAATGCCACGCGCCTGCGCTTCAAGCGCATTGTGGTGAGAGACAAGGGCATATTCATCCTGCATTTCGCGGCTGATACCAAACTCCGTCGCAACATTCTCTGCAGTGATCCCCATGTGATAATCGTTGAAGGCATCCCAGAGCCCATCAGAAACCAGGCTATCTTTGAGAGTAATATCACCCAGCCGCGTTCCGCTACGCGACGTCGTGGCGATATGCGGCGCGTTGGACATACTCTCCTGACCACCTGCGATAACAAACTCAGCCTCACCCGTCTGCAGCGCCTGCATGCCAAGATGGACCGCCTTAAGCCCGGACCCGCACACTTTGTTTACCGTCAGACATTGCGTATCTACGGGCAATCCAGCATTCAGTGCCGACTGTCGGGCCGGGTTCTGGCCGCACCCCGCAGTAAGAACCTGTCCCATAATGACCTGAGAGATATCACTGGCTTCTACGCCAGATTCTTTCAGGAGCGCCTGAATGACGCGGCTTCC
Organism: Enterobacter cloacae complex sp. P1B; assembly: GCF_014982345.1. Classification (NCBI taxonomy): domain Bacteria; kingdom Pseudomonadati; phylum Pseudomonadota; class Gammaproteobacteria; order Enterobacterales; family Enterobacteriaceae; genus Enterobacter; species Enterobacter cloacae complex sp. P1B. Next base: position 99,939 of record NZ_JADCLF010000007.1, on the reverse strand, counting down.
CAGATCAGAGGCTGAATGCTCCGCAAGCGCGCCCTGAAATGCGCCCGTCGCCGTGCGGCGGGCTGCAATAATAACAATCTCGCTCATGCGTCACTTCCCTTCAGTCCTGGCAAAGTATGGCCCGTCGCGGCCATTGCCGCGCGGTATGCAGTAAGACCATTCATGCAGGCGGGAACGCCAGCATATACCGCCATCTGTATCACAATTTCAAGCAGCTCTTCCGGCGTCACGCCGGTATTGAGCGCGCCTCGCATATGCAGTTCTAGCTGCGGCATGGCATTACCCAGCGTCACAAGCGAGGCGACGGTCAACATTTCGCGCGTTTTGAGATCCAGTCCCGGACGACCCACCACATCCCCGAACGCATAGTCGGTAATCAGGGCGGGCAGCCCCGGGTCGAGCTCGCTCAGGCGGCGGGTGACTTTATCCGCGAGCCCCGCTTCAAGACGGTCCATAATCTCTCTGCCATAGCGCGTGCGGTCATTAATTTGACTCATAAGATTTCTCCATACGGGATTGTTTTGCGGTCAACGTTGCCGGAATAACCGCGACAAGCAGAACGGACAGACCGATGGCCGTACCGGCGACGATATACAGGAGCGGCATTGAAAATGATGAAACCATCCAGGCACCGACTGACGCACCGATACCAATGGCGGTATTGAAAAATGAAACGTAGATTGCGGAGGCCGGGAAGGCTTTATCCTCTGCCATACGTAAAACCCACGTCTGGAAACCGACAAATATTCCTGATACGGCGACACCCCAGACAACCATACTGGTAAATATCAACGCAGCAGAGAGCGAGGAACCAGACAGGCCCAGGAACAGCAGCACTGCACAGATCAGCAGTACAGACAAAGAGACCGTCAGCTTGAGATACTTATCAATCAACACGCCGGTCAGGAAATTACCTGCCAGACCCGCGATGCCGTAAACAAAAAGCACAGCAGGAATAATGGTGGTGGACAGTAAACTCTGCGTGTGTAGCCAGGGTTCAATGTACGTAAAGGCAGCAAAGTGAGCCGTCACAGCCAGCAAGGTTGCTGAGTAAATTTTCCATAATGTTGACGATTTCAGCACGCCTTTAAGCGCATCCAGCCCGAGCGCGCTTTTGCTGGTAATCCTGGGGACAAGAACGCTAATACCCACAAAGGCAATTACGCTCAGCGCGGCCATCAGCCAAAATGCCTGCCGCCAGCCGAAGTGAATACCAATATAGTTGGATACCGGTACGCCAAAAACGCTTGCTGCGGAAACACCACCAAATACGATTGACGTCGCCGCCCCTATATATCTGGCAGGGACCATAGCTACCGCCGTTGCGCCGATCATCGCCCAGAATGCGCCGTGAGCGAGCGCTCCCAGTACGCGGGCGCTAAGCAGCATGCTATAGACGTTTACCGTCGCAGCCATAACGTTAGAGATCAGAAGTACCACGGTGAGCACAAGTAAAAGCCGCTTCCTGGACACATTCCCTAAAAAGACGGAGGCAAACAGCGCACTCAACGCCCCCACCCAGGCATAAAGCGACACGGTCATGCCCACCGCAGATTCCGAAGATTGTAGCCCCTCTGCGATTGGCGTTAATAATCCGACTGGCGCCAGTTCGGTGGTGACAATAGTAAAGGTTGAAATAGCCAGAATGAATAAAGCAAGCCATGACCTTAACGTCATATTCTGCGGAGTGAGTTCTGAAGTCATACTACTTACCTCAATAAGGATTTAAATAATGTGCCAATTTTTTTCAGTTGCATATCTGGTAAGCGCGGAATGCTCTCCCACACAGACGGGATGGCCAGTGGCTTCCAGCATTGGAATATCCGAAAGATCGTCGCCGTAGGCATAACAATCCACGGGGTTAATCTCTTTATCATCGCAAAAGGCGATAAGCGCGTCTTTTTTACCTGTTCCAATTGTTTGAGGCAGGCCGATTTCACCCGTCAACTCACCTTCGTCATTTATTATCACCGGCGCACAGAGTACTTCCGTTACTCCAAGATATTTTGCAATGGGTGAAAGAATCGGAAGCATAGAGCCCGATATAAATACGGTATACATGTTCTGGTTCTGATGTTTTTTAAGGGCTGAAACAGCACTCTCAATAAAAAAATCGCTTTCCAGCTTACGCCTGAACCACTTCTCACCCATTTCTTCCAGATAACGACAAGACACACCTTTAAACTGACGATAATAATCTCTGTTCAGGGCTTCCCTTGGCACGCCGTTTTTCACGTCGGTGCGAAAACGAGACATATAGCGTTGAAGACGATCGTTTTGATTATTTTCCCTGCACCAGAAATCATAGAAATCAAACATGCTTTTAATATTTATAAGCGTTTCATCAACATCAAAAAAAGCGGCATGTTTACGCAAACTTTATTCCTCGTAGTTTTTTCTTCGACTCTTAACCGGAAAATCTCTATCCGTACCAGACACGCCTGCATCCGCCCAGCGGGAAGGCGCAATTTCAGAAACCACCACGGAAATTTTATCCAGCGGCGCACCCGTGTTTTTGTGAACGGCAAATGTAATATCTTCCTGGAGTCTGATGATTTGATTTTCATCTTTCGCAGGCCAGGTCATAACATGAACAAATGGCATATTTTTCTCACTCTATAGTTGTAAATTCATCGAAGGAACGGCCTTTGAGTTTTAAATGGGCATGGATATCGCCTCCAAGACCATACAAGCCAATTGCACCGCCGTAGCTCTGACGCGAGCTCATATAAAGTACGACTACGTTAATAATTCTGTTTCCTTTCCTCGCCGGAGCCGGGAAAGGATCGGTTAACTCTGCCCAATATTCGGCATTACCTTCGCTATCGGTTATAAATACGTTGGGTATTCCCAGCGGACCTGGCCTGCTCGGATCCACCGAGGCTAGATCGTTTTCCCTGAGACTCATCACGGTGTAAACGCTATCCGGAACAAGGCTCCGGAACGAAAACGTGAACCGGGCTCGTTTCTTATCTTCGGACAATGTGACCTCAAAGTTGCCCTCTGCCTCGAGCCAGGCAGCGAGGGTCACTGGCTCGATCTCTCGCTTTCCATCGCTGCTGCGATAATCCGCGATATAGCCTTCATGAAGTGGCAGGCCAGGCCTTATTTCATTATTGGCCTGCGGCCGCTGTTCTGGTGCGAAAACCATCCGATAGTTGTTCATCGGAATGGGTAAAGGAAGAGTATGAAGAATGATGTCCTTCAACGCGTCCTGAGGCATCTTTTCCAGATCGCACAGAATGTTATAGGGTGCGACTTCCCCAAATGCCGGAAGCGGGCTGTCCGGAGAGACAATGACGCTTCGCCACTGCAGTCCGTTATCCCCTGGCACCATGCCAACCACGACAAAATTACCCTTCCCGTCCATGACCTCCGCAGGGGGGTAAAGCGGCCCCTGCGTGGTCGCAGCCAGACGGTATTTCTGGCTACGTAATTCAGGCATGCGTTACCCCCTGAGTCACCCCTTGCTGCTCAACAATGGTCGCCTGCATGGCAACCTCAGCCAGAGATTTCTCTTTCTCTGTAATCAGGGCGGAAGGATAGACGGTGAACGAGACATCCATTGTCGCGCAAAGCGTTTTATGCTGAGTGACGCGAACCTGAGCCTTGAAACGCCCCCGGCGGTCGTTAATATCTTTTTCAAGAAATTCAAAGTGGACCAGCGCCGGTAAAGGGAACAGGAAACTGGCGAAATTGATTGCCATGCTATTAATGACGTAATAGCGTCCACTTTCCTGCTGGTAAATAAATTCTTCGGTGACGCCGATAAAGGCCTGTCGGCTGGCTTCAACCAGGAGCATTCCCTGAATATGCTGCCCCGTCTGATGATCCGCCATCAATTCGCAACGCTCATCGATTAACAGCGGCATCGCATAAAGATCGTGGTTATGCTCAGCTTGTTCCGCAGATCCTATAAGTACATTCTGTTCCAGTCTTTTATGGCAATAAGCATTTTTTTTGTCGCTAACCAGTTTTTCCAGAGAGCACATTTTTAATTTATTACCATGAATCGCATTTCTTGCCTGGTTTGAAATTACCTTTCCGGCAAAATCCTTGCGCACGCCCTGCCCAACAATAATTTCATGTTCTTTATCAATGATATTCGCAGGGATTTGAGTCAATAATTCTAGCTGAGATATAGTCAGTACATCTTTACCATTGGCAAATTCATTAAATTTATCGCCAACAACTACCAACTTTTTACAGTTCATTCATTGTCCCTCAACAACAGCAAGCACGATAGATACGTGTATAAAGGCCGTCATTACCGCCAGTAATAAAGTTATCGCCGGCCTGTTGAATGATTTCCTGATAACGCGCATTGGTAAATGCTTCTTTATATGCTGCTTTATCGCCGTTGAATGAGGAGATGAACATTACACCCGGAACGCCACTGATCAGTGAATGAAATGCTTCGAAACTTTCAATCTTATCTTTGTTATCTCTTACAACATTAAAAATGGTTTCATCGCGCCACTGACGGTACTGCTGATAGTTATGCGCAGGCACTTCGACGTGTCGGAGTTGAATATAATTTGATTGTGGCAAGCTATTATTATTATCAATTGGGGATTCAACAAACTTAAGCAGTTCGCGACGGATATCGGCAGAAAGAACCTCAGAGAAACGATGGAACATGGATTCCATTTCACTTTCAACCCATGCAATTTCTTTAATATCGTTGAATGCGCGTAATTCCAGCAATTCATTAACGCCGTTTTCTTCACAGGTATAGTAGCGAACGTTTTCATTGCTTTTTAAGGAAGTAAATTCTTTTTCAGAAAAAGTGTTTTTTAATGGGAAGCGTGATACCAGTACATATTTAGACGACATAATTACTCCGAGTATTGATTAAGTGAGGATTCGGATAGAAATTTATCAATACAGGAAACTATTGGAATTGTTAAATTTGTAATATATTTTTTGTATTACTGTTAAAACGGGTTTTGCTGCCAGCATTTAGCGTGTAATATCGAAATGGAAAAAAGACGAAATACCTTTTCGCATTTAGGACCCACGTATGGCTACAGCAGAACATTTACTCAGCAATAACCTGCCCAGTATCAAACAATTACAATGCTTTCTCGCTGTTGCACATGAACTGAACTTTCGTAAGGCTGCCGAACGTCTGCGCATGACTCAACCGCCTCTGACGCGTCAGATAAAATGCCTTGAAGCGGTGTTGAAACGTCAGTTGTTCAGTCGCAGTACGCATGACGTTAGCCTCACTGAAGCAGGCCGAGCGCTGGTCGTTCAGGCAGAAAAAATACTCAAAGACATCAGCAGCTTAAAAGAAGACCCTCACTCTTCAGAAACGAATCTGCGCATCGGTCTCACGCGCACGCTTAATTTTGAATATATTGAACCTGTAAATACCCAGCTTCAAAAAATGAACGCCGGAGATGACGTTGAAACGCCCGACCTGACGTCAGCACAGCTGCTGCAAAGCTTGTCTAAAAATATGCTGGATCTGGTGCTGACCGGGGAAAAGGGAACGGGTCATGAAGACATTGTTCAATACCGCTGGGTCTGCCAGGAACCGTTGCTCATCGCAATGCCTTCTTTACATCCTGCCAGTCTGAAAGAGAAAGTCTCGCTGGAAGACATTAGCGATCTTCCACTTTTTTGGTTTTCGAGAAGCGCTAATCCGTCATTCTATGACAAATGCGAAAGCTACTTTGACACGCTTAAAACGCCGCTGAAGCGTATTAAAGAGCCGGATGATTCCCTCGTGATGCTAAGCCGTATCGCAAGAGGGAAAGGGTTTGCGCTGCTGCCTCAGTCAAAATGCACCTTCAATCAGGAGGGGCTATGCTATCGCGAACTAACGGACGATGAGGCAAAGAGATTAAATATTGATATCTATGCCGCAACTCGCCTCAATGAAAACAGAGAGGAGATCCTGAACGCTCAGAATATCTTGTGCGGCAAAAAGGCTTAATGCAGATAAAACACACCTTCTTCCGGCAGAAATAGCTGGTTATAGCGCAGCTGGAAGGCGTTCAGCTCCTGCGGATCGGGCTCCATTTCGCGCATAAAGCCAAGTGCCAGACGAATTTGCGCATCGGTAACGGGTGTGGCAAGGCGGGCTTTACGCAGCATACGGTGCCAGGTATGCAGATTCTCTTCGCTACCGTCGACAATACAGACCTGCCAGATGAGCAGCACCTGCGCGGCGTTTTGCAGATGCGCCTCGTCAGGCCGCTCAAGGTAGCGGATAAATTCATTGCCCGGTGTTTTACCGAACTGGTCAATCATCGACTCGATCGGCATCGGGGTAATCCCCAGCCGTTCGCTTAAACGTTTGATGGCGCGGCGGGAATCTGAGGTCAGGACGCGAAATCCCACCACAAACACCACGGCAAGCGTTGCCAGCATTATCCAGACCATGCGTTCTCCTTAGACTAGCCGCTCATCATAGCGGGAAACGCAGCGTGTCGACAGCGGGTACGGCCAGAATAGTGAACCGAAAAAAGCTGGATAAATGCGATGAAAGCAATCCCGCGCAGGCGTGGCTGCGCGGGCTGTTGCTGGAGACCCGTCAGCGCGCCTGAAGCCCCTTCAACAGCGCCTCGTGAAAGCGTGCGGGATCCTGCATCTGCGGCGCGTGGCCCATGTCGTTAAACTCCACCAGCGTCGCGTGCGGGATGCGCTTCGCCGTTTCTTTGCCCAGCACCGCATAGTTGCCAAGCGTCTTGCGGACCTCCGGCGGGGCGAGGTCTTTCCCGATGGCGGTGTTGTCCTTCGTGCCGATCATCAATAATACCGGCATCTTCAGGTCGCTAAATTCATAGATGACCGGCTGGGTGTAGATCATGTCGTAGAGCAGCGCCGAGTTCCACGCCACGCGCGCCTTACCCGGCCCGTTGTTCAGCCCGGCAAGCATCGTGACCCAGCGTTCGTACTCCGGCTTCCACTCCCCGGCGTAGTAGGTATTTTTCTCGTACTGACGAATGCCGTCGGCGCTGACCTTCAGCTCGCGCTGGTACCACTGGTCAACCGTGATATGCGGCACGCCGCGCGCTTTCCAGTCTTCCAGCCCTATCGGGTTCACCATCACCAGCTGCTCTACCTGCTGCGGCCACATTAGCGCGTAGCGGGTCGCCAGCATGCCGCCGGTCGAGTGGCCGATAACCGTCGCGCGATCGACGCCAAGCGATGTGAGCAGCGCGTGGGTGTTGTCCGCCAGCTGCTGGAAGGTGTACTGATAATGGTCCGGCTTGGTGGATTTACAGAAGCCGATCTGGTCGGGTGCGATCACGCGATACCCGCTGGCCGACAGCGCACGGATCGTGCCGTCCCAGGTGCCGGCGCAAAAGTTTTTGCCGTGCATCAGCACCACGGTACGTCCGTTGGGTTTTTCCGGCTTCACGTCCAGGTAAGCCATATCCAGAGACTGGTTTTGCGAGGTAAAGGTAAAGTGTTTTACCGGCCAGCCGTAGTCGAAACCTTCCAGCTTCTCGCCGTAGGTGGGGGCATCCGCAGCCATTGCGGGGGACGCCAGCGCCATCAGCAGCGCCAGGCAGGACAATCGTCGGGTTAACATGCAAGCTCTCCGTTAGCAAAAGGGGCTAAGGCTGCACGAAAGGCGGCAGCAAAAAACACTGTAGAGCATGGAGAGGAGTGGGTGTGTAAAGCGGGGTAAAGGTAGGACGAGCAAATAAAAAAAGCCCGGCATCACACACCGGGCAAAGACGTTACCTGCACACTCAGGCCGCTTTTAATTTCTGCGCGCGGTTCTCGCGGCGAATTTTACGTTCTTCCAGCACCGCGACCATCGCCATCAGGACGATACAGCCAATCGCTGCCGCATCCAGCGCCGCGAAGGTGCCCGCCCAGCCGGTAAGGCCGAAAATCGGCGTGCCGTCGGCGATCATCCCCAGGCCAAGCTTGGCGAAGCTGTCGCCGATCAGGTAGGCGAAGGTGCCTTTAATCCCATCGGCGGCGCCGATCGCTTTTTTCGGCACGAAACCTACGGCCGCCACGCCAATCAGCAGCTGAGGGCCAAACACCAGGAAGCCGAGCGCGAACAGGGACGCCAGGTAAACGTACTGGTTGCTGGCGTGCTGGTAGATGCCGAGCGTGGCGATAATCAGCGCCAGCGCGACGCAGGCCACCAGCGCGCGACGGCCGTTGGCGAGGTCGGAGAGCCAGCCCCACAGCAGCGTGCCGACCAGCGCGCCCACTTCGAACAGGGTGAAGCCCTGAATCGCCACCTCTTTCGAGAGCTTCAACTCCTGGAAGGCGTACACCGTTGACCACTGGTCGATGCCGATGCGCACCACGTACAGGAAAATGTTCGAGAAGCACAGCAGCCAGATCACTTTGTTTTTCAGCACGTACTCAACAAAGATCTGCCATTTGGACATCTCGTTCTCTTCGGTCTCTTTGTCCTCTTCGCTGATCTCCTCCCCGAACAGCTCTTCCGCTTTGCCGAGGCCGTAGGATTCCGGGGAGTCGCTGCCGAAGCGCAGGCCGATAAAGCCGACGATCAGGGCGATAATCGACGGGAAGATAAACATGCCGATCACGTGGCCGTCGAACAGATAGTTCGCGCCAAACAGCGCCACGCCTGCCGCACCCGCCCCGCCGAGGTTGTGGGAGATGTTCCACATGCCGAGGTACGAACCCCGCTTGCGGCGCGGCGTCCATTTGGTGATGGTGGAGTAGCTGCACGACCCGCCGGTGCTCTGGAAGAAACCGCTCAGGGCGTAGAAGGCGATCATCAGGAACAGGCTGACGGAGCCCGCGCCCATGCTGGCGCTGAAGCCGAGCATACAGATGGCGGAGAGGATCAGCATAAACGGCAGAAACTGCTTGGTGTTTTTACCGTCCGCGTAGTAGGACACAACCGTTTTCCCCACCCCGTAGGTGATGGAGAAGCCCAGGCCAATCATCCCCAGCTGCGTCATGCTCAGCCCGTAGGTGGAGATCATGTCGTTCTGCGCGATGTTAAAGTTTTTGCGGATCAGGTACATGGTCAGGTAGCCGATGAAGACCACCAGATAAGACTGCATGAACGGTTTGAACCACATCTTGCGCCGCACGTCGAGCGGCAGATCCAGGGTCGGCTTGCGCACCTGGTTTAAGAAGGCCAGCATGGTTGGTTTACTCCTGAGCTGATTTTTGCAGCATTGTAAAAATCAGCCGGGAGAGATGCCTGAGACAGCGTCCAGGTGAAACCGGGAAAATTTCTTAGTTTTGCGCCATTCGGCAACAAAAGGTGAGGCACGTCACGCTTCGCGCGGCGCCTGGGCGTGCAAAAACGGCAGCAGCAGCAGGGCGGAAATCCCCGCCGCGATGGCGATCGCCGCGAAGAAACCGCTCCAGTGCCAGACGTCGATGACCCGTGCCAGCGGCCAGCCGGAGAGCGATGCGCCGAGGTAGGCAAACAGCCCGACAAAGCCCGTCGCCGCGCCTGCCGCCTCCTTGTGCGAGCACTCCGCCGCCGCCATGCCGATCAGCATCTGCGGACCAAAGACAAAAAAGCCGATGGTGAAGAAGCACGCCGCCTGCATCACGTAGCTGGCAAACGGCATCAGCCACAGCGAGCCCACGGAGAGTAAAATCCCGGCGGCAAAAATCAGGTTCATCGGGCCGCGGTTGCCGTTGAACAGCTTGTCCGAGCCCCAGCCCGCCACCAGCGCGCCGATAAACCCGCCCAGCTCGAACATTGTGACCGCCGAATTAGCGGTGACCAGATCCACACCCAGCGTCTCGGACATGTACAGGTTACCCCAGTCGTTGATCGCCGCGCGCACCACGTAGACCAGCACGTAGCAGAGGGACAGCAGCCAGATGTACGGATTTTTCAGCACGTACTTGGTGAGGATTTGCTGGCGGGACAGCCCGGCGCCCTCCTGCTGCTGGGCGATCTCCATCTCGTCGTGCCGCCAGTCGCCCACCGCCGGAAGGCCGACGGTTTGCGGCCTGTCGCGCAGGCGCCAGCAGAGGAACAGCCCGGCGACAATCGCGAGGGCACCGGCAATCATCATCCCCGTGCGCCAGCCGTAGTGCAGCGCGGCAGCCCCCACCACCATCGGGATCAGTGCCCCGCCAACGTTATGCGCGGTGTTCCAGATCGCCCACCATCCGCCGCGCTCGTTGCGCGAGTACCAGGCGGTGAGCAGGCGGGCGCAGACCGGCGCGCCCCAGCCCTGGAAAAAGGCGTTCAGCGCCCACAGCAGGGCAAAGGCCCACAGCGAAGTGGAAAAGCCAAACAGGATGTTCACCACGCCGGTGGCGATCAGCCCAACGCCCATGAAATAGCGCGCGTTCGAGCGGTCGCTGACGATGCCGGAGAAGAACTTCGACAGCCCGTAGCTGATGTAAAACAGCGTCGCCAGCAGGCCGATATCGGTGCGCGTCATCACGCCGCTGGCGAGGATTTCCGGCGCGGCGGCGTTGAAGCTTTTGCGGGTGAAGTAGAACAGCGCGTAGCCGAGCCAGATGGTAATCAGGATATGGCGACGCCAGTAGCGGTAGCGGGCGTCGATTTCCGCCTTGTCGCGCAACGGAGCCGCGCTGGTTGGGGTTTTAAACATGGTACGTCCTTAACGGCAAACTGACGCTGACGCGCGTCCCGTGGGTGCAGGAGAGGGTCAGCGTGCCGCCCAGCGCCTTGACGCGCTCGCGCATGCCCGCCAGGCCAAAGCCCTGCTGGCCGGAGCCCGGCGGCAGGCCGCAGCCGTCGTCTTCAATCACCAGCATCAGGCGCTCGTCCTGCTGCCAGCCCTGGATCGTGACCGCGCTGGCATTGGCATGTTTAACGATATTGTTCAGCCCTTCCTGGCAGACGCGGAACAGCGTCACGCGCTGGCCTTCGCTGAGCAATGATTCATCAATGCGCCAGTCGAGATGGCTGACAATGCCGCGGCTTTCCAGCTCCATCTCGCGCATCAGGGAGCGTATCGCCTGCTCCAGCGACAGGTCATCAAGCTGGCGCGGACGCAGCCGTCCCAGCAAGCGGCGAACGGCGTCATAGACACCCAGCGAAAGCTGTTCGATATGCGCCCCGCCCTGCTTCACCACCGCGTTTTCCGCCGCCAGACGCTGGACGATGCCCGCCTGCGTGCGGATGGCGGTAATGGTCTGGCCGATATCATCGTGCAGCTCGCGAGCCACCTCCTGACGCACGCTCTCCTCGGTCTCCAGCAGACGCTCCGCCAGACGCCGGTTGCGCGCCAGCTCTGCTTGCAGGGACTGGTTCAGCTCGCGCAGGCGCTGAATGCCCGCCCCGAGCAGCAGCCCGGTCAGGCTCTGGGCCAGCAGCGAGAGCAGTAGATCCACCGGATGGTCGTGCCAGGTCTGGCTGGCAATCAGCGCGATAGCGTTCATCAGGGTCGCGATCAGCGCCCCCTGCCAGCCGTAGTGCCAGGCCAGGGCGATAATCGGCAGCGCCAGGCAAAACGGGGTAAAACGTGAAAGCTCGGCAGGTAAACCCAGCTGAAGCCAGAGGCTCACCACGAACAGCAGCAGATACCAGATAAGATGCCGGGCGCGCCAGTTCACCGGTTGAGACACCAGCCCCGGACCAAGCGGCTGCCAGACGGTGCTTGAGAGGTAGTGCCAGATAACGAGGCAGGTCGGCGCGAGCGTCAGGCCGCCGGTGAGGGTGAGCAGCAGCGCGTTGAGCATCTCCCTGTCGCCGACCCACGGCAGGGACTGCAGCAGCGCGGCGGCAATCAGCGCCGTCCCCTGCCGCAGCAGCGTGCGCCAGTCGCGCTGGTGACGATAGCGGGAAATCAGGGCAACGGGGAGAAGCGTAAGCAGGCTTCCGATCATCAATAATGGCAGATGCGCCAGAGCGACTTCCTGCGCCAGCCAGACCAGCAGCAGCCACTCTGCACCCAGCAACACGGGCCAGTAGCCGCGCGGGCACTGGAGCATTAACCCCAGACGCAGGCCGAAGGGAAACAGCAGCACCGCCAGCTCAGGGCGTTCCACCAGATGCAGGCTGATGCTCCACAGGCAAAACCACGCGGCGGAGAAGATAAAAAAGCTGGCAACGACGGCGATCAGCCGCGAAAACACGGGACTCATTGCCAGCTGTCGAACATGCGGCGCGCCAGCTCAACGTCGTTGCTGACGTTGAGTTTTTCCATCAGGTTCGCGCGATGGACGTGCACGGTTTTCGGCGACAGATCCAGCTCGGCGGCAATCTCTTTTACCGACATCCCCTGGGCAAGCTTCTCCGCCACCTGGCGCTCGCGTCTGGTGAGCGGATCCTGACGTCCGGCCGCCAGCTTGATGGCGATATCCGGCGTCAGGTAGCAGCCGCCGGTGGAGACGGTGCGCACCGCGGCGATCAGCTCGTCCGGGCTACAGCGTTTGGAGAGGAAGCCGCGTGCGCCCGCGTTGAGCGCCTGCTCGACCAGCGCCGGGCTGTCGTGAACCGAGAGCATGATCGTCGCCATCCCTTTCGGCAGCTGGCTCAACAGCTCCAGCCCGGAGAGATCCGGCATCGAGATGTCACAGATACAGACCTGCACCCCGCGCCCCGGCAGGCCCGCCAGCGCCTCGCGACCGGAGCCAAACTCGGCCACGACCTGAAAATCCGGTTCGAGGTTAAGAAGCTGGGCAAAGCCGGAGCGGACGATAAGGTGGTCGTCGATGAGAGCGATGGTGGTCATGTGTGTTCCTGCGGTCTGAAAAAGCCGGATGACGCTGCGCTTATCCGGCCTACAAGAGCGAAAGACGCTTACCTTAAGCGATTTACTCGAAAAACACCGCAATTTTGTTAAACATGGTGGGATCGGACTGGTTGCGCGCCACTTTGGTGACGTCTTCCAGCTTGTCGATCTGCGCCATCATCTGCTCCAGACGCTGATCGTCGTTGACCAGTAGCCAGATGCGGCTGTGCTCGCTGCCCTGAATCGGCAGGCAGAGAATACCTTCCACGTTAAACGCGCGGCGGGCAAACAGCCCGCAGACGTGGGTCATAACGCCAGGGTGGTTGCGGACGGTGAGTTCCAGAATGACGTTATCATGTTGTTTCTGCATGGCTTATTCCCCCACCATCTCAGTATTGGCCGCACCCGGCGGCACCATCGGATACACTTTTTGTTCAGGGTCGATACGCACGTGGATCAGCGCCGGGCCAGGACGCGAGATCGCCGCCTGCAGCGCCGCGTGGGCGTCTTCTTCCGCGTTCAGATCGCAGGTGTGCAGGCCAAAGCCGGCGGCAATCTGCATAAAGTTAATCATTCCCGGATAGGTCGCCGCAAACACGCCCTGCTTGTAGAACAGGCTCTGCTGCTGGTGCACCAGACCCAGCGCCTCGTTGTTCATCAGGATGATTTTCACGTCTAACTGGTTTTCGGCCGCGGTCGCCATCTCCTGAATGTTCATCATCAGGCTGCCGTCGCCGGAGAAGCAGATAACCTTGCGGTCCGGGTTGGCGAGCGCCGCGCCTACTGCCGCCGGCAGGCCGAAGCCCATGGTGCCGAGGCCGCCGGAGGTCAGCCACTGGCGCGGACGGTTCAGCGGATACGCCTGCGCGGTCCACATCTGGTGCTGGCCCACGTCAGTGGTGATAATCGCGCTGTCGTCCACGCAGGCGGCCACGGCGTTGATCAGCCCGTAGTGGCTCAGCGGGTCGCCCTCAGCTGGAATGGCGCCCGGGAACTCGCACTGCAGATCGGCCACCAGCTGACGCCAGTCGGCCCGGTCAGTTGCGTCAGTCTGCGGGATCAGCTGCGCCAGCACTTCGGCCACGTCGCCCTGAATCGCCACGTGCGGCTGTTTGATTTTACCCAGCTCGGCGCGGTCGATATCCACGTGAATGATTTTGGCGTTCGGGCAGAACTCCTCGGTTTTGCCAATCGCCCGGTCATCAAAACGCGCCCCCATAACAATCAGCAAATCCGCCTCTTGCAGGATGTAGTTGGTGCTGCGCGCACCGTGCATGCCCAGCATGCCTAATGACAACGGATGCGCTTTAGGCAGCATACCCAGCGCCATCAGGGTCATGGTGGTCGGCAGGTTGGCCTTTTCCGCAAACTGGCGGATTTCATCCGCAGCGTTAATCGCCCCGCCGCCCAGATAGAGCACCGGGCGTTTGGCGGCGTTAATCATGGCGGCGGCGTCGCGCACGCTTTCAGCGCTGAATTCCGGCGCGGGGGCGCGCTCGCCCGGCTCCGGCAACACGTCGATCTCGATCTCTGCGGTCTGGACATCCTTAGGAATGTCTATCCACACCGGGCCCGGGCGGCCAGACTGCGCAATGCGGAACGCATCACTGATAACCTGAGGCAGCTCGCTGATATCGCGAACTAAATAGTTATGTTTGGTGATGGGGATAGAGATGCCGTAGGTGTCAACTTCCTGGAACGCGTCGGTGCCGATCATCGAGGACGGTACCTGGCCGGTAATGCAGATCAGCGGAATGGAGTCGAGGCGCGCGTCGGCGATGGCGGTCACCAGGTTGGTTGCGCCGGGGCCGCTGCAGGCCATACAGACCGCCGGTTTGCCCTGCGTACGCGCCATGCCCTGAGCGATAAATCCTGCCCCCTGCTCGTGACGCGCCAGCACGTGGCGGATCTGCGTGCTTTGGCTCAACGCATCGTACAGCGGCAGCACGGTTCCACCCGGGATACCCGCAACCGTGGTGATGCCCTGTCGTTCCAGTAAATGAACAATCAGCTGCGCGCCTGTAAAACGCGTCTTTGTGGATGTTGTGCCCGAACTTGCCATGCTCCAGTCCTTTTCTTCTGGGCCGACTTTCCGGGGAGGGTCCTAAACGAAAAACCCCGCCCGGTTTGCGCCGGCGGGGTTTTGGATTCGTGTGTTGATCCAGTCCCTACGGCGCATTGCCGACGACCACCACCACACGCACGACGACCACTGCGGCTGGTTGCGCAGTTTTTAGTAGGGTCGAAGTGAAGATGGATGAAGTCATTGGGGACCTGTGTTTGGAATCATTGATTGAATTTATACAAACACAGGTTTTCGGGCGTGACAATGGAAATATTTTCATCTGCACAAAAATGCGTCAGGGATCACGTTTCGTTTGTTGGATTTGCTCTCCGTTTTCACCTCTCAAATTTGCCCTAAACGCTATTAGGTTCAGTCACATATTAATTTCTTATGAAAATCTGAAAATAGCGGCTCGAGGGTATTGTCGCAGGCTTTATGTGGTTATGATTTCTTCGAACCTAAGAACAAGTACAAAAATACTAGAGCGTGCCGAGGGATACAGGCGGGTGTTAAGGAAGACAGCATGAACAAGTTTTACACAATGCTTTTCGCTGCTTTGCTTTTACTAACAGGGTGCGACAAGCCTGTAAAAACAGAACCAGCCCCGCCCGGCGGGGGCGGAACCATTGAAGCCATTAACCACACCAGCTGGGCCATCAACCGCTTCAGCGTTAACGGGCAGTCCGGCCTCGATATTATCGGCCCGTATTCGGGTGGCGGTGGGGGCTGCTGCTTTGGCGTGAGCGGGCCGTGGAAGCCCGGAATGACGGTACAGGTTGACTGGGAAACGGGCGTCGCGTTTGCCAGCGATGTGCCTGAGATTCCGCAGCCTGATGAACCAGATACCACCGGGATGAACCGGGATGAGCGTTACAAGGCATGGCAGAAATATGCAGATAAACGCCGTGAGTGGCGAGCAATAATCAAAGGGTTGAATAAAAAACATACTCAAAGCGTTCCGGTCCCCGATTACACCGGACAAAAAACCTGCGGTATTACCGTTCATTTCCTGCCCTGTGACCAGGTGAAGGTCACCACCAGCTGTGCCGACTACGGCAGCCCGGATTACCCCATCAAAGACCCCGTGCATATGGAGAAGCCCAAAGTATGTCCAAACTGAACCCTGATAATGTCTGGTACCCTCCTGAGTTTCCGGAAAGAGGTAGATTACCTAGTACTAGATCTCACTTTGGGCAAAACTGCAGGGAACAAGGCAGTCTGGAAAGGCAATACCATAACCAGCTTTGCACAGCTGCCAACCGACGCGTCTTGCCTCCCTGCTGTAAGACGCTGCATATCAGCCTTTTCTTTGACGGTACGGGCAACAACCTGAATCATGACCTCTATGAATCGACCCCGCCTCATCCGACCGATATCGCTCGCCTGTTCCGTGCCACCATAGGACAAGGCTATGCAGGGGGAACCGGCGCGCATAACGCAGAGCTGGTCGATCAGGACGGCGTCGCGCACAACCAGTATTACAAATACTATATTCCCGGCGTGGGGACGCCTTTTCCGGAGGTGTTAGATCTCGACTTCAGCGATGCAGGGCTTAAATACGCGGCTTACGGCGAGGAGCGCATCAACTGGGGTCTGCTTCGGCTGATTGACGCCCTGCGACGTACGCTTGGGCTTAGGAAACTAAGCGATGATGAAAACTGGCACTCCATTCAGGCTATGGCCACCAACTACTCACACTCCAACGTTCACGGAGAATACCTCCGCCACAGAGAGCTTTTCCGGCTGCTGAACGGGTTGGGTAAAACGCTGGAGATCGCGTTAAGGCAGCCAACGCCGGGCACCTCTAAGCTGCTGGGAATCAAACTCTATGTTTACGGTTTCTCGCGCGGAGCGGCCTCGGCCCGGGCCTTTGTTAACTGGCTGAACGCCCTGCTTTCTCCCTCCCGGGAAGGGGCCTTACAACCTTTTTGCCTGGCGACAAAGCAGGGTGAAATTCCGATTAGCATTGAATTTCTGGGTCTGCTGGATACGGTCGCTTCCGTTGGAATTGCCCATATTGCCCCGGTTGCGGAAGGTCATATGGGCTGGGCCGACGGAACGATGGAATTGCCGGACAATGCGCTGATTAAGCGCTGCGTGCATCTGGTTTCGGCTCACGATCAGCGGTTGTGCTTCCCACTCGATTCAATCTGTCGTGCTGACGGGGGGTATCCTGAATATGCCGTAGAGGTGGTTTATCCTGGCATGCACTCTGATATTGGGGGCGGGTATCCACCAGGCGATCAGGGGAAAGCAAATGCTAATGTCGATGATTTCTTATTATCACAGCTTTGTTTAAACGACATATACGCAGCAGCCTTTACTTCAGGTGCCCCATTAAAAGTCCAAAAAGAGTCGCTCCCTGAAGATTTACAAAAAGATTCATGGAGAATTATGCCAGAAGCCCTGGTTGACGAATTTAGTACTGACCCCTTACTAATCCAACGCTTCAACGCCTGGCGCCAGCTCACTCTTGATTTACCTCTTTCCGAAACTGGCATTCCCGACGAACAGGCAACCCACTACTCCCCCGTTCGCGCTCGAGTCAATATCATCGAAGCGCTTGAAAACCAGATCGGCTGGATAACCGCCTGGCGCATCAATCGCTACGCCCAGGAAACATTCCGGAGCCAGCGCTTTTATCACGACGCCGCAGCCAATAATCAAAATCAGGATAACGATCCTGGTAAAAGGGCGGAACGGGAAAGAAAACGCGAAAAATTACAAAAAGATGCAGAAAGAGAGCGAATTAAACAGCTCGGTAGCTACCCGCAGGGTCAGTTTGTGATGCTTAAGACAGGCCCAAAAGACTTTGATGCTTTGCTCGGGCAAACACAGCTTTTACAGGCCGCATTCGAGTTCAAAGAGGACTATCAGGGCGTTTCTCGTACTCAGGCAAAAAGCACAACCTACGCCGTACTCGATTACTTCAAAGGTTTTGTTTTTGCCTTTAACCAGGATGACATTCTCGTTGAGTTTAAAAAGATCAAAGAGGCGGGGAAAGAACATTTGGAAACACTGTTTCCACCACAAGGGGAACAGAGCAATGCCAATCAACCCTCAGGACTAACAAGAACGCTTTTTGATGATCAAATCCATGATTCCCGCGCCTGGTTTATGCACAGCGCGTTGGGTTCGCGCGAACCCTGGGGCAGTTATTTTATCTACCGTATGATCTATTTCGGCGAAGCGACGAGTAAACAGGTTAAGCCACTCTCCATGCTGGGCTATGTTGCAGGCCTGGGTTACCCCATCTCAACGCACGAGGTCCAGTTTCTTATTGAATTGCAAAATACCGGGCGGGGGCCATCTGCCCCCGTCGAACAACGCATTTCTGTCCTTGATGCCAGCACGGGATATCCGCTGGGGGTGTTGCAGGATAAAACCCGGCAAATACCCTGCGTTCACTACCCTGCCTCAGCCCTGGCAGAGTGTCAAAAGGCGGAGGAAATGGCCTTTGAACAAAAGAGAGCCGCAATACAGTCTTACATTGAAAATATGAATTATTCAGACTGACAGAAAACAAAAAACCCCGCCTAAGCGAGGTTTTTATCAGGGTTTTGCGGTTGGTCGCCGCAGAACACACTGTGTTACGTCAACGGAAAAAGTATACGCGATAGAACTCGAACGCGCAATTCCGGCACGGATTTTGACGTTTTTGAGTATGGATCACCTTCCAAATTTTGTCCAAAAAATACTGTTCATGCATACAGTATTTATCTATACTGAGGGTGTTCGCAGTGAGCGAGGGGGCCGCAGTTTACCGGCGCAACGAAGTCCTGGCTGAAACGGGTGGTGCCGTCAGTGCCTTAACCCCTGAAGTGAGCACACTGTGTTACGTCAATCCAGGTGCTGGCAACAGGCGGCGGAAAGGTACGCCAGCATCGTGCTCCTTTTAACCAAAAGGAGACGCGTATGAGCGTAGTGGATATGGTGATACTTATCCTCAAACTCATTGTTGCAGTACTGCAACTGCTTGATGCTGTCCTGAAATACGTTCGGTAATTCAGGTTCAAGTCGCACCTGAGAGGGGCGGGCAACCGCCCCTCTTTAATAACGAGGGAATGCTATGTCGCGTCTGTTAATTGAGCCTGTCACACCGGATGAGCCGGGGTATATCGCCCTGAAGGCGGAAAGTATCGCGCTGAATTTCAACATGCTGCGCAGGCTGGAAGAGAACTGGCTGCGGGGTGAGAACCGCTTTAACGCGCCGGGTGAAAAGCTGCTGGGTGCGTTTCTTAACGGCAAGCTGGTGGGCGTGTGTGGCCTCAACCGCGATCCGTTCAGCCAGCAGCCGCGTGCCGGACGCATTCGCCATCTCTACGTCAGCGAGAAGTGCCGCGGGCTGGGCATTGGAAAACAGCTTTTAACCGTAGTGATGGCGGATGCCAGCATCTGGTTTGATTTTCTGAATACTCACGCGCCGGACAGCGCGTACGGATTTTACAATCGAGCCGGTTTTACGCTGGTCTCAGACGAACCGCGGGTGACGCACCGCCTTTTTTGTGCGGTGTAACCGGCTGGCGGCATCAGGATGTGAATGTTACAGTTGAGTGACAATTCATCACCCAATACGCCATGACCATTACCGTTTTCTGCATTTTGCTTTTCGCCGCACTGCTGCATGCCAGCTGGAACGCTATCGTTAAAGCCGGAACGGATAAACTCTACTCTGCGATCGGCGTTAGCGGCTCAGCCGCGATTATTGCCCTGATTTTACTGCCCTTCTCAGCACAGCCTTCTGCGGCAAGCTGGCCGTTTTTGATCGTCTCCTGCGCCTTACAGGTGGTCTACACCGTGCTGGTGGCGAAGACCTATCAGGTCTCGGACATGAGCCAGACCTATCCGCTGATGCGCGGCACCGCCCCGCTGCTGGTGGCGCTGATCAGCGTGCTGGCGCTCGGCGACCATCTCTCCTGGCTCGCCTGGTCCGGTATCGGAGTCATTTGCCTGTCGATTCTGGCGATGGCGATGAATGGCCGCATGCAGTCACGCAGGGGGATCTGGCTGGCGCTGCTGAATGCCTGTTTTATCGCCGGGTATACGCTGGTGGACGGCACCGGCGTGCGGCTGTCGGACACCGCGCTGGGCTACACGCTCTGGACCTTCTTTATGAACGGCTTCTGCCTGCTGGGCTGGGCGATGGTGGCGCGTCGGCGCGAGGCGTCCAGCTACCTGCGCCTGCACTGGAAAAAAGGGCTGCTCGGCGGCGTGGGGACCATGGGCTCTTACGGTCTGGCCCTCTGGGCGATGACGCAGGCGCCGCTGGCGGTGGTCGCCGCGCTGCGTGAAACCTCGATTCTTTTCGGGGCGCTGATCGCTTTTGTCCTTTTAAAAGAGAAGGTTGCGGGCCTGCGCATCGCGGCAGCGCTGGGTATTGCTGTCGGCGCAATTCTGCTGCGTCTGGCGTAAATCGCTGGCAACATTAGTTGCCGTTCTTGTTTACAAATCCTGCCTTTCCGGTATTTCCATTCACCGCAACAATGCTTAAATTGTCATCTGCCTGTGGTAGATTCCTCGCGCATTTATGGGAATGCGTAGTCACTTATTCTTTATTTCTCTCTTTTGGCAAAAGTATTCAGCGACATGAAAAAGCAAAGGAACGTTAACTTATTGTTGATGCTGGTGTTACTGGTGGCCGTCGGTCAGATGGCGCAAACCATCTACATTCCGGCGATTGCCGACATGGCAAAGGAACTGAACGTCCGCGAAGGCGCGGTGCAGAGCGTGATGGCAGCCTACCTGCTGACCTATGGCGTTTCACAGCTCTTCTACGGCCCGCTCTCCGACCGCGTCGGGCGTCGCCCGGTGATCCTGGTGGGCATGAGCATTTTCATGGTAGCGACGGTGATTGCCATTACCACCCACAGCCTGACCGTACTGATTGCCGCCAGCGCCCTGCAGGGCGTTGGGACGGGTGTCGGCGGGGTGATGGCACGAACCTTACCGCGCGATATGTATCAGGGCACCCAGCTCCGCCACGCCAACAGCCTGTTGAATATGGGCATTCTGGTCAGCCCGCTTCTCGCTCCGCTGATTGGCGGCCTGCTGGACACAATGTGGTCCTGGCGCGCCTGTTACGCCTTTCTGCTGGTGCTCTGCGTAATTGTCACCTTCAGCATGGCGCGCTGGATGCCGGAAACCCGTCCCAAAGACGCGCCGCGCACGAAGCTTCTCACAAGCTATAAGACACTGTTCGGCAACGGCGCGTTTACCTGCTACCTGCTGATGCTGATCGGCGGCCTGGCGGGTATTGCAGTGTTCGAAGCCTGCTCCGGCGTGCTGCTGGGCGCGGGTCTGGGCCTGAGCAGCATGGTGGTGAGCATTCTGTTTATTCTGCCAATCCCGGCGGCGTTCTTTGGCGCGTGGTTTGCCGGGCGTCAGAACAAGCGCTTTTCAACCCTGATGTGGCAGGCCGTGATCAGCTGCCTGCTGGCGGGTCTGATGATGTGGATCCCGGGGCTGTTTGGCGTGATGACCGTCTGGACGCTGCTGATTCCGGCGGCGCTGTTCTTCTTCGGCGCGGGAATGCTGTTCCCGCTCGCCACCAGCGGCGCGATGGAGCCGTTCCCGCTCCTCGCCGGCACGGCGGGCGCGCTGGTGGGCGGTTTGCAGAACATCGGTTCCGGCGCGCTGGCCTGGCTCTCGGCCATGATGCCGCAGACCGGGCAGGCTAGTTTGGGCCTGCTGATGACGCTAATGGGGCTGCTGATTTTACTGTGCTGGCTGCCGCTGGCGTCACGCGTTCCGCATCACGAGCAGCCGGTTTAACCGCATGATGGCCCGGCTTCTCGCCGGGCTTTTCACAGACGGGCGCAATCATCGCCTGCAATAACGGCTCCGGCGCAGGCCGCCAGGCCCCCTCTTCCCCGTCGTAAAACTGGAAATCCGCGTTAAGCGCATACGGGATTTTCGCCTTTTGCAGCTCGCAGGCCATAAAGGTGGCGAAGGCCATTTGCGAAGCGGTTGGCGTGAGGTGGTTTGACTCCCCCACGCCCCAGCCCCCGACCCAACTAACGTGCCCGGTTTTTTGCTGCCAGCGCAGCGCGGTGCTGATGCGGTTACGGATAGCCGCCTTCTCCGCCGCCGTGCCGGACGTCCACGGGTATTTACCGCTATTTTTCAGCGGCCCCCACGGGAAAATATGCCACTCCGCCAGCAGGTAGTTTTGACTGTGCGCAGGCAGCTTCAGGCCGGATAAATCCTCCGGCGCAGCGCGCAGGCGCGGCGCAATGAAAATCATGCGCTGCGGGTCGATGTCGTGGATCGCTTTAATGGTTTTTTCATACACGCGGTTTAACGACGCGAGGTTGTGGTTAAGCTTGTCGGCTGGCTCATAGATGAGATCAAAACCCAGCAGCGGATAGCTCTGGCCGAAATAGTGCGCCACGGCAATCCACCAGTTGATCGTCTCTTTCTCGTTATCGGCTTTGGGGTCGTTTTTATATTCATCGGCCTGATAAGCGATAATCGGGATCACGCCATATTGCTCGCAGGCTTCCACCAGCTTGCGCAGGTGGATCAGCCGCGCTTCCGTCGGCTCGTCGGCCACGCGGATGCGCACGTGAGTAATGCCTTTAGCCCGAAAATCGCGGACCACCAGCGGGTCGAATTCGCGTATGCCGCGCTCGGTGCGCGCCCAGTCCACATCCATCCCGACGCCAAGCTGCTGCGCATAACGGGCAGCCGTCAGCGGCGGCTCAGCGGCAATGGCCCAGCCGGAAGAGATCAGTAACGCGGTCGCTATAAGAGGCTTTAACACGGTTTACCCTGGATAAATCGAAAGCATTACCTGTATTTAGCACGCTTTTTCACATTTGGTGTAGCGCGAAAGCGTAATAATTCTTCAACCTGCCAGTTCTCTCAGCCAGCCGATAAAGGCGTCTATTTTCGGCCACTGTCGGCCCGAAAGCGTCGAAACATAGTAGTGCTGATGGCATTTCAGGGTCTTGTCACCAAACGGGGCGATCAGTTCGCCCCGTTCAAGCCGTTTTTGCACCAGCCGCTTTCTCCCCATCGCGACGCCGACGTGGTTGATGGCCGCAATAATCGCTAAGTCGGAACGATCGAAACCAATACCCGACGATGGCGGCATATTCACCGCAAAGTGCTGCGCCCAGCTCAGCCACTCATCCGTACCGGAATCATTGCTCCAGGCCTGACGGTCGTGCAGCAGCGTGCAGTGGCTAAGGTTATCGGGGTTTTTCAACAGCTCATGCTCGCGGGCATACTGCGGCGAGCAGACGGGCAAAATCTCTTCGTCCATCAGGAAGTGATGAGACAGATGGTTTGGCGGCGTATCGTCGAAATAGAGCGCCAGATCGACCCCCGTTCGCTGCATATTGATGTAATCATTGCCGGTCAGGACGGTGAGCGAAATCGACGGATAGCGGCGGGTAAAGTCGCCCAGCATGGGTACCAGCCAGCACTGAGCGATCGACGGCCGGGAGTAGACCGTCAGCGTGCCGGACAGCGCCTGGTTTTTGATGTCCAGGATCTCCTGATTCAGGGTGTCGAGGGACGATTTTAGCGTCCAGTAAACGCGCTTTCCCTCCTGCGTCAGCTCGACTTTACGGTGCGAACGGACAAACAGCTGAATACCGAGCTCTTCTTCGAGCAGGTTGATGCGGTGGCTCACCGCGCTGGGGCTGAGCGACAGCTCCTCCGCCGCCAGCGCGAAGGATTCATGTCGAGCCGCCACTTCAAAGGTGTACATTTTCGACAGCTGCCAGCCGTTGAGCAGCCGATTTCTGGCTTCATTTGCATCGGTCATCACAATTCTCACGCGTGGTTTCTGCGCTCAGCATACTGTTTAAGGGTGAATATATGTGAACCTAATGCGGTTTAAGTGCGTTTTTTAGAGCGCAGTCACTCAGTTGATTCAATCTGGCTCACCTGAACGCCAATTTATATCGTTTGTCAGCCCACGCCGCTTTTCGTCCAATACCCCCAGATGACATAAGGGTGAGGTGAGATATGGGATCTCAGGTCTGGGTTGTGGCAACGCTGCTGGTCAGCATTGTGTTGATTGTTTTAACCATCGTTAAGCTAAAGTTTCACCCGTTCCTCGCGCTGCTGCTGGCGAGCTTTTTCGTCGGCGCAATGATGGGAATGAGCCCGCTGGATATGGTAAACGCCATTGAGAGTGGGATTGGCGGCACGCTGGGCTTCCTGGCGGCCGTGATTGGTCTTGGGACCATTCTCGGCAAGATGATGGAGGTTTCCGGCGCGGCAGAGCGCATCGGGATTACGTTGCAGCGCTGCCGCTGGCTGTCAGCAGACGTGATTATGGTGCTGGTGGGCCTGATCTGCGGCATTACGCTGTTCGTGGAAGTGGGCGTGGTCCTGCTGATACCGCTGGCGTTTTCCATCGCCAAAAAGACCCACACGTCGCTGCTCAAGCTGGCCATTCCGCTCTGTACCACGCTGATGGCGGTGCACTGCGTGGTGCCGCCGCATCCGGCCGCGCTGTTTGTGACCAATAAATTAGGGGCGGACGTTGGAACGGTCATTGTCTACGGTTTGATGGTCGGCCTGATGGCCTCTCTGGTCGGCGGCCCGCTGTTCCTGAAGCTGCTCGGCAATCGTCTGCCGTTTAAACCGGTTCCGGCGGAATTTTCAGACCTGAAGGTGCGGGAGGAGCATACCCTGCCGTCGCTGGGCGCCACGCTGTTTACGGTGCTGCTGCCGATTGCCCTGATGCTGGTGAAGACCATCGCTGAACTGAATATGGCAAAAGACGGCACGCTGTATACGCTGCTGGAGTTTATCGGCAACCCGATCACCGCCATGTTTATCGCCGTGTTTGTCGCCTACTACCTGCTGGGCATCCGCCAGCACATGGGCATGGGCGCGATGCTGACGCACACCGAGCACGGCTTTGGCTCTATCGCCAACATTTTGCTGATTATCGGCGCGGGCGGCGCGTTCAACGCCATCCTGAAAACCAGCGGACTGGCGGACTCGCTGGCGCAAATTCTCTCGAACCTGCACATGCACCCTATCCTGCTCGCCTGGCTGGTGGCGCTGGTGCTGCATGCCGCCGTAGGCTCCGCCACGGTCGCGATGATGGGCGCCACGGCCATCGTCGCGCCGATGCTGCCGCTCTACCCGAACGTCAGCCCGGAGATCATCACCATTGCCATCGGTTCCGGCGCCATTGGCTGCACGATCGTGACCGATTCTCTCTTCTGGCTGGTGAAGCAATACTGCGGCGCGACCCTGAATGAGACCTTCAAATACTATACGACGGCGACGTTTATCGCCTCGGTGCTTGCACTTGGCGGCACATTCCTGCTTTCTTTCATTATCTGAGCGCGAAGAGACATATTATGGAAAACGCAACTATCACCACTTTAACCGCACAGTTTCCTCTGGTTGAGGATCTGATTGCCCTGAAAGAAACCACCTGGCTTAACCCGAACACCACCACGCTTGAAGAAGGGCTGCCCTATGTCGGGCTGACCAAAGCCGACGTGGACGATGCCCATGCGCGCCTCAACCGCTTCGCGCCGTATCTGGCGAAAGCCTTCCCGGAGACGGCGGCAACGGGTGGGATTATTGAATCTGAACTGGTCGCCATTCCGGCAATGCAGGCGCGGCTGGAGAGAGAATCTGGCAAATCCATTCCCGGCACGCTGCTGCTGAAAAAAGACAGCCACCTGCCGATTTCCGGCTCGATTAAAGCGCGCGGCGGCATCTATGAAGTGCTGACCCACGCGGAAAAACTGGCGCTGGAAGCCGGGTTGCTGACCACCGAAGACGACTACAGCATTCTGCTGGAGCCACGCTTTAAGGCCTTCTTCAGCCAGTACAGCATTGCCGTGGGCTCCACCGGCAACCTGGGGTTATCCATTGGCATAATGAGCGCCCGCATCGGCTTTAAGGTGACGGTCCATATGTCCGCCGACGCCCGCGAGTGGAAGAAAGCCAGGCTGCGCAGCCACGGTGTCATCGTCGTGGAATATGAGCAGGATTACGGCGTGGCGGTGGAGCAAGGGCGCAAAGCGGCGGAAAGCGATCCGAACTGCTTCTTCATTGACGATGAGAATTCCCGCACCCTGTTCCTGGGCTATGCGGTGGCGGGCGAGCGCCTGAAAGCGCAGTTCACCGAACAGGGCCGCGTGGTGGATGCGGATCATCCCCTGTACGTCTATCTGCCGTGCGGCGTAGGCGGCGGGCCTGGCGGCGTGGCGTTTGGCCTGAAGCTGGCCTTTGGTGATAACGTGCACTGCTTCTTCGCGGAGCCAACGCACTCGCCGTGCATGCTGCTGGGCGTTTACACCGGCCTGCATGATGCGATTGCAGTGCAGGATCTGGGCATTGATAACGTGACGGCGGCGGACGGTCTGGCGGTTGGGCGCGCGTCCGGCTTCGTAGGCCGCGCGATGGAGCGCCTGCTCGACGGGTTCTATACGCTTTCCGATCGGAGCATGTACGACATGCTCGGCTGGCTGGCGCAGGAGGAAGGGATCCGCCTTGAGCCTTCAGCGCTGGCGGGGATGGCCGGGCCGGTGCGCGTTCATTCTCATACCAACGTTACCCACCTGGTGTGGGCAACCGGCGGTGGCATGGTGCCGGAAGACGAGATGGCGAAGTATCTGGCTAAAGGGAAGTAATTAAGCCGCCACTCGGTTTACAGGCTCAAAATTTGCTGAATATGGGTCACCGCAAACAGCAGCGATAGCGAGAGAACAGCCAGCGCAATCAGGAATTTATCCCGCACCGCTTTCGGCTGTACAAAATCGTTCTGCGCCACGTCCATCAGGTTACGGCTGCGGGTATAGCGCCATAAAATGATGGCCACCAGCGCCAGCACAATAATAGAGATCCAGAATGGCACCCCGGTTCGGTGCCAGTTGTGCTTAATCGCCAGGGCAATCAGCGCGCCATACCCCAGCAGCGTGCGCAGCCAGGCCAACGACGTCCGCTCCGGCTGCAGGCCGGGGTCCGCTTCGCGCCGCGCTTTGCGGCTATCCGCCATAGAACACCAGCCCCATCACCACGCCCGCCACCGCCAGCAGAATCACGCTGATGATGAGTAACCCGCGCGTATAGGGCAGATCCTGCTTCAGGCGCATCGCCTTCTCATTGCGCAGCCATCGCAGGTAGCCGTAAATCGCCAGCACGCCCGCGAACAGGCACAGCAGCAGCGCCAGCACTTCACGAATCAGCGGCGTGGCAAAATCGGGGGCGAGCTGGTCAAGGCCGACACCTGCGGCCAGAAAGCCCAGTGCGGTGCGGATCCACGCTAAAAACGTGCGCTCATTAGCCAGAGAGAAGCGGTAGTCCGGCGCTTCGCCGAGGCGGGAAATTTTCATGGAGATTCCTTGTCGTGCTACGGGCAGGCTTCAGCATAGCGTAAATCGACAAGGACAAGGAGACCGGCATCGGGCGATGCCGGTCAGGACGATTAATGCAGCTCTGGCCAGTACTCTTTGTTGGCCTCGATCAGGTCATCCAGAATCGCTTTCGCGACGGAGGCGCTCGGCACGGTTTTCGACAGGGTAATGGCCTGCCAGAGCTTCTGGTACGAGCGCTGCTCCCAGGCATCCACCACCAGTTTTTCCACCGCCACCTGCTGGCTCATCAGCCCTTTCTGGAAGTGCGGAATATCGCCCACCGTAAGCGGCTCCGGTCCGTTATGGCCCACCAGGCACGGGATCTCCACCATCGCGTCGGCGTCAAAGTTATGGATGGCACCGTTGTTTGGCACTATCAGCAGCATCCGCTCCTGGGTGTTAAAGGCAATCGCAGTCGCCAGATCGACGATGTACGACGCATGTTCGTCGATTTCCAGCTCACCGGCGGCGGACTTGCCGGCTTCGATAATCGCCCGACAGGCGCTAAACACATGCTTCTCACGGTGATCCATAACTTCATTGGCGCGGGTCCGTTCCGGGTTGGAATGCGCGACCACGTAGTCCGGGAACAGGTAATACTTCAGGTAGGTGTTCGGCATGGTGTCCGGATCCAGCGCCTGCACGTCTTTAGCTTTGGCAAAGGTATCGTTCCAGCTCGCTTCGGTATGCGCATCTTCCGAAGGCGGAACATAGCCGTTTTTCGCCACGTATTCGCGCAGCTTCGGCATCAGATCGTTGCCGTTCAGGTCTTCAATCGACGTCCACCAGCCGAAGTGGTTCAGGCCGTAGTAGCGCACGCGCATCTCTTTGCGGTCTTTCAGGCCGACAATCTGCGCCATGCGCCCTTCAATGCCGATCGGCATATCGCAGATGTTGAGGATTTTAGCGTTCGGACGCAGGCGGCGCGTGGCTTCTGCGACAATCGCCGCCGGGTTGGAGTAGTTCAGCATCCACGCGTTCGGGGAGTACTGCTCCATATAATCCACCAGCTCCAGCACGCCGCCGATAGAGCGCATACCGTAAGAGATACCGCCCGGTCCGCAGGTTTCCTGGCCCAGCACGCCGTGGCGCAGCGGGATTTTTTCATCTTTTTCGCGCATCGGGTATTTTCCCACGCGGATGTGCGCCATCACGAAATCGACATCGGTAAACGCCGCTTTTGGATCGGTGGTGTAGCTGAATTCAATCTCCGGGGCCTGCTCCTTAAGGATGATTCTGCACGCTTCGGCGATGGTCTCCTGACGCGCGCCATCGTTGTCATAGAACTTCAGGGCGCGCAGCGGGAAGCGGTCACGGTTGGCTAACAGCATCAGGACGATACCAGGCGTAAAGGTGCTGCCGCCGCCTGCAATGACAACTGAGAATTTTTTCATGATATAGCCTCTGTCAGGGTGGTTTGTTCATTTGTTAAAGGAGTTTTCATCAGCGATTCCAGCTGGTCACGCACCTGAGGAACGTGCAGGCCGACAATCACCTGAATGCCGTTGCCGCGTCGCACTACGCCGTGTGCGCCCAGGGCTTTGAAGACGTCGTCGCTTTGGGTTTTCGCCATATCCACCAGTGCGATACGCAGGCGGGTGGCGCAGTTATTGATGCTTTCGATGTTGGCCGCGCCGCCGAGCGCCTGCAGGAATCCGGCGGCTTGCCCAACCTGCTGGCTGGCCGCCGCCGGGGAGGTGGTTTGCCCGCGAGCCGCCTTATAGTCGGCCTTGCTGTAGAGTTTGATTTCGCTCTCTTCCCGGCCCGGCGTTTTCAGGTTCAGACGCTCAATCAGCGTTTTGAAGATCACGAAGTAGATGCCGGTGAAGCAGACGCCAATGCCGATCTGGGTGAACACCGTCGAGGCGTGGTTATGGAACATCGGGATCCAGTTTTGCGGCAGGAACTGGTCCAGCAGGCCGCCGCCCATGTTCCCAACCACGCCGAAGGTGTACATCACCGTTGCCATGGTGGCCGCCAGCACGGCGTGCACGGCAAACAGCAGCGGCGAGATAAACAGGAAGGTGAATTCGAGGGGTTCAGTAATGCCCACCAGCACGGCGGTAAGCGTGGCCGGGACCAGCAGCCCCGCCACCTTGACGCGGTTTTCCGGCGACGCGGTGTACCAGATAGCGAAGGCAATCCCGACCGAGCCAAACACTTTTGAGTTGCCGTGCAGTGCGAAGCCACCTTCCGGGAAGAGGGTCTTCAGCGGCAGGGTGCTCTGGCTGAATTCCTGCAGATGCTGCGCCCAGTAGACCTGAATACCGCCCTCCACCGCCGCCGGGCCGAAGATGAACGGACCGTAGACGAAGTGGTGCAGCCCCGTTGGGATCAGAATGCGTTCCAGGAAGGTATACACCCACACGCCCAGCGCACCGGCAGAGCGCAGGAACGCCTGCAGGGACTCAATACCCATCTGCACTTTCGGCCAGCCCAGCAGCGTCAGCCAGGCGCAGGGGATCATCACGAAGAACGCGAGGATAACGACAAACGAGCTGCCCTGGAAAATCCCCAAAAAGACCGGCAGCGGCTTGTCGAAATAGCGATTGTGGATGGCGGTGACGATGCCTGAGATCACGATGGCGCCGATGATGCTGGTATCGAGCGTTTTGATCCCGGCAATCATCGCCAGCCCGCTTCCCGCCGTCGGTTCGGCGGAGAAGTCGACGCCAAAGAAGTGGCCCCAGGTCATCCCCATCGCGTTAATGAAGTAGTTCCAGGTCAGGAAGCTAATCAGCACGGCCAGACAGGCGCGGCCCTGCGCCTGCTTCGCCAGCCCAATCGGCAGGCCGACGGCAAAAATCAGCGGCATATTGCGAAACACCGCCCAGCCGCCCTCTTCAATGATGTGAACGATCTGCGCGAAAAGATGATCGGGGGCGGTTAAGGCTTCGCCGACAAACAGCGGGTTGCGAAGCATGATGGCGATTCCCACCACGATCCCGGCAAACGGAAACAGCAACACCGGGGTAAACATGGCACCGCCAAAACGTTGTATTTGACTGAGCATTTTTAAATCCTCACGTAACAACCTGTAGGGGTAGAGGCCTTTATGGTTTTGTGCTGGCCTGAGGTGAGCATAAGAACTTACTGATGTACGAACATGGCGTGCCGCTGCGATTCGTGATCGCATTCATGGTTTTATTTTGACCAGTCAGGTCTACTTCTTGCGGTAAATATGGACATGTCAGGACGCATTCCACGCCCTGATAAGGGCAGAGAGGTCTACTGGTGATCTACAAATCAATTGCTGACAGGTTGCGGCTGCGGCTGAATTCATCGGACTACAACATCGGCAGCCCGCTGCCTGGTGAAAAAGCGCTGGCGCAGGAGTTTGGCGTGGCGCGCATGACCATCCGCAAGGCGCTGGATCTGCTGGTGAGCTGGGGGCTGGTTGAGCGCCGGCACGGCAGCGGAACGTTTGTCTCGCGCAAAGACGTTCACCACGAAACCACTAACCTGACCGGGCTGGTGGAGGTACTGCGTCAGCAGGGAAAAGAGGTGCAGAGCAAGGTGCTGCAGTTCGAAGTGATGCCCGCCCCGCCCGCCATCGCCAGCCAACTGCGGATCCAGGTGGATGAGCGGATCTACTTTTCACGGCGGGTGCGCTACGTGGACGGAAAGCCGCTGATGCTGGAAGACAGCTTTATGCCGGTGAAGCTGTTCCGCAACCTGTCGCTCGCGCATCTTGAGGGGTCTAAGTTTGATTACATTGAGAAGGAGTGCGGGATCACCATCAGCGGCAACTACGAGAGCCTGACGCCGGTATTGGCAGATAAACAGCTGGCCGGTTATATGAATCTGCCGGAACAGACGCCACTGCTGCGAATTACCTCTCTCTCCTACAGCGACAGCGGCGAGTTCCTCAATTATTCCGTGATGTTCCGAAATACCAGCGATTACCAGGTGGACTACCATCTGCGGCGCATCCACCCGGAAGAGCTGTTAGCCCATCCCCCAGAACAGCACCGCCAGTAGCTGCGGGGTGATGATGCGCAGGAACATCACCAGCGGGTAGACGGTGGCATAGGAGAGCGCGGCCGCGCCGCTGGTGGCGTGCAGGTTGTTGGCAAAAGCGAGCGCTGGCGGGTCGGTCATGGAGCCTGCCAGCATACCGCACAGCGTCAGGTAGTTCATTTTGGCGAACATCCGCGCCAGGATTGCCACCGTCAGCAGCGGGATCGCCGTGATAAAGATGCCGTAGCCGACCCAGCTCATCCCTTCGCCCTTGACCAGGGTATCGACAAAATCCCCGCCGGACTTCAGCCCGACAACCGCCAGGAACAGCACGATGCCCAGCTCGCGCAGCGCCAGGTTAGCGCTCGGCGGCATAAACCAGTAGAGCTTCCCGATACAGCCGATACGCCCGAGGATCAGCGCCATAATCAGCGGCCCGCCCGCCAGGCCGAGCTTGAGCGCCACCGGGAAGCCCGGCACGTACAGCGGAATAGAGCCGAGCAGCACGCCAAGCCCGATGCCGATAAACACCGGCAGCATCTGCACCTGCTGCAGTTTTTGCTGGGCGTTGCCCACCATATCCGCCACGGCATCGATGGACGACGGGCGTCCGACCAGGTTGAGGATATCCCCGAACTGCAGGCTGGCCTCCGGGCTGGCAACCAGTTCGACGCCCGCACGGTTGAGGCGGGAGATGACCACGTCGTAGCGCTCTTTTACCTGCAGATCGCGTATTTTCTTGCCCAGAACGTGCTCGTTGGTCACCACAACACGCTCCACGCGCATATCGGTGCCGCGCGTTGAAAGCGAGGTATCCACTTCCTGACCAATCACCAGCCGCGCGTTGTTTAAATCCCCCGGCTGGCCGACCAGGTGCAGCAGGTCGCCCTGCTGGATCATCGTGCCGGGCGCAGGCACCATCAGCACGTCGTCGCGCTTAAGGCGGGAGCAGATAATATTGGCGCTGTTCAGGATCGGTACGTCCTGAATCGCCATATTGTTCAGGTTGGGGTTATCGACGCGAATGTTGATGGTTTTGATCGGCATATGGCCGTTGGTGAGCGTGGTTTCGTGGTCCTTCGCCTCTTTGTCGACGTTAACGCGAAACAGGACGCGGACCAGCCACATGGAGAGCAGAATGCCGCAAATCCCAAACGGATAGGCCATGGCGTAGCTCATCCCCATTTGGTCAACAATGCCGGGTTCAATGCCCAAATCGCGCAGGATTTGCTGCCCGGCACCGAGCGCCGGCGTGTTGGTAACCGCCCCGGAGAAAATGCCCAGCACCACAGGCAGCGGGATAGCAAAGATTTTGTGCAGGATCGCGGTGACCAGCCCGCCCATCATCACAATGCCGAGGGCAAACAGATTGAGCCGTAGCCCGGAGACGCGCAGGGAAGCGAAAAAGCCCGGCCCTACCTGAATCCCGATGGTGTAGACAAAGAGGATCAGGCCGAACTCCTGAATAAAGTGGAGCATATCGGCGCTGAGAACCAGCCCGAGCTTGTCAGCAAAATGCCCGACAAAAATGCCGCCAAACAGCACCCCGCCAATCCCAAACCCGACGCCACGGATTTTGATATTGCCAATCCATAGCCCTACAACCGCGGCCAGGGCCAACACGCTTACGGTTAACGCGATATCACTCATGATCCACATCCTTGGCATAACCTTAGTTATAACAAGGATTTTCTCAGAGCCGGATGCGGTTGTATGGGCGATGGCGCACAAAAAAGCCCTGCCGGGGCAGGGCTTTGTGCAGTCTGTGAGTAAAGCGGATTAGCTGTTCAACGCCGGCCGCTCGCTAATGGCGATACGCTGCGGCGCGATGGCTTCCGGCACGTTACGGATAAGATCGATATGCAGCAGCCCGTTGGTAAACGTCGCACCGGACACTTCCATATGGTCTGCCAGGGTAAAGCTCAGGCTAAACGGCTGATTAACCAGACCCTGATGCAGCCACCGGGTTTCGGTCTCTTGTTTTTCCGGCGTACCCTTCACGGTCAGGCGCGCGCCTTCGAGCTGGATATCCAGATCTTCCTGGCGGAACCCGGCCAGCGCAAGGGTGATGCGATAGTGGTTATCGTCGCTTTTTTCGATGTTGTACGGCGGAAATGTCTGTTGCTCGGTGGTGCTTTGCAGGGCATTAGCCAGTTTGTCAAAACCAATCCACTGACGCAGCAGGGGGGATAAATCGTAGTTACGCATACTAAATCTCCTTCTGAGAAGCGAGTTCGGCACAGTTTAATTTTGTGCACAGTTGTTCCTGCAAATCCTGATGGATTCGCATATGCTCCCGTTACGGCAAGCAAGTCCGGGTGGGCCGCTCGCGCGACCCGCGTAATTAGTTAATTTCGATACGGCGCGGTTTTTTCTCTTCCGGAATCACGCGTTCCAGTTCGATAAACAGCAGGCCGTTAACCAGGTTCGCGCCTTTAACGTGAATGTTCTCGGCTAACTGGAACTTGCGTTCAAAGTTGCGCTCGGCGATGCCCTGATAAAGGTAGGTACGTTCTTTCTGCTCGGCCGTATGGGAACCTTTCACCACCAGCAGGTTGTCCTGCGCGGTGATTTCCAGCTCGTTTTCTGCAAAACCGGCGACGGCAATAGCGATGCGGTAGTGGTTTTCGTCAACCAGCTCAACATTGTATGGAGGGTAGCCGTTGCTCTGGCTTTGGTTATTTTCTAAATGGTTAAACAGGCGGTCAAAACCAATTGCAGAACGGTATAGCGGAGAAAGATCGAAGTTACGCATAGATAATACTCCTGAAATCAGCGAGAAATTGTAGCCTTCCACCATGGACAGGCCTTTGCGCCCCCGAGCACCCATCAGGCGTGTTCGTTATCGGGTCACATTCTTAAAATGGGTCTGGAACTGGGCTTTTCAAGACTATTTAGTCGAGATTTTTTTGCACTTTGCTGGTTGTCGCATAGACTCTGGGACAACAGCACAAAGGGTTAAATTGCGATGGCTGCCACAGTGCGGGGTTATCGGGCTATTCATTTCGGATAAGGCTCGCTATAACCCTGAGTTGCAGGTCTATGCAGTGCCATTAACGATGACTGAGTGATGATGAAAAATGTTCTGATAAAGCTGACGACGTTCAGCGGGGTGGTTTTACTTTGCGGGTGTTCGAGCGTGATGTCTCACACCGGCGGTAAAGAAGGAACATATCCGGGGACGCGCGCCAGCGCGGCGATGATCTCCGATGACGATACGAACTGGGGCACCAAATCCCTGGTTATCCTGGATATGCCCTTTACAGCAGTGGCGGATACGCTTCTGCTGCCGTGGGATGTATTCCGAAAGGACGATTCCGTGCGCTCACGGGTAGAGAAAAGCGAGCAGGAAAATCTGGCGACAAACGCCGTCATCCCGCCCGCCGAGATGCCGCCGCGCTAGTCCTTCGCGGTTTCCGTTACCCAAAGCTGACGGAAACCGCCCGTCTCTTGCATCCACGCAATAAAGCGCCCATCCGGGGAAAACACGACCGCATCAGCAGACGGCGGATTGCCGTGATCGGACGTCAAAAACGTCACTTCTCCAGTCTTCGCGTCACAGCAGGCGATTCGGTTTTCAAGCACAAATCCCAGCATGTTCCCGGAAGGGTGCCAGTTAAACGCAGACTGAATACCGCTCCCGGTGCGCGTCAGCTGGCGCGGCTCGCCGCCCTCAGGAGAGATCAGCCACAGCTGCACAATGCCGTTATCATCCCGCATCAGAAACGCGATCTGCGTCCCTTGCGGGTTACTGCGCACCCAGTGACGCGGCACGTTCACCAGACCCGGGTAGGCCCTCTGGTGGGTAAAGGTCAGACGACGCTGCTTCACCCCGGCAGGCGGCGCTGGCAGGGTATCTGGGGTGCCCTGCAGCGGCGCATCGCCCGCTTGTTTCCAGCCCTGCTCGTCTTCTGGCAGGTTAACAATAAACAGTTCAGGCACTTTTTCGCCCTGCGCGGAGAGGGTATCGCCGATAAACGCCAGCCTGTTGTTGCCCACCCAGCCCTCTTCGTAGGCGCGGTTAATTTCATCGCTGCCCGGCTGCGGGTTGGGTGTTGTGCGGCTGACCAGCACGCTCCAGAACGTGCCTGAATATTCACGTGGATGATTCCCCTGCGGGTTCACCGGGCCAAACGGTGCCGCCACGCCGACGTTGCGTAAATCGAGCTTCGGATCCCGCTCATGTAAAACATGGTCGTTATAGGTAAAGCTGACGAGCAGCCCGTTCGGGCTAAAGACGTGCACGTGGCTGCCGCCGCGCAGCGCGCCTGCGGTATAAGGCGCGGTGATATCCATCGCGTCCAGGTTGCTCACCTGACCGTGATGCACAATCACACCCTGACGATGATGAAAATCGTAGTGCCAGTCAGCATCCGGGTTTTTCGGACCGTGGATAAAGACGTATTTGTCCAGTGCCGGATGAACGGTCACCACGCCGACATGCGCGCCGTCAGTGGCGCGATAGACCACCTCCACCTCACCCGTAGCGACGTTGACCTGCTCAATGGTTTCGCCGGTAAATGACGCGCCTGACGGGCGCACGTCGTAGACCAGCCACTGGCTGTCCGGCGTCCAGGTATTGATGTTGGTCAGCTGGTGGTTGCGGGAGGCGAAGGTAATTTGTTTCATGAGGATACCCTGATGCACGGTGAGTGCATCAGGGTAAAACATCCGCAGGGATTAGCCTACTCGTTTCACATCGCCCACCAGCAGGATGTAGGAGAGTGCCCCGATCAGCGCCACGGCAGAGATGTAGACAAGCGCCGGGCCGAAGCCGTAGTCCTGCGCCAGGTAGCCGATGACCAGCGGTACGGTGATCCCGCCCAGTCCGCCGACAAAGTTGAACACACCGCCGGTCAGGCCAATCAGCCGCATCGGCGCAAGGGACGACACCAGCGACCAGGTGATAGAGGCGAAACCGTTACCAAAGAACGCCACCGCCATCAGGGCCATAATCCACACCGGATCGTTGGTGTAGTTGGCGCCCATGATGCAGGTCGAAATCAGCAGCCCGCAGATAATCGGTGTTTTACGCGCCACGCCCAGCGAGTACCCTTTTTTCACCAGCTTATCGGCCAGCCAGCCGGAGAGCAGCACGCCGAAAAATGCGGCGAGGAACGGCACGGTGGTCATAAAGCCCGCCTTTAGCGCCGCGATCCCCTTTTCCTGGGTCAGGTAGTTCGGGAACCAGGTGAGGAAGAACCACAGCGTAGAAGTAACCGCGAACTGACCCAGATAAACGCCCACCAGCTTACGGTGGAAGACCAGCTTCCAGTCCGCTTTGGTCAGCGGCTGGCGCGCCTCTTTTTTCACCGGCGCATCACCATCCACCAGACCGCCACCGTCGCGGATGTAGTCCAGCTCGGCCCTGGTGATACTTTTGGTCAGACGCGGCGGCTGGTAGACCTTGAACCAGATTAGCGACCAGATAATGCCAATCCCGCCGGTGACGATGAACACCCAGTGCCAGCTCAGCAGCTCCTGGATCCAGATCAGCAGCGGCGTCAGGAACGCCAGGCCGACAAACTGGCCAGAGGTGTAAAAACCAACGGCGGACGCGCGCTCGTGTTCCGGGAACCAGCTGGTCACCATACGGTTGTTGGTCGGAAACGCGGGCGCTTCGAAAACCCCGGTGATGGCACGCAGGCCAATCAGCGAAATCAGCCCGGTGGCGAAGCCCTGGAATAGGGTCGCCACGGACCAGCCTAATATGGCGATAAAGTAGGTCAGACGTGAACCCACGCGGTCAAGAAACCAGCCGCCGGGGATCTGGCATAAGGTATACAACCAGGCAAACGCCGAGAAGACGTAGCCCATTTCCGCTTTGGTGATGCCAAACTCTTCCTGAATATGGGCCGATGCCACGGCAAGGTTGGCGCGGTCGACATAGCAAATGACCACGGTAATAAAGATCATCATCAGCGTCAGGTAGCGGCGACGCCCGATTTTTGTAGCGGTAACTGGAATATCCATCGCAATCTGTCTCCAGATTTTGGGCATAGCGAAGCCGCTCACCATGCCCTGTAATTTACAGAGGGTTATATTTTTGTATGTATGATTTTTGCCCGGAGGCTTACCGGGTCTACGGGATGGCGATTACCATTCCGCTACGCTGCCGTCCTCATGACGCCACAGCGGGTTTCGCCAGTCCGGCGCATTCTTACTCAGCTCAATGACTTTAGCTTCGTCAATTTCCACGCCAAGGCCCGGCTTCGTAAGCGGTTTAAAGAAACCGCCTTCCATGCAGAAGTCTTCTTTATTTTTCACAAAATCGAGCAGTTCCGCGCCCTTGTTATAGTGAATCCCCATGCTCTGTTCCTGGAACACCGCATTGCGGGAGACGAAGTCGACGTGCAGGCAGGCCGCCAGCGCGATTGGGCCGAGCGGGCAGTGCGGCGCCAGCGCCACATCGTAAGCTTCTGCCATCCCGGCAATTTTGTAGCATTCGGTGATGCCGCCCGCATGAGAAAGGTCCGGCTGTAGGATCGCTATGCCGCCCGCTTCAAGTACGCGTTTAAACTCGAAGCGCGAGAACATACGTTCACCCGCCGCGATAGGAATGTGGGTCTGTTCAGCCAGCTTCGGATAGTACTCCGCCTGCTCGGCCAGCACCGGCTCTTCGATAAACAGCGGGCGATACGGCTCCAGCTCTTTAATCAGCACTTTGGCCATCGGCGCGCTGACGCGGCCGTGGAAATCCAGGCCAAACTCAATCTCGTTGCCGAAGGCTTCACGAATTTGCGCCACGGTATTGACCGCCCGGTCTACCGCACGCGAATTGTCGATAACGCCCATCTCTTCGCAGCCGTTGAGCTTGAAGGTGTCAAAGCCGATATTGCGCAACTGCGTGATGCCGTCGATCACTTCCGCAGGACGATCGCCGCCTACCCAGCTGTAGGCTTTGATTTTGTCGCGCACCAGGCCGCCCATAAGCTGCCATACCGGCGCGTTAAGCACTTTACCTTTGATATCCCACAGCGCCTGGTCGATACCGGCGATGGCGCTCATCAGGATCGGACCACCGCGGTAGAAGCCCGCGCGGTACATCACCTGCCACAGGTCGTTAATGCGCGCCGGATCCTGACCAATCAGGTATTCGCCCAGCTCGTGTACTGCCGCTTCAACGGTGCGCGCGCGCCCTTCAATCACCGGTTCGCCCCAGCCTACAACCCCTTCATCGGTTTCGATTTTCAGGAACATCCAGCGCGGGGGTAAACGGTACGTGGTGAGTTTGGTTATTTTCATTTCACTGCCTCTCGATACGCTTTCACAAATGCTG
The DNA here is from genome assembly GCF_014982345.1 of Enterobacter cloacae complex sp. P1B. Classification (NCBI taxonomy): domain Bacteria; kingdom Pseudomonadati; phylum Pseudomonadota; class Gammaproteobacteria; order Enterobacterales; family Enterobacteriaceae; genus Enterobacter; species Enterobacter cloacae complex sp. P1B. Next base: position 61,659 of record NZ_JADCLF010000007.1, on the reverse strand, counting down.
CCGCCTGCTGTGCGGTACGTTCCACGGACTGTCCGGCACGATAAAGATCGCTACCCAACCCTGCGCCCACACAGCCAGCGCTCATCCACTGGCCCAGGTTTTCTGGCGTTACGCCGCCCACGGCAAAGACCGGTACGCTGGCGGGCAATACCGCTTTCAACGCCTTGATGTAGTCCGGTCCAAAAGCCGATGACGGGAAAATTTTGAGCGACTGCGCGCCCGCATCAAGGGCAGTAAAGGCTTCCGTGGCGGTGGCGCAGCCCGGGCAGACCGTCATGCCGTAACCCACCGCGCGGCGGATCACCTCAGGCTGAATATTGGGCGTGACGATAAGCCTGCAGCCCATCTTTGCCAGCCGATCGACCTGCTCAGGCTGTAACACGGTGCCTGCGCCAATCAGCGCCTTATCGCCGAAAACCTCCACCACGGCCGGAATGCTTTTTTCCCAGTCGGGCGAGTTGAGCGGGATTTCTACCGCGTCGAATCCGGCGTCGATAACCGCGCCGACGTGGTCTAACGCCTCATCGGGCGTGATGCCGCGCAAAATCGCGATAAGGGGAAGATCAGTTTGCCACTGCATGAGCGATGCTCCTTATTCCTGCCTGAAATGCCGTGTCGCCGGATACCGTCGAAACATCACGCCCAACGGCGCGAAATGCCTGTTCGTAGCGCGACGTTAGCGATGCGCCTGCGACAATCGTAATGGCCTGCTCGTGCGCGATGAACTCACGCATGCTGGCGACCTCTGCGCCAATCAGCAGGCCGGAGAGAAACTCGCTGACCTGCTCGCGCGGGAGAAGTCCCAGCACGTGCGAGGCGCGAACCTCAAAAAGCTGCGGCAAAACATCAGGGGAGGCGATCCCACGTTCAAGCCCGGCGGCAAACGCCTCTGATGAGGATTCCTGCTCAGGTAAACCGGCCCCGACCAGCGAATGGTTGAGCAGCAAATGGTGCAGCTCGCCGGTCATTACGGTGCGAAAATCGTGGATTTGCTCAGCGTCAGCCTGGACCCACTTACAGTGCGTGCCGGGCATGACGTAGACAGAAGAAGGAGAGAGAGCGCGCGCGCCAAGCAGCTGCGTCTCTTCGCCGCGCATCACGTTGTGGTTATCGTCGCGAGAGACGCTCAAACCGGGAATAATCCAGATATTGTCGCCAACGGACGTTAACTGCTCGCCAATAGCGGAGAAATGGGCGGGAACCGGCAGGTAAGGTGCAATTTTCCAGCCTACGTTACTGCCCACCATTCCCGCCATTACCACCGGCGTGGCGCTGTCACGCCAGTTTTGTGTGACCTCTGCTAACACCGCCTCGGGGGATTTACCGTTCAGGCGCGTCACGCCTGCTTCTGATTGCCTGCTCTCCAGGCACTGCTCGCCCTGATAAAGCCAGGCGCGCAGATTGGTCGATCCCCAGTCAATTGCGATGTAGCGAGATGTCATGTGATTTCCTTCAGCCTTCGTGTCGAGCTGGCAATCATGGTAAGCGCCGCCTGCTCTGCCGCATCGCCGTCCTGATGCCGTATCGCATCGAACAGCGCTTTATGTTCCTGGAGCGTTTTTGGCATGTTGGCCTCATCACCCATCCAGGTACGTTCAAATACCGCTCGCTGTAGCGAGCTGATCGCCACGCTAAGCTGCTGTAAAACCGGGTTATGCACCGACTGCAGCACCGCTTCGTGGTAGCGAATGTCCGCCTCGTTGAACGCCTCCCGGTTCTGGTTATTGGCGATCATGTCGTTTAAAGCCGATTCAATCTGGGCCAAATCACCGGAGGTCGCGCGTTCCGCTGCCCAGCGCGCAATTGCCGGCTCCACCAGGTTTCGAACTTCACTCATCGCGCCGATAAGCCGCGGGTCGTAGTCGTTTTCCAGCACCCACTGCAGCACGTCGGTATCGAGGTAGTTCCACTGGTTGCGCGGAGCAACAAACGCGCCGCGATAGCGCTTCATTTCAATCAGCCGCTTCGCCATCAGCGAGCGGAACACTTCCCGGATGATGTTGCGCGAGGTTTCAAACTCCTCGCACAGTTCAGCCTCTGCGGGGAGCGGCGAACCGGGAACGTATTTACCGCCCACAATCTGAGTGCCCAGCGTAATAACGATGCGATCGGTTTTATTGAGAGTCATGGAGAGTCCTTGTGCTCTGTATGTCCATCACTACTTTACCGCGACCGCTGAATTTCGCCTCACTTTTGCAGTACAAACGTGAGGCCATTCGTCTTTGCCGTGGTGACAATGTAGTACAATCATTTAATGTTGTACTACAATCAAGATCACAAAAAGAACAATTCGATAAATACAGGGCAAAAAAAAGCCCCGGTTGATAACCGGGGCTGATGATTAAAAATAAGCGTTACTGCAGCACAAACTTCTCGATCGCGTAGGCAACACCGTCTTCGAGGTTAGATTTGGTGACGAAATCAGCCACCTCTTTCACCGAAGGAATGGCGTTATCCATCGCCACGCCAACGCCCGCGAATTCAATCATCGCGATGTCGTTTTCCTGGTCGCCGAGCGCCATGATTTCTTCCTGCTTAATCCCTAACGCATCAGCAAGTGATTTCACGCCGGTGCCCTTATTGACGCGTTTATCGAGGATTTCGAGGAAGTACGGCGCACTTTTCAGCACGGTGTACTTCTCTTTTACCTCCGCCGGAATGCGCGCGATGGCTTTATCCAGGATCTCCGGCTCGTCGATCATCATCACCTTCAGGAACTGCGTCGCCGGGTCCATTTTCTCGGCTTCACAGAACACCAGCGGAATGGTCGCAACGTAGGATTCATGCACCGTGTAGTAGCTGATATCGCGGTTGGCGGTGTAGAGCGTATTGCGATCGAGCGCGTGGAAGTGGGAGCCCACTTCACGGGACAGTTTTTCGAGGAACAGGTAGTCATCATAGCTCAGCGCAGTTTGCGCAACCGTGCTGCCGTCTGCGGCTTTCTGCACCAGCGCGCCGTTATAGGTGATGCAGTAATCGCCCGGCTGATTCATGTGCAGCTCTTTCAGGTAGCTGTGTACGCCCGCATACGGACGCCCCGTGGTCAGAACCACATTCACGCCCTTCGCTCGTGCGGCGGCGATCGCGTTTTTAACGGCAGGAGAGATAGTGTGGTCTGGCAGCAGCAGCGTGCCGTCCATATCGATTGCAATGAGTTTGATAGCCATGAGTTCCCCGGGATAAATGAGTGCTACCTCATGCTAACGCGATTAAGCACACAAAAATAGAGCTACATTGCGCAACAGACCCCCCCTTTTACGCTTATCCTGGGGAACGACGACTTACTCGCGGGTGAGAACGATTTTACCGAATGCGCCGCGATCCAGATGTTCAAGGGCCTGTTCAAGCTCGTTAAAACGGTAGCGATGCTCAATCACCGGCTTCAGTCCCGTGACGTCAACAGCGCGGACGAAATCCTCCAGCGCCCGGCGGTGTCCCACGCCAATCCCTTGAATGACGGGGGATTTCAGCAGCAGCTCAGCAGCAGGCAGCGAAATGTCAGTCCCGGCCAGCACGCCAATGACGGAGATACGCCCATGAACGGCAACGGCACGCAGGGAATGCTTCAGGTTTTCCCCACCTACGGTTTCGATAATATGGTCGATGCCGCGATCCTGAGTCAGCGCCAATGCTTCTTCATCCCAGTCACTTTTCAGGCGGTTGACGCCCTGACTGGCGCCCAGTTTTTTGGCGAGCGCCAGCTTTTCATCGCTCCCGGACGTGACAATAACCTCTGCGCCGTGCGATTTTGCAATTTGCAGGGCGAAAATCGCCACGCCGCCCGTCCCCTGTACCAGCACCGATTGCCCGGCGCGGAGCTGACCCCGCTCCACCAGCGCGAACCAGGCGGTAAGCCCTGCGCAGGGTAACGTGCTGGCCTCTGCGTCATTCAGAGTTTCCGGAGAGGCCACCAGCGCGTTTTCATTTACAACCACATATTCGGCCAGCATTCCCTGGAAATAGCCGCCGGACGTTTTGTAGGGCAAATCACGCGCGTCTGCCTGCGGCTTGCCGTCGATCCACTCCGGGAAGAAGGTTGAAATGACGCGAGCACCGGGTTTGAAACGCGTGACACCTTCACCTACGCTGTCCACCACGCCCGCCATGTCAGACGCCGGGGTGAACGGGAAGGAAAGCGGAATCGGCATCGTGCCTTCGATAACCATTTTATCGCGATAGTTGAGCGCAACGGCATTTACCCGTACGCGAACCTCACCGGGGCCTGGCTGTGGAACCGATTCATGAATGAGTTTGAGATTCTCGCGCCCGAGGGCGTTCATTGACCAGCGCTGCATTGTCTCTGTCATTTTTTTCTCCTGCCATCAGATAAGCTTCAGTCATGACAGTCTACCGTTGACTCCTCGTCACCAGTGGCGATAAGTTTTCTCTTCATTGACGCCTGAATGGATACAAACCGTGACCGATACGCTGAAAGATATTCCTGTTTTTGTCGCTGCCGTGGAGGCAGGGAGCTTTGCGCAGGCCGCAGTTCGCCTGCACCTGTCGCGCTCTGCGGTGGGTAAAAGCATTGCTCGACTTGAGGAACGTCTGGGAGTGCGGCTGTTTCAGCGCACTACCCGCAGCCAGCGGCTCACCGATAACGGCGCCCTGTTCTACGAGCGCTGCCTGCGCGCGCTGGAGGAGATCAGGAGCGCGGAATCCCTGCTGGAAACGGGGAAACATCAGATCAACGGTCGGCTTCGTGTTGCCATGCCGGTGCTGTTTGGACGCCAGTGCGTCGCGCCGCTGCTGATTGAACTGGCGCAGGAACACCCTGGGCTTGAGCTTGAAATGTCGTTCAGCGACCGCGTGGTGGATCTGGTCGAGGAAGGCTTCGATATGGCGGTACGTAACGGCACGCTGCAGGACAGCAGCGTGCTGGTGGCCAGAAAGCTGGGAGAACACCGCATGGTCCTGTGCGCCTCGCCCGACTATCTGCAAAAAAGAGGTCATCCAGACGCTGTGGATGATTTATCCCGGCACGCGGCCATTAACTATCTGCGCGCAGGCCGCGTGCTATCCTGGCAGCTTATGGACAGCGACGGAACGCCGCGCACGTTTACGCCGCGGTCATCACTCAATATGGATGATTTGCAGGCCATCTGCGACGCGGCGGTGACCGGGCACGGCATTGCCTGGCTCCCCTGCTGGATGGCCATCAAAGAAATTCATCAGGGAAAGCTTGTCCCGCTCTTTAAGCAGGCGCCGGATGTCCATTTTGACGTCCATGCCGTCTGGCAACAGACGCCGTACCTGCCCCTGAGGGTAAGAATGGCCATAGATGCGCTGGCGAGCCGTTTACCGGCGGCGATGTCGCTGGACATTCCTGCGCCCATAAAAAAGCCGCGCTAAAAGCGCGGCCAGTTTTCATGCGGGATAGCGACTGTTAAATATCGATATTCGCCGCTTTCAGTGCGTTCTCTTCAATGAACGCACGACGTGGTTCTACCGCATCGCCCATCAGGGTCGTGAACAGCTGATCCGCTGCAATCGCGTCTTTAACGGTGACGCGCAGCATGCGACGGCTTTCCGGATCCATGGTGGTTTCCCACAGCTGATCCGGGTTCATTTCGCCCAGACCTTTATAACGCTGGATAGACAGACCGCGACGGGATTCTTTCACCAGCCAGTCCAGCGCCTGCTCGAAGCTTGCTACCGGCTGACGACGCTCGCCACGTTCGATGAAGGCATCGTCTTCGATCAGGCCGCGCAGCTTCTCGCCGAGGGTGCAGATGCGGCGGTATTCCGGGCCGGTCACGAATTCGTGCTCCAGCGGGTAGTCGGTGTCGACGCCGTGAGTACGCACGCGAACAATCGGCTCAAACTGCTGTGCCGCATTCTGTTGAACGTCGAACTTCCACTGGCTGCCGTGCTGCTCTTTCTCGTTCAGCTCGCTCACCAGGGTATTCACCCAGCGGGTCACGGCCTGCTCGTTGCTCAGATCGGCTTCGGTCAGGGTTGGCTGATAGACCAGCTCCTTCAGCAGCGCTTTTGGATAGCGGCGTTCCATACGGCCAATCATTTTCTGCGTGGCGTTGAACTCGGAGACCAGACGCTCCAGCGGCTCGCCGGCCAGCGCTGGCGCGCTGGAGTTCGCATGCAGGGTCGCGCCATCAAGGGCGATCGCGATTTGGTACTGATCCATCGCGTCGTCATCTTTAATGTACTGTTCCTGCTTGCCTTTCTTCACCTTGTACAGCGGCGGCTGCGCAATGTAGACGTGGCCGCGCTCAACGATTTCAGGCATCTGACGATAGAAGAAGGTCAACAGCAGCGTACGGATGTGCGAGCCGTCGACGTCCGCATCGGTCATGATGATGATGCTGTGATAGCGCAGCTTGTCCGGGTTGTACTCGTCGCGGCCAATGCCGCAGCCGAGCGCGGTGATGAGCGTCGCCACTTCCTGAGAAGAGAGCATCTTGTCGAAGCGCGCTTTCTCAACGTTGAGGATTTTACCCTTCAGCGGCAGGATCGCCTGGTTCTTACGGTTACGGCCCTGCTTCGCAGAACCGCCCGCGGAGTCCCCTTCCACGAGGTACAGTTCGGACAGCGCCGGGTCACGTTCCTGACAGTCAGCCAGCTTGCCCGGCAGGCCTGCCAGGTCCAGCGCGCCTTTACGACGGGTCATTTCACGGGCTTTACGCGCTGCTTCACGAGCACGTGCCGCATCGATAATTTTGCCCACCACGATTTTCGCGTCGTTCGGGTTTTCCAGCAGGTATTCGCTCAGCAGTTCGTTCATCTGCTGCTCAACCGCCGATTTCACCTCGGAAGAGACCAGCTTGTCTTTGGTCTGTGAGGAGAACTTCGGATCCGGCACCTTCACGGAAACCACGGCAATCAGGCCTTCACGGGCATCGTCACCGGTGGCGCTGACTTTCGCTTTCTTGCTGTAGCCTTCTTTGTCCATGTAGGCGTTCAGGGTACGGGTCATCGCCGCGCGGAAGCCCGCAAGGTGAGTACCGCCGTCGCGCTGCGGAATGTTGTTGGTGAAGCAGTAGATGTTTTCCTGGAAACCGTCGTTCCACTGCAGCGCCACTTCCACGCCGATACCGTCTTTTTCGGTGGAGAAATAGAAGATATTCGGGTGAATTGGCGTTTTGTTCTTGTTCAGATACTCAACAAACGCCTTGATACCGCCTTCGTAGTGGAAGTGGTCTTCTTTGTTGTCGCGTTTGTCGCGCAGGCGAATAGAGACGCCGGAGTTCAGGAACGACAGTTCACGCAGGCGCTTCGCCAGGATGTCGTACTCGAATTCAGTGACGTTGGTGAAGGTTTCAAGGCTCGGCCAGAAACGCACCATGGTACCGGTTTTATCGGTATCACCGGTAACGGCCAGCGGGGCTTCAGGCACGCCGTGCTGATAGATCTGACGGTGAATTTTGCCTTCGCGCTGAATAACCAGCTCCAGCTTTTGCGACAGGGCGTTTACTACGGAAACGCCTACGCCGTGCAGGCCGCCGGAAACCTTATAGGAGTTATCGTCGAACTTACCGCCTGCGTGCAGTACGGTCATGATCACTTCCGCAGCAGAGACGCCCTCTTCCGGGTGAATACCGGTCGGGATGCCACGGCCGTCATCGGTAACGGAGACGGAGTTGTCCGCATGGATGGTGACCACGATGTCTTTACAGTGACCCGCGAGCGCTTCGTCGATAGCGTTATCTACCACCTCGAATACCATGTGGTGCAGACCGGTGCCGTCATCCGTGTCGCCGATATACATACCCGGGCGCTTACGCACCGCATCCAGCCCTTTCAGGACTTTGATACTGGAGGAGTCATAAGAATTCGACATCAACGTTTCTCGCTCATTTCAACTTGGGTTAATCCGTTATTTTACCCTTTTCCACGGTAAACATCTTCGAATTTTCGTCCGACATGTCCATAACGTGTTCAGCGCTAATGGCGCTGACGAAAACCTGCGACTGCGTGGCTTTTAAGCGGCTGGCAAGCAGCCCGCGCCGCGCGTCGTCAAGTTCCGAGGCAAAATCATCTATCAGGTACAGGCAGCGTCGTCCGCTCTCGCGGGTGAGGAACTCCCCCTGCGCCAGGCGTAGCGCGCACATCAGGAGCTTGAGCTGCCCGCGCGACAGCGTGTCTTCCACCGGCGCACCGTCGGCACGAATGCGAAAATCCGCCTTGTGCGGGCCGTGCGCGGTGTAGGTCAACATCCGATCGCGCTCGAAGCTTCTCTCTAACACCTCGGCATAATCCGTCTCTTTCTCCCAGCCACGCTGAAAGGAGAAGGTGAGAGAGAACTCGGGTAAAAACTGTTTGCAGGTGTCGGCCATATCTTCGGCGATACCCGCGCTGTATTCGGCACGCCAGCGGCTTATCTGTTCCGCAAGAGGGATGAGTTCCATGTCCCACGGACGCAGCTGGGCGTAGCGCGTGACCTGGCGCAACGCGGCGTTACGCTGTTTAAGCAGACGCTTCAGGTTGCTCCAGGCGTTAAAGAAACCGGCTTCATTGTGAAAGCATCCCCAGTCGAGGAACGCTCTTCTGTATTTGGGGCCGCCGTTGAGTAAAGTAAACCCCTCGGGCGTAATCAGCTGCATTGGCATCAGCAACGCCAGCTCCGCCACCTTATGGCCGTCGGTGCCGTCGATGCGCACCTTGCTATCGCCCTGCTTGTCTTTGGTCAGGCCGATGGCGGTTTCCCGCTCTGCGCACTGCAAACGCCCGTGCAGAACAAAGGATTCCTGCTCGTGGCGAATGACGCGACCAATTTGCAAACTGCGAAACGCCCGGCCATGGCCGAGCGTATAGATGGCTTCCAGCACGCTGGTTTTGCCGCTGCCGTTCGCGCCAACCAGAAAGTTAAAGCCGGGGGATAATGCGAGATCCGCGCTTTCGATATTGCGAAAGTCGCGGATCAACAGACGGGTGAGCGACATTACAGTCTCATTGGCATGACAACATAAGCCGCGCTTTGGCTGGCCGCATCTTCAATCTGTACGCTCGAAACGGAGTCGGTCAGCAGAATGCGCACATTCTCGCATTTCAGTGCATTGAGCACATCCAGCACGTAGCTGACGTTGAAGCCGATTTCCATCTCAGCCCCGGCGTAGGTGACGTCCAGAATCTCTTCTGCCTCTTCCTGCTCCGGGTTGTTGGCGGTGATTTTGATCTGGTTTTCACTCACGTACAGGCGCACGCCGCGGAATTTCTCGTTCGAGAGAATGGCCGCGCGGGCAAACGCCTGCTTGAGGCTATCGCAGCCCGCTTCCAGCGTTTTGTCCGGGTTCTTCGGCAATACGCGGCGATAATCCGGGAAACGGCCATCAACCAGCTTCGAAGTGAAGACAAAATCGCCCACGTGGGCACGGATATTATTGCTGCCAATCTGCACCCGCAGCGGCGTGTCACCGCCGTCGAGCATACGCATCAGTTCAATCACGCCTTTACGCGGCACGATCACCGAATGGTTCGGCAGCGAGTCGCCAATCGGCATGGAACAGACCGCCAGACGGTGGCCGTCTGTGGCGACGGTACGCAGCTCTTCACCTTCGGTTTCGAACAGCATGCCGTTTAAGTAGTAACGAACGTCCTGATGCGCCATGGAGAACTGCGTGGCTTCAATCAGACGCTTCATCGTCGCCTGCGGAAGAGTGAATTCAACTTCACTCTGCCAGTCGTCCAGGTTCGGGAAGTCCGCAGCGGGTAGCGTGGAAAGGGAGAAACGGCTGCGGCCAGAGCGCACCAGCATGCGGTCGCCCTCCAGCTGCACGGCGATTTCAGCGCCTTCCGGCAACCCGCGGCAGATATCAAAGAATTTACGTGCCGGAACCGTGGTCGCGCCCGCGTCGTGCGGCTGCGTCAACGTAACGCGCGCGATCATTTCCATTTCCAGATCTGTACCGGTCAGCGACAGCGTACCGTCCGCGACCTGAAGCAGCAGGTTTCCGAGAATAGGCAGCGTTGGGCGGCCGCCTAATGGGCCACTCACCTGTTGCAGCGGTTTTAATAAATGTTCACGTTCAACGGTAAATTTCATAGCGTCACGATGATAATGTTCTGATTAGATTGGAAAAATCTTCTTTTATGTCGTGGCTTTCTTCGCGTAACTGCTCAATCTTGCGACACGCGTGCAGCACGGTCGTATGGTCACGGCCACCAAACGCATCCCCGATTTCCGGTAGACTGTGGTTGGTTAACTCCTTTGCCAGCGCCATCGCCATCTGACGCGGACGCGCCACCGAGCGGGAACGACGTTTAGACAGTAAATCTGCCACTTTGATCTTGTAGTACTCAGCCACCGTCTTTTGAATATTGTCGATGGTGACCAGTTTTTCCTGCAATGCCAACAAATCGCGCAGTGCTTCACGCACAAAATCGATGGTGATCGCACGACCGGTGAAGTTGGCATTGGCGATAACGCGGTTCAGCGCCCCTTCCAGCTCACGCACGTTGGAGCGCAGGCGCTTGGCGATGAAGAACGCCACTTCACCCGGCAGGCGGATGTCGTTCTCATCGGCTTTCTTCATCAGGATCGCGACGCGGGTTTCCAGCTCCGGTGGCTCGATCGCCACGGTGAGGCCCCAGCCGAAGCGGGATTTGAGACGATCTTCAACGCCGTTGATCTCTTTAGGATAACGATCCGAGGTCAAAATGATCTGCTGATTACCTTCCAGCAGGGCGTTAAAGGTGTGGAAAAACTCTTCCTGCGATCGTTCTTTATTGGCAAAGAACTGGATGTCATCGATCAGCAGCGCGTCAACGGAACGGTAGTAGCGTTTAAACTCTTCGATCGCATTGTTTTGCAGGGCTTTTACCATGTCCTGAACGAAGCGCTCGGAGTGCATATACACCACTTTCGCGTTGGGCTTGCGCGCCATAATGCCGTTACCCACAGCATGCAGCAGGTGGGTTTTACCGAGACCCGTGCCGCCATACAGGAACAGCGGGTTGTAAGCACCGCCGGGGTTATCGGCAACCTGACGGGCTGCCGCGCGCGCCAGCTGGTTCGACTTACCTTCAACGAAGTTATCGAACGTGTGTTTCACGTTAACGTTAGAGCGGTAGGTTGGCTCTGCGGGGGCAGGGACGTTATCCCAGCCCTGACGAGCAGGTGCAACGCGAGGCGCCGGAGCCGGAACAGCCTGAGCGGGCGCGGCTACATTTACGGTTTCACGAACGGTTTGGGTGACCGGCTTTGTGCCCACTTCAAAACGCAGCTGTGGGACATCTGACCCGCAAAAATCGTTCAGCAGGCCATTGATGTTATTAAGGTACTTGTCTCTTACCCAATCGAGCACAAAACGGTTTGGCGCATACAAAGCCAGCGTGTTATCGCTCAGCTCCGCCTGCAACGGGCGGATCCACATACTGAATTCTGTGGCTGGTAACTCATCCTGCAATCGGGCAAGACACTGCTGCCAAAGCGAAAGTGACACGGCGGACTCCACTCGAACAATAAAAGAAAACTATTGAATATTCATGATTGTTGGCGCACATCGACATGACCCTGTGTAAAGGGGGACGTGCGAATTGCTATCTGCAATTTATCCTGACCAGGATCCTGGGATCCCGATCGGGACCGCGGATCATAGCGTAAACTGAGCCAGAGATCTTCTGTTTCTCACAGATTCTTCCCGATTTATCCACAGGAAGATCCGAAACCGGGTAAGTGTAAACGATCCTGGCGCGAGTGCCCCGCGATTTAGCCCGCATATTGGAAAATTTAATGAGCAGCGACAATTTATTGCTTAAATGATCTAACGAAGATCCGGGACGATCCTTGCGCTTTGTTGGCGAGGCCGTATAATCCTCGACCCGGCGCGTGATGCTCATCTTCCTGCGTCGTCCGTTGCTCATTTTCCACGCGAAATCGTGCGGAAATACGCGGGAAATAAGGAAAGAGAATTGACTCCGGAGTGTACAATTATTACAATCCGGCCTCTTTAATCACCCACGGCTTCGGCGTCCGTCATTCGAAACTCGGTCGGGCATCCGCAAAAGTCATGAATTTTTTCAAGTTTAGGTAGAAATCGCCATGAAACGCACTTTTCAACCGTCTGTACTGAAGCGCAACCGTTCTCACGGCTTCCGTGCTCGTATGGCTACTAAAAATGGTCGTCAGGTTCTGGCACGTCGTCGTGCTAAAGGCCGCGCTCGTCTGACCGTTTCCAAGTAATAAAGCTAACCCCTGAGTGGTTAAGCTAGCATTTCCCAGGGAGTTACGTTTGTTAACTCCCACTCATTTCACTTTCGTCTTCCAGCAGCCACAACGGGCTGGCACGCCGCAAATCACCATCCTCGGCCGCCAAAATTCGCTGGGGCATCCCCGCATCGGTCTCACAGTCGCTAAGAAAAACGTTAAGCGTGCGCATGAACGCAACCGGATTAAACGTCTGACGCGTGAAAGCTTCCGTTTACGTCAGCACGAACTGCCTTCTATGGATTTCGTGGTGGTGGCTAAAAAAGGGGTTGCCGACCTCGATAACCGTGCTCTCTCGGAAGCGTTGGAAAAATTATGGCGCCGCCACTGTCGCCTGGCTCACGGGTCCTGATAGCCCTCATTCGGGTCTATCAACGCCTGATTAGTCCGCTACTCGGGCCGCACTGCCGTTTCACACCAACATGCTCAAGCTACGGAATTGAGGCATTGCGCAGGTTTGGAGTGATAAAAGGCAGTTGGTTGACGGTGAAACGCGTATTAAAATGCCACCCTTTACACCCCGGTGGAGACGACCCCGTCCCCCCAGGACCTTTTGATACCAGAGAACACTAACGATGGATTCGCAACGCAATCTTCTTATCATCGCTTTGTTGTTCGTGTCTTTCATGATCTGGCAGGCATGGGAGCAGGATAAAAATCCTCAACCCCAGCAGCAGACCACGCAGACCACGACCACCGCAGCGGGTAGCGCCGCCGACCAGGGCGTACCGGCCAGTGGCCAGGGGAAACAGATTACGGTTAAGACCGATGTGCTTGAGCTGACTATCAACACCCGTGGTGGTGATGTTGAGCAGGCGCTGCTGTTGACCTACCCGAAAGAGCTGAAGTCTAACGAACCGTTCCAGTTACTGGAAACCACACCGGAGTTCCTGTATCAGGCGCAGAGCGGCCTGACCGGTCGTGATGGCCCGGATAACCCGGCTAACGGTGCGCGTCCACTGTATAACGTCGAGAACGACACCTTTGTACTGGCTGATGGCCAGAACGAACTCGTTATCCCGATGACCTACACCGACGCGGCAGGCAACACCTTCACCAAAACCTTCACCCTGAAACGCGGTGAGTATGCGGTGAACGTGGGCTACAGCGTACAGAACGCCGGTGCGAAACCGCTGGAACTGTCTACCTTCGGTCAGCTGAAGCAGTCCATCAATCTGCCGTCACACCGTGACACCGGAAGCAGCAACTTTGCGCTGCATACCTTCCGTGGCGCGGCGTACTCCACGCCTGATGCGAAGTACGAGAAATACAAATTCGACACCATTGCCGATAACGAAAACCTGAACGTCAGCTCCAAAGGCGGTTGGGTCGCAATGCTGCAGCAGTATTTCGCGACCGCGTGGATCCCGAATAACGACGGTACGAATAACTTCTACACCGCTAACCTGGGCAACGGTATTGCAGCCATCGGCTACAAATCACAGCCTGTTCTGGTTCAGCCGGGTCAAACCGGTAAGCTGGCAAGCACCCTGTGGGTCGGCCCGGAAATCCAGGACAAAATGGCCGCTGTTGCGCCGCACCTGGATCTGACCGTGGATTACGGTTGGTTGTGGTTCATCTCTCAGCCGCTGTTTAAGCTGCTGAAGTTCATCCACAGCTTCCTGGGTAACTGGGGCTTCTCCATCATCGTTATCACCTTCATCGTGCGTGGCATCATGTACCCGCTGACCAAAGCGCAGTACACCTCCATGGCGAAGATGCGCATGCTGCAGCCGAAGATTCAGGCGATGCGTGAGCGTCTGGGCGATGATAAACAGCGTCAGAGCCAGGAGATGATGGCCCTGTATAAGGCAGAGAAAGTGAACCCACTGGGTGGTTGCTTCCCGCTGCTGATTCAGATGCCAATCTTCCTTGCGCTGTACTACATGCTGATGGGTTCCGTTGAGCTGCGCCACGCGCCGTTCGCCCTGTGGATCCATGACCTGTCCGCACAGGACCCGTACTACATCCTGCCGATCCTGATGGGCGTGACGATGTTCTTCATCCAGAAGATGTCGCCAACCACCGTGACCGACCCGATGCAGCAGAAGATCATGACCTTTATGCCGGTCATCTTCACCGTGTTCTTCCTGTGGTTCCCGTCAGGTCTGGTGCTGTACTATATCGTCAGCAACCTGGTGACCATCATCCAGCAGCAGCTGATTTACCGTGGTCTGGAAAAACGTGGCCTGCATAGCCGCGAAAAGAAAAAGTCCTGATTCGGTAAGATAACGCTAAAATAAGGGCGGTCGATTGACCGCCTTTTTTATTTGTATTGAACGAGAGCAACCATGAGCCATAACGACACTATCGTCGCCCAGGCAACCCCACCGGGACGCGGTGGTGTAGGCATTCTGCGTATCTCCGGCCTGAAGGCGCGCGAGGTGGCTGAAGCGGTGCTGGGTAAACTGCCAAAGCCGCGCTACGCTGATTACCTGCCGTTTAAAGATGCCGACGGCACGCCGCTGGACCAGGGCATTGCGCTGTGGTTCCCCGGCCCGAACTCCTTTACCGGCGAAGACGTGCTGGAACTTCAGGGCCACGGCGGCCCGGTTATCCTCGACCTGCTGTTAAAACGTATTCTGACCCTACCTGGCCTGCGCATTGCGAAGCCGGGCGAATTCTCCGAGCGTGCCTTCCTGAACGACAAGCTCGACCTGGCGCAGGCCGAGGCGATTGCAGACCTGATCGACGCCAGCTCTGAACAGGCGGCCCGCTCCGCCCTGAACTCGCTGCAGGGCGCGTTTTCCGCACGTGTGAATCACCTTGTGGAAGCACTTACTCACCTGCGAATCTATGTCGAAGCGGCTATCGACTTCCCGGACGAGGAAATCGACTTCCTCTCTGACGGTAAAATCGAAGCACAGCTGAACCAGGTGATGAGCGATCTGGATGCCGTCCGCGCCGAAGCGCGTCAGGGCAGCCTGCTGCGTGAAGGGATGAAGGTCGTCATTGCTGGTCGCCCTAACGCCGGGAAATCGAGCCTGCTGAACGCCCTGGCGGGCCGTGAAGCGGCAATCGTAACCGACATAGCCGGGACCACCCGCGACGTGCTGCGCGAGCATATCCATATCGACGGGATGCCGCTGCACATTATCGACACCGCGGGCCTGCGCGATGCCAGCGATGAAGTCGAGCGTATCGGTATTGAACGCGCCTGGCAGGAGATTGAGCAGGCCGATCGCGTGCTGTTTATGGTAGATGGCACCACGACCGACGCCGTTGACCCGGCGGAGATCTGGCCGGACTTTATCGCCCGTCTGCCGGCCAAACTGCCAATCACCGTAGTGCGCAACAAGGCAGACGTGACCGGCGAAACGCTGGGCATCAGCGATGTGAATGGTCACTCACTTATTCGCCTGTCGGCGCGGACCGGTGAAGGCGTGGAAGCACTGCGTAACCATCTCAAGCAGAGCATGGGCTTTGATACCAGCATGGAAGGCGGCTTCCTGGCGCGTCGCCGTCACCTGCAGGCGCTGGAAGAGGCGGCACGCCATCTTGACCAGGGCAAAGCGCAGCTGATTGGTGCGTGGGCGGGTGAACTGCTGGCGGAAGAGCTGCGTCTGGCGCAGCAGAATCTGAGCGAGATCACCGGGGAGTTTACGTCGGACGATCTGCTGGGACGGATCTTTTCGAGCTTCTGTATTGGTAAGTAATTCCCGCTAATCAATGGTGATTTCCTCCTGGGAAATCACCATTGTCCAAATGGCAACTCGCCTAAACCCTTTTCACCCCCTATTCTGCATGCCTGCATTTATGGGGGGTTTATGGCGCGTTTTCTGTTTTGTAGTTTCGCATTAGTTCTGCTTTATCCGTCGGGTATTGATATGTATCTGGTGGGATTACCGCACATCGCCCGCGATCTGGGTGCCAGCGAAGCGCAGCTGCACATTGCGTTTTCGGCCTATCTCGCAGGAATGGCGTCGTCGATGGTCTTTGCCGGGAAGATCGCGGATAAAGCTGGCCGTCAGCCCGTCGCAATAACCGGAGCCATCATCTTTGCCCTGGCCTCTCTTCTCTGCTCACAGGCACAGAACAGCACCTTGTTCCTGGCAGGACGGTTCATCCAGGGCATTGGTGCCGGCGGCTGTTACGTGGTGGCGTTTGCTATTTTGCGCGACACCTTAAGCGCCCAGCGCCGTGCTAAAGTGCTCTCCATGCTGAACGGGATAACCTGCATCATTCCGGTGCTGGCACCGGTTGTAGGCTATCTGATCATGCTGAAATTCCCGTGGCAGAGCCTGTTCTGGACCATGGCTGCCATGGGCGCCCTGGTCTTTGTGCTGTCGATCGCCGTACTGAAAGAGACCCACCCGGGCTCGCAGAATCCCAGCCATACCGCGACCATTCATCCGGCAGAGAAACTTCTCAATCGCTTCTTCCTCAGCCGTCTGGCCGTAACAACGTTAAGCGTGGCGGTGATCCTGACGTATGTAAACGTTTCCCCGGTGTTGCTGATGGAGACCATGGGTTTCGATCGCGGTGAGTATTCAACGGTGATGGCATTAACCGCCATGGTCAGTATGGCCGTCTCATTTTCTACCCCCTTCGCGCTGAATCTCTTCCGCCAGCGCACGCTGATGCTGACCTCGCAGGTACTGTTTCTCGCCGCAGGTGTGGTTCTGGCAACCACCAGCTCGCATGCGGTGATGCTGGTGGGCATTACGCTCATCTGTGCCGGGTTCTCGGTTGGCTTTGGCGTGGCGATGAGTCAGGCGCTCGGCCCTTTCTCGCTGCGGGCAGGCGTGGCAAGCTCGGTGCTGGGGATCGCGCAGGTCTGCGGCTCGTCTCTGTGGATATGGCTGGCGGCGGTCATCGGACTTAACGCGCTCAATATGCTGATCGGGATTCTGATTGGCTGTAGCATAGTCTGCATCACCTTACTTATGGTCATCCAGCCCGCGGCACAGTATGAAGAAGCCCATCAGCAGTCTCGATCTTAACCTGTTGCTTTGCCTGCAGCTTTTGCTGCAGGAGCGCAGCGTCACCAAAGCCGCGAAGCGGATGAACGTGACGCCGTCGGCGGTGAGTAAATCGCTGGCCAGGCTGCGCGACTGGTTTGACGACCCGCTGTTTGTCAAAACGCCGTTAGGGCTGCTGCCTACGCCGCTGACGGTCAGCCTGGAGCAGGATTTGGCCGACTGGATGCAGATTGGCAACCAGATCCTCGATAAATCTCACCATGATTCGCCTGGCGGGCTGACGTTTGTGCTGGCCGCCGAAACGCCGCTGATGCTCATCCGCTTTAACGCCCTGCTTGAGCAGGTGAACCAGCGTTATCCGCAGGCCACGGTGAAGATGCGTCACTGGGATTACGACTCGCTGGACGCCATTACGCGCGGGGAAGTGGACGTTGGCTTCACCGGTCGCGAAACCCACCCGCGCTCGCGTGAACTGCTGAAGCTGATGCCGTGGTTTATCGACTACGAAATCCTGTTTAGCGACCGTCCATACGTCTATTTGCGTGAGGACCACCCCGCTCTGCAGGAGGAGTGGAATCTGGAGACCTTCCTGCGCTATCCCCATATCAGTATCTTCTGGGAACGGAGCGACACGTGGGCGCTGGATGAGGTGCTAAAAGAGATGGGGCGGGAGAGAAACATTGCCATGTGTTTGCCGGGCTTTGAGCAGTCGATGTTTATGGCGGCGCAGCCCGGTCATAACTATATCGCCACGGCTCCCCACTACTGTCGCCACTACAATGAACTCCACCAGCGGAAGCTGATCGCGCTTCCTATTCCCATTGACGAAGCGCAGGCCGAAAAGCTGACCGTTCCCTTCACGCTGATCTGGCATAAACGGAACAGCCATAATCCGAAAATCCTCTGGCTGCGGGAGACCATCAAGGCGTTGTACGGTGGCAGCGATCCAATTTTTGCCTAAGAAAATGTAAAGTTCGGCCTTCAGGCTTCTCTTACTCCGATTTACTGATTAAAACAGGAGTCAAGTTAAGCGATAATCATGTAACCGTTTAACCGATTACGACCATTATCAAGGAGCGAAAAATGGCAACGCACTTTGCAAGAGGGATACTTACAGAAGGACGTCTCGTATCGGCCAGACTCTCTTCAGCCTGTCACAGTGAGGCGCTCAAACTCCCCGAACACCGCAGGACGCGGTTTTTAGCCTCGAGAGCACTTCTCGCAGAACTGCTGTTCATGCTGTACGGCACCAGCGAACTCCCGGAGATCGTCACGCAACCAGAAGGCCGCCCGGTCTTTGCTGACCCGGAACTCCCCCGTTTTTCCATTGCCTATACGGGCAATATCATTGGCGTGGCGCTGACCACCGAAGGGGATTGCGGGCTGGATATGGAGCTTCAGCGTGCAACGCGGAGCTTCCACGGCGCAAGCCCGCACGATGACTACCCGCTCTCCAGTAATGAGAAGCTGTGGGTACGCAACCAGAACGACTCCGTCGAGGCCAGAGCCCAGCTCATCACCCTGCGCCAGAGTATTCGCAAGCTCTGCGGATGCGCTTCAGACGACGCCAGCCTGTTGCAATTGTTGCCCGGCTCCGGACGCCTGCGTGCTGCTAAAGCTACGCTTGTAGAGGCGCTCAGCGATGCAGAAGATGTGTTGATATGGTCTGTTGCAGTTAGCCCAGCCATCGAACGGCTAAAGATTTGGGAATTTGACAGTAAAGAGGGATGGAGTAGCCTTCCGGATGTGCCCGAGCGCGCCAACGAGCCCGCCGCACGCCTGATGCGTTTAACCAGTTTACCGGCAGAAAAAGCATTTACCCATAGCTGATCCAATCAGGGTCATCATGATGAAACAGGAGTAATCATGTCTGATACGTTGAAAGTAGTTACGTTACTGGGAAGCCTGCGCAAAGGTTCATTTAACGGAATGGTTGCCCGCACGCTGCCGCAGCTGGCCCCGGCAGGTATGGAAATTAGTGCCCTGCCATCTATTGGCGATATCCCGCTGTATGATGCAGATGTCCAGCAGGAAGAGGGGTTCCCGCAGAGCGTGGAGGCGATAGCCGAGCAAATCCGCCAGGCCGACGGTGTGGTCATTGTCACGCCGGAGTATAACTACTCGGTGCCGGGTGGCCTGAAGAACGCTATTGACTGGTTATCCCGTTTACCGGAGCAGCCGCTGTCTGGCAAACCGGTGCTGATCCAGACCAGCTCAATGGGCGCGATTGGTGGCGCACGCTGCCAGTATCACCTGCGTCAGATCCTGGTGTTCCTGGATGCGATGGTGATGAACAAGCCGGAATTTATGGGCGGTGTGATTCAAAACAAGGTCGACCCGCAGACGGGTGAAGTGGTGGATGAGAGCACGCGTGACCATCTCTCTGGCCAGCTGACCGCGTTTGGGGATTATATTAAGCGGGTGAAGGCGTAAGCCGGAGCGGCCCGATGCCCTCACCCTGGCCCTCTCCCACGTGGAGAGGGAATAAACCTGTTTATTTCGCGTCAATAAACACAATCTTCAACACAAACAGCAGCGCAACGATAATCACGCACGGGCTGAGTTCGCGGAAGCGGCCGGTACCGATCTTCATTACGCAGTAAGAGATAAAGCCCAGCGCGATACCTTCGGTGATCGAGAAGCTGAACGGCATCATCACGGCGGTAATAAAGGCCGGCACCGCTTCGGTTAAATCTTCCCACTTCACGCGCGCCAGGCTCGAGGTCATCAGCACGCCCACGTAAATCAGCGCGCCGGCAGCCGCATACGGTGGAACCATACCCGCCAGCGGAGAGAGGAAGATCACCAGCAGGAACAGGATACCCACCACCACCGCCGTCAGGCCGGTACGGCCACCCACGGACACGCCGGAAGAGGATTCAATGTAAGCGGTAACAGATGAGGTGCCGATGAAAGAGCCGGCGACGGACGAGATGCTGTCCACATACAGCGCCTGCTTCATGCGCGGGAATTTGCCTTTCTCGTCAGCCAGACCCGCTTTGTCCGTCACGCCAATCAGCGTACCGGAGGAGTCAAACAGGTTGACCAGCATGAAGGAGAAGATCACGCCCGCCAGGCCCAGGTTCAGGGAACCCGCCAGGTCAACGTGACCAATCACGGTAGAGACGCTCGGCGGCGCAGAGACAATACCGCTGTAATGCACGTCACCCAGCATCCAGCCCAGCAGCGTGGTCACGATGATAGAGACCAGCACCGCAGCGTGGATGTTGCGCGACGCCAGGATCGCGATGATGAAGAAGCCCAGCACGCCCAGCAGCACGCTGTGCGAGGTCAGGTTACCGATGCTCACCAGCGTTTCCGGGTTCGCCACGATCACACCGGCGTTTTTCAGCCCCATCATGCCGATGAACAGACCGATACCGCTGGTGATACCCACGCGCAGGCTCACCGGGATATTGGCAATCATCCAGTAACGGACGCGGAAGATGGTCAGCAGCAGCAGGCCGACCGCACCCCAGAAGATAGCGCCCATACCAACCTGCCACGGCAGGCCCATCGCCTGAACCACCACGAACGCGAAGAACGCATTCAGGCCCATTGCGGGTGCCAGCGCCACAGGCAGGTTAGCGAAAACGCCCATCAGGATGCTGCCAAGGGCCGCGATCAGACAGGTGGTAACAAAGACGGCGCTGGTGTCCATGCCAGCCACGCCCAGAATTTGCGGGTTCACAAAAACGATATAGACCATCGTCAGGAAGGTGGTGAAACCGGCGATCACTTCGGTGCGTGCCGTTGTGCCGTGCTCGCGCAGTTTGAATACGCGCTCAAGCAGACCCTGACCAGATGTCTGGGTTGTGTGTTGTTGACTCATCATCAATTTCCGAACAAGGAGGGAAAATTCGTCGCTATCCTATACCAAAATGCGACAATAGTGGCGGTTACGGGATACTTTTTTCATTGATTATGCTTATACGGCAACGATTGCGTCTCGTAAATCTGTCGTACGTAAACGTTAAACTTGTTAAAAGGGAAGGGCATGTCCGGAATTGAAGCGGTATTTTTCGACTGTGACGGTACGCTGGTAGACAGTGAGGTCATTTGTTCCCGCGCGTATGTCGCCATGTTCCAGGAATTTGGCATTACGCTCGATCTCGAAGAGGTGTTCAAACGCTTTAAGGGCGTGAAGCTGTACGAGATCATCGACATCATTAACGAAGAGCACGGGGTGGATCTGGCGAAAGCGGAGCTGGAACCAGTGTACCGCGCCGAGGTCGCACGCCTCTTTGACTCAGAACTGGACGTTATTGCCGGGGCTAACGCGCTGCTGGATGCGATGACGGTGCCAATCTGCGTAGTTTCCAACGGTCCGGTCAGCAAAATGCAGCATTCACTGGGCAAGCTTGAAATGCTGCACCACTTTCCGGAAAAACTGTTCAGCGGCTACGATATCCAGCGCTGGAAGCCCGATCCGGCGCTGATGTTCCACGCGGCGAAAGCGATGAACGTCAACGTGGAGAACTGCATTCTGGTGGATGACTCGCCTGCGGGCGCCCAGTCGGGGATTGATGCGGGGATGGAGGTGTTTTACTTCTGTGCCGATCCGCACAACAAGCCGATCGATCATCCAAAAGTGACGACCTTTACCGATCTGACGCAATTACCAGAGTTGTGGAAGGCACGCGGGTGGGATATTACGCGTTAAGCTAACGTAGGGCGGGTAAGCGCCAGCGCCACCCGCCACAAACATCACTCTTTCGGATCTTTACCCGCCAGCAGCTTGTCCAGCTCGTCGCCGCCCACGTGACGGAAGTCCTGTCCCTTCACGAAGTAGAAAATATATTCGCAAATGTTCTGGCAGCGGTCGCCGATACGCTCGATAGAGCGCGCGCAGAACAGCGCGGTCAGCACGCTTGGGATGGTACGGGAATCTTCCATCATGTAGGTCATCAGCTGACGCACAATGCCTTCATACTCCTGGTCGACTTTCTTGTCTTCACGGTAGATACGCACCGCTTCGTCCAGATCCATACGCGCAAAGGCATCCAGCACGTCGTGCAGCATCTGCACAGTGTGGCGGCCCAGCGACTCCAGGCTCACCAGCAGCGGCTGATGCTGCTGGGAAAACTTCTCCAGCGCGGTGCGGCAGATTTTATCCGCCACGTCACCAATACGTTCCAGCTCGGCGATGGTTTTAATGATCGCCATTACCAGACGCAGGTCGCTCGCGGTCGGCTGACGCTTGGCGATAATACGCACGCAGGCTTCGTCGATCGCCACTTCCATCATGTTGACGTTATGGTCGCCTTCGATGACGCGCTTCGCCAGCTCGCTGTCCTGGTTATGCATTGCCGTAATCGCATCAGAAAGCTGCTGCTCGACCATGCCACCCATGGTCATCACCTGCGTGCGAATACTTTCCAGCTCTGCGTTGAACTGGCCTGAAATGTGTTTATTAAGATTGAGGTTGTCCATGGTTTCTCCACATGCACTAAGGCAAATCAACCGTAGCGGCCAGTAATATAATCTTCGGTTTGTTTCTTCGCGGGCCGGGTGAACAGCGCGTCCGTATCGCTGAACTCAATCAACTCGCCCAGGTACATAAACGCCGTGTGATCTGAGCAACGCGCAGCCTGCTGCATGTTGTGGGTCACGATAACCACGGTGTAATCCTGCTTCAGCTCGGTGATCAGCTCTTCAATACGGCCGGTTGAGATCGGGTCCAGCGCTGAACATGGTTCATCCAGCAGCAAGACTTCCGGGCGAATGGCGATACCGCGCGCAATGCACAGACGCTGCTGTTGACCACCGGAGAGAGAGTACCCGCTCTGATGAAGTTTATCTTTGGTTTCGTTCCATAATGCGGCCTTGGTCAATGCCCACTGCACGCGCTCGTCCATGTCCGCACGGGAGAGCTTCTCAAACAGGCGAACGCCAAACGCGATATTGTCATAGATGGACATCGGGAACGGCGTCGGTTTCTGGAACACCATGCCCACTTTGGCACGCAGCAGGGCGATATCCTGGGCCTGGGTCAGAATGTTTTCGCCATCCAGGATAATTTCACCTTCAGCGCGCTGCTCCGGATAGAGCGAATACATTTTGTTAAAGGTACGCAACAGCGTGGACTTGCCACAGCCTGACGGACCGATGAATGCCGTGACCTGGTTCTTCGCGATATCCAGGTTGATGTTCTTCAGGGCATGGAATTTGCCGTAGTAGAAGTTCAAATCACGAACCTGAATCTTACCCGGGGCAGTATCAACCATACTCATTGACTCATTTCCTCATTCGACGCCGCGAGCTGCCGCGCCGTAAAAAATTAACCGTGTTTCTTCTTCGCGAAAATGACGCGCGCCAGAATGTTCAGCAACAGTACGCAAAGGGTGATGATCAGCACCCCGGCCCAGGCCAGCTGCTGCCATTCCGCGAATGGACTCATCGCAAATTTAAAGATCGTCACCGGCAGGTTGGCGATCGGCTGCATCATGTCCGTGCTCCAGAACTGGTTGGAGAGGGCAGTAAACAGCAGCGGTGCCGTTTCACCGGCAATACGGGCGATAGCCAGCAGGATACCGGTCATGATCCCGGAAACCGACGCTTTGAGGGTGATCGCAGAAATCATTTTCCATTTCGGCGTACCCAGCGCGTAAGCTGCTTCACGCAGGCTATCCGGCACCAGTTTCAGCATGTTTTCGGTGGTACGAATGACGATAGGCACCTGCAGCAGCGCCAGCGCAATTACGCCCGCCCAGCCGGAGAAGTGTTCCATTTGCGCGACTACGATGGTGTAAACAAACAGGCCCACGACAATCGACGGAGCGGAAAGCAGGATGTCGTTAATGAAGCGAATCACCTCTGCCAGCCATGATTTACGCCCGTACTCGGCCAGGTAGATGCCGGCCATGATGCCCAGCGGCGTACCGAAAACGGTCGCCCACAGAATCAGCAGGCCGCTGCCCGCCAGGGCGTTCGCCAGACCACCACCCGCCGTATTTGGCGGCGGCGTCATCTCGGTGAACAGCGCCAGTGACATTCCATCAATACCACGCGTGATGGTGGACATCAGGATCCAGATCAGCCAGAACAGGCCGAATGCCATCGTTGCCATGGAAAGCGTCAGCGCAATGCGGTTTTTAAAACGACGCTTCGCCTGCATTTTGCGGCGGGATTCGGCAAGCTGAGCGGTGCTTTGCATTTCGAGAGTTGCCATCAGCGTGCCCCCTCATTTTTCGCGAGACGCAGGATCATCAGCTTGGAAATCGCCAGAACAATGAAGGTGATAACGAACAGAATCAGCCCCAGTTCCATCAGCGCTGCGACGTGAAGCCCGGATTCCGCTTCGGCAAATTCGTTTGCCAGCGCGGAGGTAATACTGTTACCCGGCATATAGAGTGAAGCGCTGTCGAGCTGGTAGGTGTTACCGATGATAAAGGTGACCGCCATAGTTTCACCCAGCGCGCGACCTAAGCCCAGCATTACGCCGCCGATCACCCCATTTTTGGTGAACGGAAGGACAATGCGCCAGATAACTTCCCAGGTGGTACAGCCGATGCCGTAGGCCGACTCTTTCATCATCACCGGGGTTTGTTCGAAGACATCGCGCATTACCGCCGCAATGTACGGAATAATCATGATGGCGAGGATCACACCTGCCGCCAGAATACCGATACCGAATGCCGGGCCAGAGAACAGGGCACCCACAAACGGAACGGCGGAGAGAACATTACCTACCGGCTCCTGGAAGTACGTGGCAAACAGCGGCGCAAAGATAAACAGGCCCCACATGCCGTATACGATACTTGGGATGGCCGCCAGCAGTTCGATGGCAATACCCAGCGGGCGACGCAGCCAGCCCGGCGCGAGTTCCGTCAGGAACAGCGCAATACCGAAGCTTACCGGAACCGCAATCAGCAGGGCGATGAACGAGGTCACCAGCGTACCGTAAATCGGCACCAGCGCACCGTAGATATCGTTCGGCGCGTCCCACTCTTTGGTCCACAGGAAGGAGAAACCGAATTTCTGAATGCTCGGCCAGGAGGAGAAAATCAGAGACACGATAATGCCGCCCAGCAGCAATAGCACAATCAGCGCAGCCAGTTTGACCAGCGCGCCGAAAATCATGTCACCTTTTTTACCCGGAGGGTTAAATGCAGGCTTGGTTGCAGCCATAAATCACTCTTCTGTTAAACGCGTTTACGAAATCGGCGGGTAAGCGCAAGCGCCACCCGCCATTTTCGTCAGAATGCTAAATTAATACAATGCTTTACCGCTGCTGTCTTTCACGTTGGTTTTCCATGCAGCACGAATCTGCTCAACCACGCTGTCTGGCAGGCTGGCGTAATCCAGGTCGTTAGCCTGTTTGCCGCCGTTTTTATATGCCCAGTCAAAGAACTTCAGCACTTCAGTACCTTGCTCTGGTTTCTTCTGATCTTTGTGAATCAGAATGAACGTTGTAGAAGTGATTGGCCACGCGTTGTCGCCTTTCTGGTTAGTCAGATCCTGTGCGAAGGATTTGCTCCAGTCAGCGCCTTTCGCTGCGTTAGCGAAGTTCTCTTCAGTTGGGCTAACCGGTTTGCCGTCAGCAGAAACCAGTTTGGTGTAAGCCAGGTTGTTCTGCTTAGCGTAAGCGTATTCTACGTAACCGATAGAGCCAGGCAGACGCTGTACGAAGGCAGCGATGCCGTCGTTACCTTTACCGCCCAGACCGGTTGGCCAGTTAACGGTAGAGCCGGAGCCGACTTTCGATTTCCACTCTTCGTTCACTTTTGCCAGGTAGCTGGTGAACACGAAGGAGGTACCAGAGCCGTCAGCGCGGCGAACCACGGCGATGTTCTGCGAAGGCAGCTTAACGCCCGGGTTCAGCTTAGTGATGGCTTCGTCATCCCATTTTTTGATTTTGCCCAGGTAGATGTCGCCCAGGGTTTTGCCGTCCAGCACCAGCTCGCCTGATTTCAGGCCAGGGATGTTAACGGCCAGCACAACGCCGCCGATCACGGTCGGGAACTGGAACAGGCCTTCCTGATTCAGTTTTTCATCAGACAGCGGAGCGTCGGATGCGCCGAAATCAACGGTATTCGCGGTAATTTGTTTTACGCCACCGGAGGAGCCGATACCCTGATAGTTAACCTTGTTACCGGTTTCTTTCTGGTAGGTATCCGCCCATTTGGCATACACCGGCGCAGGGAAGGTTGCACCAGCGCCAGTCAGGCTTGCTGCTGCAAAAGCAGAGAAAGCGCTCAGAGATAAGGTCGCGGCGACAACAGTTGCGACAGTGGTACGCATAACTTTCATAATGTCTCCTGCAAGGATTTCGTAAATCATTGTTTAAGTGGCTACGATGAGCAAAATAGGACAAACAGGTGACAGATAAATGTACGAAATATGACAGTTTTATGACAATCAACGTGTTTGAGTTAAGATAATGATTTTAATACAAATAAAATCATATCCCTGTCATGATAATGTCACACTGAGATGCGTTAAGCCTGGTTCAAAGATGTGAATATGACAACGGCTGTCATAAACAGCCGTTGTTATTAATTTTGAATTTCGAAGGTCACGGTTGCCCAGGCTTCAAAGGCGCCGGGCTTCGGAATACTCCCCGTCGCGCTGGCCGGGGCAGCAGAGAAGGTGAGCGAGTTAACTTCGGCGCCCCCCTGGTTGGCTCCCATATCCATCTCCATGCTCCCCCCATTGACGTTGACGACGCGGTCCCATTTATCATAAATAACGATCCCTACGTCATCATTGCCGTTCACTTTCATCATCGTGGCGTCAGCGTCAACGGGATCGGCATGGAAAGCGGATCGGACGATGTTCTCATCCAGCATGCCGGTACATTTCACCTGTATCATCTTGCGGATTTTGCGGCTACCGACCGCCTCGCCTTTGGTGGCGGAAAACGCGCTGGCGGGAATTTTTCCAAAATCAATTTCCAGCGACTGACCCGGCGCAATCTCGCAGTTTTGCGGTACCACGATGTCTCCGGCAATTTTTATTTCGGCGAGCTTCTCGGTACTTGCCAGAGAGGACGCTTCATCGATACCGCCATAGAGCGTGGCAATCGTCGTACCCGGGACGGTAATTTTTCCAATAAAGGGCTTGTCGATCAAAAACGATATTTTTACCTGAGAGCCGGTATCAAGCGTTGCCTCTGAGCCCTCTACACTGGAGGTATAACAGTAGATACCGGACGTCACCCGGTTGGGCTCCGCCTCAAAGGGAACGGCGAGATAGTCACGTCCCAGCACGTGAACAGAGGACGCAATACTGAGGTGATCGTTCAACCTGTAGTAGGTATATCCATTTTTAACGGTATTAACGCTTAAGGGCGAACGCGCGGTGAAGTAGACGCTACGAAACGTGGTGGTGAAATGGGTCAGGCAGTTACATCCCAGTTTATACTGGGAAGGCGATTGCAGGGTCGTCAGATCGCGCACCTCGGTTCCCGCCTGGTTTTTATCTGCCGGTATTTCTGCCCCGTTAAGATTCAGATTGAAAATATAGGTGCCGCCGATGGCGAAACACACCCCGCCTTCTGTCGTCGCAGCGTGGGAAAAAGGGGTAAAAAGCAGCATGGCGACTGCTATAAAAGTGATACGTCGTTTCATCTCATTTCCCTATTGGCACACGACCGCTGTTTGAACCAGTTCAACACCCGTTGGTTTGGGGAACTGATAATGGACCTTGCAAGGTTTTGTCTTTTCACTCCCCCACTTCATCGTGAACGTTCCCTCTTCCGGCATGCCCGAAAGATACAGTTCGCCATTCTCGCCGGTAATGCCCGACACGCTGCCCGTCGCCAGTTCGGCAGACGCCACTGCGCCAAATGGAATAGGTTTGCCGTTGGCCTGTGTGACCTCAAAGAGCACGCGATAGCCAACGTGGGTGATAAATTCCGCCCGCACCACCGCACCTCGCGTGGGGATGACGTTAAGCACGCTGTTCTCCAGCTCGACGTTCGCTTTTTCAAAATAGCCGCTCTCAATTTCCACACGGTTTTCATCGTAAGCGTTAAGCTGCGTTTGAACGGTGTAGCCTCGCCAGTCGGTTGCCGTACCGGTGCCGTTTTCCATTGCCAGACCGGCTGCACCGGGTGCTTTAATCAGCGCCACGGTTTCACCCATCTCCTGCGAGAACGTCACTCCATCGCCATGCAGCAGGATCCCGCCGCGCGCGCCGTAGTTGAGCCGCTGGCTGTCCTGGTTGTAGTCATAGCTGCCGTTAACCGAGCCATAGGTTCCGTCATATCCCACCCCCGCGCTGCTGCTGTACACACTGTCATCCGCATCCCAGGACTGCTGGAGGTTCCAGGAGAGATTACGGTTATCAAGCGCCGTACCGTTCAGGCCAAGCTGGTGCATTCCTTTTCCGCTGTTGTTCTGTGTGAGGCCGTAGCTCACATAGCTGTCCGGCAGCAATGCTGACAGCGGCACGGAGAACGACAGCATAAAAACCTGTTCGCTTTCTCGATCGTCGCTATCTGAATACTCCGCGCTCTGCGCCGTGGTGATGGAATCGCTGTAGTTCCAGGAGAGGTTCCAGGAAAGCGACCGCCAGACATTGCTGTAGCCAAGCTGAACCAGGCGTTCAACTTCGTCGGTTTTCCAGTACTGCTGGCGGCTCAGCGTGAGATAAATGTTCCCCATGCCATCGCCGAAATTCTGCGTCCAGGACCCTTCAAGCCGACTGCGTCGGTTGCCCGTTACCCAGAAATCGCGCTGACTGTTCTGGCGTGACGCCCATTCATTGAGGGTGTAGTAGCCCTGCGTTGAGTAGCGATACCCCACCAGCCTCAGCGTGGTATCCGTTTCATCAAACCGTTTCGAATAGAGAAAACGCCAGGACTGGCCGGACTCCTCTGAGTCCTCGTCCGTAAACTGCGCACGTGCCTGGGTGATATCGACGGAAAACGCGCCAACTGCCCCCATATCTTTGCCGACCCCCACCGCTACCGAGCGATACGCTTCCGCGGCCTGCACGCCACCGTATACCGTTATCCCGGCAGGAAAGCCGTGCAGAATCTGCGCCTGAAAAACGTTGGGCTGGAATTCGCTTTGATCGCGCAGTTCACCCGCGCTGATATCGACGTCGGTCTGATCTTCACGCTTGAGGATGGCCAGCGAGGCGTAGGGCTGCGTGAAGTGTTGCTCACTGCCGTCTTCTTCTTTGATGGTCACGTCCAGGTCGCCGCCGGAGCTGGTGGTGTTTAGATCCTTTAGCGCAAACGGTCCCTGCGGCACGGCAGATTGGTAAATGATGTAGCCGTTCTGCCGAATAATCACCGTCGCATTGCTTTTCGCTACGCCCCGAACGACCGGCGCAAAACCCGTCAGGCTGGAAGGAAGCATTTCATCATCGGTATACAGGCGCACGCCGCGCACCTGGGTACTGTCGAAGACATCGCTCGCGGTCCAGGTATCACCCAGCATGATCTGGCTGCGTAACGTCGCGAGGTTTCGCTGCACATAGGTGCTGATGGAATGGTAATCCGAATGACCGTCAATGATGTTTAGCGTGCTGTAATTGCGTAAACGCCACGCGCCAATGTTCGCCCCGTTTCGCAGGTTCAGATAGTAGAAATCGCTATTGTCGTCATCATCAGACTGCAACGTGCTGGAGCCGGAAAAGTCATAGTTCATCATCAACGCATTAATACCTTCATCCCAGCGGGCAGGATTGATGGTGCCGCGGGCGGTGGTATCAATGTAAATCTGCGGCAGCGTGACGTTGAGGAGCAGCTTATCGGTATCGAACGTCCATGTGGCGCCAGGGATCAGCGGGGTAGGGTCCACACAGGCGTTTTCGTCCAGGCGATCCAGCGAACCGATCGCCGCTACCTTAGCCCCGAGCTCCGCAAGCACCGTCCTGACGTGCTTAAAACAGGGATGCAGCCTATCGCCAGCCTTATCTTCAATAAAAGTGACCTCCCGGCTATCGATAAACTCATCGTTAACATGAATATCAACCTTATAAGAGCCCGCAGGTAACGTATTGGCGCGGTTAAACTGGTGGATATCAACATCCACCGGATGGTCAATTTCAAGAAGCGCAGGGTTAAAGATATCTTTTGCCAGCGTCACGCCTGAAAAGCCGAGAGATACCCCCGAGGCCAGCGCAATGAAAAAACGGAAACACCCCATATCAAACATCCCTATGTTTACAGCGTGACGTGAATTTCCTGACTGATTGCCCCAAAATCGTTAACGAAACGCCAGACCAGCGCGTGGCCGTTAATCCCTTCCGGAAGCGGCAAACGCACGGTGTCAAAAGGGGGAATGATGTTTAAGGGAACGTCTTTTTTATCGACGGTGACATTCATAACGTTAATATGTAGCGGGCTCGGATTTTCAATCACGAGCTGCCGGTTTTGAACATGCCATTTAACCTTCGCCGCAGCCTGTTCAGGCGTGATATTCAGGGTCGCCGGACGCCAAAAAAGTTTTATCCGCGTCTTAATCGCAATTTCGAGCGAATTGGGGTTTGAACTGGACGGCGGAATATTTTTGATGTTGAGCCAGAACAGCGATTCCCGATCGTGAGGCAGTTCGCCCTTCACTTTCATGATGCGCAATACTTTCTCCTGCCCGGCCTCCAGCCTTGAAACCGGCGGAATAACGGTAAAAGGAGGTTTATTCGACGCTGTATCGCCTTTAAAAGGATCGACCCACGTCTGTATGAGATAAGGCGTGGTCGCTTCGTTATTTTTTATGCTAATTGTCGCATCGGATTTATCGCTACTATAAACAACGCGGGTTCCGCCAATAATGACGCCAGCCGTCGACAAGGGTGTTAAAAATGAAAAAGAGAGCATGATGAACAGAGTCAACAAACGCCGTAAATACATCAGTTATCCTCACATCCTGTGGAGGAGCCTGCAAAAGGATAAAACAGGCTCCTGGCGAACAGCTGAAGATTATTTCAGGTATTCAATGGTGAACTGGGAATCCGCGTTCGCTGTACCCGGCGTAACCGTAGCCAGCGTCTGCACAAACTTCGCTTTAAAGCCCATGTCCGCTTTGCCGTCGGTGATAGCAACATAATTTGAATTGTTATACAGCGGGATCGCCGTATCATCGTTCAGGTTGAAGAGCTTGATTGCAACGCCGGTAGCCGTAACGGCTTCACCTTCGCCGGTGTAAATACCGTCAGTATCCGCTTCACCGTTAACAGGCGTGCCAATAGACAAATATCCTTTGCCGATGGTGTCTTTATCTTCTGTTCCGTCAAAACGAACTGCTGCCTGAGTATAGGTTGCAGGGCATTTCTCCAGTTTAATATGGAAATCTTTTACTGACGCCGTTGAGTCAATGCCGGAGAACGTCGTTTTGGCAACGCGGCCGATATTCACCGTCTGATCGGCGGTATCAGGCGTCACTTCACACGTTGAATCAATAACCTCTCCGCGGAAATGAACCGTACCATCCGCAGCAAATGATTGTCCTGCCATTAACGCCGATGCGAGTACAATCGCCACCGTAATTCCATTATTTTTCATGATAACTCCATTAATTAAATCAATATTGCGTTTATCATAAAGACAACGCCATCCCAAATGCGATGAAATAATATTCTTCGGGAAGAATGATCTTCAAGGGGGGAGTTTAAATTAATGGAATAATGACGAACCATAGCTGGAATAATAATAGAGAAAAACAAATATAATATTATTTTTGCTTTATCATTAAAATTCCTTTTCAGTATACACATAAAAAGGACACATCTTTTATAAACAAACCATTTTTAGGATTCCGTTAATAAAAGCTGATCGTTTAGTGATCAAAATTGAAAATACTAATGCTTAGAAGCAATCTCGTTCATTATTCACACAATAAAGTAACGAAATGCGTCAGAATAAGATGATTGATAGCAAAGAGAAAGCTGATGAGAAAAAGTAAGGAAAAAATGGCTACACGTCGTGTAGCCATTAACAGAAGGGATTATTCTACGGTGACCGATTTCGCCAGGTTACGCGGCTGGTCAACGTCGGTGCCTTTGATCAGCGCCACGTGGTAAGCCAGCAGCTGCAGCGGAACGGTGTAGAAGATCGGTGCAATCACCTCTTCCACATGCGGCATCTCGATGATGTGCATGTTGTCGCTGCTGGCGAAACCGGCATCTTTATCAGCGAAGACGTACAGCACGCCGCCGCGGGCGCGTACCTCTTCGATATTAGACTTCAGTTTTTCCAGCAGTTCGTTGTTCGGTGCGACAACAATGACCGGCATATCCGCGTCAATCAGCGCCAGCGGGCCATGCTTGAGCTCGCCTGCCGCGTAGGCTTCCGCGTGGATGTAGGAGATCTCTTTCAGCTTCAGTGCGCCTTCCAGCGCAATCGGGTACTGATCGCCACGACCCAGGAACAGGGCGTGATGTTTGTCAGAGAAATCTTCCGCCAGCGCCTCAATGCGTTTGTCCTGAGACAGCATCTGCTCAATACGGCTCGGCAGCGCCTGGAGACCGTGAACGATGTCGTGCTCAACGGAAGCATCTTCGCCTTTCAGACGCGCCAGCTTCGCCACCAGCATCAGCAGAACGGTCAGCTGAGTGGTAAACGCTTTGGTGGAGGCCACGCCGATTTCGGTGCCCGCTTTGGTCATCAGCGCCAGATCGGACTCACGCACCAGGGATGAGCCCGGAACGTTACAGATGGCCAGCGAGCCCAGATAACCCAATTCCTTAGACAGACGCAGCGCTGCCAGCGTATCCGCCGTTTCGCCGGACTGGGAAAGGGTGATCATCAGGCTGTTACGACGCACTGCAGACTTGCGATAGCGGAACTCAGACGCGATTTCCACGTCGCACGGCACGCCCGCAAGGGATTCAAACCAGTAGCGAGAGACCATACCGGAGTTATAAGAAGTACCGCAGGCTACGATCTGAATATGTTCAACCTTGCCGAGCAGTTCGTTGGCGTTTGCCCCCAGCTCGCTCAGATCCACCTCGCCGTGGCTGATGCGCCCGGTCAGAGTGTTTTTGATAGCGTTCGGCTGCTCGTAGATCTCTTTCTGCATGTAGTGACGGTAAG
Organism: Enterobacter cloacae complex sp. P1B; assembly: GCF_014982345.1. Taxonomy (NCBI): domain Bacteria; kingdom Pseudomonadati; phylum Pseudomonadota; class Gammaproteobacteria; order Enterobacterales; family Enterobacteriaceae; genus Enterobacter; species Enterobacter cloacae complex sp. P1B. Next base: position 28,586 of record NZ_JADCLF010000007.1, on the reverse strand, counting down.
CGCCTTTGTCGCCCGCGTCGTACTGCAGGTTAGATTCGATCTCCTGACGCTTCACCTGCTCGCCTTTGGTGTCGAAGACGGTCACGCTGCGGCGAGTCACTTCCGCGATATCGCCCTCTTCCAGGAAGATAAAGCGACGGGTCACCGGCAGGAGCGCCAGCTGATCGGAAGCGATAAAGTTTTCACCCATGCCCAGACCGATAACCATCGGGCTACCGGAACGCGCGGCCAGCAGGGTAGATGGATCGCGGGAGTCCATGATCACCGTACCATACGCACCGCGCAGCTGAGGGATAGCGCGCAGCACCGCATCACGCAGCGTACCGCCCTTTGCCAGCTCCCAGTGCACCAGGTGAGCAATCACTTCGGTGTCGGTTTCAGAGACGAAGGTATAGCCGCGCGCTTTCAGTTCTTCGCGCAGCGGTTCGTGGTTTTCGATAATGCCGTTATGCACCACCACGATGTGTTCAGACACATGCGGGTGCGCGTTACCTTCAGACGGTTCGCCGTGCGTCGCCCAGCGGGTGTGCGCAATACCGGTACCCCCGTGCAGCGGGTGTTCTTCTGCGGCCTGGGCCAGCATCTGCACTTTACCGAGACGACGCAGACGGGTCATATGCCCTTCTGCATCGACGACAGCCAGACCGGCAGAGTCGTAACCACGGTATTCCAGACGACGTAAACCTTCGAGAAGGATTTCAGCAATATCACGCTGCGCAACTGCGCCAACAATTCCACACATATTTTAGATTCCGAATTTAGGCATTATGCCTGCGTTGTCGCTGACCTGTATTTACCCTTTCCGGGCGCCCCGAGCCTTGTAGAGAGTGGGGTTATTTTTATGGGTACTGCTTGTGGGGGGAGATATATATTTATCTCCTCTCCCGGGTTTGCCTGATGACGGCTACGCCTTATCAGGCCTACTCAATCGTAGGGCGGGTAAGCGTAGCGCCACCCGCCTTGTTGTTACTTTTTCTTCACCGGGCGTTTCCAGCCCTGCTTGTGTACCTGCGGCACGCGGCTTAACACCAGCTCGTTATCCGCTACGTCGCGCGTGACGGTTGTGCCGGCGGCAATGGTCACGCCGTTACCCACGGTAACCGGTGCCACCAGCTGCGTGTCCGAGCCCACGAACACGTCATTGCCGATGATGGTTTTAAACTTATTGGCGCCGTCATAGTTACAGGTAATGGTTCCTGCACCAATATTCACGTTATCGCCAATCTCCGCGTCGCCCAGATAGGTTAAATGACCCGCTTTGGAGCCTTTACCCAGACGCGCTTTTTTCATTTCCACGAAGTTGCCCACGTGCGCGCCTTCCAGCAGCTCAGCGCCCGGGCGCAGACGCGCAAACGGGCCGATGGTACACGCCGCATCAAGACGCGCGTCTTCCACCACGCTGTACGGGCTGATTTCGCAGTCGTCGCCGATAACGCTGTTTTTAATCACGCAGCCGGCGCCGATTTTGACGCGGTTGCCCAGCGTGACGTTGCCTTCAAGAATAACGTTAGTATCGATCTCAACGTCGCGCCCGTGAGACACGGTGCCGCGCAAATCGAAACGCGCCGGATCGCGCAGCATCACGCCCGCGAGCAGCAGTTTTTCGGCCTGCTCGGACTGATAAATACGCTCAAGACGGGAAAGCTGCAGGCGGTTATTCACGCCGTCCGTTTCGCTGATGCGCGCCGGATGAACGGCGGCGATCTCACGCCCTTCGTGATACGCCATCGCAATGATGTCGGTGATGTAGTACTCACCTTGCGCGTTATTGTTGTCGAGCTGAGAGAGCCAGCGCTTCATGTCCGCGCCATTGGCAATCAGGATGCCGGTGTTGATCTCCTGAATCTTGCGCTGTTCATCACTGGCATCTTTATGTTCAACGATACCCGTTACGTTGCCGTTTTCACGCGTGATACGGCCATAGCCCGTTGGATCGTCCAGCACAACGGTCAATAAACCGATGCCGCCCTGCGGCTTGGCTGCACGCAGGCGAGTCAGCGTTTCAACGGAAATCAGCGGAACGTCGCCGTAAAGCATCAGAATATCTTCGTCATCGGCAAAGAACGGCGCAGCCTGCTGCATCGCATGACCGGTACCCAGCTGTTCAGCCTGAAGCACCCAGTTGAGCGCATCATCGCTCAGCGTCTTTTTAAGCAGATCGCCGCCGTGGCCGTAGACCAGGTGAACCTGACGGGCACCCAGTTCATTCGCTGCATCAATAACATGCTGCACCATTGGCTTTCCTGCCAGCGTGTGGAGCACTTTAGGCAGATCGGAATACATGCGGGTACCTTTGCCAGCGGCAAGGATCACCACGCTCATCGCACTGTTTGACATACGCATCCTGACGGTAGTTTGAGTGAGAAGTAAAAACGTTTGATGCCTAAAATTCTACATCTTTTTCATCATGAATTAAGGATGAAAAAAAAAGCCAGTCTGGTATCCAGACTGGCTTTTGTGCTTTTCAAGCCGGTGTTACATCGCTTTTTTGGTCAACTCGATAACGCGCAGTTTCGCGATCGCTTTGGCCAGCTCCGCAGACGCCTGAGCGTAATCCACGTCACCATGAGAGCTGCTAATGTGCTCTTCAGCCTTACGCTTCGATTCCAGGGCTCGCGCTTCGTCGAGATCCTGGCCACGAATAGCGGTATCGGCCAGAACGGTCACACTGCCAGGCTGCACTTCAAGAATGCCGCCGGACAGATAGATAAACTCTTCGTGACCGAACTGTTTAACGATGCGGATCATACCAGGCTTAATGGCGGTGAGCAGCGGTGCGTGACCCGGGAAAATACCCAGTTCACCTTCACTGCCCGTTACCTGGATTTTCTCGACCAGACCAGAGAACATTTGTTGCTCTGCGCTGACGACGTCCAGGTGGTAAGTCATTGCCATATCACCCTCCGATTAAGGCGTTAAAGTTTTTTGGCTTTTTCCACGGCTTCTTCGATGGAACCAACCATGTAGAACGCCTGCTCTGGCAGGTGATCGTATTCGCCTTCCATGATGCCTTTAAAGCCACGGATGGTGTCTTTCAGGGAAACGTATTTACCCGGAGAACCGGTGAATACTTCCGCAACGAAGAACGGCTGGGACAGGAAGCGCTGGATCTTACGCGCACGTGCTACCACCAGTTTGTCTTCTTCAGACAGTTCATCCATACCCAGGATGGCGATGATGTCTTTCAGTTCCTGGTAACGCTGCAGCAGGGACTGTACGCCACGCGCGGTGTCGTAGTGTTCCTGACCAACAACCAGTGGATCCAGCTGACGGCTGGTGGAGTCCAGCGGGTCAACGGCCGGGTAGATACCCAGAGACGCGATCTGACGGCTCAGTACCACGGTTGCGTCTAAGTGCGCAAAGGTGGTTGCTGGAGATGGGTCAGTCAAGTCATCCGCTGGTACGTATACCGCCTGAACAGAGGTGATAGAACCGGTTTTGGTAGAGGTGATACGTTCCTGAAGAACACCCATCTCTTCCGCAAGCGTAGGCTGATAACCTACCGCTGAAGGCATACGACCCAGCAGTGCAGATACTTCGGTACCGGCCAGGGTGTAACGATAGATGTTATCAACGAACAGCAGAACGTCACGGCCTTCGTCACGGAATTTCTCAGCCATCGTCAGACCAGTCAGCGCAACGCGCAGACGGTTTCCTGGTGGCTCGTTCATCTGGCCGTAAACCAGGGATACTTTGTCCAGAACGTTGGAGTCGGTCATTTCGTGGTAGAAGTCGTTACCCTCACGAGTACGTTCACCTACGCCCGCAAACACGGAGTAACCGGAGTGCTCGATCGCGATGTTACGGATCAGCTCCATCATGTTTACGGTTTTACCTACACCCGCACCACCGAACAGACCAACTTTACCGCCCTTCGCAAACGGACACATCAGGTCGATAACTTTGATGCCGGTTTCCAGCAGTTCCTGAGAGCTGGACAGCTCTTCGTAGGAAGGTGCCGCGCGGTGGATAGCCCAACGCTCTTCTTCACCGATGTCGCCTTTCATGTCGATTGGCTGACCCAATACGTTCATGATACGACCCAGTGTTGCTTTACCTACCGGGACTTCGATCGGGTGCTCAAGGTCTTTAACTTCCAGACCACGACGCAGACCGTCGGAAGAACCCATCGCGATGGTACGCACGATACCGCCGCCGAGCTGCTGCTGAACTTCCAGCACCAGGCTCTCGTTACCATTCTGTACCTCAAGCGCGTCGTACACGCGTGGTACGGCGTCCTGAGGGAACTCGACGTCCACCACGGCGCCGATTACCTGGACAATCTTTCCAGTAGCCATCTTGAATCCTCTACGTAATTCGTAAACCTGGTTAAACCGCGGCGGCCCCCGAGACGATCTCGGTGAGTTCCTGAGTAATGCTGGCCTGACGAGCTTTGTTGTAAACCAACTGCAGCTCTTTAATCAGGCTGCCGCCATTATCGGTCGCGGCTTTCATCGCCACCATTCGTGCGGCCTGCTCGCTGGCCAGGTTTTCTACAACGCCCTGATAAACCTGAGATTCAACGTAACGACGCAGCAGGGTATCCAGCAGCGGTTTCGGATCGGGTTCATACAGGTAATCCCAGGCTTTCTGCTTCAGCTCGTCATCTTCTGATGCCGGTAACGGCAGCATCTGAGTGAGCGTTGGAACCTGAGACATGGTGTTAATGAATTTGTTGCTGACAACGTACAGTCTGTCCAGACGGCCTTCATCGTAGGCCTGCAACATCACTTTAACCGGGCCGATCAGTTCGGACAGGGACGGGTTATCACCCATACCGGTCACCTGAGCGACAATGTTGCCACCAACGGAGTTAAAGAAAGAGACGCCTTTAGAGCCAATCAGTGCCAGATCGCACTGAACGCCTTTATCAGACCAGCCTTTCATATCCGCCAGCAGTTTTTTGAACAGGTTAATGTTCAAGCCGCCACACAGACCACGGTCAGTCGACACCACCAGGTAGCCCACGCGCTTAACGTCGCGTTCTTCCAGGTAAGGGTGCTTATATTCCAGATTACCGTTTGCAAGGTGACCAATCACTTTGCGCATGGTCTCTGCATAAGGACGGCTGGCCGCCATGCGATCCTGCGATTTACGCATTTTGGAAGCGGCGACCATCTCCATCGCTTTAGTGATCTTTTGCGTGTTCTGGACGCTTGCGATCTTACTACGTATCTCTTTTGCGCCGGCCATGAGCTTCTCCTCAATGCCAGGCGGCTTGCCCTGAGACAAGCCGCCGGACGATTACCAGGATTGGGTTGCTTTGAAGGAATCGAGGATAGCTTTCAGCTTGCCTTCGATTTCGTCGTTATAGCCACCGGTCTGGTTGATCTCTTGCATCAGCGGAGCGTGATCACGGTCGACGTAAGCCAGCAGAGCGGCTTCAAAGCTACCGATTTTCGCCAGTTCCACATCTTCGAGGTAACCGCGTTCAGCCGCGAACAGTACCAGGCCCTGCTGAGCAACAGACATTGGAGCGTACTGTTTCTGCTTCAGCAGCTCGGTCACTTTCTGACCGTGGCTCAGCTGTTTACGGGTTGCTTCGTCCAGATCGGATGCGAACTGAGAGAACGCAGCCAGTTCACGATACTGTGCCAGCGCGGTACGGATACCACCGGACAGTTTCTTGATGATCTTGGTCTGAGCAGCACCACCCACACGGGATACGGAGATACCCGGGTTAACAGCCGGACGAATACCGGAGTTAAACAGGTTGGTTTCCAGGAAGATCTGACCATCGGTAATGGAGATTACGTTGGTCGGAACGAACGCAGAAACGTCACCCGCCTGGGTTTCAATGATCGGCAGCGCGGTCAGAGAACCTGTTTTACCCTTCACTTCACCTTTGGTGAAGTTCTCGACGTATTCCGCGTTAACGCGGGAAGCACGCTCCAGCAGACGAGAGTGGAGGTAGAATACGTCGCCCGGGAATGCTTCACGTCCTGGTGGACGACGGAGCAGCAGGGAAACCTGACGATAAGCAACAGCCTGTTTAGACAGGTCATCGTATACGATCAGCGCATCTTCACCGCGGTCACGGAAGTATTCGCCCATTGCGCAACCGGCGTATGGCGCCAGGTATTGCAGTGCAGCAGATTCAGACGCGGTTGCTACCACAACGATGGTGTTAGACAGCGCACCGTGCTCTTCCAGTTTACGAACCACGTTAGAAATGGTGGACGCTTTCTGGCCGATAGCCACGTACACACATTTGATGCCGGAGTCACGCTGGTTGATGATGGCGTCGATTGCCATCGCGGTTTTACCGGTCTGACGGTCACCGATGATCAGTTCACGCTGACCACGACCGATTGGGATCATGGCGTCAACGGACTTATAACCAGTCTGCACTGGCTGATCAACGGACTGACGGTCGATAACGCCTGGTGCGATAACTTCGATTGGGGAGAAGCCATCGTGCTCAACCGGACCTTTACCGTCGATTGGCGCACCCAGGGTGTTAACAACGCGACCCAGCAGGCCACGGCCAACCGGCACTTCCAGAATACGGCCAGTACACTTAACCTTCATGCCTTCGGCGAGGTCAGCGTATGGACCCATCACAACTGCACCTACGGAGTCGCGCTCCAGGTTCAGTGCGATAGCGTAACGGTTACCCGGCAGGGAAATCATCTCACCCTGCATACAATCGGCCAGGCCGTGGATGCGGATAACACCGTCACTTACAGAAACAATAGTACCTTCGTTGTGAGCTTCACTCACAACATTGAACTGAGCAATGCGCTGCTTGATCAGTTCGCTGATTTCGGTGGAATTCAGTTGCATGCTCCAGTCCCCTTAAGACTGCAAGACGTCTGCAAGGCGCTCAAGACGGCCGCGTACGCTGCCATCAATGACCATATCACCCGAGCGGATGATTACGCCTGCCATTACAGACTTATCGATTTTGCAATTCAGCTTAACTTTGCGTGACAGACGTTTTTCCATCGCGGCGGTGATTTTCGCAAGCTGTTCGTCACTCAGTTCAGTCGCGGAAGTCACTTCGACTTCTGCAGTTGCTTCACTAAGGGCACGTAAGTGCTCAAACTGCTCGAGAACATCCGGGAGCACACGGAGACGACCATTTTCTGCCATCACCTTAATCAGGTTCTGGCCGTTGGCATCCAGTTGCTCTCCGCACACGGCGATAAACGACGCGGCGAGGGTTTCAGGCGCTAACGCACCGGAAAGCAACTCGGCCATTTGTTCGTTTTTCGTCACCTCAGCGGCAAACGCCAGCATATTCTGCCAGCGATCGACATTTTGGTGTTCGACAGCAAAGTCAAAAGCTGCTTTGGCGTAGGGGCGAGCTACCGTAACAAATTCAGACATCAGCCCCTCCCTCCTTACAGTTCAGCGACAAGTTTGTCCACGATGTCGCTGTTAGCAGCTTCATCCACGGAACGTTCGATGATCTTCTCGGCGCCAGCAACAGCCAGAATCGCAACCTGCTTACGCAGTTCTTCACGAGCACGTTTACGCTCAGCTTCAATTTCAGCCTGAGCCTGTGTCACGATCTTAGTACGTTCCTGTTCTGCTTCAGCTTTGGCTTCGTCCAGGATCTGAGAACGGCGCTTGTTAGCCTGTTCAATGATTACCTGAGCTTCAGCTTTCGCTTTTTTCAGCTGGTCTGTCGCGTTGGCCTGTGCAAGGTCCAAATCTTTCTTAGCGCGTTCTGCGGAAGCCAGACCGTCAGCAATTTCTTTCTGACGTTTTTCGATGGCAGCCATTAAAGGCGGCCATACATACTTCATGCAGAACCAGACAAAGAGAATAAACGCGATGGCCTGGCCGAGGATTGTTGCGTTCATGTTCACAGCACAATACCTCTTAAATTTCTGTGGCTTGGGGTTTTAAAACAACTACTACGCGACAGCAAACATCACGTACAGACCCAGACCTACAGCGATCATTGGGATAGCATCCACCAGACCCATAACGATAAAGAACTGAGTACGCAGCAGAGGAATCAGATCAGGTTGACGCGCTGCGCCTTCCAGGAATTTACCTCCGAGGATGCCGATACCGATCGCAGCACCGATAGCCGCCAGACCCATCATCACAGCGGCAGCCATGTACAGCAGATCCATATTCAGGTTTTCCATGACAGTCTCCAGTTTGTTTCAATTAAAACGTAGTAGTGTTGGTAAAAAATCAGTGCTCTTCAGACGCCATCGACAGATAGACGATCGTCAGAACCATGAAGATAAAGGCTTGCAGCGTAATGATCAGGATGTGGAAAATGGCCCATGGCACATTCAGAACCCACTGTGACCACCACGGCAGAAGACCCGCGATCAGAATGAAAATCAGCTCACCCGCATACATGTTGCCGAACAGTCGCAGACCCAGTGAAACAGGTTTGGACAGCAGGCTAACGCCTTCCAGGATCAGGTTGACCGGAATAAACGCCCAGTGGTTGAACGGCTGCAAGGTAAGCTCTTTCACAAAGCCGCTTACGCCTTTCATTTTGATGCTGTAGAAAAGAATCAGGATGAACACGCCCAGCGCCATAGACAGGGTGATGTTCACGTCCGCAGACGGTACAACACGCAGCGCAGGCAGGCCGAAGATGTGCTCGCCGATGAACGGCAGCAGGTCAATTGGCAGCAGGTCCATCAGGTTCATCAGGAAGACCCAAACGAACACGGTCAGGGCCAGCGGAGCAATCAGCTTGCTCTTACCATGGTACATGTCTTTCACGCTGCCATGGACGAAGCCGATGATCATCTCAACGAACGTCTGGAATTTCCCTGGAACACCGCTGGTCGCTTTTTTAGCAACGCTGCGGAACATGGCCAGGAACAGAAGACCCAAAACCACCGAGAAGAACATGGAGTCGATGTTGATCGTCCAGAAGGTGGCCGGGGGGTTATGTGGATCCACCAGCGAGAATGTACGCAGGTCCAGCTGAAGGTTATTCAGATGGTGACCTATGTAATCCTGCGGCGTCATATTTTCTGAAGCCATGATGCCTTTTACCCTTTGTTATTGATTACAGCTGGAGCCAGAACTTGTACCACCAGCACCAAAACCCACGTTGCTATCAGCGGCATGAATACCACTTTCAAAACCGCCAGCGCCATCACCAGTAGAGCAAAGGTCAGCAACACCTTACACACTTCGCCGAGGGCGAAGGACCAGGCCACGCGGCCTTTGGCGGGTGTATGCGCCTGATGACGCCAGGCAAAAATCATAAACAACACGTTTGGCAGCACGACCGCCAAACCCCCGCACACGGCGGAGATGCCCCAGAAGGGGTCTTTGAGGCTAAACAGCAGTCCACTTGCTATCACAGCCAGAAACTGAATGAACAGAAGCTTACGAGCAACGTTTCTACTCAAGAGCGACACAGACATCACGTTTTTACTCCTGCTCCCTTCGAGGTATGCCGCGTGTCGTATAAAACGTCCTTTAAGGCTCAGAGTCAAGCATCAAAAAGCGGACAAATTATACGGTGCGTACCCGTGATTTCAAACATTAAGTAGCGAAAAGGTGAATAAATGTTTAAATATTTTTCCCCAGCGCTATTTTTTAACTTTCGTAGAAAGCACCGACCTTCGAGCAAAACTGCAAACAGCGCGAAAACGTTGACTACAAAGCGTGCACGAGATCACAAAACACACATTTGCGATAAGGTTGTATTTATCAAAGCCGTAAATCGCCCAGGATTATCTTTCTGAAATTAAACACAAAATATCGCAACTATTTTCAAAACAGCCCCGTACACAATAAAAACCTTTTATTGACATTCTTAATAAATAATTAACATTGCGTTCTGGTTACAGCCTTCCACTTTTAGCAGGCTGATATTTTCATAGTTGACTATCTTCGCGATGAATAATCGACGTGAGGTTAACCGCAAGAAAATCCCTGGTAAAAAAGCGGTTAAACGCTCTCTGGTTAATCCCGGTTAGTTGTGCTGTTTTTTAACATACTCAGAACAGCACAAATTCCACATTTTTTATTATTTTTTTAAAAATTGTTTGGCTTAATTATCACCAGATGACGTTCACCGTCGAGCTGCGGAACGTTTAATTTCTCGATGGTTTCAACGCTAAAACCTTCCGGAATCTGTTCAATTTCATCACCGGGCAGCTGCCCTTTCAGCGCATAAAAACGGCCATCTTCTGCCGGCAGATGCTTACACCAGCTCACCATGTCATTGAGCGAAGCAAACGCACGGCTGATAACGCCGTCAAACGGCGGCTCTGCCGGAAACTCCTCTACCCTGCTCTGTACGGGCGTGATGTTATCGAGCTTCAGTTCATGCTGAACCTGGCGTAAAAAGCGCACGCGCTTGCCCAGGCTGTCCAGCAGCGTGAAATGGCTCTCGGGTCGGACAATCGACAGCGGAACGCCCGGCAAACCCGGCCCCGTCCCCACGTCGATAAAACGTCCACCTTTCAGGTACGGCGCCACCACGATACTATCGAGAATATGGCGAACCAGCATCTCGTTGGGATCGCGCACAGACGTCAGGTTGTACGCTTTATTCCATTTGTTCAGCATATCGACATACGCCACCAGCTGGTTTTTCTGGTGATCGGTGAGCGAAATACCTGCCTGATCCAGCAGACGAGAGAGTTTGTTGAGCACGGTGAATACCTGTTGAGAGTTTTTTTGCCCGGTGGCGCTGCCGCTTACCGGGCCTACGAATAAGTAGGGCGGGTCAGCGAAGCGCTACCCGCCAAAAGCAATGTCAATTACGCGCTACGGCGCAGCATGCCCTGCTTTTTCAGCCACACCAGCAGGATCGAAATCGCCGCCGGCGTAACGCCCGAGATACGGGAGGCCTGGCCAATCGATACCGGTTTGTGATCGTTCAGCTTAGCGATCACTTCGTTGGAAAGGCCCGTCACCTGACGGTAGTCCAGCATTTCCGGCAGCAGCGTGTTTTCGTTGCGCTGCTGTTTTTCGATCTCATCCTGCTGACGCGCGATGTAGCCTTCGTACTTCACCTGAATTTCGACCTGCTCGGCAGCTTCAGCGTCTTCAAGGCCCGGTGCGAACGCGGTCAGTTTGACCAGATTCTCGTAGGTGACTTCAGGACGACGCAGCAGATCTTCGCCGCTGGCTTCACGCGACAGCGGCGCTGTTAAGTGAGCGTTCACTTCGGCAGCGGTTTCCGCCTGTGGGTTTACCCACGTGGTTTTCAGGCGCTGACGTTCCTGTTCAATACGTTCCAGCTTCTCGTTAAAGCGCGCCCAGCGTTCGTCATCCACCAGACCCAGCTCGCGGCCTATCTCGGTCAGACGCAGGTCGGCGTTGTCCTCGCGCAGCATCAGACGATATTCCGCGCGAGAGGTAAACATACGGTACGGTTCTTTGGTGCCCAGCGTGCAGAGATCGTCGACCAAAACGCCCAGATAGGCCTGAGAACGCGCCGGCGCCCAGCCCTCTTTCTCGGCAGAGAAGCGGGCAGCGTTCAGACCGGCAAGCAACCCCTGCGCTGCGGCTTCTTCGTAGCCGGTGGTGCCGTTAATCTGCCCCGCGAAGAACAGGCCGTGGATGAATTTGCTCTCCAGCGTCGGCTTCAGGTCACGCGGGTCGAAGAAATCGTACTCAATAGCGTAGCCAGGGCGAACGATTTTCGCATTCTCCATCCCCTGCATTGAGCGAACAATTTGCATCTGCACGTCGAATGGCAGGCTGGTGGAGATGCCGTTCGGGTAAATTTCGTTCGAGGTCAGCCCTTCCGGCTCCAGGAAGATCTGGTGCTGGTTACGATCGGCAAAGCGCATCACTTTGTCTTCGATCGACGGGCAGTAACGTGGGCCGATCCCTTCGATCACGCCAGCGTACATTGGGCTGCGATCGAGGTTATTGCGGATCACGTCATGGGTTTTTTCGTTGGTATGCGTGATGTAGCAAGGTACCTGCTGCGGGTGTTGCGCCGCGTTGCCCATGAACGAGAAAACCGGCATCGGGTTATCGCCGTGCTGTTGGGCCAGTACGCTGAAATCAATGGTGCGCGCATCGATACGCGGCGGCGTGCCGGTTTTCAGACGGCTGACGCGCAGCGGCAGTTCACGCAGACGACGAGACAGCGGAATGGACGGCGGATCGCCAGCACGGCCACCGCTGTAGTTGTCCAGACCAATATGGATTTTGCCGTCCAGGAATGTCCCGACCGTAAGCACCACGGCTTTGGCGCGGAACTTGAGGCCCATCTGGGTCACGGCGCCCACGACGCGATCGTTCTCAACGATAAGATCTTCTACCGCCTGCTGGAAGATCATCAGGTTCGGCTGGTTCTCCAGCGCGGTGCGCACGGCCTGGCGGTAAAGCACGCGGTCTGCCTGCGCACGAGTGGCGCGAACAGCAGGGCCTTTACTCGCGTTTAGTATCCTAAACTGAATGCCCGCATGATCGATCGCTTTCGCCATCAAGCCGCCAAGTGCATCCACTTCTTTTACCAGGTGTCCTTTCCCAATGCCGCCAATCGCCGGATTACAGGACATTTGTCCCAGCGTGTCGATATTGTGTGTCAAAAGCAGGGTCTGCTGACCCATTCGCGCTGCGGCCATTGCGGCCTCAGTGCCTGCATGACCCCCGCCAATGATGATGACGTCAAAAGGATCCTGATAAAACATGGTGGTCTGCCTCGCGTAAAGCGGTATGAAAATGGATTGAAGCCCGGGCCGTGGATTCTACTCAACTTTAGTCTTTCGAGAAAGCATTGGGATCCTGGGCTATTAAAAAGAAGATCTTTTTATTTAGAGATCTGTTCTATTGTGATCTCTTATTAGGATCGTGGACACGTGTGGATAAGTCCGATCCTGCAAATAAGATCATGCAGTTAGGAAGGATCGTTTGCTGTGAATGATCGGTGATCCAGGACCGTATAAGCTGGGATCAGATCGCGACTTTATACACAGGCCAAAAACGACGCTAGGGTTGTTCTTTGGATAACTACGGGTTAATACGAGCTTTTAACCAGAGTTATCCACATCTGTTCGCGCGATCTTTAATCGTTTTTGAGTAAATTTTTCCATTCCGCGAGCCAGATCTCGGCTGGAACTTCCGGAATGTCATGATCGAGGATGTTGATCTTGAGCGTTTCACCCAGCTGTTTTGCTCCGCAAGCGGTAACAGCGGCTTCGACCTTCTCTATTGCCCCGCAAAAGGTGTCATATTCACGACTGCCGATCCCCACTGCGCCAAAACGGACGTTTGACAGGTCGGGCTGCTGTTCCAGCAGTTCGTCATATAAAGGTTGCAGGTTATCCGGCAGATCGCCCGCGCCGTGCGTGGAGGTGATCAGCAGCCAGACCCCGTCAGCCGGGAGATCTTCAAGCAGCGGCCCGTGCAGCGTTTGTGTAGAAAAGCCTGCATCTTCCAGCTTTTCAGCCAGATGTTCCGCTACGTATTCCGCACCGCCAAGAGTGCTGCCGCTGATAAGGGTAATGTCCGCCATTGATCGCTCGCTCAGATAAAGAGGGGATCATTGTACGCTGTGAACGAGCTGGGATCTACCTGTGGAAAATGTGGGAATGAATTTGCCCGATCACGGGCGGATGGTACGCATGATCGGGTTTTGCAGGGAGATCAGTGTCTCGGTGGACTGAATTTCATCGATTGTTTGGATCTTGTTGATAAGTACCTGCTGGAGGGCATCGATGGATCGGCACATCACCTTAATAAAGATGCTGTAGTGCCCGGTGGTGTAGTACGCCTCGGTGACTTCATCGAGCGCGTTCAGCTTTGCCAGCGCGGAGGGGTAGTCTTTTGCGCTTTTAAGAATAATGCCGATGAAGCAGCAGACGTCGTAACCCAGCTGTTTCGGGCTGACGTCGATGCGCGCACCGGTAATGATCCCTGCCTGCTTCATCTTCTCTACGCGAACGTGAATGGTTCCCGGGCTGACGCCAAACTGTTTCGCCAGTTCGGCGTAGGCTGTACGGGCATTGGCCATTAAGGCCTCAAGGATGCCGCGGTCCAGATTGTCGATCTGATAATTTTCCATAGCTTTTTCTTATGAAGATTAATGAATACGTCTATTCTAGCGTCTTATTTTAACGAATCAAAAGTGAAGGTGGCTTTTTGTTGATGGGTTATTGAATTAAGTGTCGATTCTGTTGCTTAATCATTATCAACAGGACGCAGGAGTATAAATAATGAAAACCGCTTACATCGCAAAACAACGCCAGATCAGTTTCGTAAAATCCCATTTTTCCCGCCAACTGGAAGAGAAGCTTGGTCTTATTGAAGTTCAGGCGCCGATTCTGAGCCGCGTGGGTGACGGGACGCAGGATAACCTGTCTGGATGCGAAAAAGCGGTACAGGTAAAAGTGAAAACACTGCCAGACGCCCAGTTCGAAGTGGTGCATTCCCTGGCGAAGTGGAAGCGTCAAACCCTGGGACAACACGACTTCAGCGCGGGCGAAGGGCTCTACACGCACATGAAAGCCCTTCGCCCCGATGAAGACCGCCTCTCCCCGATTCACTCTGTCTACGTTGACCAGTGGGACTGGGAGCGAGTAATGGGAGATGGTGAACGCCACGTCGGCACGCTGAAATCCACCGTTGAGGCGATCTACGCGGGGATCAAAGCGACCGAAGCAGCCGTGAGCAAAGAGTTTGGTCTGGTACCGTTCCTGCCGGATACGATCCACTTTGTCCACAGCCAGGAACTGCTGAGCCGCTTCCCGGATCTTGATGCCAAAGGCCGCGAGCGGGCGATCGCCAAAGAACTGGGCGCGGTATTTCTGATTGGCATCGGCGGCAAACTGTCTGATGGCAAACGTCACGACGTTCGTGCGCCGGATTATGATGACTGGAGCACCGCGGGCGAAAGCGAATATGCCGGTCTGAACGGCGATATTCTGGTCTGGAACCCGGTTCTGGAAGATGCGTTTGAGCTCTCTTCGATGGGGATCCGCGTGGATGCAGAGGCGCTGAAGCGCCAGCTGGCGGTGACTGGTGATGAAGATCGCCTTAAATTAGAGTGGCATCAGGCGCTGTTGCGTGGTGAAATGCCGCAGACCATCGGCGGCGGTATCGGGCAGTCCCGTCTGACCATGCTGCTGCTGCAACTGTCTCACATTGGCCAGGTGCAGTGTGGGGTCTGGCCGCAGCAGGTACGTGAAAGCGTCGATTCTCTTCTTTAATTAACGCCGCCAGCGTCTGAGCAGACGGCTACGCAACCCGGTATCAAAGCGCCAGATATGATCGAAGATGCGCATGATGCCGGGTTTTCCATGTGCGGACATCGCCACGGCATGAAAACGGTGCTGGTGCACGCGTTGCAGCTCCTTCACTTTATTTACCACATCTTCCGGCAGCCGCTGGGCAATGAAATCGGAAATCACCACCGCGTCAGCGTCGTACCAGTCGCCGCCCTGCATCCGTTCTACAATGCTGCGAAAACAGCTGGCCAGATCGGTGCCGCCGCGAAAACGCTGGCTTAAAAAGCGGATGGCCTGCTCAATGCCCTGCTGGTTCGTCAGCTCATAGCCCACGACTTCGCTGGAGAAGAGCATGATAAAGCAGCGACGGCGGTCAGCGAGCGCCACGCGCATCAGCGCCAGACAGAACGCCTTCGCACACTGCTCGTTAAAGCCGCCCATTGAGCCGGACGTATCCACGCAGACAATAAACGGCCCGCGCGGCTGCTCATCAAAGTCCTGATGCACGACCGGGCGCTGGCTGAGCTTCTCTCGCCAGGCTTCGCCGTGCAGCCGATAGGTGAGAAGCTGTTTTTCCACCAGCCGCCGGTAAAACTCATACTCCAGTTCGGTCATCCCCAGCGTGCTTAGCTCGGTCGGCAGCAGGCGCAGGATGTCATCGCTTTGCTGGAGTCCGTCGACCTGCTCCGGCACGGTAGCCGGTTCGCGTACAAGGGTGCGGAAGGTTTCCATCGGGGCATCCTTCTTTGGGACCGATTTGGCCTCTCGCGAGCGGCCGAGCTGTTCCGCGAGCTTCATCAGCTCCGGCTGCTGGGTAAGAAAGTCGCCGTACTTCACGATCAGTTGATAATCCCCGCGCCGCAGCTGCCCGGCGCTCATATCCCAGAGGCGACCAGCGGCGTTTTCATTTTCTACCAGCACCTCTTCGAGCTGGCCACTCAGCGTCATGCGTTCCTGGACTTCGCTGAGCAGCTGTTCCCGCTCTTCATCCAGAAGCTGTTGGTTCAGCGTGGTAGCCTGGACGACCAGGCTCAGGCGCCAGCGCTGTAAAAAGAGGGTGTGCAGCGCCGGGGTAAAGGTGACGTTTTCTGTGACCAGCGTTCTGGCCTGGCCGGCAAACGGAGAGTGGACTTTATCGAGCAGGGTAAGGGTTTGCGGGATCTGGACGATAAACTGTGGCGTCGATAGCCGCTGACACTGCTGATAGGCCGCGACTTCCTCCGTCAGTTCGGGCGGGACTTCTGTCTCCTTAAACCGCTGCCGCAGATTGTCGCGCCAGCGCGGGAGATCGTCCGTCATCGCTTTTTTGAGCTTCGGGAATTTTTCAAAGAAGGCCGCCAGCTGCGGCGATGCCAGAAGGGTAATCACCACCTCCTCGATCAACCCTTCCTCGCTGACGGCCAGCATCATATTGAGCGTGTCCAGCGTTAGCATTGACGCGCCTGTTTGATCTGCGCGCTGACGTCCTGCAGGCTGGCTTCAATGCGACCTAGCCAGTCGCTATGAATAAAGAGGCATTTTTGCTGCTCGCTGAAGCGGGTGTGCTGCTGATGCCATTCGGTATCCAGCGCTTCCAGCTGCTGTTTAATCTCTTCCGGCACGCTGTCCGAGGCGGTGCCGGGAAGCGCAAGACGCGATCCCTGAAGGCTCACGTCGCGGATCACCAGGTGCTGACTGCTGTCCACTTCCATATTCAGCGGCTGCGCGAAACCGATGCCGTTGAGCTTTCCGCGGATCTCCCCGCCCTTATCCAGCCACTGCGCCAGCGGCTCGCGTTCAATCGTAATGTGCACCACCTGCATATCATGCAGCTTGAGGGGCTGCTGGAGCAGCAGTGTCAGCGTCGTGCCGGTCAGATCGGCGGGTAGCTCGTAATGCGGTTTGCGGGCGAACATGCCGCCCAGTCGGTTCACTTTTAGCGCGGTTTTATCGCTTTGCTGCTGCTGGAGCTGAATGCGCCGTTGGGCAATCGCCCCCAGCTGGTTGAGCATCGCCTGCTGCCCCCAGGCGTGCCCGGTCATCAAAACGTCCAGCTGCTGCTGCATCAGGTTCATGCCTTCTGCGTCGTGCCAGAGGCAGTCTTTTAGCAGGATCAGATCGATAGGGGCGACCGCGTCGCGACCGCTGAACAGCGCGCTGGCCTGGAGCAGACGGATCGCTTTTTTCCAGCGACGATCCGAGACGTACGGGGCGGAAGGCAGGGAATCAAGCTGCTGGCGCAGCATGAAGATCAGCTCAAAGACGGCGTCGGGCAGCTTAATTTTACCGATCTCGTCCTGCCACTGATGGTACTCCTCGTCCGTCACCTGCAGTGAAGGCGCGACCGGGTTTTCGTTTTCGTCCTGCTGGCTCACCAGCATTGAACGGAAGTTTGATTTATCCTGGACTTTATCCAGCCACAGGCGGATCAGCATGCGGTCATACAGCGCTTCCAGGCTGCTGTCGGCTTCGGGCAGTTCGTTTGACGCGGCCACCAGCAGGCGCATGGGGATCTTCTCTTCGCTCGCGCCGTTGCGGAAGCGGCGTTCGTTGATTGCCGTCAGCAGGGTATTCAGAATGGCCGGGCCGGCTTTCCAGATCTCATCAAGAAAGACGATTTCCGCTTCCGGGAGATAGCCCGCCGTCAGACGCTCATAGCGCCCTTCATCTTTTAGCGCCTGAATAGAAAGCGGGCCGAAAACTTCTTCTGGCGTGGAGAAGCGCGTCATCAAATACTCGAATGCGCGAGCGTTCTGGAAAGCGAACTTTAGGCGGCGTGCAATCAAACTTTTGGCAATGCCCGGCGGTCCCAGCAGAAATACGCTTTCACCGCTCAATGCCGCCAGCAGGCAAAGGCGAATGGCGTGGCTACGCTCGTAAAGGCCTTTCTCCAGCGCGCTGCTGAGGCGGGAAATTCTTTCTGCTAATAAATGTGAGTGAGCCATAATAGTTTTGCATCCTTTCGCCGTTGTGGCGGCCAATTGAAGCGAGTATAGACGTTTCAGTCAGGGCTGGTAATAGGCTGAAGTGCGGCGCAATTTTCTTTGCGCTACATTAATGCGGTTGCATTTAGGGGTACGATTTTGCAATGAATCGTGCATACTGTGCGCTTTTTGTGGACCAAGGGACAGGAACACATTTGTTATTTAAACGAAAAGACTAGTCTATGAGCACTGATAATAAGCAATCATTACCCGCAATAACGCTTGCGGCGATCGGGGTTGTCTACGGTGATATCGGCACCAGCCCACTTTATACGCTTCGTGAATGTTTGTCCGGCCAGTTTGGCTTTGGTGTTGAGCGCGATGCCGTGTTTGGCTTCCTGTCCCTCATCTTCTGGCTGCTGATTCTGGTCGTTTCCGTTAAATATCTCTCCTTCGTTATGCGTGCAGATAATGCGGGCGAAGGCGGGATCCTGACCCTGATGTCCCTTGCCGGTCGCAATACCTCGGCCAGAATGACGTCTGTGCTGGTGATTATCGGCCTGATAGGTGGCAGCTTCTTCTACGGGGAAGTGGTGATAACACCGGCTATCTCGGTGCTCTCGGCGATTGAAGGGCTGGAGATTATTGCCCCGCAGCTTGATGCCTGGGTTGTCCCGCTGGCAATCATCGTGTTGACGCTGCTGTTCATGATCCAGAAACACGGTACCGGGCTGGTGGGCAAACTGTTTGCGCCGATTATGCTGGCCTGGTTCCTAATCCTGGCGGCGCTCGGTTTGCGCAGCATTATTGCGAACCCGGAAGTGCTGCATGCGCTGAACCCTTACTGGGCGGTGCATTTCTTCCTTGAATACAAAGTGGTTTCCTTCGTGGCTCTGGGTGCGGTCGTGCTCTCCATCACCGGTGTGGAGGCGCTCTATGCTGACATGGGGCATTTCGGGAAGCTGCCTATCCGCGTGGCATGGTTTATTGTGGTGCTCCCGTCGCTGGTGCTGAACTACTTCGGTCAGGGCGCGCTGTTGCTCAAGAACCCGGAAGCGATTAAGAACCCATTCTTCCTGCTGGCGCCTGACTGGGCGCTGGTGCCTATGCTGATCCTCGCAACGCTGGCGACCGTGATAGCCTCTCAGGCGGTGATTTCCGGGGTGTTCTCTCTGACCCGTCAGGCCGTTCGTCTGGGATATCTCTCGCCAATGCGCATCATCCATACCTCAGAGATGGAGTCGGGCCAGATCTACATCCCGTTCGTTAACTGGCTGCTCTACTTTGCTGTTGTGATCGTGATTGTTAGCTTCGAACACTCCAGTAATCTGGCGGCGGCCTACGGTATTGCCGTGACCGGTACGATGGTGCTGACGTCGCTTCTCTCCACTACGGTGGCGTACCGCAACTGGCACTGGAATAAGTTCCTCGTGGGGATGATTCTGGTGGGCTTCCTGTGCATTGACGTGCCGCTGTTCTCTGCGAACCTCGACAAAATTGTCTCCGGTGGCTGGCTGCCGCTGACGCTGGGCCTGTTGATGTTCATTGTCATGACCACATGGAAAAGCGAGCGCTTCCGCCTGCTGCGCCGCATGCATGAGCACGGTAATTCTCTGGAGGCGATGATCGCGTCGCTTGAGAAATCCCCGCCGGTGCGCGTGCCGGGTACCGCGGTTTACATGTCTCGTGCCCTGAATGTGATCCCGTTTGCGCTGATGCATAACCTTAAGCACAACAAAGTGCTGCACGAGCGCGTGATCCTGCTGACGCTGCGCACCGAAGATGCGCCGTACGTTCACAACGTGCGCCGCGTACAGATTGAGCAGCTGTCCCCGACCTTCTGGCGCGTGGTGGCGAGCTACGGCTGGCGCGAAACGCCGAACGTGGAAGAGGTGTTCCACCGCTGCGGTCTGGAAGGGTTAAGCTGCCGGATGATGGAGACGTCGTTCTTTATGTCCCACGAGTCGCTGATCATCGGCAAGCGCCCATGGTACCTGCGTCTGCGCGGCAAGCTGTATCTGATCCTGCAGCGTAACGCCCTGCGCGCGCCTGACCAGTTTGAGATCCCGCCTAACCGCGTCATTGAGCTGGGGACGCAGGTTGAGATTTAAGTCTCCGTGCGGCCTGATGCCCTCACCCCGTCCCTCTCCCACAGGGAGAGGGCGCAAACATCTAAAACGGTAACCTGACGGTTACCGTTTTGCATTTACCTCCCCCTCCATTTCACTTAGCGAAACGTTTCGACGTTGATCACAAATCCGTTACGTCATGATGGTTTTCTGAACATTTATGCGGCTACACTATTTTTAGCGAAACGTTTCGCTAGTGGAGCAAGAAAATGAAGAAAGGCACGGTTCTCAACTCAGAAATCTCATCGGTTATTTCCCGTCTTGGGCATACCGATACGCTGGTGGTTTGCGATGCAGGCTTACCGGTTCCGCGCAGCACAACCCGTATCGATATGGCGTTAACGCAGGGCGTGCCCTCGTTTATGCAGGTACTGGAGGTGGTGACGGCGGAGATGCAGGTTGAGGCGGCCATTCTCGCGGCGGAAATCAAACAACATAATCCGCAACTCCACGAAACGTTGCTCAGCCACATTGAGCAACTGCAACAACACCAGGGAAACACCATAGAAATTCGTTACACAACGCACGAACAGTTCAAACAACAAACCGCAGACAGTCAGGCGGTGATTCGCAGCGGGGAGTGTTCCCCGTATGCGAATATCATTCTCTGTGCTGGCGTCACCTTCTGAGGCCATCATGGACGCATTACTGCAACTCAAAGGGATCGATAAGTCGTTCCCGGGCGTAAAAGCCCTCTCCGGTGCGGCGCTTAACGTCTACCCAGGACGCGTGATGGCGCTGGTGGGCGAAAACGGTGCCGGCAAATCCACCATGATGAAAGTGCTGACCGGGATCTACCAGCGCGATGCCGGTTCACTCGTTTGGCTGGGTAAAGAAACCACCTTTAACGGCCCGAAATCCTCTCAGGAAGCGGGCATCGGCATTATTCACCAGGAGCTGAACCTGATCCCGCAGCTGACCATTGCGGAAAACATCTTCCTGGGCCGCGAGTTCGTGAACCGGTTCGGCAAAATCGACTGGAAAACCATGTACGCCGAAGCGGACAAGCTGCTGGCGAAGCTGAACCTGCGCTTTAAGAGCGACCGCCTGGTGGGCGACCTTTCCATCGGCGATCAGCAGATGGTGGAAATCGCGAAGGTGCTGAGCTTCGAGTCGAAGGTCATCATTATGGATGAACCGACCGATGCCCTGACCGATACCGAAACCGAATCCCTGTTCCGCGTGATCCGCGAGCTGAAAGCGCAGGGGCGCGGCATTGTCTATATCTCTCACCGCATGAAAGAGATCTTCGAAATTTGCGACGACGTTACCGTCTTCCGCGACGGCCAGTTTATCGCCGAGCGCGAAGTGGCGACGCTGACCGAAGATACGCTGATCGAAATGATGGTGGGACGTAAGCTCGAAGACCAATATCCGCATCTGGACAAAGCGCCGGGCGAGATCCGCCTGAAGGTAGATAACCTCTGCGGCCCAGGCGTAAACGATGTGACCTTTACCCTGCGTCAGGGCGAGATCCTGGGCGTGGCGGGCCTGATGGGCGCGGGCCGTACCGAGCTGATGAAAGTGCTGTACGGCGCACTGCCGCGCACCAGCGGTTACGTTACCCTTGACGGCCATGAAGTGGTGACCCGCTCGCCTCAGGACGGGCTGGCGAACGGCATCGTCTATATCTCCGAAGACCGCAAGCGCGACGGCTTAGTGCTGGGCATGTCGGTGAAAGAGAATATGTCCCTCACCGCGCTGCGCTATTTCAGCCATAGCGGCGGCAGCCTGAAGCATAAAGATGAGCAGCAGGCGGTCAGCGATTTTATCCGTCTCTTCAACGTTAAAACCCCGTCGATGGAGCAGGCTATTGGCCTGCTGTCCGGCGGGAATCAGCAGAAAGTGGCGATTGCCCGCGGGCTGATGACGCGCCCGAAGGTGTTGATCCTCGACGAGCCAACCCGCGGCGTGGACGTGGGCGCGAAAAAAGAGATCTATCAGCTGATTAACCAGTTCAAGGCCGACGGTCTGAGCATCATTCTGGTCTCTTCCGAGATGCCAGAGGTATTAGGCATGAGCGATCGCATTATCGTCATGCATGAAGGGCATCTCGGCGGTGAATTCACTCGCGAGCAGGCCACCCAGGAAGTTCTGATGGCTGCCGCTGTGGGCAAGCTTAATCGCGTGAATCAGGAGTAAGAAGATGACTACCCAGGCTGTTTCTGGTCGCCGCTATTTCACAAAGGCATGGCTGATGGAACAAAAATCGCTGATTGCCCTGCTGGTGCTGATCGCGATTGTCTCGACCATGAGCCCGAACTTTTTTACCGTCAATAATCTGTTCAACATTCTGCAGCAGACGTCGGTGAACGCCATTATGGCGGTCGGCATGACGCTGGTGATTTTGACCTCGGGTATCGATCTGTCCGTCGGTTCCCTGTTGGCGCTCACCGGTGCGATCGCCGCTTCAATTGTGGGAATTGAGGTCAACGCGCTGGTGGCCGTTGCGGCTGCACTGGCGGCTGGCGCGGCGATTGGTGCCGTTACCGGCGTGATTGTGGCAAAAGGCCGCGTTCAGGCGTTTATCGCCACGCTGGTGATGATGCTGCTGCTGCGCGGTGTGACCATGGTTTACACCAACGGTAGCCCGGTGAATACCGGGTTTACGGATAACGCGGATTTGTTTGGCTGGTTCGGTATCGGTCGCCCGCTGGGTGTCCCGACCCCGGTCTGGATCATGGCTATCGTCTTCCTGGCGGCGTGGTACATGCTGCACCATACCCGTCTGGGACGTTATATCTATGCCCTGGGCGGTAACGAAGCGGCCACGCGCCTGTCCGGTATCAGCGTTAATAAAGTCAAAATTATCGTGTACTCCCTGTGCGGCCTGCTGGCGTCACTGGCGGGCATCATCGAAGTGGCGCGCCTCTCTTCCGCGCAGCCGACGGCGGGGACGGGGTACGAGCTGGATGCCATCGCGGCGGTGGTTCTGGGCGGTACGAGCCTTGCGGGCGGTAAAGGTCGCATTGTTGGGACATTGATCGGCGCACTGATCCTCGGTTTCCTGAATAATGGTTTGAATTTGTTAGGTGTTTCCTCCTATTACCAGATGATCGTTAAGGCAGTGGTGATTTTGCTGGCGGTACTGGTAGACAACAAAAAACAGTAACTGACGACACTACAGGACATCTTAGATATGAACATGAAAAAACTGGCTACCCTGGTTTCCGCTGTCGCGCTGAGCGCAACCGTAAGTGCTAACGCCATGGCGAAAGATACCATCGCGCTGGTTGTCTCTACCCTGAACAACCCGTTCTTCGTCTCCCTGAAGGACGGTGCGCAGAAAGAAGCGGACAAACTGGGCTACAACCTGGTGGTGCTGGATTCACAGAACAACCCGGCGAAAGAGCTGGCTAACGTTCAGGACTTAACCGTTCGTGGCACCAAAATTCTGCTGATCAACCCAACCGATTCTGATGCCGTAGGCAACGCCGTGAAGATGGCAAACCAGGCGAAAATTCCGGTGATCACTCTGGACCGTCAGGCAACGAAAGGCGAAGTTGTGAGCCACATTGCGTCTGATAACGTGCTGGGCGGTAAAATTGCTGGTGACTACATCGCGAAGAAAGCCGGTGAAGGCGCGAAAGTTATCGAACTGCAGGGCATTGCCGGGACTTCTGCAGCCCGCGAGCGTGGTGAAGGCTTCCAGCAGGCCGTGGCTGCACACAAATTCAACGTGCTGGCCAGCCAGCCGGCAGACTTCGACCGTACTAAGGGTCTGAACGTCATGCAGAACCTGCTGACCGCGCATCCAGATGTGCAGGCGGTATTTGCACAGAACGATGAAATGGCGCTGGGCGCGCTGCGTGCCCTGCAGACCGCAGGTAAATCAGATGTGATGGTTGTCGGATTTGACGGCACGCCGGATGGTGAAAAAGCAGTAAATGATGGCAAACTGGCTGCGACCATCGCTCAGCTACCTGAGCAGATTGGCGCGACTGGCGTTGAAACTGCCGACAAAGTGCTGAAGGGCGAAAAAGTTCAGGCCAAATACCCTGTTGACCTGAAGCTGGTCATTAAGCAGTAAAGGCGATTCAGGCAGTCGCTGGCTGCCTGAGGGACACCAAATAAAAGAAAAGTGTGGCATACGCCACCGGGTAATACCGGTGGCGCTCTCAGATGGACACCTCAATACATGAAAACCGCAGGCAACCTCGTCGTCCTTGGCAGTATCAATGCCGATCACATTCTTAACCTTGAAACGTTCCCCACTCCGGGCGAAACCGTCACCGGTAATCAGTATCAGGTCGCGTTCGGCGGTAAGGGCGCAAACCAGGCAGTTGCCGCCGGGCGCAGCGGGGCGAATATCGCGTTTATCGCCTGTACGGGTGATGACGATACCGGCGAGCGCGTACGCAAGCAGCTGGCGAGCGACAACATCGATATCGCACCGGTCAGCGTTGTCGCGGGAGAGTCTACCGGCGTGGCGCTGATTTTCGTTAACGCTGAAGGTGAGAATGTCATCGGTATTCATGCTGGCGCTAACGCAGCGCTAACAACGGAGCGCGTAGAAGCGCAACGTGCAATCATTGGCGGGGCCGAGGCCCTGCTGATGCAGCTGGAGTCCCCGGTTGAAAGCGTGCTGACCGCCGCGAAAATTGCGCATGAAAATCATACCACTGTCGTACTTAACCCTGCGCCTGCCCGTGTATTATCAGATGAACTGCTGGCGCTGGTGGACATCATTACGCCGAACGAAACCGAAGCGGAAAAGCTGACGGGCATTCGCGTTGAAAATGACAATGATGCCGCGCGTGCGGCGAAAGTGCTGCATGCAAAAGGCATCGGGACCGTTATCATTACTCTTGGTAGCCGCGGGGTGTGGGCTAGCGTCAATGGCGAAGGCCGTCGCGTGCCGGGCTTTAAGGTCAAAGCCATTGATACCATCGCCGCTGGAGACACCTTCAATGGTGCGCTGGTGACGGCATTGCTGGAAGGAAAAGCGATGGATGACGCGATCCGCTTTGCGCATGCCGCCGCCGCGATTGCGGTGACGCGCAAAGGCGCACAGCCTTCCGTTCCGTGGCGTAAAGAGATCGATGAATTCTTAAGTCAGCAGGGGTAACGCTTGGCTACGATGAAAGATGTCGCCCGCATGGCGGGCGTTTCTACTTCGACCGTCTCTCACGTTATTAATAACGACCGCTTCGTCAGCGAGGCGATTCGGGAGAAAGTCGAAGCCGCAGTAAAAGACCTCAACTATGCGCCGTCGGCGCTGGCGCGCAGTCTGAAGCTTAACCAGACGCGCACCATCGGCATGCTGATCACGGCCAGTACCAATCCTTTCTATTCTGAACTTGTTCGTGGCGTAGAGCGCAGCTGCTTCGAGCGTGGCTACAGTCTGGTGCTGTGCAATACCGAAGGCGACGAGCAGCGCATGAACCGCAACCTGGAAACGCTGATGCAAAAACGCGTCGACGGGCTGCTGCTGCTCTGTACCGAAACGCATCAACCTTCAAAAGAGATCATTCAGCGCTATCCTTCTATTCCCACGGTAATGATGGACTGGGCGCCGTTCGACGGGACCAGCGATCTGATTCAGGATAACTCGCTGCTGGGCGGCGATATGGCGACGCAGCACCTGATTGATAAAGGCTATACCCGCATTGCCTGCATTACCGGCCCGCTGGATAAAACCCCGGCGCGCTTGCGTCTGGAAGGCTATCTTTCGGCAATGGAGCGGGCAGGGCTTGCCATTCCTGATGGCTATCGCATCACCGGCGATTTCGAGTTTAACGGCGGTTTCGAGGCAATGCAGACGCTGCTGGCGCAAGAGCCTCGCCCGCAGGCGGTGTTTATCGGCAACGATGCGATGGCGTTTGGTGCCTATCAGGCGCTGTATCAGGCGGGATTGCGCGTTCCGGACGATATGGCGATCGTCGGTTACGATGATATCGAACTGGCGCGCTACATGACGCCGCCGCTGACCACGATCCATCAGCCGAAGGATGAACTGGGTGAGCTGGCCATCGACGTGTTGATCCACCGTATGGCGCAGCCCACGCTGCAACAGCAACGTTTGCAGCTTACTCCTGTTCTGATGGAACGCGGTTCGGTTTAGCTTTCTCTTTGTGACGCTCTTTAATCAGGTTCCGGCCATCTTTCGGTTTTAACAACATAAAGACCAGCGCCGACACCACGGTAAGCACGCCCATGGTGATAAAGGTATAGTGGAACTGCTCAACGGTATTCGTGCCGTCAAACCCTTCATAAAACCGCAGCACCGCCGCGCTCACGGCTACCCCGAGGCTGATCGACAGCTGTTGGGTCACCGCCAGTACGCTGTTGCCGCTGCTCGCGTTCTCGTCGGTCAGGTCCGCAAGGGTGATGGTGTTCATCGACGTGAACTGCGTTGACATCGCCATTCCCAGCACAAACAGCGGCAGGATCAACATCCAGACCGGTAACGCCGCGGATTGCAGCGAGAACTGCGCAATCATCAGACCGATAAAGACCGTCACGCCAACCAGCGTTTTACGATAGCCAAACCAGCGCAGTACCTGTGTGACCGTCGATTTCGCCAGAATGGAACCCATTGCCGTGGGCGCCATCATGCAGCCGGCAATCAGCGCCGGGTAGCCGAACCCCACCTGCAGCATCAATGGCATCAGGAACGGTACGCAGCCTGTGCCCAGACGTGAGGCAATATTGCCCGCGATCCCGACGGAAAAGGTTCGGGTGTTAAAGAGAGATAAAGAGATAAGCGGTGTCGGGTGACGACGCGCATGGCGTATATAAAGAAGGAACAGCAGAATACCACTGAGGATGACGGCGAGCGCCAGCCACGTTTCAACGAGCTTCTCGCCAATGAGCTCCATGCCACTGGAGAACAGCACCAGGCTCAGTCCAAACAGGAAAAAGCCGCCCATATCGAAGCTGCGCCTTGGCGTGGTGAAGTTCGGCATATATTTGCGGGCATAGATCAGCCCTGCCACGCCAATCGGAATATTAATCAGGAAAATCCAGTGCCAGCTTGCCCAGGTAACCAGCACACCCCCGAGGACCGGGCCAAGTATTGGGCCGACCAGCCCCGGCATGGTGACAAAGTTGAGTACGGGGAGCAGTTCGCTGCGTGGGTAGGCACGCAGCAAAGCGAGGCGCGCCACCGGCATCATCATCGCGCCGCCTATTCCCTGCAGTACGCGAAAGATAACCAGCTCCGTTAATGAAGTGGAGAGCGCGCAGGCCAGTGAACCGAGCGTAAAGAGCGTTACGGCCAGCATGAAAACTCTGCGGGTACCGAAGCGATCGGCCAGCCAGCCACTTACCGGGATCAACATCGCCACCGTGAGGGTGTAGCTGATGATGGCGGACTGCATTGCCAGCGGGGAGCGGTTAAGGCTTTGCGCAATGGCGGGAAGCGCCGTATTGAGGATGGTGGCATCCAGTGCCTGCATAAAGAACGCCATGGCTGCAATCCACGGCAATCCGGCCATGCTGCGCGCTTTTTTCTCTGTCATTTATTTACCTGCTGGTGGGTTGGTGCGGTCAGCAATGCCTGACATGCAGTCAGGGCTCGCTGCCCGTCGCTCTCCTGAATGGCATCTACTATCGCCTGATGCAAATCCAGCTTTACCACTTCGTCTTGTGTAATAGAGGTAAAGTAGGTGTGGTACACCGAATGGAATAACGAAGCAAAGGAAGTGAGGAACGGATTGGCGCTCATCATATAGATATGTTCATGCCAGGCCATATCGACCTCAATCCATCGTTCCCGGTTGAAGTGTTTTTTCAGGAACACCATCTCTTCCATGAGTGCGTTAAGCTGCGCTTTCTGCTCTGCTGTCCCGAGCGTGGCGGCAAGCAGGCATGCCTGAGGTTCAAGGCTGCTGCGCATTACAAGAAAGTGATCGACGACCTGATGAAAGTTGTCTTCGGTCATCCACCAGGAGAGCAGCTCCTGATCGAGAAAATTCCAGTTATTCTGTGGCATCACGCGCGTGCCAATACGAGGGCGTGGAAGCACCATACCTTTTGCCGTCAGGGTTTTCACCGCCTCGCGAACCGCGGTACGGCTTACTCCAAACTGCTCACCCAGCTCCAATTCGCCCGGCAGGATGCTCCCCGGGGCATATTTACCCGCTAAAATGCGCTGCGCCAGCTTTTCTGCCAGCACATAGGACAGATTTTTTTGGGCGGCCAGCTGTTGTGCGCTTAATGGCATCGCTTTTATTCCTTAATGTTTCATGCTGTTAATTATGCCACCTCGAATGTGATTGTGGTTGCAGATACATCAAATAGAACAATTTGTAGCTTGATATCACCTCTGTTGGTGAAAAAAAACACGGTCAGAAAGTTTTTTTGAATTTCCTCTTGTCACTTCAGAATAACTCCCTATAATGCGCCTCCACTGACACGGAATAACGGCACACACGCCGCCGGGTCATCAGAGAAAAGCGAAATAAACGCTTGACTCTGAA
>NZ_JADCLF010000006.1:110257-527561 GCF_014982345.1 Enterobacter cloacae complex sp. P1B | reverse complement strand
GTGGCGTGCCAGTGGTCACCGGAACGCGCTTCGATAATGCGATAGGATGACGCACCTTTTTCTTCCGCTTTTTTGTTCAGCATCTCATGCATGTCCATTGGAGACGTGCCAACAGCGCCGACAGAAACCGTACCGATTGCCTCACGGGATTGCGCCTGGTCAGCATTAATAGCGTCAGCCGCGAAAGCACCGAAGGACAGGACAGACAGGACGCTCAGCGCCGCTACAGTAGTTTTGATTTTCATGATTCTTACCTCGTCGAATTTTTTAGTGGGGTCTTGTTTCGTGACCCTCATCACAAAATCAAGTATACACTAATAACGTAAAAAATTAATACCAGACTAATGGTTTCCCTTGTTATTACGTGTTAAACCCGCTTTTTTTTATAACCTAATTGCATAATGTTGGGTGTTTTATGAGCAATTTGCGTTGGTATTTATAAGAAAATCATAGGGATAATGCTTTTTGATTTTTTGTGCGATTTGCGGGATTGTTATTCACTGGGTGAATGTTAATGAGTGGTAAAAAGCACTAATTGTCAAAGCAAGGGCAGTGAAATAAAGGGGGAAATGATGCGAGAGCAGAATGATCCCCGCAGCGGCGCTACGGGGGAGGGCGCATTACAGTTCCTGTTCGAACAGAACCAGAATCGCTTCGTGGAGATCCTTCACGGAGAAACCGCTAGCCGGGGTGGTAAAGATGGTGTCATCACCGGCAATGGTGCCGAGAATACCCTCTGTTTTACCTAACGAGTCCAGCATGCGGGCAATCAGCTGCGCGGCACCCGGGCTTGTGTGGATGACCACAACGGCGTCGTTATAGTCGATATCCAGAACCAAATTCTTGAGCGGGCTGGAGGTGGTCGGCACGCCAAGTTCAGCCGGCAGGCAATAGACCATCTCCATCTTGGCGTTGCGGGTACGCACCGCGCCAAACTTGGTTAACATGCGGGAGACTTTCGACTGGTTGATGTTATCGAAGCCTTGTTCCTGCAGCGCCTGAACAATTTCTCCCTGAGAACTGAATTTCTCTTCTTTAAGTAGCGCCTTAAACGCTTTTACCAATTCTTCTTGCTTAGACGAGCTTCGCATAAGTCACCCGGAATATGACGAAAGAAACAACATTATTATGCATGTGGATGAATTTTTATGCAAATTATCTGCTCAACGGCAGGCTGAAATAATGTTATGAAAGGGAGTGATTTTATCAGATTTCGTTATCAGAAAACATGCCTGGGTCACGCCGCGCAAATAAGCTTAAAAGTAAATTAAATGTTATCAAAATGATGTTGTTTTGGTGGCGTGGCAGGGTGTATTGTAACCACCTCTTAATTCGTTGCCATCTGTCGTCAGATAGCTTTCTGGTGAGAGATAAAGTCGTGTGACCTCAAATTCTTTAGCTTCGAAAATTGTAATTAAAGACATGCTGATTTAAGGTCGCGGCAACGGATTTACAGATACTTAAGTTAACCATAATAAGGAGTTTAGGATGAAAGTCGCAGTCCTCGGCGCTGCTGGTGGTATCGGCCAGGCGCTTGCCCTACTACTGAAAACCCAACTGCCTTCAGGCTCAGAACTCTCCCTGTACGATATTGCTCCGGTAACCCCAGGCGTGGCGGTTGACCTGAGCCACATCCCGACCGCTGTAAAAATCAAAGGCTTCTCCGGTGAAGATGCGCGTCCTGCGCTGCAGGGTGCTGACGTGGTCCTGATTTCTGCAGGCGTGGCGCGTAAGCCAGGCATGGATCGTTCAGACCTGTTCAACGTCAACGCGGGCATCGTGAAAAACCTGGTGCAGCAGATCGCTGAAGTGTGCCCGAAAGCATGCATCGGTATCATCACTAACCCGGTGAACACCACCGTTGCTATCGCAGCCGAAGTGCTGAAGAAAGCGGGTGTGTACGACAAAAACAAACTGTTCGGCGTGACCACGCTGGATATCATCCGTTCCAACACCTTCGTTGCTGAGCTGAAAGGCAAACAGCCAACAGAAGTGGAAGTGCCGGTTATCGGCGGCCACTCTGGCGTGACTATTCTGCCTCTGCTGTCGCAGATCCCGGGCGTGAGCTTCACCGAGCAGGAAGTGGCTGACCTGACCAAACGAATCCAGAACGCGGGCACCGAAGTGGTGGAAGCGAAGGCGGGTGGCGGTTCTGCAACCCTGTCTATGGGCCAGGCGGCTGCACGTTTCGGTCTGTCGCTGGTTCGCGCCCTGCAGGGCGAGAAAGGCGTTGTTGAATGCGCTTACGTTGAAGGCGACGGCGAACATGCCCGCTTCTTCTCTCAGCCGCTGCTGCTGGGCAAAAACGGTATTGAAGAGCGTAAGCCTATCGGTACGCTGAGCGCGTTTGAGCAAAACGCGATGGAAGGCATGCTGGACACGCTGAAGAAAGATATCACTCTGGGTGAAGAGTTCGTAAACAAGTAAAACGAAGTGTCTCCCGTAGGCCGGGTAAGCGTTAGCGCCACCCGGCAAAAAAACCGAAGCCAGTAAGTGCTTCGGTTTTTTTATGGGGCTAATTTGTTGCCGGGTATTCCTGAATCGTCACGTGCAGCGTCATTTTCTTATCGTTGCGCATGATTTCCACAGGGATGATCGAGCCAGGGCGAATTTCGGCTACCTGATCCATCGTCTCCAGGGCCGAGACTGCCGGCGTACCGTTGACCGACACGATGACATCATTAACCTGAATCCCCGCGTTAGCCGCCGGGCCACCCGGTGCCACCTCGTTGACGACGATGCCCTGAATCTGATCGATACCGCCGCCCTGAGTATGCATTGGCGCAATTTCGCGCCCGCCGATACCGATATAGCCGCGGATCACGCGTCCGTCGCGGATCAGCTTATCCATAATCTTGGTCGCCAGCTGGAACGGAATAGCAAAGCCGATCCCTTCCGGCGTCTCGCCGTCGTTGCTTTTATCGAACGAGAGGGTGTTGATGCCCATCAGTTCGCCCAGCGAGTTGACCAGCGCGCCGCCGGAGTTGCCGTGGTTGATTGACGCATCCGTCTGCAGGAAGTTCTGCCGTCCTGACGGGTTGAGGCCGATTCGACCGGTCGCGCTGATAATTCCCTGCGTGATGGTCTGGCCCAGGTTGTACGGGTTACCGATCGCCAGCACCACATCGCCGATGTGCGGCGTACGTTTACGGTTGATCGGAATGACCGGCAATCCGCCCGTGGCGTTAATCTTCAGCACGGCCAGATCGGTCAGGCTGTCTGAACCCACAAGCAACGCCTCAAACACGCGGCCATCCTGCAGGGCGACGATGATCTGGTCGGCATCGTTGATCACGTGTTTGTTCGTAATAATGTAGCCGCGCTCGTCCATAATCACCCCGGAGCCAAGGGTGCGGATCTCAAGCTGGTTATGTGCTGAGCTGTTGAGGCCGCGGTTATAAACGTTAACCACGGCAGGGGCGGCACGGCGAACGGCCTGGTTATAGGTCGCCGGCGTTTCATCCGTGCTGTCGAACTGGGGGGCAGACAGCTTATTAAACTGACGCAAAGACGGCATCGCCAGCAGCAGCAGGCCAGCGACAATCAAACCGATGACAATGGAACGTAAGAGCTTTAAAAGCATGATGCGCGTGTCGTGAAAAAAGGAACGATTTGCAGCATAACATGAGTTATCCGGACATCACACGCAGCGGTGATGTCCGGGATCGCAAATGCTTAGCGCAACAGAATGTAGATAGACTCATTACCACGCATGACCTGCAGGGCAATGACCGCCGGTTTGCTCTCCAGCACCTTGCGCAGTTCGGCAATGGACTGCACGCGATTGCGGTTCACGCCAATGATGACATCTTCCTGATGCAATCCGGCCTGCGCGGCAGGGCTGCTCTTCTCGACGGTGTCCAGGCGAATGCCTTTCGTACCGTCTTTCAACTGCCCATCGCTTAACGTTGCTCCCTGCAGCGCCGGGGCGATAAGCTCCGCGCTGGCAGAGGACGAGGTGCTTTTATCCAGCGTCACTTCGACATTCAGCGGCTTACCGTCACGGATCAGGCCCAGCTTCACTTTGGCCCCCGGTTCGGTAGTGGCGATACGCGAACGCAGTTCAGCAAAGCTGCTCAGCGGCTTGTCGTTAAGGCTGACGATCACATCGCCCGATTTGATGCCTGCTTTTGCCGAGCCGGAGTTTGGCAGCACTTCACTGACAAACGCACCGCGCTGCACGTTGATATTGAACGCTTTCGCGATATCCGCGCTCATCTCCATGCCTTTAATACCCAGCAGTCCACGTTTGACTTCGCCGAACTGGATTAGCTGCTGCGCCAGCGTTTTAGCCATATTGCTCGGGATCGCAAAGCCAATTCCAATGCTGCCGCCGCCCGGAGCCAGAATTGCCGTGTTAATGCCAATCAGCTCGCCGTTAAGGTTGAGTAATGCCCCGCCGGAGTTGCCCCGGTTGATTGAGGCATCGGTCTGGATGAAGTTTTCCAGACCTTCCAGATTCAGGCCACTGCGTCCCAGCGCCGAGACTATGCCGGAGGTGGCGGTTTGACCTAAACCAAAGGGATTGCCCACGGCGACGGCAAAATCACCGACGCGCAGCTTGTCGGAATCCGCAATGGCAATCTGGGTCAGGTTGCTCGGGTTCTGCACCTGCAATAGCGCGATGTCGCTCTGATCATCGCCGCCAATCAGTTTGGCATCAAATTCACGACCATCGTTCAGCTGGACGCTGATTTTATCGGCCTGGCTGATGACATGATTGTTGGTCAGGATATAGCCTTTAGCCGCATCAATGATGACGCCAGAGCCCAGGCCTTCAAAAGGTTGAGCCTGCTGGTTGGGGGACTCATCGCCAAAATATTTTTTCAGTTCTTCCGGTACGCGCTGGCTTTGAACCGCCGTGCCTTCTACCTGAACGCTCACGACCGCGGGCAACACTTTTTCCAGCATTG
This sequence comes from Enterobacter cloacae complex sp. P1B, assembly GCF_014982345.1. Taxonomy (NCBI): domain Bacteria; kingdom Pseudomonadati; phylum Pseudomonadota; class Gammaproteobacteria; order Enterobacterales; family Enterobacteriaceae; genus Enterobacter; species Enterobacter cloacae complex sp. P1B. Next base: position 522,648 of record NZ_JADCLF010000006.1, on the reverse strand, counting down.
GCGCGAGGCTGGGAGTGGCTGCCTGTCCCGGCACCTGCGAAGGCAGCGCCGCACCGGCAGGGAAGGACGCCGAGAGAGATAACCCGACACTTAACGCTATAGCGCTCAACAGCTGGTTTTTTTTCTTCATTGATGCTGACTCTCGTATCCTGGAATGAAAGAAGAACGGCCCAAAATCATGATGATGTTATTGAATTTTATACCGCTGAACAATGAGGTGTTTGACTAAATAATAGCTGGGGACGGGAAGAAAGGACGGGCGCAAGAGATGCGCCCGTAAAATATATTTATGTTGTGCGATTAATCGCGTTTTGCGCCACCGCGCAGCAGGCCGGACGCGCCGTCAGAGTAGTCGCGTGGCATCTGAACCGGAGCCTGATCGTTACCCGCTTCTGAGTCGGCCAGACGGTTGCGGAACGGGTTAGTCTCCGCGGTCATTTCCGGCAGCAGGCTGCTGGAGCTTTTCGCCATATGCTGATACAGCTGACGGTAGTCGGTCGCCATGTTGTCCAGCAGCTCGGCGCTACGGGCAAAGTGGCTGACCAGCTCTTCGCGATACTCTTCCAGCTCTGCTTTATTCTTTTCCAGTTCGTACTGCAGTGACTGCTGCTGACGCAATTTGCGGTTGCCGAAACGCATGGCCACAGCACCGATCACGATGCCGACGACTAAACCGATTAGCGCATATTCCCAGGTCATGAACTTCTCCCGTTGTCTTGTTGTTCCGTAGGGTGTTGGCTCGGCTCCTGCCTGTGCCTGATAATGCCACTATAACCGCTATTTCCGCAGAAGTGGAATCCTGACGTATCATCGCGTAGTGTAGAACGGCCTTTTTTTCATCAGTCACGCCTGCTGATGAGCATTAATTGAAGGAATAACAATAAGATTATGCAAATCCTGTCCCCTGCATCGCGATATCAACTGGCCCTGAATGAGGGTACTCATCAGCCTGATGACGTTCAACGTGAGGCGGTAAACCGTCTGGAGATGATTTATCAGGCGCTCACGGCAAAACCTGCTGAAGTAGAACAGAGTGGTGGGCTCAAAGCGGCGTTTGGCCGACTGCTCGGCAAAAAAGCGCCGCAGGCTCAGGCTCCGGTGCGCGGTTTATATATGTGGGGCGGCGTCGGTCGCGGAAAAACCTGGCTGATGGATCTGTTTTATCTCAGCCTGCCGGGGGAGCGTAAACAGCGCCTCCACTTCCATCGCTTTATGCTGCGGGTGCATGAAGAGCTGACAGCGCTGCAGGGCAAAAGCGATCCGCTGGAGATTGTGGCTGACAGGTTCAAGGCGGAAACGGACGTGCTCTGCTTCGATGAGTTTTTTGTTTCTGACATTACCGACGCCATGCTGTTAGGCGGGCTGATGAAAGCGCTGTTTGCCCGCGGGATCACGCTCGTTGCCACGTCGAATATCCCGCCGGATGAACTCTATCGCAACGGCCTGCAGCGGGCGCGTTTCCTGCCAGCTATTGATGCTATCAAACAGCATTGCGACATCATGAATGTCGATGCCGGTGTCGATTATCGTCTGCGCACGTTAACGCAGGCGCACCTGTGGCTTTCGCCGTTAAACGCCGATACCGCTCGCGAGATGGATAAACTCTGGCTGGCGCTGGCGGGCGCAAAACGCGAAAACGCACCGACGCTGGAGATTAACCATCGCCCGTTACCTACCCTTGGCGTAGAAAACCAGACGCTGGCGGTCTCTTTTGCGACGCTCTGCGTGGATGCCCGCAGCCAGCATGACTATATTGCGCTTTCGCGCCTGTTCCACACCGTGATGATGCTGGATGTGCCGGTGATGACGCGGCTGATGGAGAGCGAAGCGCGGCGCTTCATTGCGCTGGTGGACGAGTTTTACGAGCGCCACGTCAAGCTTGTCGTCAGCGCCGAGGTGCCTTTATATGAGATCTACCAGGGCGAGCGGCTGAAGTTTGAATTCCAGCGCTGCCTCTCGCGCCTGCAAGAGATGCAGAGCGAAGAGTATCTCAAGCGTGAGCATATGCCCTAATCAATGCTCCCCTCTCCCGCGGGGAGAGGGGCTGAGGGTGAGGGCACCAGACCGCACAAACGCGCCCCCCGAAAAACCCATTCCAAATCACATTTAAGGGTCGATCTTTGACCTCAACTTCTCTATAATCTTGCGACCCCACGTTACGAGAAGGTTTTTTTCCCGAAACTTTCTATGTGTCGGCATGTGCTATTCGAAGGGGTAGGTTTGCCGGACTTTGTCGTGTGAACCTCAACTGACTAAACGTTTGGGTGTTCACCAACGTGTAACTTATTATTTGGGTAAGCTTTTAATGAAAACTTTTACAGCTAAACCAGAAACCGTACAGCGCGACTGGTATGTTGTTGACGCGACCGGTAAAACTCTGGGCCGTCTGGCTACTGAACTGGCTCGTCGCCTGCGCGGTAAGCATAAAGCGGAATACACTCCGCACGTTGATACCGGTGATTACATCATCGTTCTGAACGCTGACAAAGTTGCTGTTACCGGCAACAAGCGTACTGACAAAGTGTACTACCACCACACCGGCCACATCGGTGGTATCAAAGAAGCGACCTTTGAAGAGATGATTGCCCGCCGTCCTGAGCGTGTGATTGAAATCGCGGTTAAAGGCATGCTGCCAAAAGGCCCGCTGGGTCGTGCTATGTTCCGTAAACTGAAAGTTTACGCAGGCAACGAGCACAACCACGCGGCACAGCAACCGCAAGTTCTTGACATCTAATCGGGATTATAGGCAATGGCTGAAAATCAATACTACGGCACTGGTCGCCGCAAAAGTTCCGCAGCTCGCGTTTTCATCAAACCGGGCAGTGGTAAAATCGTAATCAACCAGCGTTCTCTGGAACAGTACTTCGGTCGCGAAACTGCCCGCATGGTAGTTCGCCAGCCGCTGGAACTGGTTGATATGGTAGAAAAACTGGATCTGTACATCACCGTTAAAGGTGGTGGTATCTCCGGTCAGGCAGGTGCGATCCGTCACGGTATCACCCGCGCTCTGATGGAGTACGACGAATCCCTGCGTTCTGAACTGCGTAAAGCTGGCTTCGTTACTCGTGACGCTCGTCAGGTTGAACGTAAGAAAGTGGGTCTGCGTAAAGCACGTCGTCGTCCACAGTTCTCCAAACGTTAATCCATTCTGCTTACGCAGAACGATTGGCGAAAAACCCGCTTCGGCGGGTTTTTTTATGGATAATGCGCAGGTTATCCACAGTAACATTTCATATATCTTCTCTTTTTCCACATTTCCGGCATCCCCTCACCACAAAGCCATCAAAATCTGGTAAACTATCATCCAATTTTCTGCCCAAATATCGGTGAATACTCGATTTTTGTTCGATTCTTGAACAATGTGTCTTCTCTGGGATGGGCGATACTTCATCTGGCTGGCCCCGTTGGGCTGGTAGCAGTAAAAATTCTGAATATACCTGGAGGTTTTCATGGCTGTCGCTGCCAACAAACGTTCGGTAATGACGCTGTTTTCTGGTCCTACTGACATTTATAGCCATCAGGTTCGTATCGTGCTGGCCGAGAAGGGTGTCAGTTTTGAGATCGAGCATGTGGAAAAGGATAACCCGCCTCAGGATCTGATCGATCTCAACCCGAGCCAAAGCGTACCGACGCTGGTGGATCGCGAGCTGACCCTGTGGGAATCCCGTATCATTATGGAATATCTGGATGAGCGTTTCCCGCATCCGCCGCTGATGCCTGTTTACCCTGTTGCACGTGGTGAAAGCCGCCTGTACATGCAGCGTATCGAAAAAGACTGGTACTCGCTGATGAACGTCATTACCAGCGGCTCCGCTTCTGAAGCCGACGCTGCGCGTAAGCAACTGCGTGAAGAGCTGCTGGCAATTGCCCCTGTGTTTGGTCAGAAACCGTTCTTCCTGAGCGACGAGTTCAGCCTGGTGGATTGCTATCTGGCCCCGCTGCTGTGGCGTCTGCCAATTCTGGGCGTTGAGTTCAGCGGCCCTGGCGCAAAAGAGCTGAAAGGCTATATGACTCGCGTATTTGAGCGCGACTCTTTCCTGGCATCTTTAACTGAACCGGAACGTGAAATGCGTCTCGGCCGAGGCTAATGACTGTGGAAATGTCACAACTTACCCCACGCCGTCCGTATCTGCTGCGCGCCTTCTATGAATGGCTGCTGGATAACCAGCTCACGCCGCACCTGGTTGTGGATGTGACGTTGCCGGGCGTGCAGGTTCCAATGGAATACGCACGCGACGGACAGATTGTACTGAATATTGCGCCACGTGCAGTGGGTAACCTGGAGCTGGCAAACGACGAAGTGCGCTTTAATGCGCGTTTCGGCGGCGTGCCGCGTCAGGTTTCCGTTCCGCTGGCTGCGGTTCTGGCTATCTACGCCCGTGAAAACGGTGCAGGCACCATGTTCGAGCCGGAAGCGGCGTATGATGAAGAGGTTGCCAGCCTGAATGACGATGAGGCATCCGATGAACGCGAAAGCGACCCGGTAATGTCTGTGATTGATGGCGACAAGCCCGATCGTCAGGACGACGACGAGGGTCCCGATGATGAACCGCCACCGCGCGGTGGTCGTCCCGCACTGCGCGTTGTGAAATAAACAAACAGGCCCGACGGGCCTGTTTTGCTTTCTGCTTATAGCGGTTAGCTGTTACGTTCCCGCCACTCTTTTATCATTTCAGCGGTGACTTCATTCTGGTAACAAATTGGGGAATAGCCACCAGCCTTACTCCATGCACTGCGACGCCCGCATGAACTGCCATTTCGGGCCTGATTAAAAGGGCAAGCACATACGCCGGGATAATCAGCGATAGACTCCGCAATAATTTCGTTTTTAACCTGAGTATCGGAGAGCGCGTTGGCTTTGGCGACAGCATTACCGACGCTGAAAAACAAAATGGCAAAGAGTAGCCCGGTGACGATTTTATCGAATTTCATATCTTCATTTCCGTATGTAGTAGCAATATATCAGCGGCAAAGAGGTGCCGGCCCAGGATCAGACAAGTTATTTAGATGACACTAGTTGTCGTTTCATATTTGAGAATGCAATGATATTAGCTGTGAATGTTAATTCAGATATCTATGCTGTTAGTGAATGTTATTATCGAAATGTCCGGACATAAATGTCACATTTTCGATTGTGTTTGCCCCTAAGAATCACTCCGGTTAAAGACATAATAAAAAGCCCCGAAGGGCTTTTAAATAGCGCATATTTAGGCTTTAATCCCTTGGTGTATTACAAGGAACATCTAATTGCCCTAGGGGTATACACGGAACAAAGGCGGTTGATCTAAGTCCTTAAGATGGCGCTCGCGGGCGACATGAACCGCATAACCCTGTTCCAAAGCCCAATCAGCAGCCTTTTCCTGCGTTTTCTCTGTATGTATCTCTTTGCCGTCAACAATCACCACATGATGGATAACGTCTTCATCCTCACTCGTTGATTTAGGGCGATATTCTACATAGGCATGTTTTTTGACCATTATTTCAAATCCCTTTTGTTTACGGCGCAGATATTACGCCGCTCTTCTATTACTGCGTTATATGAACTTCTGCTTCAACACTTAACCATTTATTTGTTGTGGATATACGATTGCGTTCACGATTTAAAGAGAGTTACGGACCGTTGATAAAGGTTCATCATGTCATGGTTCGTAATAAATCTCAGGCAGAAGGAATAAGCCTGGAATTGAAGGGGGGAAAGAAGGGGGGGCGAACATGCGGTGATGATAAACCGCATGTTCAACCGGTATTACACTTCCAGGAAGTTCATGATCCCGTCAGCCGCTTTACGTCCTTCGGCAATCGCGGTAACCACCAGGTCGGAACCGCGAACGATATCACCACCGGCGAAGATTTTCGGGTTGCTGGTCTGGAAGGCGTTGTCGCTGCCTTCCGGCGCAATCACGCGGCCCTGTGAGTCCAGCTCTACGCTGTGCTTCGCCAGCCACTCCATGCTGTGAGGGCGGAAACCAAACGCCATCACCACGGCGTCGGCCGGGATCACGTGCTCAGAGCCTGCCACGATCTCCGCGCGACGACGGCCTTTTGCATCCGGCGCACCCATCTCCGTGCGCGCCATCTTCACGCCGCTCACCTTTCCGTTGGCGTTCACTTCAATGCCCAGAGGCTGGATGTTGAACTGGAACTCCACGCCCTCTTCACGCGCGTTTTTCACTTCGCGCTTAGAGCCCGGCATGTTCTCTTCGTCACGACGGTAAGCACAGATGACGTGCGCCGCGTTCTGACGAATGGACGTACGCACGCAGTCCATCGCGGTATCACCGCCGCCCAGCACGACAACGCGTTTACCTTCCATGCTGACAAACGGCTCGTCGGCAGTTTCGCCGTAGCCCATCAGCTGTTTGGTGTTAGCAATCAGGAACGGCAGCGCGTCGTACACGCCTGGCGCATCTTCGTTCTCCAGACCACCGCGCATGGACTGATAGGTACCCACGCCCAGGAACACGGCGTCGTAATCCTTGAGCAGATCGTCGAGCTGCACGTCGCGGCCCACTTCGGTGTTGAGTTTGAACTCAATGCCCATGCCGGTGAAGATTTCACGGCGGCGGGTCATCACCTCTTTTTCCAGCTTGAATGCCGGGATACCGAAGGTCAGCAGACCGCCGATTTCCGGGTGACGGTCAAAAACCACCGCCTTCACGCCGTTGCGTGTCAGCACGTCCGCACAGGCCAGGCCTGCCGGACCCGCGCCGACGATCGCCACGCGCTTGTCGGTTTGCTTCACGCCGGTCATATCCGGACGCCAGCCCATCTCGAACGCTTTATCGTTGATATAGCGTTCGATGTTGCCGATGGTCACCGCGCCAAACTCGTCGTTCAGTGTACAGGAGCCTTCGCACAGGCGATCCTGAGGACACACGCGCCCGCACACTTCCGGCAGGGTGTTGGTCTGGTGAGACAGCTCGGCGGCTTCAAAAATACGCCCTTCGTTGGCCAGCTTCAGCCAGTTCGGAATGTAGTTATGGACCGGACATTTCCATTCGCAGTAAGGGTTACCGCAGGACAGGCAGCGGTCTGCCTGTGCTTTGGCCTGGCCTTCTGAAAACGGCTCATAGATTTCAACAAATTCAATTTTACGTATCTTCAGCGGTTTCTTTGGCGGATCAACACGCTGCAGGTCGATAAACTGGTATACGTTCTGGCTCATCTGAATTCCTTACTGCGCCTGCACGCGCAGCTCTGCTGCGCTACGACTACGGTGACCCAACAGGGCTTTAACATCGCTGGACTTCGGCTTAACGAGCGCGAATTTCGCAGAGAACGCTGGCCAGTTCGCCAGGATCTCTTCGCCTCGCGAAGAACCGGTATGCTGCACGTGTTCGGTAATCAAACCGCGCAGGTGTTCTTCATGAATGGCCAGCGAATCAACGTCCAGCACTTCCACCAGTTCCGGGTTCACGCGCTTGCGGAACTCACCGTCTTCATCCAGCACGTAGGCAAAACCGCCCGTCATGCCGGCGCCAAAGTTCACGCCGGTTTTACCCAGGACGCACACAATTCCGCCCGTCATGTATTCGCAGCCGTTATCGCCGATGCCTTCCACCACGGTGATGGCACCGGAGTTACGCACCGCAAAACGCTCGCCCGCACGGCCCGCGGCAAACAGACGACCGCCGGTCGCACCGTACAGACAGGTGTTGCCGATGATGCTGGCTTCATGGCTGCGGAAGGCTGAACCGACCGGAGGACGCACCGCCAGCAGACCGCCCGCCATGCCTTTGCCGACGTAGTCGTTGGCATCGCCGGTCAGGTATAACTCAACGCCGCCGGCATTCCACACGCCGAAGCTCTGGCCCGCGGTACCGCTGAAGTGCGCGGTAATCGGATCCGATGCCAGCCCCTGGTCACCGTGCGTTTGCGCGATGTAACCGGAGAGGGACGCGCCGACAGAACGGTCGGTATTGCGAATATCAAACCAGAACGTTTTGCTCTGCTTCTCGTCCACGTACGGCTTCGCCTGTTGCAGTAGCTGCGCGTTCAGCACGCCGTTGTCGAACGGCGGGTTGTTCTCGGTGCAGTAAACCGCTTTGCCAGGATGCGGCTCAGCCGTTTCCAGCAGCTTAGACAGCTCCAGCTTCTGCTGCTTGGCGGTGAAGCCTTCCAGCTCTTTCAGCAGGTCGGTACGGCCAATCAGATCCACCAGACGCTTCACGCCCAGCTGCGCCATCAGCTCGCGGGTTTCACGGGCGATGAAGTCAAAGTAGTTAGTCACCTTGAACGGCAGGCCGTGATAGTGATTCTTACGCAGCTTCTCGTCCTGGGTTGCAACGCCGGTTGCGCAGTTGTTCAGGTGGCAAATGCGCAGGTATTTACAGCCCAGCGCCACCATAGGACCGGTACCGAAGCCGAAGCTTTCCGCACCCAGAATCGCCGCTTTGATGATGTCGAGGCCGGTTTTCAGACCGCCGTCCACCTGCAAACGGATCTTTTGACGCAGGCCGTTAGCCACCAGCGCCTGCTGGGTTTCCACCAGGCCAAGCTCCCACGGGCAGCCCGCGTATTTCACGGAGGAGAGCGGGCTTGCGCCGGTACCGCCGTCGTAGCCGGCAATGGTGATCAGATCCGCATAGGCTTTCGCCACGCCGGTGGCGATGGTGCCGACGCCCGGCTCGGAAACCAGCTTCACGGAGATCATCGCTTTCGGGTTGACCTGCTTCAGGTCAAAAATGAGCTGCGCCAGATCCTCGATAGAGTAGATATCGTGGTGCGGCGGCGGGGAAATCAGCGTCACGCCCGGCACCGAGTAGCGCAGTTTGGCGATGTACGGGGTGACTTTATCACCCGGCAGCTGACCGCCTTCGCCCGGTTTTGCACCCTGAGCGACCTTAATCTGGATCACGTCGGCGTTAACCAGGTAGGCAGGGGTTACGCCAAAGCGGCCGGACGCCACCTGCTTGATGCGCGACACTTTGTTGGTGCCGTAACGGGCCGGATCTTCACCGCCCTCGCCGGAGTTGGAGTTGCCGCCGATGCTGTTCATGGCTTCCGCCAGCGCTTCGTGCGCTTCCGGGCTCAGCGCGCCGATGGACATCGCCGCGGTATCGAAGCGTTTGAACAGTTCGGATGCAGGCTCAACTTCTTCAACGCTGACCGCTTCATCGCCCGGATTGAGGGCAATAAGGTCGCGCAGCGTCGCTGCCGGACGGTTGTTCACCAGCTCGGCATACTGCTGATAATCGCTGTATTCGCCGCTCTGTACCGCCTGTTGCAGCGTGCGCACCACATCCGGGTTGTAGGCGTGATATTCGCCGCCGTGAACGTATTTCAGCAGGCCGCCCTGTTCCAGCGGCTTACGTGCCAGCCAGGCGCGCTTCGACAGGTTCACCAGATCCTGCTGGAAGTCAGCAAAACCGGCCCCGCCGATGCGGCTGACCACGCCCTGGAAGCAGAGGTTGGCGACGTCGTCGTGCAGGCCGACCGCTTCAAACAGCTTCGAGCAGCGGTAAGAGGCAATGGTCGAGATGCCCATTTTGGACATGATCTTGTACAGGCCTTTGTTGATGCCGTTACGGTAGTTCAGCATCACCGTGCGGTAATCTTTGTCGATGGCGCGGGTGTCTACCAGGCGGGCCAGCGTTTCATAGGCCAGGTACGGGTAGATCGCCGTCGCACCAAAGCCTAACAGCACGGCAAAGTGGTGCGGATCGCGGGCGCTGGCGGTTTCCACAATGATGTTGGCGTCGCAGCGCAGGCTCTTGTCGACCAGACGCGTCTGGATAGCCCCCACCGCCATTGGCGCAGGCACCGGCAGACGGTTTTTCGCAATGTTACGGTCAGACAGCACCAGCAGAACGGTGCCGTTACGCACCATCTGCTCGGCTTTGTCACACAGCGCATTCACCGTCTCTTCGAGGCTCGTTTCGGTCACGTCGAAGGTGATATCGAGCGTGTCGGCGCGGTAGTGCTCCTCGGTCATGGTGGTGAGCTGTTTAAAATCAGAGAACAGCAGGATCGGCGATTTAAAGGTCAGACGGTGCGCCTGGCCTTCGGCTTCGCAGAAGACGTTCATCTCACGGCCGATGCTGGTGGCCAGCGACATCACGTGGGCTTCACGCAGCGGATCGATTGGCGGGTTGGTCACCTGCGCAAACTGCTGACGGAAGTAGTCGTAAATAATGCGCGGCTGACTGGAGAGCACGGCGAACGGGGTATCGTCACCCATCGAGCCGACCGCTTCCTGGCCGTTTTCGCCGAGCACGCGAATAACCGAGTCCAGCTCTTCCGCGCTGTAGTTAAACTGCTTCTGGAAGCTTGCGAGGGTGTCGTCGTCCATCTCGCGGCTGCCCACTTCGTCGTCAGACAGATCTTCGAACGGCACCAGGCGACGGACGTTTTTCGCCATCCACTCTTTATACGGATGGCGGCTTTTCAGATCGTTATCGGTTTCCGCAGAGTGCAGAATACGGCCGCCGCGGGTATCGATCACCATCAGCTCGCCCGGACCGACGCGGCCTTTCTCGACCACTTCGTCAGGCTGGTAATCCCAGATCCCCACTTCAGAGGCGCAGGTGATGAGCTTGTCTTTGGTGATGACGTAGCGCGCCGGACGCAGACCGTTACGGTCCAGGTTACAGGCAGCGAAGCGACCGTCGGACATCACGATACCTGCCGGACCGTCCCACGGCTCCATGTGCATGGAGTTAAAGTCGAAGAATGCGCGCAGCTCCGGATCCATATCCGGGTTGTTCTGCCAGGCCGGCGGCACGAGCAGACGCATGGCGCGCACGATATCCATCCCGCCCGCCAGCAGCAGCTCCAGCATGTTGTCCATGGAGCTGGAGTCAGAGCCGGTTTCGTTCACGAACGGCGCGGCATCGTGCAGGTCAGGGATCAGCGGGGTCTGGAACTTATAGGTACGAGCACGCGCCCACTGGCGGTTACCGGTGATGGTGTTGATCTCGCCGTTGTGCGCCAGGTAGCGGAACGGCTGCGCCAGCGGCCAGCGCGGCACGGTGTTGGTGGAGAAGCGCTGGTGGAACAGGCAAATGGCCGATTCCAGACGCAGGTCCGCCAGGTCCAGGTAGAAGCGCGGCAGGTCAGCCGGCATACACAGACCTTTATAGATGTTCACCAGGTTAGAGAGGCTACAGACGTAGAACTCTTTATCGTCCTGGAGACGTTTTTCAATGCGGCGACGGGCGATAAACAGACGGCGTTCCATATCGCGCGGACGCCAGCCCGCAGGCGCGTTAACGAAAATCTGCTCAATACGAGGCAGCGAGGAGAGGGCGATTTCACCGAGTACCCCTTCGTTGGTTGGCACATCGCGCCAGCCGACAATCGACAGGGTTTCGCGCTGAAGTTCTTCTTCAACGATGCGGCGTGAGGCGGCAGCCTTTTCAGGATCCTGATTCAGGAACAGCATGCCGACAGCGTAGTTTTTGGCTAAACGCCAGCCGCGCTCTTCCGCCACGATGCGGAAGAAACGATCCGGTTTTTGCAGCAGCAGGCCGCAACCGTCGCCGGTTTTACCATCGGCCAGGATGGCGCCACGGTGCTGCATACGGGCCAGTGCGTGAATAGCGGTACGCACTACCTTGTGGCTAGGTTCGCCTTCTATGTGGGCGATCAGGCCGAAACCACAGTTATCCTTCTCAAGGGATTTATCGTACAACATATCAGTGAACCTCCCCAGGCTCGTCGGGCTTCCCACTGAACTTTACCGTGGCGCACAGGCGCAGAAAGAGCATGGCGACGGGGTTAGCGTTTCATACGCGGACCTCGCATTCGCCCTCTTTTTCATCCTTTCGCGCAGGTAAACAAGTTTGAGGACTTGCTTCAGAGGGAATCTCAATTACTGCATAAATATGATGAGCAGGCCGCTCATCCAGAAAGCTTCCAGCGGATTTCCAACTTATCGGGAATTGGTACACAGGTCAAATGGCAATCTTATTTATACAAAAATGTGCTAAAGCGTAATTATCATTTTGTTTTTATTGGTTATTTTACTAATTTTACAACCACTGAAAGCGCCAGGAAGGTGCAGGGGAGTGTGATCTGACTCACTATATGAAAGCGGTATTATTGATGCAGCATGCTGAAATGCGGATTTATGGCAGAATAATAATCTGGCGCAGTCTTCGAACCCGCATAAAATCACTGTTTTTCAGTACTGGCGCTATAAATGAAAAAAACCATCAGAACATAAGGAAAAGTAATTACGTGGCGGGTGAATGAAATCTCGGTAATCGTGATTATTTATTCAAATAGATAAAGGCCGTCCAGGGCGATTGATCCAGGTCATCGCCGACAGAGGCTAAAAATGGCAGGCTTGTCCCCTTTCTTCGGGACGGTCTATCAGATTATGCAGTTACAGAAATTAGTCAATATGTTTGGTGGGGATCTTTTGCAGCGGTACGGTCAAAAGGTGCATAAGCTGACGCTGCACGGCGGCTTTAGCTGCCCGAACCGCGACGGCACCATCGGGCGCGGCGGCTGCACCTTCTGTAACGTTGCGTCGTTTGCTGACGAAGCCCAGCAGCATAAATCCATCGCGGAACAGCTCGCCCATCAGGCCAGCCTGGTGAACCGCGCGAAGCAGTATCTGGCCTATTTCCAGGCCTACACCAGTACGTGGGCGGAGGTGCAGGTGCTGCGTTCCATGTATCAGCAGGCGGTTGCTCAGGCGAACATTGTCGGGCTGTGCGTGGGTACGCGCCCGGACTGCGTACCGGAGGCGGTGCTGGATTTACTTAGCGAGTACAGAGAGAAGGGCTATGAGATCTGGCTGGAGCTGGGCCTGCAGACCGCGCACGATAAAACCCTGCACCGTATCAATCGTGGGCATGATTTCGCCTGCTACCAGCGCACCACGCGTCTCGCCCGCGAGCGTGGCCTGAAAGTCTGTTCGCATCTGATTGTCGGCTTGCCCGGAGAAGGGCAGCAGCACAGCCTGGAGACGCTGGAAAAAGTCGTGGAAACCGGCGTAGACGGCATTAAGCTGCACCCGCTGCATATCGTGAAGGGAAGCATAATGGCGAAAGCCTGGGAAGCCGGGCGGTTAAGCAGTATCGAACTCGACGACTATACGGTGACGGCGGGAGAGACGATTCGCCACACGCCTCCGGAGATTGTCTACCACCGCATCTCCGCCAGCGCCCGCCGTCCAACGCTTCTGGCACCGCTCTGGTGCGAGAAGCGGTGGACGGGGATGGTGGAAATCGACCGCTATCTTCAGGAAAACGGCGTACAGGGTTCGGCGCTGGGCCGCCCGTGGGTTCCCCGCCTATCGACGGCGGCCGCCTAGCAGACTCCCCAGCATGCCGCGCACAATCTGATTGGTGACCTGCCGCGCGGCGCTTTTCGCCATGGTCTGTACCACGCCGTCGCGTTTGCCGCCGCGCGGTCCGGTTGTGCCAAACAAAATGTCTTTTAGCCCGCCGAGAATACCGTCATCCACTGCGACTGACTGGCCCTTAGCGGGTGGAGCATCCTGCGATTCGGTGGTTGCCTGTACCCCTTTTTGCAGCATCTCGAACGCAGACTCCCGATCCACCTCGTCTTCATACTTGCCGTACACCGGGGAGTGATTAATCAGGCTGTTACGTTCATCGTCGGTAACCGGCCCCATGCGCGAGCAGGGCGCGATCACCATTGCGCGTTCCACCACGGACGGGCTGCCCTTAGCATCCAGGAACGAGATCAGCGCTTCACCGGTGCCCAGCGCCTGAATCGCGGCTTCGGTATCAAAGGCCGGATTGGCACGCATGGTTTGCGCGGCGGCTTTCACCGCTTTCTGATCCTTCGGCGTAAAGGCGCGCAGGGCGTGCTGCACGCGGTTACCCAGCTGGCCCAGCACATTGTCAGGAATATCCGACGGGTTTTGCGACACAAACCAGACGCCGACCCCTTTGGAGCGGATCAGGCGGATAACCTGTTCAATTTTATCCAGCAGCACCTGCGGCGCGTCGTTAAACAGCAGGTGTGCTTCGTCAAAGAAGAAGACCAGTTTGGGTTTTTCCAGATCGCCCGCTTCCGGTAACTGCTCGTACAGTTCGGAGAGCATCCACAGCAGGCTGGCGGCGTAAAGCTTTGGCATCTGGTAGAGCTTCTCTGAACTCAGAATGTTGATGATGCCTTTGCCGCTGCTGTCGGTGCGCATCCAGTCTTTAATATCCAGCATCGGCTCGCCGAAGAAGTGTTCGGCGCCCTGCTGCTCCAGCGTCAGTAGCCCACGCTGAATGGCACCGACAGAGGCGCTGCTGATATTGCCGTACTGGTTCTGGAAAGATTTGGCGTTATCGCCGATGTACTGGGTGATGGCGCGCAGATCTTTGAAATCAAGCAGCAGCAACCCCTGATCGTCGGCGATACGGAAGATAATATTCAGCACCCCGGACTGCACGTCGTTGAGGTTGAGCAGGCGGGCCAGCAGCAGCGGGCCGAGATCGGAAACGGTGGCGCGTACCGGGTGGCCTTTCTCACCGAAGATGTCCCAGACCACCACCGGGTTGCCGTGCGGCGTCCAGTCCGTAATGCCAATATTCTTCAGTCGTTCGAGCAGTTTTTCAGAAGCGCTACCCTCCTGAGCCACACCGGTTAAATCGCCTTTTACGTCAGCCATAAAGACCGGCACGCCAATCTCTGAAAGTGACTCCGCCAGCTTCTGGAGAGTGACTGTTTTCCCTGTGCCGGTGGCGCCGGTAATCAGACCGTGGCGGTTCGCCATCGCGGGCAGTAGATACAGCTCTTTTTCCAGCGTCCGGGCAATTAACAATGGTGTACTCATGATGCGCTTCCTCTCTTAGTCCTGGGTGGAGTATAGGCAACATGACGGCAAAATGGTTGAGTAAATTGCTGACTTTGCGGCGCATTGTCCAGCGCGGACTATGCTTTTGCATACGGTTCATAAAATAGTGGAAAACAATGTCCAGATTCTTCTTTAACGATCGCAAACAGCTGGTCAATGACGCCATTGAAGGCATACTGCTTTCTGCGCCACATGCGAATCTCGTCAAACTTGATATCGATCCAGCTATCAGGGTTGTCGCCCGCGGCGACTGGGATAAAAGCCGCGTGGCGGTGATCTCCGGCGGTGGCTCCGGGCACGAACCGGCGCACGCCGGATTTGTCGGTAAAGGCATGCTGACGGCGGCAGTGTGTGGCGATCTGTTCGCCTCCCCGAGCGTGGATGCGGTGCTGAACGCTATTGTGGCGGTGACGGGCGATCGCGGCTGCCTGCTGATCGTCAAAAACTATACCGGTGACCGGCTTAACTTTGGCCTGGCAGCAGAAAAGGCCAAACGCTACGGCCTGAAGGTCGAGATGGTGATTGTGGCGGACGATATCGCGCTGCCCGACAACAAGCAGCCGCGCGGCATTGCCGGCACGGCGCTGGTGCACAAGATTGCGGGCTATGCAGCGGAGCAAGGAAAATCGCTGAGCGAGGTGCGGGATATTGCGCAGCAGGCCTGCGATAACCTCTGGAGCCTGGGCGTTGCGATGCAAACCTGCAACCTGCCGGGCAGCGACGATGAAGAGGGGCGCATCAAGCAGGGCCATGTCGAGCTGGGGCTGGGGATCCACGGGGAGCCGGGTGCCTCGGTGGTTGATACGCAAAACAGCAAAGCGATTATCGACACGCTGGTGTCGCCGCTCAAAGCGCAGGCGGGCGAGGGGCGTTTCGCGGTGCTGATCAACAACCTCGGCGGCGTGTCCGCGCTGGAGATGGCTCTGCTCACCAAAGAGCTGGCACATTCAGCGCTGAAAGAGAATATTGCGTACCTGATTGGCCCTGCGCCGCTGGTGAGCGCGCTGGATATGAAGGGCTTTTCTCTGACGCTGCTAAAGCTCAACGATTACTTTGAAAAGGCGATTCACGCCGAGGTCGAGACGCTGGGCTGGCAGAAGCCTGTGGCGTTTGCCCCTCTGCGTACCGTTCCGCAAAGCGCTATTCACGATAGCGTGGAATATGCCGCGTCCGACAATCCGCAGGTGAAGGAGTCTGTTTCACAGGTGACGAAGACGCTCATACAGCTTGAAAACCGCCTGAATGCGCTGGATGCCAAAGTGGGCGATGGCGATACCGGCTCTACGTTTGCGCAAGGTGCACGGGATATTGCGCAGCGCCTGGAAGAAAACACTCTCCCGCTGAATGACGTGCCTAAGCTGCTGTTGCTGGTGGGGGAACGACTGGCCACGGTGATGGGCGGATCGAGCGGTGTACTCATGTCGATCTTCTTCACGGCGGCGGGGCAAAAGCTTCACGATGGACAGCCGCTACCTGAAGCATTGCTGAGCGGACTGGCGCAGATGAAGCAGTATGGCGGGGCAGATCTCGGCGATCGTACGCTGATCGATGCGCTGCAACCGGCGCTGGAAGCCTTGAAGAAAAAAGATCTTCAGGCGGCAGCGCAGGCTGCGCAGCAGGGAGCGGAGGCAACGGCGAAAATGGCGAAAGCCGGAGCAGGGCGCTCATCGTATGTGAATAAAGAGAATCTGGATGGGGTAATGGACCCGGGGGCGGTCGCGGTGGCGGAAGTGTTTAATACATTGGCGCAGTAGCAAAAGTAGGCCGGGTCAGGCGAAGCCGCCACCCGGCAAACTCACATCAGAAATCCGCTTTCAACACCACGCGATAACGGGCTTTGCCGTCGCGCACGTGCTGGATGGCTTCGTTAATTTTCGACATTGGATACAGCTCGGTGGTCGGCGTCACTTTGGTGCGGCCGGCAAACTTCATCAGCTTGCGCAGCTCGTATGGCGTACCGGTCGCGGAGCCTGACACGCTGCGATCCCCGCCGATCAGGGTAAAGGCCGGAACCGGCAGCGGCTTCATCACCGCACCCACGGTGTGGAAGTTACCGCCGTAGGCCAGCGCTTCAAAGTACGGCTGCCAGTTGAGATCGACGTTCACGGTGTTGATGATCAGGTCAAACTGCCCAGCCAGCGCGTTCAGCGCGTCCGGATCGCGGCTGTTCACGACTTTGTCCGCGCCCATTGCCAGCACTTCTTTCTCCTTCGCCGGATTCGAGCTAAACGCCGTCACTTCACAGCCCATCGCGTGCAGCAGCTTGATGGCGATGTGGCCCAGACCACCGATACCGATCACGCCCACGCGGCTGGTGGCGGTGACGTGGTGCATCAGCAGCGGTTTAAAGACGGTGATCCCGCCGCACAGCAGTGGACCAGCAGATTCAATATCAATGCTGTCCGGCAGCGGGATGACCCATTGCCAGTCGGCGCGCAGCTTATCGGCGAAACCGCCCTTGTTCAGGATGGTGGGCACTGCGCCTTCAAGGCAGTTGATCTGGTTGCCGCTGATACAGGCGTCGCAGTGGCCGCAGCTCCGTGCTGTCCAGCCAATGCCCACGCGCTGGCCAACCTTCAGCCCTTTGTCCTGCGCGGCGCTGCCGAGCGCGACGACGCGGCCAATCACTTCGTGCCCGGCAACCAGCGGATAGCTGGAGAAGCCCCATTCGTTGTCGATCATCGAGAGATCTGAGTGGCAGACCCCGCAGTAATCAACCTGTACTTCGACGTCTTCTGCTTTTAGTTCGCCCGCATCGTACTCGTACAGCTCAAGTTCTGCACCCGCCTGCGGTGCGGCGTAGCTTTTTATCTTCGACATCGTGTTTCCCCCGTTGTGGTGTGAACTGAGAGTGTAGAGCATTCAGTTTACAGCCGCTTAACAGAAGGGGGCAGGAACGAAACTTACAGAGTTTTCAGCATTCTGACTTCGCAGTCAACGTGGCCCGTGCAGCCCAGCGGCGCATCGATATGCTCAAAGCCCAGATGTTCATACAGGCCGATGGCCTCTTTGAGGAAGGCGGTGGTTTCGAGGTAGCAGCGTTTAAAACCCTGATTGCGCGCGTGCTCCAGGGCGACCAGCGCCAGCTTCTTCGCCAGACCCTGTCCACGAACCGACGGCAGGAAATACATTTTCTGCAGCTCACAGATATCCGGCTCGCTGCAGCTCAGCGGTGCAACGCCGCCGCCGCCCACAACCTGACCGTCCTGCTCAATGACCCAGTAGGCGTGGCCCGGCTGGCTGTACAGCTTAAACAGTTCGTCAAGATTCGGGTCGGCAACGGTGTAACCTTTATCCGCCGTCAGCCCAAACTCTGCAGAAACGGTGCGGATAACGGCGGCGATAGCCGGATTGTCCTGCTCAGTGATCCGACGCATCGTCGTCGCGACGGGGGTAATCACGCTCATAGCATTACTCATTACAAAAATTGACACACAGTTGCTGTTAATAGCACCGCAGAAAAGGGAGTGCAAGCGAGGAGTTTTCAGGAAGGTTACCCCTTACGCCCTGAAGCGTAAGGGGTAAAAGCATTACAGGGCCGCGATAACGGCCTGCTGCTCGATCAGTTTGGTCTTCGCATCGGCGAAGGCAACCAGACGCTCACGCTCTTTGGCAATGACTGCTTCCGGCGCGCGGGCAACAAAGCCTTCGTTCGCCAGCTTGCTTTCGATTTTGCCAATTTCCACATCGACTTTCGCCACTTCTTTCGCCAGACGCGCCAGCTCTGCGTCTTTGTCGACCAGGCCTGCCATCGGGATCAGCAGCTCCGCACCGTCGATGATTTTAGTCACGGAAACCGGACCCTTGTCATCGGCAGGCAGCACGGTGATGCTTTCCAGACGCGCCATGGTTTTCAGGAAAGTGTTGTTCTCGGTGACGCGACGAACGGCAGCGTCGCTGCAACCGCGCAGCAGCAGCTCCAGTGGTTTACCCGGGGCGATGTTCATTTCGGCACGGATGTTACGTACCGCAACGATCGCCTGCTTCAGCCACTCGGTATCCGCTGACGCGGCTTCATCAACCTTAGCCGCATCGAATTCCGGGAACGGCTGCAGCATGATGGTATCGGCGTTGATGCCCGCAATGACCTTCACGCGCTGCCAGATGGTTTCGGTGATGAATGGAATGACCGGATGCGCCAGGCGCAGCAGGCCTTCCAGGACGGTAATCAGCGTGTTGCGCGTGCCGCGCAGCTCTGCTTCAGAACCGCCGTTCATGACCGGCTTCGCCAGCTCCAGATACCAGTCACAGAACTGGTTCCAGGTGAATTCATACAGAATGCCCGCTGCGATGTCGAAGCGGTAGCTGTCCAGCGCCTCGCGGAACGCCTTCACCGTCTGGTTGAATTCCGCCAGGATCCAGCGGTCCGCCAGAGACAGGGTCATCTCGCCGCCGTTGAAGCCGCAGTCCTGATCTTCGGTGTTCATCAGGACGAAGCGGCTGGCGTTCCACAGCTTGTTACAGAAGTTACGGTAACCTTCCAGACGCTTCATGTCCCAGTTGATGTCGCGGCCGGTAGAGGCCAGCGCCGCCAGGGTGAAGCGCAGGGCGTCGGTACCGTGAGATTCGATCCCGTTCGGGAACTGCTTCTCGGTACGCTTGCGGATTTTCTCAGCCAGTTGCGGCTGCATCATGTTGCCGGTACGTTTTTCCAACAGGTCTTCCAGGGAGATCCCGTCAACCATGTCCAGCGGGTCAATCACGTTGCCCTTGGACTTGGACATCTTCTGCCCTTCGTCGTCGCGGATAAGGCCGGTCATATAGACGGTATGGAACGGAACCTGCGGCTTGCCGTCTTCGTCTTTGATGAAGTGCATGGTCATCATGATCATGCGGGCAATCCAGAAGAAGATGATGTCGAAGCCGGACACCATTACGCTGGTTGGATGGAACTGACGCAGCGCGTCGGTGTTTTCCGGCCAGCCGAGGGTAGAGAAGGTCCACAGCGCGGAGGAGAACCAGGTATCCAGAACGTCTTCATCCTGGCGCAGGGCCACGTCAGCGCTCAGGTTATTTTCCTGACGCACTTCGTCTTCGCTACGGCCAACGTAGACGTTGCCTTCGTTGTCGTACCATGCCGGGATGCGGTGACCCCACCAGAGCTGACGGGAGATACACCAGTCCTGAATGTCGCGCATCCAGGAGAAGTACATGTTTTCGTACTGCTTCGGCACGAACTGAATGCTGCCGTTCTCAACCGCTTCCACAGCCGGTTTTGCCAGCACGTCGGCACGCACGTACCACTGGTCGGTCAGCATTGGCTCAATAACCACGCCGCCACGGTCGCCGTACGGCACGGTCAGATCGTGAGGCTTAATCTCTTCCAGCAGGCCGAGGGCATCAACGGCGGCTACGATGGCTTTACGTGCAGCAAAGCGCTCCAGCTTCTGGAACTCCGCCGGGATCTCGCTGGAGTAAACGTCGGATTCGTTGCCTTTGGTATCGTACACCTCTGCGCTTTCGCGGATATCGCCGTCGAAGGTCAGAATGTTGATCATCGGCAGGGCGTGACGACGACCCACTTCATAGTCGTTGAAGTCGTGCGCCGGGGTGATTTTCACGCAGCCGGTGCCTTTTTCCATGTCGGCGTGTTCGTCGCCCACAATCGGAATGCGGCGGTTCACCAGCGGCAGTACCACAAATTTGCCGATCAGATCTTTATAGCGCGGATCTTCCGGGTTAACGGCCACGCCGGTATCGCCCAGCAGGGTTTCCGGACGGGTGGTCGCCACCACCAGGTAATCTTTACCGTCTGCGGTTTTTGCGCCGTCGGCCAGCGGATAGCGGATGTGCCACATGGAGCCTTTAGACTCGCGGTTTTCCACTTCCAGGTCAGAAATTGCGGTGCGCAGTTTCGGGTCCCAGTTTACCAGGCGTTTGCCGCGGTAAATCAGGTCTTCTTTGTACAGACGGACGAACACTTCTTTTACGGCGTTGGACAGGCCTTCGTCCATGGTGAAGCGCTCGCGCTCCCAGTCCACGGAGTTGCCGAGACGGCGCATCTGACGGGTAATGGTGCCGCCGGATTCTGCCTTCCACTGCCAGATTTTGTCGATGAACGCATCGCGACCGTAGTCGTGACGAGTTTTACCTTCTTCAGCGGCAATTTTACGCTCAACCACCATCTGGGTCGCGATACCCGCGTGGTCAGTCCCCGCCTGCCACAGGGTGTTTTTGCCCTGCATGCGCTGGTAGCGGATCATGGTGTCCATGATGGTCTGCTGGAAAGCATGCCCCATATGCAAACTGCCGGTGACGTTCGGCGGCGGGATCATGATGCAGAAGGACTCTTTGCTTTCGTCGCCGTTAGGCTTGAAATAGCCCTGCTGTTCCCAGTGCTCGTAAAGCGGCTGTTCGATATCGCGTGGGTTATATGTCTTTTCCATTATTTCCAGGTTGCCGTATTCAGGTTAAAACCGGCCAGGCGGTACGCTTTATAGCGTTCGCGCGCCAGTTGTTTCAAGGATTCTTCGTAAGGGACAAAGTCTACCACTTCTGTGAAAGCGGTGGCAAAATCTGCAAAGTCTGTCCGCAGGCTAATGAGAATATCGCGCGCGCTGCTGTTGCGCTTTTGCGGCCAGGCTATTTCGACCGGTGCCCCGCCGCGTGGACCTTCGCCCGACAGGTTATGCGGAACAAAACTTTCCGGCGGGCGTGCCCATAGCGCTTCATCCAGGCGAATCGCCTGCTGCTCATCTTCACAGGCAATCAGTACGCGTTTACCTGCGCGCCAACGTTCTGCGGCAATTTCACACACCAGCTGTTCAACGGCGCTGAGGCCATCCTGATGGGTGTCGTTGTCCAGAAGGTAGAACGTTGCATTCTTCATATATGGGGCTTCTTGTCGTGGATTTAAATGCAAAGCCGGGTGGCGCTTCGCTTACCCGGCCTACGGTTGAGCGGCGTGTAGGCCGGGTAAGGCGAAGCCGCCACCCGGCACATTACATCACTCGTCGCCGTTAAAACCCGCACGATTAAGCAGGAACTGCGACAGCAGGGCCACCGGACGTCCGGTAGCGCCTTTGGCTTTACCGGAGCGCCATGCGGTACCCGCGATGTCCAGGTGCGCCCAGTTATATTTACGGGTGAAGCGCGCCAGGAAGCAGCCTGCGGTAATTGCGCCGCCAGGACGACCACCAATGTTAGCCATGTCCGCAAAGTTAGACTCCAGCTGTTCCTGATACTCGTCACCCAGCGGCAGACGCCATGCACGGTCACCGGCCTGCTCGGACGCGCCGATAAGCTCGTGCGCCAGCGGGTTGTGGTTCGACATCAGGCCGGTGATGTGATGGCCCAGGGCAATCACGCAGGCACCGGTCAGGGTGGCCACGTCGATAACCGCTTCAGGTTCGAAGCGCTCAACGTAGGTCAACACGTCACAGAGTACCAGACGGCCTTCGGCGTCGGTATTCAGCACTTCAACGGTCTGGCCGGACATGGTGGTCAGGACGTCGCCCGGGCGATACGCGCGACCGCCAGGCATGTTTTCGCAGCCTGCCAGCACGCCGATTACGTTGATGGGCAGCTGAAGCTCCGCAACCATGCGCATGACGCCGTAAACCGCCGCCGCGCCGCACATGTCGTACTTCATCTCGTCCATGCCTTCTGAAGGCTTGATGGAGATACCGCCGGAGTCAAAGGTCAGCCCTTTACCGACGAGCACGATCGGACGCGCGTCTTCAGACGGATTGCCTTTGTATTCGATGACCGACATCAGGGATTCGTTCTGCGAGCCGTTACCCACCGCCAGATAAGAGTGCATCCCCAGCTCTTTCATCTGCTGTTCGCCGATGACGCGGGTGATGACGTTTTTGCTGTAGGAGTCAGCCAGCTGGCGCGCCTGAGAGGCGAGGTAAGCGGCGTTACAGATGTTTGGCGGCATGTTGCCGAGATCTTTTGCCGCTTTGATACCGGCGGCAATCGCCAGACCATGCTGGATGGCGCGCTCGCCGCTGGTCAGTTCGCGACGGGTTGGCACGTTAAAGACCATTTTGCGCAGCGGGCGACGCGGCTCGCTTTTGTTGGTCTTAAGCTGATCGAAGCTGTAAAGGCTCTCTTTTGCCGTTTCGACGGCCTGACGCACTTTCCAGTAGGTGTTACGGCCTTTGACGTGCAGCTCGGTCAGGAAGCAGACGGCTTCCATTGAACCGGTGTCATTCAGCGTATTAATGGTTTTCTGAATAACCTGCTTATACTGACGTTCATCCAGCTCGCGCTCTTTGCCGCAGCCAATCAGCAGAATACGCTCTGACAGGACGTTCGGAACATGGTGCAGTAACAGCGTCTGCCCAGGTTTGCCTTCCAGTTCGCCACGGCGCAGCAGGGCGCTGATATAGCCGTCACTGATTTTATCGAGTTGCTCGGCGATCGGGGAGAGTCGGCGCGGTTCAAAGACGCCCACAACGATGCAGGCACTCCGCTGTTTCTCCGGGCTACCGCTTTTTACACTGAACTCCATGCACTACGCTCCTGAATCTTAAAGACAACGGCGGCTGCTACGGATAGAATTGAAACCTTTCGTAACTCATGTCCGCTGTTGTGGTGACTTCGTGTTAATCTTACGTTACTACGGTTTCGACACGTCAGAAAAAGTCCTGAAGCGTGAATCCGCCGGATGTTTTAATCTTAGCGACGATTTCGACGACTCAAGAGAATAAATGACGTTTAAGCCATGAAACAAGCGATTTTCCAGCAAAGAGACGGGTTTTTACGGGCGTATTTAAAGTGATAATCATAAGATATCTGGTGCGGGAGACGCTCAAAAGCCAACTGGCGATCCTCTTCATCCTGCTGCTGATTTTTTTCTGTCAGAAGCTGGTTAAGATCCTCGGTGCGGCCGTTGACGGCGAAATTCCAACGAATCTGGTGCTTTCCCTGCTTGGGCTGGGGATCCCGGAAATGGCGCAGCTTATTCTGCCGCTGAGTCTATTCCTCGGCCTGCTGATGACCCTCGGTAAGCTGTACACCGAGAGTGAAATTACGGTGATGCATGCCTGCGGCCTGAGTAAAGCCGTACTAGTGAAAGCGGCGATGATACTGGCGCTGTTCACGGGCATTGTTGCGGCGGTGAATGTGATGTGGGCGGGCCCTATGTCTTCCCGTCATCAGGACGAAGTGCTGGCCGAGGCGAAAGCAAACCCCGGCATGGCGGCGCTCGCGCAGGGGCAGTTCCAGCAGGCGACTGACGGAAACTCCGTGCTGTTTATTGAGAGCGTTGACGGCAGTAAATTCAACGATGTATTTCTGGCACAGCTGCGTCCTAAAGGTAACGCGCGTCCGTCAGTGGTGGTTGCCGATTCTGGCCAGCTTTCTCAGCGCAAAGACGGTTCTCAGGTCGTCACGCTGAATAAAGGCACCCGTTTCGAAGGCACCGCGATGCTGCGTGACTTCCGTATTACGGATTTCCAGAACTATCAGGCCATTATTGGTCATCAGGCGGTGGCGCTCGATCCGACGGATACCGAGCAAATGGATATGCGCACGCTGTGGAATACCGATACCGACAGAGCGCGGGCTGAGTTCCACTGGCGTATTACGCTCGTATTCACCGTGTTTATGATGGCACTGATTGTCGTGCCGCTGAGCGTGGTGAACCCGCGCCAGGGCCGCGTGCTCTCTATGCTGCCAGCGATGCTGCTTTACCTGATCTACTTCCTGCTGCAAACCTCGATTCGCTCTAACGGCGCGAAGGGTAAACTGGATCCGATGGTCTGGACGTGGTTCGTTAACAGCCTGTACATCTTACTGGCGCTGGGATTAAACCTGTGGGATACGGTGCCTGTGCGCCGCATACGTGCCCGATTCTCGCGTAAAGGAGCCATCTAATGCAGGCGTTTGGCGTTCTTGATCGCTATATCGGTAAAACCATTTTCACCACCATCATGATGACATTGTTCATGCTGGTGTCGCTCTCCGGCATTATCAAATTTGTCGATCAGCTGAAAAAAGCCGGGCAGGGCAGCTATGACGCGATGGGTGCGGGGATGTACACCCTGCTCAGCGTGCCAAAAGATGTGCAGATCTTCTTCCCGATGGCGGCTCTGCTGGGCGCGCTGCTGGGGCTGGGGATGCTGGCTCAGCGCAGCGAGCTGGTGGTGATGCAGGCCTCAGGCTTTACCCGTATGCAGGTTGCG
This sequence comes from Enterobacter cloacae complex sp. P1B, assembly GCF_014982345.1. Classification (NCBI taxonomy): domain Bacteria; kingdom Pseudomonadati; phylum Pseudomonadota; class Gammaproteobacteria; order Enterobacterales; family Enterobacteriaceae; genus Enterobacter; species Enterobacter cloacae complex sp. P1B. The sequence continues at coordinate 497,748 of NZ_JADCLF010000006.1, read as the reverse complement.
CTGTCGGTAATGAAAACCGCAATCCCGCTGGTGCTGTTGACCATGGCGATTGGCGAGTGGGTGGCACCGCAGGGCGAGCAGATGGCGCGTAACTATCGTGCTCAGGCAATGTACGGTGGTTCACTGCTCTCGACTCAGCAAGGTTTATGGGCGAAAGACGGGAAAAACTTCGTCTACATCGAACGGGTAAAGGGTAATGATGAACTGGGCGGGGTGAGCATCTACGCGTTCAACGACCAGCGCCGTCTGGAGTCTGTCCGACACGCCTCTTCCGCGAAGTTTGACGCTGAACATAAGCAGTGGCGTTTGTCGCAGGTTGATGAATCTGACCTGACCGATCCAAAACAGATTACCGGGTCACAGACGGTGACCGGCACCTGGAAGACCAACCTCACGCCGGATAAGCTCGGGGTTGTTGCGCTGGATCCTGACGCGCTCTCTATCAGCGGCTTGCACAACTATGTGAAGTACCTGAAGTCGAGCGGGCAGGATGCCGGACGCTATCAGCTCAACATGTGGAGCAAAATCTTCCAGCCGATGTCCGTGGCGGTGATGATGCTGATGGCGCTGTCGTTTATCTTCGGCCCGCTGCGTAGCGTGCCGATGGGCGTGCGCGTCGTGACCGGTATTAGCTTCGGCTTTGTCTTCTATGTACTCGATCAGATCTTCGGTCCGCTGACGCTGGTTTATGGCATTCCGCCGATTATCGGTGCGCTGCTGCCGAGCGCCAGCTTCTTCCTGATCAGCCTCTGGCTGCTGCTGAAACGCTCCTGATTGACCTCTCCTCGCTTCCGGTGAACCGGAGGCGAGGCTAATCTCCTGTTTCACCCCGCACTTTTTCTCACAACCTTCAACGTCCCGCCTCGAATTTGAGTATTATTGAGCGATAAAGTCGTGAAGGGATCCTCTATGAAGCAAATTCGAATGCTAGCCCAGTACTACGTCGACCTGATGATGAAGCTTGGGCTGGTGCGTTTCTCCATGCTGCTGGCGCTGGCGCTGGTCGTTCTGGCGATTGTCGTGCAGATGGCCGTTACGATGGTTCTGCATGGTCAGGTCGAGAGTATCGACGTTATCCGCTCTATCTTCTTCGGCCTGCTCATTACCCCCTGGGCGGTCTATTTCCTTTCCGTGGTGGTCGAGCAGTTGGAGGAGTCCCGACAGCGCTTATCAAAACTGGTCGATAAGCTGGAGGAGATGCGCGAGCGCGACCTGAAGCTCAACGTTCAGCTTAAAGACAACATTGCTCAGTTGAATCAGGAAATTTCAGATCGTGAGAAGGCGGAGGCAGAGCGTCAGGCCACGCTGGAACAGCTGAAAATCGAAATGAAAGAGCGCGAGGTGACGCAGATCCAGCTTGAGCAGCAATCCTCCTTCCTGCGTTCGTTCCTGGACGCTTCGCCGGATCTGGTATTCTACCGTAACGAAGATAAAGAATTTTCAGGCTGTAACCGCGCGATGGAGCTCCTGACCGGGAAAAGCGAGAAGCAGCTGATTCACCTCAAGCCGCAGGACGTTTACTCCGAAGAGGCGGCCGCCAAGGTCATGGAGACGGATGAAAAAGTGTTCCGCCATAACGTCTCGCTGACCTACGAACAGTGGCTGGATTACCCGGACGGGCGCAAAGCCTGCTTTGAGATCCGTAAGGTGCCGTACTATGACCGCGTCGGGAAGCGCCACGGCCTGATGGGCTTCGGCCGTGATATTACCGAGCGTAAGCGCTATCAGGATGCGCTGGAGCGCGCCAGTCGCGACAAGACCACCTTCATCTCCACCATCAGCCATGAGCTTCGTACGCCGCTTAACGGCATTGTGGGGCTGAGCCGCATTCTGCTGGATACCGACCTGACCGCAGAGCAGGAAAAATACCTCAAAACGATTCACGTCTCGGCGGTCACGCTGGGTAATATCTTCAACGATATTATTGACATGGATAAGATGGAGCGCCGAAAGGTTCAGCTTGATAACCAGCCGGTTGATTTCACCAGCTTCCTTGCCGATCTGGAAAACTTGTCTGGTCTGCAGGCCCAGCAGAAGGGGCTCAATTTTGTCATGGAGCCCACCCTGCCGCTGCCGCATAAAGTGATTACCGACGGCACGCGCCTGCGTCAGATCCTGTGGAACCTCATCAGCAACGCGGTGAAATTTACCCAGAAGGGGCAGGTGGTGGTGCGTATTCGCTATGACGACGGCGACATGCTGCACTTCGAGGTGGAGGACTCCGGGATTGGTATTCCGCAGGAGGAGCAGGACAAGATTTTCGCGATGTACTACCAGGTGAAGGACAGCAACGGTGGAAAACCGGCCACTGGTACCGGAATCGGCCTGGCGGTGTCTAAGCGGCTGGCGAAGAGCATGGGTGGTGACATCACCGTTGCCAGCCAGGCGGGCAAAGGGTCAACCTTCACGCTGACGGTGCATGCGCCGGCGGTGGCGGAAGAGGTAGAGGATACCTTTGAAAACGACGATATGCCGCTGCCTGCGCTGCACGTCCTGCTGGTGGAGGATATTGAGCTTAACGTGATTGTAGCGCGCTCGGTGCTGGAAAAACTGGGCAACAGCGTGGATGTCGCGATGACCGGTAAAGCCGCGCTGGAGATGTTTACACCGGGTGAATATGACCTCGTTCTGCTGGATATCCAGTTGCCGGATATGACCGGGCTGGATATCTCGCGTGAACTGACGCGTCAGTACGCGGCTGATGAACTGCCGCCGCTGGTGGCGCTGACGGCGAACGTGCTGAAAGATAAAAAAGAGTATCTCGACGCCGGTATGGACGATGTACTCAGCAAGCCTCTGGCGGTGCCTGCTCTGACCGCCATGATCAAGAAGTTCTGGGATACCCACGATGAAGAGGAGAGCACCATGACGTCTGTTGATAGCGCAAAAGCCCAAACGATACTCGATACCGCGATGCTGGAGCAGTATATCGATCTGGTCGGCCCGAAACTGATTACCGACGGCCTGGCGGTGTTTGAAAAAATGATGCCGGGTTATCTGAGCGTGCTGGAGTCAAACCTGACGGCGCGTGACCAGAAGGGCATCGTGGAAGAAGGGCATAAAATCAAAGGCGCAGCCGGCTCGGTCGGGTTACGCCACCTGCAGCAGCTGGGTCAACAGATTCAGTCGCCTGATTTACCAGCTTGGGAAGATAACGTTGGTGATTGGGTTGAAGAGATGAAACAAGAGTGGCAGAACGATGTTGCGGTGCTTAAAGCCTGGGTGGATGCCAGAAAAAAATGACCCCGGCTAGACCGGGGTGCGCGAATACTGCGCCAACACCAGGGAAATCGTGGCTGCGCCTGTTTTTTAAAGTAATTTTCTAATGGGCGCCGCCGTAAAAATTTAGGCCGCACGCAGATAAGATAGCAAATCTTAAATGGTTTGTTACATGAATCAGTGAAATGTGTGAAGCATAGCGTTTTAATCAAAATTATTAATGTGCTTCAGCGAGTTGCAAAGAAGGATCGTCAAGATGAAAAAAATTGGTGTTGTCCTGAGCGGATGCGGTGTTTTTGATGGTTCAGAAATACATGAAGCCGTAATCACGCTGCTGGCCCTGACGAAACAGGGAGCAGAGGTTATCTGTTTTGCGCCCGACAAAAATCAGTCGGATGTGATTAACCATCTGACCGGCGAGCCGATGGCCGAAACGCGTAACGTGCTGATTGAAGCCGCGCGTATTGCCCGGGGAGAGATTCATCCGCTGGCGAAGGCAGATGCCGCTGAACTGGATGCGCTCATTGTGCCGGGCGGCTTCGGCGCCGCGAAAAATCTCAGCACCTTTGCTGCCGAGGGTGCCGCATGCACGGTGGACCCTGATCTAAAAGCGCTGACGCTGGCGATGCATGCCGCGGGCAAGCCGCTGGGCTTTATCTGTATTGCACCAGCCATGCTGCCAAATATTTTCGATTTTCCGTTACGGCTGACGATCGGAACCGATATTGATACCGCAGAGGTCGTCGAGGATATGGGGGGCGAACACGTTCCGTGCCCGGTCGATGACATTGTGGTGGATGAAGACAACAAAGTTGTCACCACGCCCGCGTATATGCTGGCGAAGAATATTGCGGAAGCCGCCGTGGGCATTGAAAAGCTGGTCGCCCGAGTGCTGGTGCTGACGGAATGAGGCGTCAGTCTTCCGCAGGCGCATGGGTGAAACGCCTTCTTTTACGCATCGTTCTCGTCCTGGCGGTGTTCTGGGGAGGCGGGCTGGCCGTGTTCAGCATTTTGCCGGTACCGTTTTCAGCGGTCATGGTTGAGCGCCAGCTTAGCGCGTGGTTCTCCGGTGATTTCGGCTATGTTGCCCATTCTGACTGGGTGAGCATGGATGAAATTTCTCCTTTCATGGGGCTGGCGGTTATCGCGGCGGAAGACCAGAAATTCCCGGAGCACTGGGGGTTCGATGTGGCTGCGATTGAAAAGGCGCTGGCCCATAACGAACGTCACGAAAACCGTGTGCGCGGTGCGTCAACGCTGTCGCAGCAGACGGCTAAAAACCTGTTCCTGTGGGATGGCCGAAGCTGGGTGCGAAAAGGGCTGGAAGCGGGTCTGACCCTGGGAATGGAAACGGTCTGGAGCAAAAAGCGTATTCTGACCGTTTACCTTAATATCGCCGAGTTCGGCGACGGGGTATTTGGTGTCGAAGCTGCATCACAACGCTATTTTAATAAACCTGCCAGCAGGCTGAGCATGTCGGAGGCGGCGCTGCTCGCGGCTGTTCTGCCTAATCCTGTCCGCTTCAAGGCCAGCGCCCCGTCAGGGTACGTGCGAAGCCGTCAGGCGTGGATCATGCGCCAGATGCGCCAGCTGGGTGGGGAAGGGTTTATGGAGAGAAATGCGTTAATGTAGGGCGGGTAAGCGCAGCGCCACCCGCCAGAATAGCAGGCCTAATCTTCGTCGAACCCGGCGTTAAACAGCGCAACTACCGCTGCCAGAGCTTCCTCTTCCTGAGGACCGGTGGCTTCAACCTCAATCTGACGCCCTTTGGCGGAGTCCAGCATCAGCAGCGCAATTACGCTGTTGGCTTCCGCTTCGGTGCCTTCGTCATTACGCAGCAGCACTTCTGCATCGAAACCCTGCATCAGCTCAAACAGCTTCATCGCCGGGCGTGCATGCATGCCCAGCTTATTGGTGATCTCAACGGTTTGTTTTACGGTCATGTTTTACGTTTTTCCAGCGTGCGATGACGGGACTGAACGTTCTTACCGCGCGAGCGGAAATAGTCGGCCAGCTGTTCGGCGATGTAGACCGAACGATGTTTACCGCCGGTACAGCCAATCGCCACTGTCAGGTAGCTACGATTGTTTGTCTCCAGCATAGGTAACCATAGCTCAAGGTAGCTTCGCGTCTGGTAGATAAAATTGTGAACTTCTGTGTGTCGGTCGAGGAACGCCGCCACGGGCTTATCCAGACCGGTCATTGGACGCAGTTTAGGATCCCAGTGCGGGTTCGGCAGGAAGCGCACGTCGAAAACATAGTCCGCATCAATCGGAATACCGTGCTTAAAGCCGAAGGACTCGAACACCATCGTCAGCTCGCGCTCGCGTTTGCCCAGCAGCCGGGTTCGCAGCATTTCCGCCAGCTCGTGAACGGACATCTCTGAGGTGTCGACAATCAGATCGGCACGAGAGCGCAGCGGCTCAAGCAGATCGCTCTCTTCGTCGATGGCGCTCTCCAGCGAGAGATTCTTGCTGGAAAGCGGGTGCAGACGACGGGTGTCGCTGTAGCGGCGGATCAGGGTATTGCGGTCGGCATCAAGGAACAGCAGCTGAGGCGAGAACGCGTCAGGCAGGTTACTCATTGCCTGTTCGAAGATCTCTGGCGATTCCGGCATGTTACGAACGTCGATACTGACGGCGGCGGAGGTTTGTCTCTCCGCTAACGTGCGTGCCAGATCGGGCAATAACACGACCGGCAGGTTATCGACGCAGTAAAAACCCATGTCTTCCAGCGCGCGCAGAGCAACGGATTTCCCCGACCCTGAACGACCGCTGACAATCATCAGCACCATGTTCCGTTTCTCCTCAGGACAACAGATGTGAAGGCCATCACCTGGTTATGCGTCATCCTGATTGCCTTCTGCTTCAGTGATAATTTGATAAAGCTCTTCATCACTTTGGGCTGAGCGCAGTCGACGGCAGATGGTTTTATCCGCCAGACGTTTAGCAACCAGCGAAAGCGTATGCAGGTGGGTCTTGGTCTGGTCGGCAGGCACCAGCAGCGCGAAGAGGAGATCGACGGGCTGGTTATCAATGGCGTCAAAAGCGATTGGGGTTTCCAGCTGCACAAACACACCGACGGCACGCAGGGTATCCTCTTCCAGCTTGCCGTGCGGGATCGCGATGCCGTTGCCGATACCGGTACTGCCCATCTTTTCACGGGTCAGAATGGCTTCGAACACCACCTGCGGCGGCAGGCCCAGCTGTTTTGCAGCTAATTCACTGATGATCTCCAGCGCACGTTTTTTGCTCTGGCAGTGAACGGCACTGCGGGTACATTCCTGGTTAAGGACATTGCTCAGTTGAAGAGCGGAATCGTTGTTCATCATAATTTCACCTAAGCGCTAACTGTACAAATGGCCCGTTGTGTTTCACAACAGGCCGTCCTGCACCCGTTAACTGCCCGGACAATTAGTGTTGTTTCAGTTTATCTTTATGTTTATTGAGCTGTCGCGCAAGCTTGTCAATCAAGCCGTCGATAGCCGCGTACATGTCTTGCCCTTCCGCACTGGCATGGAGTTCACCCCCGTTAACATGCAGGGTTGCATCCGAGATATGAGTCACTTTCTCCACTTTTAACACAACGTAGACCTGATTGATCCTTTCGAAATACTGCTCGAGTTTCGCGAACTTAGCGTTCACGAAGTCACGTAAAGCCTCAGTAATCTCGACGTTATGTCCTGTGATATTGAGCTGCATAGTGTCTTCCTTATCGGTTGTGTCAGACCAGCTGTTTACGCTGGTTAGACGGCGGAATGGATAAAGACTCTCGATACTTCGCAACAGTACGACGTGCCACCATAATACCCTGATCGGACAGCATGGTGGTCAACTTACTGTCACTTAGTGGCTTCGCGGGATTCTCCGCGGCGATCAACTTCTTCACCAGGGCGCGAATCGCCGTTGAGGAGGCTTCGCCGCCACCCTCGGTGTTCACGTGGCTGGAGAAGAAATACTTAAGCTCAAAAATACCGCGCGGACTGTGCAGATACTTCTGCGTAGTAACGCGGGAAATAGTGGATTCATGCATCTCGACGGCCTGGGCGATATCCGCCAGCACCATCGGTTTCATATACTCTTCGCCCTGCTCAAAGAAGGCCTGCTGCTGTTCGACGATGCAGCGGCTCACGCGAAGCAGGGTATCATTCCGGCTCTCCAGGCTCTTGATCAGCCATCGCGCTTCCTGAAGATTGCTGCGAATGTATTGATTGTCGGAGTCGTTGCGCGCGCTGGTACACATGGAGGCGTACTGCTGGTTGATTTGCAGGCGAGGGATGCTGTCAGAGTTCAGTTCAACGACCCAGCGGTCATTGTGTTTTCTGACCAGCACGTCCGGGATAACGTACTCAGGTTCGCTGGTCTGGATCGACTGACCGGGACGCGGATCGAGGGACTGGATCAGATTTACCGCCTCTTTCAGCACCTCTTCCTTCAGGCGCGTCACGCGCATCAGGGTGCGGAAATCGTGGTTAGCCAGAAGATCCAGATGATCGCTGATGATTAAGCGTGCCTCGTCGAGCCACGGCGTCTCTTTGCTGAACTGAGAAAGCTGGATCAGCAGACAGTCTCGCAGATCCTTCGCGGCCACCCCGACCGGATCGAAGCGCTGAATGCGTTTCAGTACCGCTTCAATCTCCTCAATCTCAATCTCTTCATCGCCCATGCTTTCCAGAATGTCGTCCAGCGTGACGGTCAAATAACCGGTGTCATCAACGGCGTCGACAATCGAGGTGGCAATGGCGCGGTCGGTATCGGAGAAGGGGGTAAGCTCTACCTGCCACATCAGGTAATCCTGCAGCGACTGGGTGGTTTCGCCCTGGTAGACCGGTAGCTCGTCGTCCTGGTAGTCTGCACGCGTGCCGGAAGGGGTACCGGCAGTATAGATTTCATCCCAGCTGGCATCCAGCGGAAGCTCGTCCGGCATCTCTTTTTGTTCGAGTGCATCCGCGGTGTCGAGTGCTTCTGTGTCCTGTGACTGCTGGGTATCTACCTCGTCATGAAGATCGGCTTGCTCCAGCAGGGGATTGCTGTCCAGCGCCTGCTGGAGCTCCTGCTGGAGTTCTAAGGTGGACAGTTGCAACAGACGAATTGCCTGCTGTAACTGCGGCGTCATCGCCAGTTGTTGGCTGAGCCTTAATTGCAAACCTTGCTTCATGTTCAGAGCATTTTTCTCCGGTTCGGCGTTACGTTACCTCTACCCTATCAGAGTCTGAAGTCTTCCCCAAGATAGACGCGCTTAACATGATCGTCTTCGAGGATCTGCTGCGGCGTACCGTGAGCGATCAGATTGCCCTGGCTCACGATATACGCGCGTTCACATACCGCCAGCGTTTCACGAACGTTGTGGTCGGTGATCAGCACGCCAAGTCCGCTGTCACGCAGATGCTCGATAATGCGTTTAATGTCGATAACGGAGATCGGGTCAACGCCCGCAAACGGTTCATCCAGAAGGATAAACTTCGGATTGGCGGCCAGCGCGCGCGCAATCTCAACACGACGGCGTTCCCCCCCGGACAAGGCCTGGCCCAGGCTGTCGCGCAGGTGTTCGATATGAAACTCTTCCATCAGCTCGTTGGCGCGATCCTGACGCTGTTCGTTGGTCAGGTCGTCGCGAATTTGCAGGACCGCCATCAGGTTATCAAAGACGCTCAGACGACGGAAAATAGAGGCTTCCTGCGGCAGATAGCCGATGCCACGGCGCGCGCGGGCGTGCAGCGGCAGCAGGCTGATATCTTCATCGTCAATAATAATGTTGCCGGCATCGCGCGGCACAATACCCACCACCATGTAGAAGGTGGTGGTTTTACCCGCACCGTTCGGGCCAAGCAGGCCCACAATTTCGCCGGAGTTGACGGTCAGACTGACATCTTCTACGACACGGCGGCCCTTATAGGCCTTCGCGAGATTTTTTGCAGTTAATGTTGCCATAGCGAATTAGTTACTCTTCTTCTGTGCCGGGGCCTGGCCCTTGCCTTTGTCCTGCAGCTGCGACGGAACCAGCACGGTGGTTACGCGTTTGCCTTTCTCGCTGGAGGCCTGCATTTTTTGCTCTTTCACCAGATAGGTAATCTGGTCACCGGTAATATTGCTGTCCAGCTGTTCCAGATACGCGTTTCCGGTCAGGATGACCAGGTCCTTCGCCAGCTCATAGTGCATATGCGAGGCGTGGCCCTTCACCGGCTTGCCGTTGTCCTGCATCTGGTAGAAGGTGGCCGGGTTGCCGTAACCATCAATGATCTCTTTGCCCTGCTCGCCGCCCGGACGGGTAACGACCACTTTATCGGCGTTAATTTTGATGGTCCCCTGAGTCATGACGACGTTACCCGTGAAGGTGACGACGTTACCCTGCATATCGAGAGACTGGGTGTCGGACTCGATATGGATCGGCTGGTCGGTATCGCCCGTTACAGCAAGCGCGGGGAGACTGGCCGCCAGCATCGCGCTGGCGATAATTACTTTAAGGCTGAGTTTGTTTGTTTTGAATTTCATAGGAGGTTCTAACCTTTTCAATCAGCTCGGCGTTCTTGCTGCGTAAGTTCCCGCGCATTCTTAAACCGCTGGAATTAAATGTTGTGCCATACAGTGTGACTAGATCCTGCGACGTCACGTCCTGGGTTACCAGGTTGATCTGGGCATTATCCGTCGTAATTTTTCGCAGTTGCGAGTCAGCGGTCAGGGCGTTGACTTCAACGTGGCCATACAGATAAAGCATACGGTCATTTGTCAGTTTGGCCCGATCTGACTTAATTGACCACGTCGGCACTTTGTCTTTATCGAAAGTGGTCATGACAGGTTGGGTAAACCACGAAACGCCGTCATCGGAAAAGTATTCAACGTGCTGGGCAATCAGGCGATAATTCAGCGCACCTTCCGGGCTATAGACCACGGTGTCGCTGTGATCGCTTTTATAGGTTGGATCGTTATTGTTGACGACTTCCGTTTGCGTATCGTCGCGATCGGCAAGGTTCACGCCAATCAATACCAGTGCGACAAGCGAAAGCAGAATGATAACCCAACGTCTGGTTTTACTCATATCGATTGCCCTTTGGCTTCATCAAGCTTGCCCTGCGCCAGCAGAAGCAGATCGCAGACTTCACGGACGGCACCCCGGCCACCGTTGATGTGGGTAACGTAGTCAGCGCGCGGGATCAACAGCGGATGAGCATCAGCAACCGCGATGCTGAGACCGACTTCAGCCATCACCGGCCAGTCAATCAGGTCGTCCCCGACGTAGGCCACGTTTTGCGGTGCGATAGCCAGTTTACCCAGTAAATCATTGAACGCTGCCATCTTATCGGATTGACCCTGGTAAAGATGGGTAATGCCTAAGGTTTCACAGCGGTCTTCTACCAGTTTAGCTTTTCGTCCGGTGATGATAGCAACCTCAATACCCGAGGTGAGCGCACAGCGGATACCGTAGCCGTCGCGAACGTTAAACGCTTTCAGCTCTTCACCATTATTGCCCATGTAAATCAGGCCATCGGAAAGTACGCCATCCACATCCAGAATGAGCAGACGAATATTTTCCGCCTTTGCCATCATCTGGGTACTGACCGGACCATAACAGGTTGCAAGGGATGCACCCGCATTACTCATTGTCTTATCCTTTATTACACTACGCCAGCGCGCAGCAGATCATGCATATGTACCACACCCAGCAACTGGTCGCCATCGGCAACCATAACGGAGGTGATATGGCGGGACTGCATCAGGTTCAGCACATCCACGGCCAGCGTTCCCGGACGCACGCGAATGCCGCCGGGCGTCATCACATCGGCAATGCCGAGCGTGCGGACATCTACACCCATGTCGAACACGCGACGCAGGTCGCCATCGGTGAAGATCCCCTGAATTTTCATCAGATCGTCGCACACGACCGTCATACCCAGATTCTTACGGGTGATTTCCAGCAGCGCATCACGCAGGGAGGCTTCTTTGCTGACGTGAGGGATCTCATCCCCGGTGTGCATAATATCGTTTACCCGCAGCAGCAGCTTGCGCCCCAGCGCGCCGCCCGGATGGGAGAGCGCGAAATCTTCCGGCGTAAAACCGCGGGCTTCAAGCAGCGCGACGGCAAGCGCATCGCCCATGACCAGCGCGGCGGTGGTGCTGGACGTTGGTGCCAGGCCGAGCGGGCAGGCCTCTTTCGGTACTTTAACGCACAGATGAATATCGGCCGCACGCGCCATGCTACTTTCCGGACGGCTGGTCATGCAAATCAGCGGCACCTGCAGACGCTTCAGTACGGGGATCAATGCCAGAATTTCATTGGACTCACCGGAGTTGGACAGCGCGATAACGACATCCTGCGGCGTGACCATCCCCAGGTCGCCGTGCGCGGCTTCCCCCGGGTGTACAAAGAAGGACGAGGTTCCGGTGCTGGCAAACGTTGCCGCCATTTTGCGCCCAATGTGGCCGGACTTGCCCATCCCCATCACCACGACTTTCCCGGCACAGTAGAATATCTTCTCACATGCCAGACTAAAATCCTGATTAATGTACTGATCTAACTGCGCCAGACCTTCACGTTCAATCTCCAGAACCTCTTTGCCTGCTTTCTGAAAGTCAAAACCCGGCTGCAATTCTATTTGCGACATAATGCGTTTCCGTTTACCCAGAGAGAAGAGGCGAGAGCCAGTACAGCATCGCCATCCATACGATAAATCCACCCGTCAGCAGCGCGCCTGCGCCTTTGCCGATCTGGCGTTGCCGCCGCCAGCAGAGCAGGGCAAATATCACGCTGACCAGCAACATCACCCCGTAATCGCGTGAAAACGCCAGAGGATTAAACGGCCCCGGCGTAATCAGAGCCGGCAGGCCCATGACAATCGCGATATTAAATATGTTGGAGCCGATGATATTACCAATGGCGATGTCATCTTCCCCTTTACGTGCCCCCGCAATGGCGGTGGCCAGCTCCGGCAGGCTGGTGCCGATAGCAATAACCGTCAGGCCAATCGTCAGTTCGCTCATGGCAAAATAGTTCGCCAGTACCGTCGCGTTATCCACGACCATGCGCGTTGCCATCGGCATGATGATCAGCGCAACGCCAAGCCAGAGGAGGGCGACCGGCAGCGTGCCTTCACGCGGGAGTTCGGCAACCTGTTCACGCGTCAGGCTATCCTGACCCTGTTTTTCCGCCTGGCGGGCAATTTTAACACTATACAGTAACCAGATGACGGCCAACGCCAGCAGGAAAATGCCGTCGCTATAGCTCAATACGCCATCATAAAATACGCACCCTGCCAGCAGGCTTACGACTAACATTAGCGGCAATTCACGGCGCAGAACATCAGAATGCACGCGAAATGGATGGAGCAGTGCCGCAAGGCCCAAAATCAGTAATATATTGACGATGTTAGAGCCAATCGCGGTGCCAATTGCCAGGTCTAACTGACCATGCAGCGACGCCGAGACGGAGACGATGATTTCAGGAAGTGACGTGCCAACGCTGACCACGGTCATCCCGATGACTACAGGCGGTACACCCGTCAGGCGACACAGGATAGATGCAGCAAAGACTAAACGGTCAGCACTGTAGACCACTAACAGTAAACCAATGATTAACAGTGCTGTTGCTAAAAGCATCAAAAGTCCTTTCTTCAGGTATACTTGTCGGTCCATCGCGCGGGAATGGCTGGACTGCATACGGTCTGAGGCGTAACGAATTCCTAATTTTGACTTTATGCGCCGGAAAAGTAAAACAAATGCCAGCTTTCGCTAACCTCAACGGCTAATATTCTGTAAAAATGCGGGGTTAAGGGCTGATTCAGGCTGCACGTCTTAACGTGAGCAGGGTAAGAAAGGAACTATAAATGAGCCAAACGATGGCGAATATCGTCGATGTCCGCGGTGTGAGTTTTTCTCGCGGCAATCGACTGATATTCGATGATATTTCGTTGACCGTACCGCGTGGCAAAATCACCGCCATCATGGGGCCGTCCGGGATCGGTAAAACGACCCTCCTGCGTCTTATTGGTGGTCAGATCCCACCGGATAGCGGTGAAATCCTCTTCGATGGCGAAAACGTCCCGGAGATGTCGCGCTCGCGCCTGTATACTGTCCGCAAACGTATGAGTATGCTCTTTCAGTCGGGGGCGTTGTTCACCGACATGAACGTCTTTGATAACGTGGCCTATCCGCTGCGCGAGCATACCAGCCTGCCGCCTGAGCTGCTGAAAAGCACGGTGATGATGAAGCTTGAAGCTGTGGGGTTGCGGGGAGCCGCGAAGCTAATGCCTTCGGAGCTGTCCGGCGGGATGGCGCGCCGCGCCGCGCTGGCGCGAGCCATTGCATTAGAGCCCGATTTAATCATGTTCGACGAACCGTTCGTCGGGCAGGATCCCATCACGATGGGCGTGCTGGTAAAGCTCATATCTGAACTGAACAGCGCGCTCGGCGTCACCTGTATCGTGGTGTCTCACGATGTACCGGAAGTGTTGAGCATTGCCGATTACGCCTATATCGTGGCGGACAAAAAGATCGTTGCACACGGCAGCGCCCAGGCGCTGCAGGAAAATTGCGATCCACGCGTGCGGCAGTTCCTCGACGGTATTGCTGACGGACCCGTACCGTTCCGCTACCCGGCGGGCGATTATCGTGACGATTTACTGGGAATAGGGAGTTAAGCCACTCATGCTGTTAAATGCGTTGGCCGCTCTCGGACACCGTGGCATAAAAACCATCAGGACGTTCGGGCGTGCCGGATTGATGTTATTCAACGCGCTGGTCGGCAAGCCGGAGTTTAGTAAGCACGCCCCTCTGCTGGTGCGTCAGCTTTATAATGTCGGCGTGCTGTCGATGCTCATCATTATTGTTTCCGGTCTGTTTATCGGCATGGTGCTGGGGCTGCAGGGCTACCTTGTTCTGACAACCTACAGTGCGGAAACCAGCCTCGGAATGCTGGTGGCGCTTTCGCTGCTGCGCGAATTGGGTCCGGTTGTGGCGGCACTGCTGTTCGCCGGGCGCGCTGGGTCGGCATTAACGGCTGAGATTGGCCTGATGCGTGCCACCGAGCAGCTATCCAGCATGGAAATGATGGCGGTCGATCCGCTGCGTCGCGTGATCTCGCCGCGTTTCTGGGCGGGGGTGATCTCGCTCCCGCTACTGACTATTCTGTTTGTCGCCGTGGGGATCTGGGGCGGTTCGCTGGTTGGGGTCAACTGGAAAGGCATCGATGCCGGCTTCTTCTGGTCCGCGATGCAGGACGCCATCGACCTGCGAATGGATCTGGTTAACTGCCTGATTAAAAGCGTGGTGTTTGCCATTACGGTCACCTGGATTGCATTGTTCAATGGTTACGATGCTATCCCGACGTCGGCGGGCATTAGCCGTGCAACTACACGTACTGTCGTACATTCGTCGCTGGCCGTACTGGGCCTGGATTTTGTGCTCACCGCACTGATGTTTGGGAATTGAGTTCATGCAAACGAGAAAAAATGAAATTTGGGTCGGCGTTTTCCTGCTGCTGGCGCTGCTGGCGGCGCTGTTTATCTGCCTGAGAGCGGCGGATATCACCTCAGTACGCACCGAGCCGACGTATCGCATCTATGCCACGTTCGATAACATCGGCGGGCTGAAGGCGCGTTCACCGGTCCGCATTGGCGGTGTGGTGATCGGCCGCGTATCTGACATTACGCTTGATGAGAAAACGTATCTGCCGCGCGTCGCGATGGATATCGAAGAACGTTACAACCACATTCCGGACACCAGCTCCCTTTCTATCCGTACTTCCGGCCTGCTGGGTGAACAATATCTGGCACTTAACGTCGGCTTTGAAGATCCTGAGCTGGGAACGACTATCCTTAAAGACGGTAGCGTTATCCAGGATACTAAGTCCGCGATGGTGCTGGAGGACATGATTGGTCAGTTCCTTTACAACAGTAAAGGGGATGATAAAAAGTCTGACGATGCCCCTGCGCAGAGTGAAGACCATACCAACGTTGCGCCGACCCCTGGTGCTGCGAATTAATTCAGGAGAAGTCATTCATGTTTAAACGACTGTTAATGGTTGCCATGCTGGTCATTGCCCCTCTCACTGCGGTACATGCTGCGGATCAGAGCAACCCGTACAAACTGATGGACGAAGCTGCGAAGAAAACCTTCGACCGTCTCAAAAACGAACAGCCAAAAATTCGCGCGAATCCTGACTATCTGCGTGACGTGGTTGACCAGGAACTGCTGCCGTATGTGCAGATCAAATATGCGGGAGCGCTGGTGCTGGGCCGCTATTACAAAGACGCGACGCCTGCGCAGCGTGAGGCCTATTTTGCCGCATTCCGTGAATACCTGAAGCAGGCGTATGGTCAGGCGCTGGCGATGTACCACGGTCAGACCTATCAGATCGCCCCGGAGCAGCCGCTGGGTGATGCGACCATCGTGCCTATTCGCGTAACGATCATCGATCCTAACGGCCGTCCGCCGGTGCGCCTGGATTTCCAGTGGCGTAAAAACAGCCAGACCGGCCACTGGCAGGCGTATGACATGATCGCCGAAGGCGTAAGCATGATCACCACCAAGCAGAACGAGTGGAGCGACCTGCTGCGCACCAAGGGCATTGATGGCCTGACCGCACAGCTGCAGTCCATTGCTCGTCAGAAAATTACCCTGGACGAGAAGAAGTAATGTCGCAGCAACTTCGCTGGTCGCGTGAAGGTGAGACGTTAAGGCTGTCCGGTGAGCTGGACCAGGATCTGCTGAACCCACTGTGGGATAAACGCCATGAGGCGATGCAGGGCGTGACGCTTATCGACTTAACCGACGTCACGCGGGTGGATACGGCAGGCGTTGCGCTGCTCGCCCATCTGGTTGCCGTGGGCAAAAAGCAGGGAACAAGCGTCATGCTTCATGGCGCGAGTGACAATGTCGTTACCCTTGCGCAACTCTACAATCTGCCTCAGGATGTACTGCCTCGTTAATATTTTCAGTGCGTTACTTCTGAAAGCCCTGACAGTTTCATCGTCGGGGCTTTTTGCTTGTTTAAGACGACGCCACTTTGCTCTAAGATGTTGGGCTTGTTTTCACTATCAGATGATTAAGAGCCCATGGAAAATCATGAAATCCAGACAGTGCTGATGAATGCACTCTCCCTTCAGGAAGCCCACGTCACTGGCGATGGCAGTCACTTCCAGGTTATTGCTGTGGGTGAGATGTTCGACGGTATGAGCCGTGTGAAGAAGCAGCAGGCTGTGTACGCGCCGCTGATGGAATATATTGCGGATAACCGCATCCACGCCCTGTCGATTAAAGCGTTCACCCCGCAAGAGTGGGCACGCGATCGCAAACTAAACGGTTTTTGAGCTGAGGGCGACAGGCCCGCAGCACGGTTGAATTTATAAGAGAGCACACAATGGATAAATTTCGTGTACAGGGGCCAACGCGTCTCCAGGGCGAAGTCACAATTTCTGGCGCGAAGAACGCCGCGCTGCCAATCCTCTTTGCTGCGCTGCTCGCGGAAGAGCCGGTAGAAATTCAGAACGTACCGAAGCTGAAAGATATCGACACGACCATGAAGTTGCTCACCCAGTTGGGCACTAAAGTTGAGCGCAACGGTTCCGTCTGGATCGACGCCAGCAACGTGAACAACTTCTCTGCGCCTTACGATCTGGTGAAAACCATGCGTGCATCTATCTGGGCGCTTGGCCCGCTGGTGGCACGTTTCGGTCAGGGTCAGGTTTCGCTGCCGGGCGGTTGCGCCATCGGCGCGCGTCCTGTTGACCTGCATATCTTTGGCCTGGAGAAACTGGGCGCAGAGATCAAGCTGGAAGAGGGTTACGTTAAGGCCTCCGTCAACGGTCGTCTGAAAGGCGCGCACATTGTCATGGACAAAGTGAGCGTAGGCGCTACCGTCACCATCATGTCTGCGGCAACGCTGGCAGAAGGTACCACCATCATCGAAAACGCCGCGCGCGAACCGGAGATCGTGGATACCGCCAATTTCCTCGTGGCGCTGGGCGCGAAGATTTCCGGCCAGGGTACTGACCGCATCACCATTGAAGGCGTTGAGCGTCTGGGCGGTGGTGTGTATCGCGTTCTGCCGGACCGTATCGAAACAGGCACCTTCCTGGTGGCTGCGGCGATCTCTGGCGGTAAGATTGTCTGCCGTAATGCACAGCCAGACACTCTGGATGCCGTTCTGGCGAAGCTGCGTGAAGCGGGTGCCGATGTTGAAACCGGTGAAGACTGGATCAGCCTCGACATGCACGACAAGCGTCCTAAAGCGGTGACCGTGCGTACGGCTCCGCATCCGGCATTCCCGACCGATATGCAGGCACAGTTCACTCTGCTGAACCTGGTTGCCGAAGGAACCGGTGTGATTACCGAGACGATTTTCGAAAACCGTTTTATGCACGTACCTGAACTGATCCGTATGGGTGCACATGCTGAGATCGAAAGTAACACCGTGATTTGCCATGGCGTTGAGAAACTGTCCGGTGCTCAGGTAATGGCAACGGATCTGCGTGCGTCTGCAAGCCTGGTGCTGGCGGGCTGTATCGCGGAAGGCACAACGGTGGTGGATCGTATTTATCACATCGATCGTGGCTATGAACGTATTGAAGACAAACTGCGCGCGCTGGGTGCCAATATCGAGCGTGTGAAGGGCGAGTAATCGTTCCGGCAGCCCCCTGCCAGAAATGACCGGGGGGTTGCTATTCCTGTCAAAAAAACCGTTATCCCTGCGGTTCTGTTTTTGCTTTTCTCTGGCGCATCATGCGCGTTCTGTCGATAAATTCATGAGTAACAGGATCGTGATAACGTGAAGGCCAGATCACCCACGGGTGCGTCTCCAGCGCCGTCGCGATAATCAATTCTCCCTTTGGCCAGGGGCGGGTCAGGGCGTTGGCCAGGGTGGAAGAACTCAGACCATGGCGGCGGGACTCTGCTGCAAGTGACGTACCTCTTTTGCGCAGTGCCGCAATGATATCTGCCGTATGCCAGTCGATAAATTTCGTATCCATAACGCTGTCCTTAAGTTCGGATTCACCTACGCCGTTTCTTCTGAAACGACTGGCTTACTATACCCATTTCGACTTCTTGTTCTAAAAAGTTCGCGTTACTTGAAGGGATATTCAGAATAAGACATGGCTTTATTCATGCGGGCTCTAACCCGATTCATTTACATGAATGTGGAATTTACTGGTGCGTTTTTGAACCTCCCCGCGATGGATACGGGGAGGTGGGGGCAAGATTAACGGTCGCGTTGAACAGCGATGTGGGCAAGACCAATCAGGGCATCGCGCCATGGGCTGTCTGGAATAACCTGGAGAGCTTCGATGGCTTTGTCAGCCTCTTCTTCAGCGCGCTGGCGGGTCCATTCCAGCGAGCCGCAGATGGCCATCGTTTCCAGTACAGGTTCCAGAAGATGGCGACCATTTCCCTGTTCGATCGCCTCACGGATCATTTTCGCCTGGTCGGCCGTTCCGTTACGCATCGCGTGAAGCAGCGGCAGGGTCGGTTTGCCTTCGTTCAGGTCATCGCCAACGTTTTTGCCGAGCGTTTCGCCGTCCGCGCTGTAGTCCAGCAAATCATCAATCAGCTGGAAGGCAGTACCCAGGTAGCGTCCATAATCCTGCAGTCCTTTTTCCTGCGCCTCGGAACAGCCAGCCAGGATGCCGGAACACTGGGCGGCCGCTTCAAACAGGCGCGCTGTTTTGCTGTAGATAACGCGCATGTAGTTTTCTTCGGTGATATCGGGGTCGTTGACGTTCATCAGCTGCAGCACTTCGCCTTCAGCGATGACGTTGACGGCTTCGGACATCACCTCGAGCACTTTCAGAGAGCCCAGGCTGGTCATCATCTGGAAGGCGCGGGTATAGATAAAGTCCCCGACCAGAACGCTGGCGGCGTTCCCGAAGGCAGCGTTTGCCGTGGCCTTGCCACGACGCATATCGGATTCATCCACAACATCGTCATGCAGAAGCGTCGCGGTGTGAATAAATTCGATCAGCGCGGCGATCGTCACGTGGGCATTTCCCTGATAGCCAACGGCTCTGGCAGCCAGAATGGCAATCATCGGGCGAATGCGTTTACCGCCGCCGCTGACAATGTAATAGCCCAACTGATTGATCAGCTGAACGTCAGAGTTGAGTTGCTCCAGGATTGCTGCATTTACACCCGCCATATCTTGCGCGGTTAACTCGTTGATTTTTTCTAAATTCATCGCA
Organism: Enterobacter cloacae complex sp. P1B; assembly: GCF_014982345.1. Classification (NCBI taxonomy): domain Bacteria; kingdom Pseudomonadati; phylum Pseudomonadota; class Gammaproteobacteria; order Enterobacterales; family Enterobacteriaceae; genus Enterobacter; species Enterobacter cloacae complex sp. P1B. The sequence continues at coordinate 478,364 of NZ_JADCLF010000006.1, read as the reverse complement.
AAAGCCGGGCTTTTTATCCTGTTGATCCCATCTTCAATGGGGTAACGAAGGGTTTCGGTTTATCAATAGTAGTGCTGATTGTACTGAAAAAACGGCTCAGATAAACGTTACCGTACGTGTTGTGTTTTTTTTCTTCATGTATTGACGGTAGCACTTGTCAAAGGCTCGCGTTTTGCGTAATATTCGCGCCCTATTGTGAATATTTATAGCGCACTCTGATTCATACGAGGACGTGCGCGGAAGCGGAGTTTATATGTACGCGGTTTTCCAAAGTGGTGGTAAACAACACCGAGTAAGCGAAGGTCAGACCGTTCGCCTGGAAAAGCTGGACATCGCAACTGGCGAATCTGTTGAGTTCGCAGAAGTTCTGATGATCGCAAACGGTGAAGAAGTCAAAATCGGCGTTCCTTTCGTTGATGGCGGCGTTATCAAAGCTGAAGTTGTTGCACACGGTCGTGGCGAGAAAGTTAAAATCGTTAAGTTTCGTCGTCGTAAACACTACCGTAAGCAGCAGGGCCACCGTCAGTGGTTCACTGATGTGAAAATTACTGGCATCAGCGCCTAAGACCTGAGGAGAGATTTAAATGGCACATAAAAAGGCTGGCGGCTCCACACGTAACGGTCGCGATTCAGAAGCTAAACGCCTGGGCGTTAAGCGTTTCGGTGGCGAATCCGTTCTGGCGGGTAGCATCATCGTTCGTCAACGTGGTACCAAATTCCACGCTGGCAACAACGTAGGTTGCGGTCGTGACCACACTCTGTTTGCTAAAGCAGACGGTAAAGTGAAATTTGAAGTTAAAGGCCCGAACAACCGTAAATACATCAGCATCGTTGCTGAGTAAGGTTTTCTCGGTCCGGTAACGGATTAAAGCCCCGCAACGTGTTGCGGGGCTTTTTACATTGGAAACCCGGAAAATTTTCTGTAGGGAAAACGGGCATGAAGCAGCAGGCCGGCATTGGTATTCTTTTGGCGCTCACGACCGCAATGTGCTGGGGTGCGCTGCCAATTGCAATGAAGCAGGTACTGGAAGTGATGGAGCCGCCTACGGTGGTCTTTTATCGCTTCCTGATGGCAAGCATTGGTCTCGGGACCATCCTTGCAGTTAAAGGCAAGCTTCCACCGCTACGGCTCTTCCGCAAACCTCGATGGCTGGTGTTACTGGCCATTGCGACGGGCGGTCTGTTCGGTAACTTTATCCTGTTCAGCTCTTCCCTGCAGTATTTGAGCCCTACGGCGTCTCAGGTGATTGGTCAGCTTTCGCCTGTGGGCATGATGGTCGCGAGCGTGTTCATCCTCAAAGAGAAGATGCGCGGGACGCAGATTATCGGGGCAAGCATGCTGCTATGCGGCCTGGTGATGTTCTTCAACACCAGCCTGATCGAGATTTTTACCCGGCTTACGGACTACACCTGGGGCGTGATCTTCGGCGTGGGTGCAGCAACGGTCTGGGTGAGCTATGGCGTCGCGCAAAAGGTGTTATTGCGTCGCCTGGCCTCACAGCAGATCCTTTTTTTGCTGTACACTTTGTGTACAGTGGCATTATTGCCGTTAGCGAAGCCGGGCGTCATTACCCAGCTGAGCGACTGGCAACTGGCGTGCCTCATTTTTTGTGGGCTTAACACGCTGGTCGGTTATGGCGCGCTGGCGGAAGCGATGGCGCGCTGGCAGGCAGCACAGGTGAGCGCTTTGATCACGCTTACTCCGCTGTTTACGCTGTTATTTTCAGATTTGTTATCAATGGCCTGGCCCGATGTCTTCGTCAGACCGATGCTCAACCTGTTGGGCTATCTCGGTGCGTTTGTCGTGGTTGCGGGCGCGATGTATTCCGCCATTGGTCATCGTCTTTGGGGACGTTGGCGCAAAAATGAAGCGGTCGTAGTAGTCCCCCGCTCAGGCGAATGAGTTACGGAGAGTAAAATGAAGTTTGTTGATGAAGCGACGATTCTGGTCGTGGCAGGTGATGGCGGTAACGGTTGTGTCAGCTTCCGCCGTGAAAAATATATTCCTCGTGGCGGCCCTGACGGCGGTGACGGTGGCGATGGTGGTGACGTGTGGCTGGAGGCGGATGAAAACCTCAACACGCTGATCGACTACCGCTTTGAAAAATCCTTCCGCGCAGAACGCGGACAGAACGGCCAGAGCCGTGACTGTACCGGTAAACGCGGTAAAGACGTGACCATTAAGGTTCCGGTTGGTACGCGCGTTATCGATCAGGGCACCGGTGAAACCATGGGCGATATGACCAAACACGGTCAGCGCCTGATGGTCGCAAAAGGCGGCTGGCACGGTCTGGGTAACAGCCGTTTCAAATCTTCCGTTAACCGTACCCCGCGTCAGAAAACGATGGGTACCCCGGGTGATAAGCGCGACCTGCAACTTGAACTGATGCTGCTGGCTGACGTGGGCATGCTGGGTATGCCAAACGCAGGTAAATCGACCTTTATTCGCGCCGTCTCTGCGGCCAAGCCAAAAGTAGCGGACTATCCGTTTACCACGCTGGTACCAAGCCTCGGCGTTGTCCGTATGGATAACGAGAAGAGCTTTGTGGTCGCCGATATTCCGGGCCTGATTGAAGGCGCTGCGGAAGGGGCTGGCCTGGGTATTCGCTTCCTGAAGCACCTTGAGCGTTGCCGCGTACTGTTGCACCTCATCGACATCGATCCGATCGACGGTTCCGATCCGGTTGAAAACGCCCGTATCATTATCGGTGAGCTGGAAAAATACAGCGAAAAACTGGCGAGTAAGCCACGCTGGCTGGTCTTCAACAAGATCGACCTGATGGATAAAGCGGAAGCCGAAGCGAAAGCCAAAGCGATTGCCGAAGCGATGGGCTGGGAAGATAAATACTACCTTATCTCCGCGGCAAGCCAGGTTGGCGTGAAAGATCTCTGCTGGGATGTGATGACCTTCATCATCGAGAACCCTGTCGTTCAGGCTGAAGAAGCGAAACAGCCAGAAAAAGTCGAATTCATGTGGGATGACTACCACCGCCAGCAGCTCGAAGAGCTGGAAGCGGAAGAGGAAGACGACTGGGACGATGACTGGGATGAAGACGACGAAGAAGGCGTCGAGTTCATCTACAAGCACTAATATCTGTCCAAAGCCCCCATCAGGGGGCTTTTTTCATTCCAGCGTTGAGGGCAGCCAGCAGCTTGCTATCAGGCCGCCTTCAGCACCATTCTCCAGCATCAGCTTACCGTGATGAAGCTGCAGGATGCGCTGTACGATACTCAGGCCCAGGCCGCTGCCGCCGTAACGCTGATCGAGGCGACGGAACGGCTCCGTGATCGACTGTCGATGCGCTTCGTCAATACCAGGCCCCTGATCGATAACGCTGAGCTGCGTACCGCCTTCGACCGCGGTAAGCGTCACGGTAATCGTGGTGCCTGTCGGGCTGTAGCGCCCGGCATTCTCCAGCAGGTTGCGCAGCATCAGCCGCAGCAGTACCGCGTCTCCCTGAACAGTGAGCGCGCTTTTAGCAGGCCAAATCACCGTATGCTCTTTGGCTTCATGCTCAAGACCAAGAGGCGTGATAATGGTGTCCGTCCAGTTGATGGTTTCATAGTGGCCGCTCGCCATTGCCTGTCCTGCACGGGCCAGCATCAGCAGTTGCTCAACGGTGTGCATTAGCTGGTCAATACGGCTGATGAGCGTCGTGGCCTGCGTAGAGCCTGACTGGGCCATGAGCTCCAGATGGAGCCTGATTCCGGCAAGAGGCGTTCGCAGTTCATGGGCGGCGTCAGCCGTGAAGAGACGCTCCTGCTGAATGGTACTGTCCAGCCTGGCGAGTAGCTGATTGAGCGAGGTGGTAACGGCGCCGATTTCTTCCATGTCGGAATACATAGGAAGTGGGGTTAGGTTATCCGCCGAACGGTTAGCCAGGCTCACGCGCAGTTTGTTCAGCGGTCGGGTTATCCAGGTGACCGCCCAGAACGAGAAAAATAACGTAAACCCAACCATCACCAGGGAAGGAACCAGCAGCGAGGCAATCGCTTCGCGGATCTCTTTCTCGACGTGGTTGTTACGCGATTTTGCCGACAGCGTTTCGTTCACCAGAAAGCCAATCTGCTCGCGGCTTTCGTGCCACAACCAAATGACGCTTATCAGCTGGAAAAATAACAGAATGACCGCCAGCAACACCATTAATCGCCGACGCATGCTGTTCATTTCTGGCTCTCCAGGCGGTAGCCAACGCCGCGGACGGTTTTAATCCGGTCTTTGCCGAGCTTACGACGCAGGTTGTGGATGTGGACTTCCAGGGTATTTGACCCCGGATCGTCCTGCCAGGAATAGATATCCTGCTGAAGGGTTTCTCTGTGTACCGTTTGTCCGCTGCGCATGATCAGACGCGTCAGCAAGGCGAACTCTTTTGGTGTAACTTCAACGGGCTGGGACTGGCGCAATACCTGCTGGGTTTGCAGATTCAGGGTAATGTCCCCGTCGGTTAGTAAGTTATCACTATGGCCCTGATAACGGCGTATTAACGCTCGCACCCGAGCCTGAAGTTCTGCAAGCGCAAAGGGCTTCACCAGGTAATCATCGGCGCCAGCATCAAGGCCGGTAATACGATCTTCAATGGCGTCGCGTGCCGTCAGGATTAACACCGGATTGGCGATGCCCCGACGACGCCACTGGGTAAGCAGCGTCGCGCCGTCTTTGTCCGGCAAGCCCAGGTCAAGGATCACCAGGCTGTATTCGCCGCTCTGGATCAGGGCATCTGCTTCTGCCGCGGTGCCGGCACAGTCCAGGGCATAGCCTTCATTGGCGAGTCCCAGAGCCAGTCCTTCCTGTAATAACAGATCGTCTTCAACTATAAGTAGTTTCATCGCTAGTTATTCTGGTAGATGTCTTTATAAAGCCTGCTTTCGAAGCGAACCAGTGGAATACGGCGGTTGCGCTGGTCGGTCGGTTCGACGGCATAGCCGGAAAGATACTGCACGAATGCCATGCGCTGTCCGCTGGCGGTCGTGATGAACCCTGCCAGGTTATACACCCCCTGCAGTGAACCTGTTTTCGCGGAGACTTTGCCATCCACACCCGCCGCGTGAAGCCCGGCGCGGTACTGCAGCGAACCGTCGTGTCCGGCAAGCGGCAGCATTGAGATAAAGTTTAGCTCAGTGTCATGTTGTGCAATGTACTGAAGCACCTGCATCATGGTGGCCGGGGCAATCAGGTTATGACGCGATAATCCTGAACCATCAACGGCGATAGTGTTACCCAGATCGATCCCCGCCTGCTGGCGCAGGATCTGACGAACAGCGTCTGAGCCCGCGCGCCAGGTTCCCGGCACGCCGAAACGCGCGTGGCCAATCATGCGGAACACGGTGTCGGCAATCATGTTGTCAGACTTTTTCAGCATAATTCGCAGCAAATCGTGCAGCGGTGGCGACTGTTTGCTGGCAATGACCGTTCCGGGCTGGTTGACCTGCGTCTGGCGTAGCAGCGTGCCGGAGTAGGTTATTCCCGCCTGCTTCAGCTCATCCTTGAGAATCGCACCCGCATAGCTTGCGCCATCCTGAATCGCGAAGGCCAGCGGCAGGGGATCGGCGCGCTGCGTCAGGCAGCCGGTGAGGGTGTAGCGGTTAAGATCGCCAGGCACCACGTCCAGTTCGCAGTACTGGGCATCAGGGGAGCCTTTAGCCAGCGTTCGCACCTGGCTAAACATGGTCACCGGATAGTAAGATGCCACGCGAATGAACGCTAAATCATCTGGCTTGGGCGCGCTGTAAAGGGAGATCGAGAAGCAGTTGCGGTCAACAATCGCGGCGGCTGGCGGGGCGCTAAAGCACTGCGTCATGTCGTTCCACGGCCAGCCTGGTGCTTTATCGTGGCTGGCAAAAATGGAGGTATCGATCAGCACGTTGCCATCGATTTTTGTCACGCCGGATTTTTTCAACACCGCTACCATGTTGCGGATATCCTGGCGCTTAAAGGTGGGATCGCCACCGAAACGGGCGATAAGATCGCCTTTCAGTTCGCCACCGTCGACGTTACCTTTGGTTTCAAGCGTGGTGGTAAAACGGAAGTCAGGCCCGAGTTGGAGCAGGGCGGCGAGGGCAGTGATCACCTTCTGGGTACTGGCAGGCAGCGCCATCTGTTGACTGTGATAGTCAATCTCGGGAGCCTGTGCGCCAACCTTCTGCACCATCAGGGCGAGGTTCGCGCCTGCGGGGAGCTGATTAATGTACTCATCAACATTCGCGGCCTGGGCGGTGAACGTTATACTGGTAGTCAATCCGATGATAAAACTGGAAAATCGCATAATCTCGCGCTAACAACCCGAAAACAAACCGTCATACTACGGTGCATGGCACTGCAAAGTAAACGATGACCCATAGTGAACTTCGCGGTAAAATGCGTATCAAATTGAAAAATTGCTGCTGACCTGGGGCGTCGCTCCCGGGTCGGTTTTCTTTTTGCTTCTTGCCCGCTTCGGGGGGCAGGAGCAGGGAACACTGCTCCCAACAGGAATGTTTAAGAGGTATAACAAATGCAAGCTATTCCGATGACCTTACGTGGTGCCGAAAAACTGCGCGAAGAGCTGGATTTCCTGAAATCCGTGCGTCGCCCTGAAATCATCGCCGCTATCGCGGAAGCCCGTGAGCATGGCGACCTGAAAGAGAATGCTGAATACCATGCGGCGCGCGAGCAGCAGGGTTTCTGTGAAGGGCGCATTAAAGATATCGAAGCGAAACTGTCTAATGCGCAGGTTATCGATATCACCAAAATGCCTAACAACGGTCGCGTGATCTTTGGTTCTACCGTCAGCGTTCTGAACCTCGACAACGATGAAGAGCAAACCTATCGCATCGTGGGCGATGATGAAGCAGACTTTAAACAGAACCTGATTTCGGTGAACTCACCCATTGCTCGCGGCCTGATTGGCAAAGAGCAGGACGATGTTGTCACCATCCGCACCCCTGGCGGTGAAGTGGAATACGAAATTATCAAGGTTGAATACCTGTAATTCGCTTCTCTACTAAGATGTTGATACATTGTAAAGAAAAGAAAAAGGCCGCATAGCGGCCTTTTATCAACTCAAGGAGCATGGCATTTTGCTGAGCCTGCTGAAAGAAATCCCTCGTTTCACACAGAAAATGTGATTGATTCAGGATATCCTTAGCGTGGCAGCGAGATTTTACGCTCTTTAGATGGGCGATAGAGCACCAGCGTTTTACCGATGACCTGTACATTACAGGCGCCGGTTTCGCGCACGATGGCTTCCACGATCAGGTTTTTAGTGTCTCTGTCTTCAGAGGCGATTTTCACCTTGATCAGCTCGTGGTGTTCCAGCGCTTGTTCAATCTCGGCAAGCACCCCTTCGGTCAAACCATTGTTGCCAAGCATGACTACAGGCTTGAGCGGATGTGCCAGACCTTTAAGGTGCTGTTTTTGTTTAGTACTCAGATTCATCGTATATTTTTGCTTACGTTGGGATTGAAAACGGTTCATTCTACCGCCATCTCCCTTATATCGCCAAATAGCTGCGTAGAAATTTACGTCACAGGCAAGCAACGATGAACCAGGACGGAAATGTTAAATGACAGGTAAAAAGCGTTCTGCCAGTTCCAGCCGCTGGCTTCAGGAACACTTTAGCGATAAATATGTTCAACAGGCACAGAAAAAGGGGTTACGTTCCCGTGCCTGGTTTAAACTTGATGAAATACAGCAAAGTGACAAACTTTTTAAGCCGGGGATGACGGTTGTCGACCTCGGTGCGGCACCTGGCGGATGGTCCCAGTATGCGGTAACGCAGATCGGCGGAACGGGCCGAATCATCGCGTGCGATCTTTTACCAATGGATCCCATCGTTGGTGTCGACTTCCTTCAGGGCGACTTTCGTGATGAATTAGTGCTGAAAGCGTTACTTGATCGTGTTGGTGACAGTAAGGTCCAGGTTGTCATGTCGGATATGGCACCAAATATGTGCGGAACACCGGCGGTGGATATCCCCCGCGCCATGTATCTGGTGGAGCTAGCGTTAGAAATGTGTCGTGATGTACTAGCGCCTGGTGGTAGTTTTGTTGTGAAGGTGTTTCAGGGCGAAGGTTTCGAGGAGTATCTTAAGGAAATTCGCTCCCTGTTTGCGAAGGTCAAAGTTCGTAAGCCGGACTCTTCCCGGGCCCGTTCCCGTGAAGTGTATATTGTAGCGACCGGGCGAAAATGATAACCGGGAGATTTCAGACGAAAGTTTGAATGAAACTGGATATAGAGTATCCTGACGCTGTTTTTAACACAGTTGTAATATGAGGTTAATCCCTTGAGTGACATGGCGAAAAACCTAATACTCTGGCTGGTCATTGCCGTTGTGCTGATGTCAGTATTCCAGAGCTTTGGGCCCAGCGAGTCGAATGGCCGCAAGGTGGATTATTCTACCTTCCTGCAAGAGGTCAATCAGGACCAGGTTCGCGAAGCGCGTATCAACGGACGTGAGATCAACGTTACCAAGAAAGATAGTAACCGTTACACGACTTACATCCCGGTGAACGATCCTAAGCTGCTTGATAACCTTCTGACCAAAAACGTCAAAGTGGTAGGCGAGCCGCCAGAAGAACCAAGCCTGCTGGCTTCTATCTTCATTTCCTGGTTCCCGATGCTGCTTCTTATCGGCGTCTGGATCTTCTTTATGCGCCAGATGCAGGGCGGCGGTGGCAAAGGTGCCATGTCGTTCGGTAAGAGCAAGGCGCGTATGCTGACGGAAGACCAGATCAAGACCACGTTTGCTGACGTCGCCGGTTGTGACGAAGCAAAAGAAGAAGTGGGTGAACTGGTTGAATACCTGCGCGAGCCGAGCCGTTTCCAGAAACTGGGCGGTAAGATCCCGAAAGGCGTCCTGATGGTAGGCCCTCCGGGTACCGGTAAAACCCTGCTGGCGAAAGCCATCGCGGGTGAAGCGAAGGTGCCGTTCTTTACTATTTCAGGTTCTGACTTCGTTGAAATGTTCGTGGGTGTCGGTGCATCTCGTGTGCGTGACATGTTCGAGCAGGCCAAGAAGGCAGCACCGTGCATCATCTTTATCGATGAAATCGACGCCGTAGGCCGCCAGCGTGGCGCGGGCCTGGGCGGTGGTCACGATGAGCGTGAGCAGACCCTGAACCAGATGCTGGTTGAGATGGACGGCTTCGAAGGTAACGAAGGTATTATCGTTATCGCGGCGACTAACCGTCCGGACGTACTTGACCCTGCGCTGCTGCGTCCAGGCCGTTTCGACCGTCAGGTTGTTGTCGGTCTGCCGGATGTTCGTGGTCGTGAACAGATTCTGAAAGTGCACATGCGTCGCGTACCGCTGGCGCCAGATATCGACGCGGCAATCATTGCGCGCGGTACCCCGGGCTTCTCCGGTGCGGACCTGGCTAACCTGGTCAACGAAGCTGCACTGTTTGCCGCTCGCGGTAACAAGCGCGTGGTCTCCATGGTGGAGTTCGAGAAAGCGAAAGACAAAATCATGATGGGTGCGGAACGTCGCTCCATGGTGATGACGGAAGCGCAGAAAGAGTCCACGGCTTACCACGAAGCGGGTCACGCGATTATCGGTCGCCTGGTGCCGGAACACGATCCGGTACACAAGGTAACGATTATTCCGCGCGGCCGTGCGCTGGGTGTGACCTTCTTCCTGCCTGAGGGCGACGCGATCAGCGCCAGCCGTCAGAAGCTGGAAAGCCAGATTTCGACCCTGTACGGCGGTCGTCTGGCAGAAGAGATCATCTACGGTCCAGAACATGTTTCTACCGGTGCGTCGAACGACATTAAAGTGGCGACAAACCTGGCGCGTAACATGGTGACTCAATGGGGCTTCTCCGACAAACTCGGTCCGCTGCTGTATGCAGAGGAAGAGGGTGAAGTATTCCTGGGCCGCTCCGTGGCGAAAGCAAAACATATGTCCGATGAGACGGCACGTATCATCGACCAGGAAGTGAAAGCGCTGATTGAACGTAACTACGGTCGCGCGCGTCAGATCCTGAACGACAATATGGACATTCTGCATTCGATGAAAGATGCGCTCATGAAATATGAGACCATCGATGCACCGCAGATTGACGACCTGATGGCTCGCCGCGAAGTGCGTCCGCCAGCAGGCTGGGAAGACCCAGGCGCTTCCAACAATTCTGACAACAATGGTACCCCGCGCGCGCCGCGTCCGGTCGATGAACCGCGTACGCCAAACCCGGGCAACACCATGTCAGAGCAGTTGGGCGACAAGTAAGTCACTGCTGTTGAAGCGTTTGTCTGTACCCCAAACCCTGGAGCTTGCTCCGGGGTTTTTCTTTTCCGTTAAACCATACTAAAACCAGGGATTTAACCATGAAACTCTTCGCCCAGGACTCGCATCTCGATCTTTCACATCCGCACGTGATGGGGATCCTGAATGTTACCCCTGACTCCTTCTCTGACGGCGGCACGCATAACACGCTTATCGACGCGGTTAAGCACGCAAATCTAATGATCAACGCGGGTGCCACCATCATTGATGTGGGCGGTGAATCGACGCGTCCCGGCGCGGCAGATGTTTCGGTGGAAGAAGAGCTGGCGCGCGTGGTGCCGGTGGTTGAGGCAATCGCGCAACGTTTCGAGGTGTGGATCTCCGTCGACACGTCCAAACCAGAAGTGATCCGTGAAGTGGCGAGAGTGGGTGCTCACATTATTAATGATATCCGCTCGCTGACCGAACCGGGTGCGATCGAGGCCGCTGCAGAAACCGGCCTGCCGGTATGCCTGATGCACATGCAGGGGCAACCGAAAACCATGCAGGAAGCGCCGAAGTATGATGATGTCTTTGCCGACGTGAATCGCTTCTTTATTGAGCATATTGAACGCTGTGAGCGTGCAGGCATCCCAAAAGAGAAATTGCTGCTCGACCCGGGGTTCGGTTTCGGTAAAAATCTCTCACACAATTATGCGTTGCTTGCGCGCTTATCGGAATTTCATCACTTTGGTCTGCCACTGCTGGTGGGTATGTCGAGAAAGTCGATGATTGGCCAATTGCTGAATGTAGGACCGAGCGAGCGCCTGAGTGGCAGCCTGGCCTGCGCGGTAATTGCGGCGATGCAAGGCGCGCACATTATCCGTGTCCATGACGTCAAAGAAACAGTAGAAGCCATGCGTGTGGTGGAAGCCACACTGGCAGCGAAGGAAAACAAACGCTATGAGTAATCGTAAGTATTTTGGTACCGATGGTATCCGTGGGCGCGTAGGCGATGCTCCAATTACCCCTGATTTTGTTCTGAAGCTCGGCTGGGCTGCCGGCAAGGTGCTGGCGCGTCATGGCTCACGTAAGATCATTATTGGTAAAGATACCCGTATTTCGGGCTATATGCTGGAATCTGCGTTGGAAGCGGGTCTGGCAGCGGCAGGGCTTTCAGCCTCTTTTACTGGCCCAATGCCAACGCCTGCTGTTGCCTACCTTACGCGCACCTTCCGCGCGGAAGCGGGAATTGTGATTTCGGCGTCTCATAACCCGTTCTACGACAACGGCATCAAGTTCTTCTCCATTGACGGCACCAAGCTGCCGGACGAGGTGGAAGAGGCCATTGAAGCCGAAATGGAAAAAGAGATCACCTGTGTTGATTCCGCCGAGCTGGGTAAAGCGAACCGTATCGTCGATGCGGCGGGTCGTTATATCGAATTCTGCAAAGGCACCTTCCCGAACGAGCTGAGCCTGGCGCATCTTAAAATTGTGGTGGACTGTGCGAACGGTGCGACCTATCACATTGCGCCGAATGTCTTCCGCGAGCTGGGTGCGAAAGTGATCGCCATCGGCTGCGAGCCGGATGGTCTGAACATTAACGAAGAAGTCGGGGCGACGGACGTGCGCGCCCTGCAGGCGCGTGTGCTGGCGGAAAAAGCCGATCTGGGTATTGCCCTGGACGGCGACGGTGACCGCGTGATCATGGTTGACCACGAAGGTAATAAAGTCGACGGCGATCAGATCCTCTACATCATTGCCCGTGAAGGCCTGCGCCAGGGCCAGCTGCGCGGCGGCGCGGTTGGGACGCTGATGAGCAACATGGGTCTGGAGCTGGCGCTGAAACAGCTCGGTATTCCGTTCGTCCGCGCGAAGGTGGGTGACCGCTATGTGCTGGAAAAATTGCAGGAGAAGGGCTGGCGCATTGGTGCTGAGAACTCCGGCCACGTGATCCTGCTCGACAAAACCACTACCGGTGACGGCATTGTTGCTGCGCTTCAGGTGGTTGCCGCGATGGCGCGCAACCATATGAGCCTGCACGATCTGTGCAGCGGGATGAAAATGTTCCCGCAGATCCTGGTGAACGTGCGTTTCACTGCGGGTAAAGGCGACCCGCTGGAAAATGAGAACGTGAAAGCGGTGATGGCTGACGTTGAAGCGGCGCTGGGCAGCCGTGGGCGCGTGCTGCTGCGTAAGTCTGGTACCGAACCACTGATCCGCGTGATGGTGGAAGGCGAAGACGAAGCGCAGGTCACCGAATTTGCGCACCGTATTGCGGATGCCGTAAAAGCTGCATAATCTTGCATGCTAAATGTTTAAAAAGGCGGCGTTTGCCGCCTTTGTTTTAAGCAATTAATGGCTTTTTGCTGTTTTTTTCCGCAGTTGATACAATGCGTCGAAAATGCCCTTGCGAAGGTGATTCGCTTTGGTTAGTATTCACACCCGCTTCAGTGGGAAACAGAAATCCTGCTAATTGGTCGAAGCATTGGTATGCGGCAAATCCGCAAGGAACAGGTTGATTATGTACGAAGCTCTTTTAGTTATTTTCCTTATTGTAGCCATCGCTCTCGTAGCGCTGATTATGCTGCAGCAAGGTAAAGGCGCTGATATGGGAGCCTCCTTCGGAGCAGGCGCTTCCGGTACGCTGTTCGGTTCAAGTGGTTCTGCGAACTTCATGACCCGCACGACGGCGATTCTGGCTACGCTGTTCTTCATCATCAGTCTGGTGCTGGGCAATATCAACAGCAACAAGACCAGCAAAGGAAGCGAGTGGGAAAATCTGAGCGCGCCAGCCAAAACTGAGCAGACTCAGCCAGCTGCACCGGCTAAGCCAACCAGCGATATCCCGCAGTAAGTATTCCGTACCGAGGTGGTGGAATTGGTAGACACGCTACCTTGAGGTGGTAGTGCCCTAACGGGCTTGTGGGTTCGAGTCCCATCCTCGGTACCAATATTCCAGAAGAAAGACGTCGCAAGACGTCTTTTTTTTCGTCTGTAGCTTTTGCCTTTCGTAGGCCCGGTGGCGCTGCGCTTACCCGCCCTACAAAAGCCAAACAAAAAGGCGCCCATTGGGCGCCTTTTGCATGTTACATCAGCGATTACTTCTTATCGCTATTCTCCAGGTTTTCAACCTGCGGCAGGCCGTTACCGGAATTCGCGGAGAGCAGACCATTCTCAACGTAGTTGAACAGCTTCTCACGGGTATCGGTGATGTCCAGGTTACGCATGGTCAACTGACCAATACGGTCGTCCGGAGAAAACACAGACTCACCTTTTTCCATGGTCAGACGCTCGGCTTTATAGGTCAGGTTGTCCGACACGGTGTTAAGAATGGAGTAGTCGTTACCACGACGCAGTTCCAGCGTCACTTCACCGGTGATCGCGCTCGCTACCCAACGCTGCAGCGCGTCACGCAGCATCAGCGCCTGCGGATCGAACCAGCGACCCTGATACAGCAGTTTGCCCAGTTGACGACCATGAGAATGATACTGCTCGATGGTGTCTTCGTTGTGAATACCGGTCAGCAGACGCTCGTAAGCGATGTGCAGCAGCGCCATCCCTGGAGCTTCATAGATGCCGCGGCTTTTCGCTTCGATGATACGGTTTTCAATCTGATCGCTCATGCCCAGACCGTGACGACCGCCGATGCGGTTGGCTTCCAGCATCAGTTCAACGTCGTCAGAGAAGGTCTTGCCGTTCAGGGCAACCGGATGACCACGTTCGAAACGCACGGTCACTTCTTCTGCCGGGATCTTCACGCTCTCGTCCCAGAACTTCACGCCCATGATCGGGTTAACGATCTTCACGCTGGAGTTCAGGAACTCCAGGTCCTTCGCTTCGTGCGTCGCGCCCAGCATGTTGGAGTCGGTAGAGTAGGCTTTCTCAACGGACATTTTGTAGTCAAAGCCGCAGGCAATCATAAACTCAGACATCTCATGACGACCACCCAGCTCGTCGATGAAGTCGGTGTCCAGCCACGGCTTGTAGATCTGCAGCTCCGCGTTGGTCAGAAGGCCATAACGATAGAAACGTTCGATATCGTTGCCTTTATAGGTGCTGCCGTCACCCCAGATGTTTACGCCATCTTCTTTCATGGCGGCAACCAGCATGGTGCCGGTGACGGCACGACCCAGCGGGGTGGTGTTGAAATAGGTCAGGCCGCCCGTGGTGTTGTGGAACGCACCGCACTGAATAGCGGCGATACCTTCAGCAACCAGTTGCTTACGGCAGTCAATCAGTCGCGCGTTTTCTGCGCCATACTCTTTAGCGCGACGAGGAATAGCATCGTAATCGTCCTCATCCGGCTGACCCAGGTTCGCAGTATATGCATACGGAACCGCTCCCTTCTGGCGCATCCACAGCAGTGCAGCGCTGGTATCCAGGCCGCCTGAGAAAGCGATGCCAATACGTTGTCCTACCGGAAGATGCTTGAGAATCGTCGTCATAGAATAAAACCCTGCTTGATTGACTGATTAGAGACCGCTTTCGTTCTCTTGTGCATTTTTATGCAAAATAAGTGAGTATTCATTTAATCATCTTTTATCGAATACCGGAAGAGACTCATGCGTTTTTTGTAAAAAATTTGGTCTGTTCTCTCTGGCGGAAGCTGGGTTGACAGGTGGGGTCAACTATCAATATACTAAACGCCGATTTTACGTCCCGTCTTCGGTACCAAATCCCAGCATTATTTGCAAATTCTGTCCAAAACGCGTAGAATTTGCCACGTTTCAGGCGCGGGGTGGAGCAGCCTGGTAGCTCGTCGGGCTCATAACCCGAAGGTCGTCGGTTCAAATCCGGCCCCCGCAACCACTTTCCCATAAAGTTCTTTTTCAAATATACTGTGAAGACTTAGAGCCTTCGTAGCTGGATTTGAAAAAATTCTTTCGGAGAGTGCTCCAGGCCACAGTTGTGGCTATAGGGTTCAGTTATCTAAAGCCCCGATTTATCGGGGTTTTTTGTTATCTGACTACAGAATAACTGGGCTTTACGCCCTTTTTTTATGTCTTGGGGGTGGGCTTGTCCACATTAGAGCAAAAATTAACAGAGATGATTACTGCACCGGTCGAAGCACTGGGCTACGAACTGGTCGGCATCGAATTCGTTCGCGGCCGTACATCGACGCTGCGCATCTATATTGATAGTGAAGATGGCATCAATGTTGATGATTGTGCTGATGTCAGCCACCAGGTGAGTGCGGTTCTTGATGTTGAAGACCCGATTACCGTTGCGTACAACCTGGAAGTTTCCTCACCTGGCCTGGATCGCCCGATGTTCACGGCCGAGCACTATGTGCGCTTTACCGGTGAAGAAGTGGCTCTCGTTCTGCGTATGGCCGTACAGAACCGCCGTAAATGGCAGGGAATTATCAAAGCCGTTGATGGTGAAATGATCACGGTAACAGTCGAAGGCAAAGATGAAGTGTTCGCGCTGAGTAATATCCAGAAGGCGAACCTGGTTCCCCACTTTTAACAGTCTGGATTGAGGTGAAAAGCCCGCGATGAACAAAGAAATTTTGGCTGTTGTTGAAGCCGTCTCCAACGAGAAATCACTGCCGCGTGAGAAAATTTTCGAAGCGCTGGAAAGTGCACTGGCTACAGCAACCAAGAAAAAATACGAACAAGAGATCGATGTTCGCGTAGAAATCGATCGTAAAAGCGGTGACTTCGATACATTCCGTCGTTGGGTAATCGTTGAAGAAGTGACCCAGCCGACCAAAGAGATCACCCTGGAAGCGGCACGTTTTGAAGACGAAAGTCTGAACGTGGGTGACTACGTTGAAGATCAGATTGAATCTGTGACCTTCGACCGTATCACCACCCAGACCGCTAAGCAGGTTATCGTGCAGAAAGTGCGCGAAGCCGAGCGCGCGCTGGTTGTCGATCAGTTCCGCGATCAGGAAGGCGAAATCATCACTGGCGTGGTGAAGAAAGTGAACCGTGACAACATCTCTCTGGAAATTAAATCCGAAGGGATGCCGGGCAACGCTGAAGCCGTGATCCTGCGTGAAGACATGCTGCCGCGTGAAAACTTCCGCCCGGGCGACCGTATACGTGGTGTTCTGTACGCCGTGCGCCCTGAAGCGCGTGGTGCACAGCTGTTCGTGACCCGTTCTAAACCAGAAATGCTGGTTGAACTGTTCCGCATCGAAGTGCCGGAAATCGGCGAAGAAGTTATTGAGATCAAAGCAGCAGCTCGCGATCCAGGCTCTCGTGCGAAAATTGCGGTGAAAACCAACGACAAGCGTATCGACCCGGTCGGTGCTTGCGTCGGTATGCGCGGTGCGCGCGTTCAGGCGGTTTCTACCGAACTGGGCGGCGAGCGTATTGATATCGTTCTGTGGGACGACAACCCGGCGCAGTTCGTGATCAACGCAATGGCTCCGGCTGATGTCGCGTCTATCGTTGTTGACGAAGACAAACACACCATGGATATCGCTGTTGAAGCGGGCAACCTGGCGCAGGCGATTGGCCGTAACGGTCAGAACGTACGCCTGGCGTCACAGCTGAGCGGCTGGGAACTCAACGTCATGACCGTTGATGACCTGCAGGCTAAGCATCAGGCTGAAGCCCATGCGGCGATCGATACCTTCACCAAATACCTCGACATTGACGAAGACTTCGCCACTGTTCTGGTAGAAGAAGGTTTCTCTACGCTGGAAGAACTGGCCTATGTGCCAATGAAAGAGCTGCTGGAAATTGACGGTCTGGATGAGCCAACCGTTGAAGCCCTGCGTGAACGCGCTAAAAACGCACTGACCACCCTGGCACTGGCTCAGGAAGAAAGCCTTGGCGATAAGAAGCCGGCTGATGACCTGCTGAATCTGGAAGGTCTTGATCGTGCGATTGCGTTCAAGCTGGCTGCCCGTGGTGTTTGTACGCTGGAAGATCTCGCTGAGCAAGGCGTTGATGACCTGGCCGATATCGAAGGTTTAACCGACGAGAAAGCCGGCGAACTCATCATGGCCGCACGTAATATTTGCTGGTTCGGCGACGAAGCGTAATAAACTGTAGCAGGAAGGAACAGCATGACTGATGTAACTGTAAAATCGCTGGCTGCTGAGATTCAGACCTCCGTGGACCGCCTGGTACAGCAATTTGCTGATGCAGGGATCCCGAAGTCCGCTGATGACTCGGTGACCGCGCAAGAAAAACAAACCTTGTTAACGCACCTGAACCGCGAACACGGTTCTACGCCTGACAAGTTAACGCTGCAGCGCAAAACGCGCAGCACGTTAAACATTCCTGGTACCGGTGGCAAAAGCAAATCGGTACAAATTGAAGTCCGCAAGACGCGCACCTTTGTAAAACGTGATCCGCAAGAGGCAGAACGCCTTGCCGCGGAAGAGCAGGCACAGCGTGAAGCGGAAGAACAAGCTCAGCGTGAGGCGGAAGCAGCCGCCAAACGTGAAGCAGAATTAAAAGCTGAACGTGAGGCCGCAGAAAAAGCGAAACGCGACGCCAGTGATAAAGTGAAGCGTGACGCTGCGGAAAAAGACAAAGTGAGCAATCAACAGACAGACGAAATGACCAAAACCGCCCAGGCTGAAAAAGCCCGCCGTGAAAATGAAGCTGCCGAGCTGAAGCGTAAAGCGGAAGAAGAAGCCCGCCGTAAGCTGGAAGAAGAAGCTCGCCGCGTCGCTGAAGAAGCGCGCCGTATGGCAGAAGAAAACGAGAAGAATGGCGTGAATACCGCTGAACCGACTGAAGACACCAGCGACTATCACGTGACCACTTCTCAGCATGCGCGTCAGGCTGAAGATGATAACGACCGTGAAGTAGAAGGCGGCCGTGGCCGTGGTCGTAATGCAAAAGCCGCGCGTCCGGCTAAGAAAGGTAACAAACACGCTGAATCTAAAGCTGATCGCGAAGAAGCTCGTGCAGCGGTTCGCGGTGGTAAAGGCGGTAAGCGTAAAGGTTCTTCTCTGCAGCAGGGCTTCCAGAAGCCAGCTCAGGCGGTTAACCGTGACGTCGTGATTGGCGAAACCATCACCGTTGGCGATCTGGCGAATAAGATGGCGGTTAAAGGCTCTCAGGTCATCAAAGCGATGATGAAGCTGGGCGCAATGGCGACCATCAACCAGGTTATCGACCAGGAAACCGCACAGCTGGTTGCCGAAGAGATGGGCCACAAAGTTATCCTGCGTCGTGAAAACGAGCTGGAAGAAGCAGTAATGAGCGACCGTGACACTGGCGCTGCGGCTGAACCGCGTGCACCGGTTGTGACCATCATGGGTCACGTTGACCACGGTAAAACCTCTCTGCTCGACTACATTCGTTCTACGAAAGTTGCCTCCGGCGAAGCGGGTGGTATTACCCAGCACATCGGTGCTTACCACGTAGAAACCGAAAACGGCATGATCACCTTCCTGGATACCCCAGGCCACGCAGCGTTCACCTCAATGCGTGCTCGTGGTGCTCAGGCTACGGATATCGTTGTACTGGTTGTTGCAGCAGACGATGGCGTTATGCCACAGACCATTGAAGCTATCCAGCACGCGAAAGCGGCGCAGGTGCCTCTGGTTGTTGCGGTCAACAAAATCGATAAGCCAGAAGCCGATCTGGACCGCGTGAAGAACGAACTGTCTCAGTACGGTGTTATGCCGGAAGAGTGGGGCGGCGAAGCGCAGTTCATCCCTGTATCTGCAAAAGCGGGTACTGGTATCGACGACCTGCTGAACGCTATTCTGCTTCAGGCCGAAGTTCTGGAGCTGAAAGCCGTTCGTAAAGGTATGGCGAGCGGTGCGGTAATCGAATCCTTCCTGGATAAAGGTCGTGGTCCGGTTGCAACGGTTCTGGTTCGCGAAGGTACGCTGAACAAGGGCGACATCGTTCTGTGTGGCTTCGAATACGGCCGCGTTCGTGCGATGCGTAACGAACTGGGTCAGGAAGTGCTGGAAGCAGGTCCGTCCATTCCAGTGGAAATCCTGGGTCTGTCCGGTGTTCCGGCTGCCGGTGATGAAGTGACCGTTGTGCGTGACGAGAAGAAAGCGCGTGAAGTGGCACTGTATCGTCAGGGCAAATTCCGTGAAGTTAAGCTGGCGCGTCAGCAGAAATCTAAACTTGAAAACATGTTTGCGAACATGGCTGAAGGCGAAGTGCACGAAGTGAACGTCGTTCTGAAAGCGGACGTTCAGGGTTCTGTGGAAGCGATCTCCGACTCCTTGCTGAAACTGTCTACCGACGAAGTGAAAGTGAAGATCATCGGTTCTGGCGTAGGTGGTATCACCGAAACCGACGCAACCCTGGCTGCGGCATCCAACGCTATCCTGGTTGGCTTCAACGTGCGTGCTGATGCATCTGCTCGCCGCGTGATCGAAGCGGAAAGCCTGGATCTGCGCTACTACTCCGTCATCTATAACCTGATCGACGAAGTGAAAGCCGCGATGAGCGGTATGCTGTCTCCTGAGCTGAAACAGCAGATCATCGGTCTGGCTGAAGTGCGTGACGTGTTCAAATCACCGAAATTCGGTGCGATTGCGGGCTGTATGGTTACCGAAGGTACCATCAAGCGTCACAACCCAATCCGCGTACTGCGTGACAACGTGGTTATCTACGAAGGCGAGCTGGAATCCCTGCGCCGCTTCAAAGATGACGTTAACGAAGTCCGTAACGGCATGGAATGTGGTATCGGCGTTAAGAACTACAACGACGTTCGCGTTGGCGATATGATCGAAGTGTTCGAAATCATCGAGATCCAACGCAGCATCGACTAATCCTTAGGGATAAGTCCATATGTAGGCCGGGATCGCCTCGTGCCACCCGGCAATAATTTTAAAAGGGGCTTTTAGCCCCTTTTTTGTCTGGAGAATTTATTATGGCGAAAGAATTTGGTCGCCCACAGCGCGTGGCGCAGGAGATGCAGAAAGAGATCGCACTCATCCTGCAACGCGAAATCAAAGACCCGCGTATCGGTATGATGACCACCGTCTCTGGCGTGGAAATGTCTCGTGACCTGGCCTATGCCAAAGTGTTCGTGACCTTCCTGAACGATCAGGACGAAGCGGCGGTGAAGAACGGCATTAAAGCACTGCAGGAAGCCTCTGGTTTCATCCGCTCTCTGCTCGGCAAAGCGATGCGCCTGCGTATTGTTCCCGAGCTGACCTTCTTCTACGACAACTCGCTGGTCGAAGGTATGCGCATGTCCAACCTGGTGACCAGCGTGGTGAAACATGACGACGAACGTCGTGTTAACCCGACGGACGACAGCAAGGAGGACTGATGAGTCGTCCTCGTCGTCGCGGTCGCGACGTGCATGGCGTGCTGCTGCTGGATAAACCGCAAGGTGCATCCAGTAACGATGTGCTGCAAAAAGTGAAGCGTATTTATAACGCTAACCGTGCGGGCCACACCGGCGCACTGGATCCGCTGGCGACCGGCATGCTGCCGATTTGCCTGGGTGAAGCGACAAAGTTTTCCCAGTATCTGCTCGATTCCGATAAACGCTACCGCGTTATCGCTAAACTTGGCCAGCGTACGGATACCTCCGACGCGGATGGTCAGGTGGTGGAAGAGCGCCCGGTAACCTTCAGCGCCGAACAGCTTGATGCGGCCCTGGAGAGC
Source organism: Enterobacter cloacae complex sp. P1B (assembly GCF_014982345.1). Taxonomy (NCBI): domain Bacteria; kingdom Pseudomonadati; phylum Pseudomonadota; class Gammaproteobacteria; order Enterobacterales; family Enterobacteriaceae; genus Enterobacter; species Enterobacter cloacae complex sp. P1B. The sequence goes on along the minus strand of NZ_JADCLF010000006.1, from coordinate 457,621 downwards.
TTCCGCGGAGACACGATGCAGGTGCCGTCGATGTATTCGGCGCTGAAATATCAGGGCAAGAAGCTCTACGAATATGCCCGCCAGGGAATTGACGTCCCGCGCGAAGCGCGTCCGATAACCGTGTATGAGCTGCTGTTCATTCGCCACGAAGGTGACGAGTTGGAGCTGGAAGTCCACTGTTCGAAAGGGACCTATATTCGCACCATCATCGACGACCTGGGTGAAAAGCTGGGCTGCGGAGCGCATGTGATTTATCTGCGTCGTCTGGCGGTCAGTAAATATCCGGTAGAACGCATGGTGACGCTTGAGCAGCTGCGCGCGCTGGCTGAGCAGGCACAAGCGCAGGGAGTGGAACCAGCAGATTTGCTGGATCCACTGCTGATGCCAATGGACAGTCCGGCAGCGGACTTCCCGATCGTTAATCTTCCTTTAACATCGTCCGTTTACTTTAAGAACGGAAACCCGGTTCGTACGACGGATGCGCCGCTGGATGGACTGGTACGCGTGACGGAAGGTGACGAAGGGAAATTCATCGGTATGGGCGAAATGGACGGTGAAGGGCGCGTTGCGCCGCGTCGTCTGGTCGTCGAATATCCGGTCGACGCGTGACGGTGATTACGCCTCACCTTGCGATAAGCAGGGGAGACGAGTAGAATATCGCCGCTTAACGCCCGGTAAATTGTTTAACAATCTGCGGGGCGTACATGGGGTCGCTGAATTAGAGATCGGCACCCTTACATTTTTTATACTTTGGAGTTTGAAAATGTCTCTAAGCGTTGAAGCTAAAGCTAAAATCGTTTCTGAGTTTGGTCGTGGTACTAACGACAGCGGTTCTACCGAAGTTCAGGTTGCACTGCTGACTGCACAGATTAACCACCTGCAGGGTCACTTTGCAGAGCACAAAAAAGATCACCACAGCCGTCGTGGTCTGCTGCGCATGGTTTCTCAGCGTCGTAAACTGCTCGACTACCTGAAGCGTAAAGATGTTGCACGCTACACCGCGCTGATCGAGCGTCTGGGTCTGCGTCGCTAAGTCTTGCGAGTTTCAGAAAAGGGGGCCTGATGGCCCCTTTTTTCAACCAGACGGCAGCAATTCAATGGAAACTATTGTATTGTTGCTATAAATGATCTTCATTGCAGAGGTTCGCGCGGCTAATGAGAGGCTTCACCCATGGGGGTGTCGGTTGTCATTAGTCGCGAGGATGCGAAGAAGGTCGGGTTAAATCGACAGCACGCCGGCGGTGTGCTGTCATACATTTAAGAAAGGATAGAATTTTGCTGAATCCGATCGTTCGTAAATTCCAGTATGGTCAACATACCGTCACGCTGGAAACCGGCATGATGGCACGCCAGGCGACTGCTGCCGTTATGGTAAGCATGGATGACACCGCGGTATTCGTGACCGTTGTGGGCCAGAAAAAAGCTAAACCAGGTCAGGACTTCTTCCCGCTGACCGTTAACTACCAGGAGCGTACCTACGCTGCCGGCAAAATCCCGGGTGGCTTCTTCCGTCGTGAAGGCCGTCCAAGCGAAGGCGAAACCCTGATCGCGCGTCTGATTGACCGCCCGGTTCGTCCGCTGTTCCCGGAAGGCTTCGTTAACGAAGTGCAGGTTATTGCGACCGTTGTTTCCGTTAACCCACAGGTTAACCCGGACATCGTTGCGATGATCGGTGCCTCCGCTGCCCTGTCACTGTCTGGTATTCCATTCAATGGCCCAATCGGTGCCGCGCGCGTCGGTTACATCAACGACCAGTACGTGCTGAACCCAACTCAGGAAGAGCTGAAAGAAAGTAAGCTGGACCTGGTTGTTGCCGGTACTGAAGCGGCTGTGCTGATGGTTGAATCCGAAGCTGAACTGCTGAGCGAAGACCAGATGCTGGGCGCTGTGGTGTTCGGTCACGAGCAGCAGCAGATTGTTATCCAGAACATCAACGACCTGGTGAAAGAAGCCGGTAAGCCACGTTGGGACTGGCAGCCAGAAGCAGCAAACGATGCGCTGAACGCACGCGTTGCGGCACTGGCAGAATCTCGTCTGAGCGACGCTTACCGCATCACCGACAAACAGGAGCGTTACGCTCAGGTTGACGCGATCAAATCTGAAGTAACCGCGACCCTGGTTGCCGAAGACGAAACGCTGGACGCTAACGAAATTGGCGAAATTCTGCACGCTATCGAGAAAAACGTTGTTCGTAGCCGCGTACTGGCAGGCGAGCCGCGTATCGATGGCCGTGAAAAAGACATGATTCGTGGTCTGGACGTACGCACTGGCGTACTGCCGCGTACTCACGGTTCTGCGCTGTTCACCCGTGGTGAAACGCAGGCGCTGGTTACCGCAACCCTGGGTACCGCACGTGACGCGCAGATCATCGACGAACTGATGGGCGAGCGTACTGACAACTTCCTGTTCCACTACAACTTCCCTCCGTACTCTGTGGGCGAAACCGGTATGGTTGGCTCACCGAAGCGTCGTGAAATTGGTCACGGTCGTCTGGCGAAGCGCGGCGTGCTGGCAGTGATGCCGGAAGCTGACAAATTCCCGTACACCGTTCGCGTGGTTTCTGAAATCACCGAATCCAACGGTTCTTCTTCCATGGCTTCCGTATGTGGTGCTTCTCTGGCGCTGATGGATGCAGGCGTGCCGATCAAAGCCGCCGTTGCGGGTATCGCAATGGGTCTGGTGAAAGAAGGCGACAACTTCGTTGTTCTGTCTGACATTCTGGGTGACGAAGACCACCTGGGCGATATGGACTTCAAAGTAGCGGGTTCCCGCGACGGTATCTCTGCCCTGCAGATGGATATCAAAATTGAAGGTATCACCAAGGAGATCATGCAGGTTGCTCTGAACCAGGCTAAAGGTGCGCGTCTGCACATCCTGGGCGTGATGGAACAGGCTATCAACGCGCCACGCGGTGATATCTCTGAATTCGCTCCGCGTATTCACACCATCAAGATCAATCCAGACAAGATCAAAGATGTTATCGGTAAGGGCGGTTCTGTTATCCGCGCGCTGACCGAAGAGACCGGCACCACCATCGAAATCGAAGATGACGGTACTGTGAAGATCGCAGCAACCGACGGCGAGAAAGCGAAATTCGCTATCCGTCGCATCGAAGAAATCACTGCTGAAATCGAAGTGGGCCGCGTCTACGCGGGTAAAGTGACCCGTATCGTTGACTTTGGTGCGTTCGTTGCCATCGGTGGCGGTAAAGAAGGTCTGGTTCACATCTCTCAGATCGCTGACAAGCGCGTTGAGAAAGTGACCGATTACCTGCAGATGGGTCAGGAAGTGCCGGTTAAGGTTCTGGAAGTTGACCGTCAGGGCCGTATCCGTCTGAGCATTAAAGAAGCAACCGAGCAGTCTCAACCTGCTGCGGCACCGGAAGCTCCGGCTGCTGAACAGCAAGGCGAGTAAGTTGCCATTTGCCCTCCGCTTTGCGGAGGGCCTGTTATCAGGCAGGACGCCTTGTTAAGCCGCCGGGGGACAGGACGTTCATCCAATAGTTGTCTTCGGGAGTGGGAAATGAAGCCTTTTTTGCGCTGGTGTTTCGTTGCGACAGCTTTAACGCTGGCAGGATGCAGCAACTCTGCCTGGCGTAAGAGCGAAGTCCTCGCAGTGCCATTGCAACCGACTTTGCAGCAGGAAGTGATTCTGGCACGCATGGAACAAATACTTGCCAGTCGGGCTTTAACCGATGACGAACGCGCACAGCTTTTATATGAGCGCGGAGTGTTGTATGATAGTCTCGGTCTGAGGGCATTAGCGCGAAATGATTTTTCACAAGCGCTGGCTATCCGACCTGATATGCCTGAAGTATTCAATTACTTAGGCATTTATTTAACGCAGGCAGGCAATTTTGATGCTGCCTATGAAGCGTTTGATTCTGTACTTGAGCTTGATCCAACTTACAACTACGCGCACTTGAATCGCGGTATCGCATTGTATTACGGCGGTCGTGATAAGTTAGCGCAAGATGATCTGCTGGCGTTTTATCAAGACGATCCTAATGATCCTTTCCGTAGCCTGTGGCTTTACATCGTTGAGCGGAAGCTCGATGAGAAGCAGGCAAAAGAAGCACTACAACAGCGCTTCGAGAAATCGGATAAGGAACAGTGGGGATGGAACATTGTCGAGTTCTACCTGGGCAACATTAGCGAAGCAACGCTGATGGAACGCCTCAAGGCGGACGCAACGGATAACACCTCGCTCGCTGAGCATCTCAGTGAAACCAACTTCTATTTAGGTAAGTACTACCTAAGTCTGGGGGATATGGACAGCGCTACGGCACTGTTCAAATTAGCGGTTGCTAACAACGTACATAACTTCGTTGAGCACCGTTATGCATTGTTGGAATTATCGCTCTTGGGCCAGGAGCAAGACGACCTGGCAGAATCGGACCAGCAATAGCTGACGACATAAACATCAGCCCGTAATCTTTTGATTGCCATCACCTTCACTGGTGAGGGCGTTGTTGTTCGTCAATACACCTACTTTGAGCCGGTTCACACTTTTCAATGAAAATTGCTAATCATTTTCACGATGAGCTAAGTAGACTGGCCGCCATTGACATTGAGGCACTCGTACTACATGGCTGAATTCGAAACCACTTTTGCAGATCTGGGCCTGAAGGCTCCTATCCTTGAAGCCCTTAACGATCTGGGTTACGAAAAACCATCTCCGATCCAGGCAGAATGTATCCCGCATCTGCTTTCTGGTCGTGACGTGCTGGGCATGGCCCAGACTGGTAGCGGTAAAACTGCAGCGTTCTCGCTGCCGCTGCTCAACAACATCGATCCGGACCTGCGTGCACCGCAGATCCTCGTCCTGGCTCCAACTCGTGAACTGGCTGTTCAGGTTGCTGAAGCAATGACGGAATTCTCTAAACATATGCGCGGCGTAAACGTGGTAGCCCTGTACGGCGGCCAGCGTTATGACGTGCAGTTACGCGCCCTGCGCCAGGGCCCACAGATTGTCGTCGGTACGCCGGGCCGTCTGCTGGATCACCTGAAGCGCGGTACTCTGGACCTCTCTAAACTGAGCGGCCTGGTACTGGATGAAGCAGATGAAATGCTGCGTATGGGCTTCATCGAAGACGTAGAAACCATCATGGCGCAGATCCCGGAAGGTCACCAGACCGCTCTGTTCTCTGCAACCATGCCAGAAGCGATCCGTCGCATTACCCGCCGCTTCATGAAAGAGCCGCAGGAAGTGCGTATTCAGTCCAGCGTGACCACTCGCCCGGACATCAGCCAGAGCTACTGGTCCGTGTACGGCATGCGCAAAAACGAAGCGCTGGTCCGTTTCCTGGAAGCGGAAGATTTTGATGCGGCGATTATCTTCGTGCGTACCAAAAATGCGACCCTGGAAGTGGCTGAAGCGCTGGAGCGTAACGGCTACAACAGCGCAGCGCTGAACGGCGACATGAACCAGGCCCTGCGTGAGCAGACGCTGGAGCGTCTGAAAGACGGTCGTCTGGATATCCTGATTGCAACCGACGTGGCAGCACGTGGTCTGGACGTTGAGCGTATCAGCCTGGTTGTAAACTACGACATCCCGATGGACTCCGAGTCTTACGTTCACCGTATCGGTCGTACCGGTCGTGCGGGTCGTGCTGGCCGTGCGCTGCTGTTCGTTGAGAACCGCGAGCGTCGTCTGCTGCGCAACATTGAACGCACCATGAAGCTGACCATTCCAGAAGCCGACCTGCCAAACGCAGATCTGCTGGGCAAACGCCGTCTGGAAAAATTCGCCGCGAAAGTACAGCAGCAGCTGGAAAGCAGCGATCTGGATCAGTACCGCGCGCTGCTGTCGCAGATCCAGCCTGTCGCTGAAGGCGAAGAGCTGGACATGGAAACTCTGGCTGCAGCACTGCTGAAAATGGCTCAGGGCGAACGTAGCCTGATCGTGCCACCAGATGCACCGATGCGTCCTAAGCGTGAGTTCCGTGACCGTGACGATCGTTTCGAACGCCGTGGCGACCGTAACGACCGTGGTCCACGCGGCGACCGTCCAGAGCGTGGTGGTGAAGACCGTCCACGTCGTGAGCGTCGTGACGCTGGCGACATGGAACTGTATCGCATTGAAGTGGGCCGTGATGATGGTGTTGAAGTTCGTCACATCGTTGGCGCGATTGCTAACGAAGGCGACATCAGCAGCCGTTACATTGGTAACATCAAGCTGTTTGCATCCCACTCTACCATCGAACTGCCAAAAGGCATGCCGGGCGAAGTACTGCAGCACTTTACTCGCACCCGCATCCTGAACAAGCCGATGAACATGCAGCTGCTGGGCGATGCACAGCCACGTCCTGACCGCGGTGGCGAACGTCGTGGCGGTGGTCGCGGTTTCGGCGGCGAGCGTCGTGAAGGCGGTCGCAGTGAAGGTCGCGGTGGTGAAGGTCGTCGTTTCTCCGGCGAGCGCCGCGAAAGCCGTGGCCCACGTCGTGAAGAAGGCACCAGCCGTCGTCGTTTCGGTGACGCGTAAGCCTTTCGCTTTTGACGTAAAGTAAAATATACAGCCCCGATACATGCTATCGGGGCTTTTTTTATTCCCTTTGTACTCTTGTACTGGTACAGTGCATCACACTAAAATGCAGAACCGCATGATTAACTGGAGAAAAGGCTGTATGGCGACACTAACCACCACCCAAACGTCACCTTCGCTGCTTGGCGGCGTGGTGATCATCGGCGGAACCATTATAGGTGCCGGGATGTTTTCCCTGCCCGTGGTCATGTCCGGTGCGTGGTTCTTCTGGTCGCTGGCCGCGCTGGTGTTCACCTGGTTCTGCATGCTGCATTCCGGCCTGATGATCCTTGAAGCGAACCTGAACTACCGCATTGGCTCCAGCTTCGACACCATCACCAAAGATCTGCTGGGCAAAGGCTGGAACCTGGTGAACGGCCTTTCCATCGCATTTGTGCTCTACATCCTGACCTACGCGTACATCTCAGCAAGCGGCTCGATTCTGCATCACACCTTTTCGGAGATGTCGCTGAACGTTCCGGCGCGTCTGGCGGGACTCTGCTTTGCGCTGGGCGTGGCGTTTATCGTCTGGATGAGCACCAAAGCGGTGAGCCGCATGACGGCGATTGTGCTGGGCGCGAAGGTCATCACTTTCTTCCTGACCTTCGGCAGCCTGCTGGGGCACGTTACGCCCGCCACGCTGTTTAACGTTGCGGAAGCTAATACCTCCTACACGCCGTATCTGCTAATGACCCTGCCGTTCTGTCTGGCGTCGTTCGGCTACCACGGCAACGTGCCGAGCCTGATGAAGTACTACGGCAAGGATCCGCGCACCATCGTGAAGTGCCTGGTCTACGGCACGCTGCTGGCGCTTGGGCTGTATGTGATTTGGCTGCTGGGGACAATGGGCAACATCCCGCGCCCGGAGTTTATCGGCATTGCGCAAAAGGGCGGTAACATTGACGTGTTGGTGCAGGCGCTGAGCGGCGTACTGAACAGCCGCAGTCTGGATCTGCTGCTGGTGGTCTTCTCCAACTTTGCGGTGGCGAGTTCATTCCTCGGTGTGACGCTGGGCCTGTTTGACTACCTGGCGGATCTGTTTGGCTTTGACGATTCTGCGATGGGGCGTTTCAAGACGGCGCTGCTGACCTTCCTGCCGCCGATTGTCGGCGGTCTGCTGTGGCCGAACGGGTTCCTCTATGCCATCGGCTATGCAGGGCTGGCGGCCACCATCTGGGCGGCGATTGTGCCAGCGCTGCTGGCACGTAAATCACGTAAACGCTTCGGCAGCCCGAAATTCCGCGTCTGGGGCGGTAAACCGATGATTGCGCTGATCCTGGTATTTGGGGTGGGTAACGCGCTGGTTCACGTGCTGTCGAGCTTTAACCTGTTGCCTGTGTACCAGTAAACACATTGCCCGGTGGCGCTACGCTCACCGGGCCTACAGGGACCGCGTAGGCCGGATAAGGCGAAGCCGCCATCCGGCAAAAAACTACCCCACCAATTCTTCTTTTACCTGCATCGCCAGGTCAAACGAATGTAAACGCGCCTGGTGATCGAAAATCTGGCCGTTGACCATAATTTCATCCGCCTGCGTTTCACGCAGCACTGCTTCCAGCCCGTGACGCACTTTTGCCTTATCACCCACCAGCGACATGCTCAACGCCTGCTGCACGCCATACTGCTCGGAGGCCGACCACAGCTGATGCATATTTTCCACCGGAGGCGGCAACTGGCCCGTCTCGCCGCGGCGCAGCTTCACAAACGCCTGCTGCATAGAGGTAAACAGGAATTCCGCGTCGCGATTGCTGTCAGCGGCAATGATGTTGATACACACCATCGCGTACGGCTTCTCCAGACGCTCGGACGGTTTGAAGTTCGTACGGTAGAGGTGCAGCGCCTGATGGAGCATATCCGGCGCGAAGTGGGAGGCGAACGCGAACGGCAGCCCCAGCTGCGCGGCGAGCTGCGCGCTATACAGGCTCGAGCCTAACAGCCACACCGGGATCTTCTCGCCATAGCCCGGCACCGGGCGCACGTGCGGGTTCGGATCGCGCGCGTCGAACCAGTCCACCAGTTCCGCCACGTCGCGCGGGAAGTTATCGATATCGCCGCTCATATGGCGGCGCAGGGCGCGCATGGTCGGCTGGTCGCTGCCCGGCGCGCGGCCAAGCCCCAGGTCAATACGGCCCGGATAGAGGGTGTTCAGCGTCCCGAACTGCTCGGCTATCACCAGCGGGGCGTGGTTCGGCAGCATCACGCCACCGGAGCCAAGGTGCAAAGTGGTGGTATTCGCTGCCAGGTAGCCAATCAGCACCGATGTAGCGGCGCTGGCAATGCCGACCATGTTGTGATGTTCTGCCAGCCAGTAGCGGTGATAGCCACGCTTTTCGGCCAGCTGAGCCAGATCGAGAGAGTGCGTGAAGGCTTCTCTTGCCGAGGAGCCTTGTGGGATCGGCGCCAGATCCAGCACCGAAAACGGAATGGTTTTGTCAGTCATAACAGCTCACTTTGTCGACGGTCAATCTTTAATACTGCATTAAAAAATGATAACCGTTGTTAACAAAGTGAGCCTTTTTTAGGCCTGAAGTTCCAGCCCGGCCAGACGTTTCCAGTAACCGTTGCAGTCGCTGTTTGCCGTCAGCGGCAGCGGCGACGCGCCGTTTTCGTTGGCGCGGAAGGCGTCCAGCATCGCGAAAACGCTGGTATCCAGCGGCGACAGACGCACCATGTCCACCAGCCCGTCCATCGACGCCAGCTCGTTGCCGAGGTTATAGACGTAACCGCTCATGGTCTGAATGCCGTTCAGGACGAATACCTGCTGGTTCTCCTGCGACAGCATGCTGCGCCCGTTCGGGTACTTGATGCAGCAGGTTTCACATTCATCTTTCGGGCGGTCTTCCGATCGCGCGGTGAAGCAGCGGGCAGAGTAGGCCAGCGGCAGATGACCGTAGCTCAGCACTTCCACTTCGAACTGATGGCGAATGCCCAGCTCGTCGCACTGATTCAGCAGGTTTGCCAGCCAGTCACGGGAGAGCTCCACCGGCATGCACCAGCGGGTCATTCCCTGTTTGAGCAGCAGGCGCAGGGTGACGGCGTTATAGCAGTTCAGCGCATGGCCTGCGACAAACGGCAGCCTGCGTTCGGCGCACATGTTCACTACCCCCAGGTCGCTCGCCTCCAGCAGAAACTCACCGTTTTCGACGTAGCGCTTCAGCTCGCCCAGTTCGGACGAAGCCTGCACCAGCGCGAGCGTTGACAGCACCACCTGCTTGCCGCTCCCGGCCAGGCTTTTCGCCATCTCCAGCCAGTCGCCCACTTTGGTTGCGCGGCGTTTGCTGCATACTGCTTCACCGAGGTAAATCACATCGGCGCTGCTGGTGGCGGCCTGTTGGTAAAAATCTTCCAGCGTCTCTTTTGGCCAGTAGTAGAGCACCGGCCCTAATGAATATTTCATGGTTATCTCACTGCCATTTACGGTGATACGCGCCCAGCGTGGTTTGCGTGCCTTCGGACATCGAGCCGAGTGTCTCCATCCACGCCGCCTGTGGGGCGTAGCTCTGCGGGTCCGCCATGCAGCGGTCGATGGCCTGACGCCACACTTTCGCCACCTGGCTCACATAGGCCGGACTGCGCTGGCGACCTTCAATTTTCACCGAGGCAATATTGGCGGCCAGCAGCTCCGGCAGCAGCTCCAGCGTGTTAAGGCTGGTGGGCTCTTCCAGCGCGTGGTAGCGCTCGCCGTCGACCAGGTAGCGGCCTTTGCACAGCGTCGGATAACCCGCGTTTTCACCGTCCTGATAGCGGTCGATCAGAACTTCATTCAGACGCGACTCCAGCCCCTGTGGGGTCTGCTGCCAGCGGACGAAGCGGGCAGGGGAGCAGGCCCCGACGGTATTCGGCGATTCACCGGTTAAGTAAGAAGAAAGATAGCAACGGCCTTCGGCCATGATGCACAGACTACCAAAGGCAAAAACCTCCAGCGGCACTGGCGTGACGCGCGCGAGTTGCTTAACCTGATGAATAGAGAGCACGCGCGGCAGCACCACGCGAGCGACGTCAAAGTGTTGATGGTAAAAACGCACCGCCTCTTCGTTGGTGGCAGATGCCTGAACAGAGACGTGGCGCTCAATATGCGGATAGCGTTCTGCCGCATACTCAAGCATGGCGAGGTCGGCCAGGATTAACGCATCGGCGCCCAGCTGTGCTGCCATGTCCACCGCGCGCTGCCAGCGGGCGTAGCCGTCAGGATGGGCAAACGTGTTGATGGCAATATGCAGCTTGCGGCGGTGCTGATGAACGAAGTTAACGGCTTCCTGAAGCTTTTTCTCCGTAAAGTTAAGGCCAGCAAAATGGCGGGCGTTGGTGTCATCTTTCAGCCCGATATAGACCGCATCGGCCCCATTCTCGATGGCCGCCTTAAGCGCCGGAAGGTTTCCGGCAGGGCAGAGCAGCTCCATAAATTATCCTGATGTAGTCGATAGCAAAATTGTTAACGAGCTGGGATTTTAATTAACCCATACGCGACAATTTTTGATTTAAGGCAGCTAATGGCGTATTGATGGCACCAATAATGGGGTACGTCCGACGATGGTTTGTTGATTTACGCCGCTATGTTCTGGAACGGATGTGGCAAAATAGCGGGACTATAGCTATCAGGGAGTAAAGCTCGTGCTGGATAAACTGCGTTCACGTCTCGTACAATTCGGTCCATCAATGCTGAGCGTGCCGGTCAGGCTGGCGCCGTTCGCGCTTAAACGCCAGGTGCTGGAGCAGGTTCTGAGCTGGCAGTTCCGTCAGGCGCTGCAGGATGGCGAGCTGGAGTTTCTGGAAGGGCGCTGGTTAAGCATTGAGGTGCGTGACATCGGGCTGCGCTGGTTTACCTCCGTAGAGAACGACCAGCTGATCGTTCGTGAGTCTGCCGAGGCAGACGTGAGCTTTAGCGCCAACGCCAGCGACCTGCTGATGATTGTCGCGCGTAAGCAGGACCCGGACACACTCTTCTTCCAGCGCCGTCTGGTGATTGAGGGCGACACGGAGCTTGGCCTGTACGTTAAGAATTTAATGGATGCCATTGAGCTGGAGCAGATGCCGAAAGCGCTGCGCGTGATGTTGATGCAAATGGCAGATTTTGTTGAGGCGGGGCTGAAATCCCCGCCGGACAGTAAACACACTTCAGTAGGTGAGCCATGCTGATTCGAGTCGAAATAGGGATTGATGCACCGGGTATCGATGCGTTATTACGCCGCTCTTTTGAGAGCGATGCGGAAGCCCAACTGGTCCACGATCTCCGTGAAGACGGCCTGATCACGCTGGGGCTGGTTGCCACCGATGACGAAGGTCAGGTTGTCGGCTATGTTGCCTTCAGCCCGGTGATCGTTCAGGGTGAAGATCTTCAGTGGGTGGGCATGGCACCGCTGGCGGTAGATGAAAACTACCGCGGGCAGGGCCTGGCGCGCCAGCTGGTCTATGAAGGGCTGGACTCGCTGAATGAGTTTGGTTATGCCGCCGTGGTCACGCTGGGCGATCCGGCGTTCTATGGCCGTTTAGGCTTCGAGCAGGCCGCGCATTACGATCTTCGCTGCCGCTGGCCGGGTACCGAATCCGCCTTCCAGGTGCATCGCCTGGCGGATGATGCCCTGAACGGCGTAAATGGTCTGGTGGACTACCACGCCCATTTTAATCGCTTTTAATCAGGCTCTCGCGTAGCGCCTCAAAGGAGCCGTCTCCGGTCACGAGGCGCTCCTTCTGGCGCTTCGTTAGTTGCTTAATACGGTACTCCAGCCTGAGTGCCAGCGATCTGTCCCCCACGGCGGCAGAAAAAGCCAGCTGCAGTTCGCCTTTCCCCCGCAGCGCTTTTGCCCCTTTCCCCGTTTGATGTTGTAAAAAACGCCGCGCCACATCGGTGGTGATCCCAGTGTAGAGTGCGTTATCAGCGGTTCGGACAAGATAGAGAAACCAGCACACGGTAAACAGATTCAGTATGTTAAGGTGAACGCACCATAGCATGAGAGAGAACGAAAATGGAAACACTGGCCGCCATTAACCGCTGGCTGGCAAAGCAGCACGTCGTGACCTGGTGCGTATATAGCGAGGGCGAAATGTGGTGCGCCAACGCCTTTTACTACTACGATCCTGAACGCGTCGCTTTTTACGTCATGAGTGAGGACAAAACGCGGCATGCCCAGATGACCGGCCAGCAGGCAAAAGTGGCGGGCACGGTCAACGGCCAGCCCAAAACCGTCGCGCTGATCCGCGGCGTGCAGTTCAAAGGCGAAATTCGTCGTCTGGAAGGTGAAGAAAGCGACGCACAGCGTAAACGCTACACGCGCCGCTTCCCGGTTGCTGCTGCGCTAAAAGCCCCGGTGTGGGAAATCCGCGTTGATGAGCTGAAATTTACCGACAACACCCTGGGCTTTGGCAAGAAGCTTCACTGGCTACGCGCCGAGCAGGCGTAGTGCTTCGCGGTTAAACGCCGGGAGATCGTCCGGGGTCCGGCTGGTGATCAGCTGGTCGTTATCGTTGACCACCTCCTGATCGTAAAACTCGGCCCCTGCGTTTTTCAGATCGATAACGATCGGTTTCACCGCCGTAAGCTTACGCCCGCGGACCACTTCAGCGCTGATCAGCAGCTGCGGGCCGTGGCAGATGGCAAAGACCGGCTTGCCGGTGCCGACGAAGTCACGGGTAAAGGTGACGAAACGCTCGTCCCCGCGCAGGGAATCCGGTGAATGGCCGCCCGGTAACAGCAGGGCGTCGAAATCTGACGGGCTGACGTTATCGATGGACTCATCGATGGTCACGCTGGCTTCGCCCTTGTGGCCCTTCACGGTTTTACCCGCTTCTTTCTCAATGGTGATGACCTCGTGGCCTGCCTTGCGGAATGCCTCAGCTGGCGACGTAAATTCTGAATCTTCAAACTCGTCGGTAATCAAGACTGCGATTTTTTTACCCATGCTTCCTCCGTTGTTTTCGCTTCAGACTGTTTTTTTCCCGTTTGTGGTAAATACTTACCGGTAACAGACTTTTAAGTGTGGTAGAGCAGGTCCAGATCGCAAACGGACAATTCTGTAAAGGGGATAAGATGAGTCAGGTACTGATTACCGGCGCAACCGGGCTGGTGGGGGGACATCTGCTGCGGCTGCTGATCCAGGACCGGCATATCAACTATATTGCCGCCCCGACGCGCCGCCCGCTGTTGGATATCACTGGCGTCTATAACCCGCACGATCCCCAGCTCACCGACGCGCTGGCGCAGGTGCAGGATCCTATAGATATCGCCTTTTGCTGCCTGGGCACGACGCGGCGTGAGGCGGGCAGTAAAGAAGCGTTCGTCCATGCGGACTACACGCTGGTGGTGGATACCGCCCTGACGGCGAAAAAGCTGGGGGCAAAACATTTCCTGGTGGTGAGTTCGCACGGTGCCAGCACCGGCTCACCGTTTTTTTACAATCAGGTGAAGGGCAAAATGGAAGAGGCGCTGATTGCGCAGAAGTGGGAGCGCCTGACAATCGTGCGGCCTTCCATGCTGATGGGCCACCGCGACGAACGGCGTTTTAACGAATCCTTCTTCGCCCCGCTGTTTCGCATCCTGCCGGGTAACTGGAAGTCCATCGAGGCGCGGGACGTCGCGCAGGCGATGCTGAAAGAGGCGCTGGCACCGTCGCAGGAGGGCGTCAATATCATCCCTTCGGCAAAACTGCGTGAAATCGCGCAGGGCGAGGCGTAAACTTCTCCGGCTTATTAAATAACACTCTCCGGGGAATGGTATGACTGGTCAGTCTTCATCTCAGGCGGCAACACCTGTCCAATGGTGGAAGCCCGCACTCTTCTTTCTCGTGGTCATCATTGGCCTCTGGTATGTGAAATGGCAGCCGTACTACGGCAAAGCCTTCACCGCCGCCGAAACGCACAGCATCGGTAAATCTATACTCGCTCAGGCTGATGCCAGCCCGCTGAAGGCGGCATGGGATTACGCCATGGTCTACTTCCTGGCGGTGTGGAAAGCTGCCGTCTTAGGGGTAATCCTGGGATCGCTGATTCAGGTACTTATTCCGCGAAACTGGCTGGTGAAAACACTCGGGCAGCCGCGCTTTCAGGGCACGCTGCTGGGGACGATTTTCTCTCTGCCGGGCATGATGTGCTCCTGCTGTGCCGCACCGGTAGCGGCGGGTATGCGCCGCCAGCGCGTATCCATGGGCGGTGCGCTGGCATTCTGGATGGGGAACCCGCTGCTCAACCCGGCGACGCTGGTGTTTATGGGCTTTGTGCTCGGCTGGCATTTTGCCGCTATCCGTCTGGTTGCCGGGCTGCTGACGGTGCTGGTGGTGGCGACGCTGGTACAAAAACTGGTGAAGGATACTGCCGTCGAACCCGCAGCCGTTGAACTGGACGTCAGCGAACCGCAGGGCGGTTTCTTCACTCGCTGGGGTAAGGCGCTGTGGCAGCTTTTCTGGAGCACCATTCCGGTCTATATCCTGGCGGTACTGGTTCTGGGCGCGGCGCGCGTCTGGCTCTTCCCGCATGCGGATGGCGCGATCGACAACACGCTGATGTGGGTGATTGCGATGGCCGTTGCAGGCTGCCTGTTTGTGATCCCCACGGCGGCAGAAATTCCGATTGTCCAGACCATGATGCTGGCCGGTATGGGTACCGCACCGGCGCTGGCGCTGCTTATCACCTTGCCGGCAATCAGCCTGCCGTCGCTCATCATGCTGCGTAAGTCTTTCCCGGCGAAAGCGCTGTGGCTGACGGCGGGGCTGGTGGCGTTGAGCGGAGTGATGGTGGGGAGTATTGCGTTGATGTAAAAAAAGCCCGGTGGCGCTCGCGCCTACCGGGCCTTTAGTCAGACGTGGATTACTTAATGTAGGTAAACGCGGTGGTGACGTGCTTCACGCCGCTCACCCGGCTGGCGATATCCGCCGCCGCTTTCCCTTCACGATCGGTCACCAGACCCAGCAGGAACACTTCACCGTTTTCGGTCGTTACCTTCACGTTTGAGGATTTCACCTGGTCTGAACCCAGCAGCTGGGAGCGGACTTTGGTGGTGATCCAGGTGTCAGACGACGCGGTGCCCAGGCTGATTGGCTGACCCTGGCGGATTTCATTGAAGACTTCCGTGGTGCCCTCAACGCCCATTGCGATCTGCTTCGCGCGGCTGGAGAGTTCGGTATTCGGTGCCTGACCCGTCAGCAGGACTTTGCCCTGATAGGCCGTCACGTTGATACGCGCTTCTTTCTTGATTTGTTCGTCTTTCGACAGCGCACTGTTGACCCGCAGCTCCAGCGTACCGTCATCCACCTGCGTTCCCACTGAGCGCGGATCGGTCGCCGCTTTGGTGCCTACTGCGGCAGTACCCACAACGGCCGCAGCAATACATCCCTGAAGCAGTAATGCAGACATAAGGACTGCGAGGGTCGATAAAGCCTTCATAAAAACTCCTTAATCATCCTGGTGAGGGAAAAGCGTGTTATCGATCAAATCGCATAAGCAGTTCACCGTGAGCATATGCATCTCCTGGATACGTGCGCTACGGTGAGACGGAATGCGGATTTCCACATCCTGCGGCCCGAGCAGACCCGCCAGCTCACCGCCGTCATAGCCGGTTAAGGCGACGATGGTCATGTCGCGGGTAACGGCGGCTTCAACGGCTTTGACGATGTCCCGGCTGTTGCCGCGCGTGGAGATCGCCAGCAGCACATCGCCGGCATGCCCCAGGGCGCGCACCTGCTTTGCGTAAATTTCGTCATGCAGACGATCGTTAGCAATCGCTGTTAAGACCACATTATCGGTATTAAGTGCAATGGCAGGTAAACTCGGGCGTTCGGTTTCAAAACGGTTAATCATGCTGGCAGCAAAATGCTGTGCGTTGGCGGCTGAGGTTCCGTTGCCACAACAGAGGATTTTGTTGCCGTTAAGCAGGGATTGCACCAGCGTCATTGCAGCGCGAGAGATCGCGTCCGGAAGGGCTTCCGCCGCGGCAATCTGAGTCTGGATGCTTTCTGTGAAGCACACTTTAATTCTTTCGAGCACGTTATCCCTTTTAAATCTTAATTATGCGTCTTCGCCAAAAGCGTTTTTAAGCCATTCGATCTCATTTCCGGTGAAGGCTATCACATCGAAACGGCAATCCACAGTATCAAAGCTCCCATTATGGCGGGCAAGCCACAAGTGGGCAGTCTGTAATAATTTATGTTGTTTGGCGAGCGTCACGCTGGCGGCAGCACCGCCAAAACGGGAAGACTGTCGAAAGCGGACTTCTACAAACACAATCACCTGACCGTCTTTCATGATCAGATCAATTTCGCCGCCACGCCCGCGGACGTTGGCGGCGATAAAGCGCAGTCCTTTGCCTTCGAGCCAGCGACGCGCTTTTAACTCCCACGCATCGCCGGTCTCTTTACGGCTTAACTGGCCGGGACGATTTGCCCCTGCTGGTATTTGAGCCATGATAACTTCCTGTTAATCACACAGTCCTGAGTGGCGGTCAGATCGCCGGTGTTGCCGTTAAGCTCAAAGCCCGGCACCTGACGCATCTGGGTAAAGTGGTTTGCCAGCGCCCACGCATCAACACCCATCGCATACAGACGCGCCAGAGAGTAGTCGTTACGTACGGAGCTTAGCGCCTGCTGCATCAGCGCCGGGTTGCTGCCCGCCAGCATCGGGATTTCGCTGTACTGCAGGCCGTCCATTTCCAGACGGAAATCCGGGCCTGCGGTGCCCTGTGCGCTGCGGGAGCTGGCGTAGAGCGTTGCACCGCTCTGGCTGCCGTTACGCATCGCGATCATCGGCTTGATAAAGGCGATCTCCTGCGGCGTGGCAACGATATAGGCCGCATCCACTTTACCACCACCGCTTATCTGCGCGTCGGTTGGCGGGGCAGGGATGGTCAGGCCGCCAATGGTCACGCTCTGCTGCTGCGGCAGGCTGGCGGAAACCGGACTGCCGTTAAGCGCGATACCCGCCCCACCGTTAACGCCCGCACGCAGTTCAGAGACGGAACCGAATTTCTGCTGCAGCACGATGCCGCCGCCCAGCTTCTGCCATTCATCGGCAAAAGCATTAGCCACGCGATCGCCCAGCGTACTACGTGGGATCAGCAGCAGCGGGGCCTGTTTACCCTGCTCGTGGATATGACGCGCCGCATCGCGGGCTTCATCTTCCGGAGAGAGTGCGAAGTAGCAAATATTGGCCCGGTTCTGAACCTGTTCCGGCTGGTTGAGTGCCAGTACGTTCAGCGTGGTATTGCTCTTCATCAGCTCTTCCACGTTGTTTTTCAGCAGCGGGCCGACAACGATGCTTGCCCCGTCCTGCTGAACCTGCGCCAGCACCTGGTCAAGCGGCTTCGAACTGGTGTCGTAGATTTTCAGCTCAGCGCCAGGGTTCGCGCTAGCGGTCGCCACGGCCTGCGGCTGTGCTGCAGGTTGAGCGGTAGGTTGTGCCGGCTGCTGTTGAGGCTGTTCTGCCGTAGCCTCTGGTGCAGGCGTCGCTTGTGCCTCAACCGGAGCCTGTGCTGCTGGTGCTGCCGTCGCTGGAGGGGTAGTCGGTGCGGTAACCGGGTTTTGCATTGTACCCTGCGCCGGGGTTTGTGCGGTGGTCAGGTCACTGGTCTCGGCGGCAGAGGGGCTGACAACGTCGTTCACGTTGGCCGCCTGCGCTGCCTGCACCGGAACCGCACTGCCCGTTACCGGCGTGGTGCCGTTTTTCGCTGCTTCAAAGCCCTGTTGAATCGTACGGCCAAACACTGCCGCCTGGCCATTCAGCGGCAGGAGCAGCGCAATTTTGCTTGTCGACGCAGGCTTAAAGTTCTGCACATTCACCAGCTGGGTTGGCAGCATTTTCGCGCCCGGGTTCTGCGGGTAACGGGTCTGCCAGTCGGTAATACCGGCTTTCAGCATTTTTGGATCGCTGCGGTTGTTAAACCACATCTGCTGCAGATCAAGCCAGCCCTGAAGCACGTTTTCGTCCGCGTTAATGACCAGCGCCTTTGCCTGATCCTGGGTCATCGAGGCAAGCGCCTGCCAGGTGGCATCAATGTTTTTCTGCTTGTCGGCACCGGCGAGCAGCGGCTCCTGGGCAATCAAGGCACGCAGGAGCGTCAGGGAAGGGCGCCCCTGCTCAGCGGTAATGCCCGCCTGCCAGAAGCGCGCCTGCTGGTTTTTATCCAGCGCGCTCAGGTCGATGCTCCCCAGGATCTTTTTCGCGCCATCAAAATCTTTCTGCGCGACCTTCAGCTCGGCAGAGAGCAGGCTCTGCTCAAGTTGCTGAGTATCGTTAAGCTCTTTCGGCAGTTGGCCGAACAGCTCGGCAGCCTGCTGGGTTTTGCCCTCTTTCAGCAGTGCACGAATGGCGAGTAATTGCCAGTTGATCCTGGTATCATTTGTACTCTGCGACATTTGTTGCAGATAAAAGCCAGAATCAGCCTGAGCGGAGCCCTGAAGATGGGCGGTGCTCTGGTCAGGTGCCTGGGTGCCACAGCCTGCAAAAATCAGGGCTGCGAGCAGCAGCGGCACGCTGCGCGTGGCTTTTTTTCGAAGAAACGTTAACGGTACCATACTGTATCCAGTGATTTTTTTTACGCAATGCTCAATATTAAATCGGCAATACGGACGAAACAATGAAACAACACGAAACGGCAGATAATTCTCAAGGCCAGCTTTATATTGTACCTACTCCTATCGGGAATTTGTCTGATATTACCCAACGTGCGCTGAACGTATTGCAAGCTGTTGATTTAATTGCCGCTGAAGACACCCGACACACCGGTTTACTGCTGCAACATTTCGCGATTAACGCCCGTTTGTTTGCCCTGCACGATCACAATGAGCAACAAAAAGCCGAAACGCTGGTGGCGAAGCTCAAAGAGGGGCAGAACATCGCGCTGGTCTCTGACGCCGGGACGCCTCTGATTAACGATCCTGGCTACCATCTGGTGCGCACCTGTCGCGAAGCCGGGATTCGCGTTGTGCCGCTGCCGGGGCCGTGCGCCGCGATTGCTGCGTTAAGCGCTGCAGGTCTGCCGTCTGACCGTTTCTGCTATGAAGGCTTCCTCCCTGCCAAATCCAAAGGCCGTCGCGATGTATTAAAGGAACTGGAAGCCGAGCCGCGTACCCTGATCTTCTACGAATCCACTCACCGCCTGCTGGAAAGCCTGGAAGATATGGTCACCGTCTGGGGCGAATCCCGCTACGTGGTGCTGGCGCGCGAGCTGACCAAAACCTGGGAAACCATTCACGGCGCGCCAGTCGGTGAACTGCTGGCGTGGGTGAAGGAAGACGAAAACCGCCGCAAAGGCGAAATGGTGCTGATTGTCGAAGGGCATAGGGCGGAAGAGGATGCCCTGCCTGCTGATGCGCTGCGCACGCTGGCCTTGCTGCAGGCCGAACTGCCGCTGAAGAAAGCGGCGGCATTAGCAGCAGAGATTCACGGCGTGAAGAAAAATGCGCTGTACAAGTATGCGCTGGAGCAGCAGGGGGAGTAATTTCTGATACTGTTTTGCCGGGTGGCGGCTGCGCCTTACCCGGCCTACAGATTTATTTACTCTTCTATTTCCCAGGCATCGCCTCAAATACCAGCGTTTCCAGCGGCTGCAGCGTAATCACCACCGCGTTTTTGTACTCCTCAGGTACGGTTGAATTACTGCCGTACACCGCTTTGAGACTAAACTTCGCCGCGTCTCCCGTGGGTATTTCGAATTCTTTCGCTAAATCAAGATAGTAGCTTTGCGGCTTGTCCGAGGGGTTACGCAAGCCGAGTATGGCTTTCTCTTTACTCCACGAAGCCCAGCCGTAAACCTGCAGCGCCGTCGGGTCTCCGCCAATCCAGTGCGTATCCACCAGCACGCTGGCATTGTCACGCGACCATTTTGCGGCCTGCGCCAGCGTATCCCACTTCGCCTTGTTCAGCATTGAAGGGGTGATATACAGTTCCTGCAACTGGGTGCCGGTGGCGAAGTAGCTCCAGACCTGATCGGCAAAATCACTGTCCGTTTGCACCTTCTCCAGCCCGTAATAGGCATTCTCAGCGCTGACAATGCCGTGATACATCAGCGAGTTCAGCGGAAACAGCGGGCCTTTGCGCACAATGGAGCGGTACGTTTCGGCATCGCGGTAGGTCATCCACTGCTGCACCGGCGTGCCGGGACCGTACAGGTTGATGTCATCACCCTGACGCCAGATGGAATCCGCATAGAACAGCCAGGACGGACTGGCGTTGGTGCCGGTCGTCAGGTTGATAAACAGATTCGGGTTGGCGCTGCGCATGTTATGCAGCAGAGCGATGGAGGCGTCAAAATCCGAGGCGAACGGGCTGCCCGGGATATGCGCGTTGGCATTACCCATCCCGTCCAGCTTGAACGAGGTAATGTGCTCGTTTTTGATAAGCTTAACGATCTGCTCATTGAAGTTTTTAAAGTAGTTAGGCCCTGACAGGGCCAGCTTCCCGTCGACGGTTTCGAACCCATACTCTTTTGCATGCGAGACGCGAACGTCACGCGGTTTGTTATACCCTCCCCACGGTGAGAGCCACAGCCCGACCGAGCTATGCAGGCTGTCGGCTTTTTCCCGTACCTTGCCAAAACCGTTGCCGAATGCCGGGCCAAACAGCCAGCGCCCGGTCAGGTCGTCCCAGCCATCGTCCAGCAGGAAGGCGTCCAGCGCCACGCCACGTCCGGCGATAAATTCCTTATTCCATTCATCCATCCGCCCCAGCACGTCCTGTTCGGAATAGGGGGTAAAGAAGCCAATATCCATCCAGCTGTTGTAGTGCAGGTAAGGCTTATACGGACGCGGGCGCACGGCATTAATAAACTGGTTTACGCTGCGGCGCAGCTGGCTGGTTTCCGGGAAAGTGCCGAAATACGTGGTATAGCTGACCGGCGTTGCGGGCTGAATCGGCGTTTTTAACTCTACGTTGAGGTTGGTCGTCGCTTCATAGGCGTAGGTGTTAACGATGGGCTTGTCCGGGAGAATAAAGAACGAGTCCGCGACAATCGGCGAGCTGTTGATCGCCCCGTCAACGTAAGGTGCCTGCGTCTGTTTTTTCGTCGGGAAGAAGGTGATTTTTGCCACGTCACGCGGCTGGCCTACCGCCGCGAGGGTGTAATCGATGCTGGCGTATTTATCTTTCACCAGGTTGAGCTTTACCGTCACGTTAAAATCCGGACGCGAAAAGTCGATGACAATGGCGCTGTCCTGCTTTTCGACATGCTTGATTTTGAAATCAGCGGTGTGGATTTTGGTTTTGTTCGGCAGCGTCAGAAAGAACAGTTCCTGCGGGGTGATGGGGTGGTTGGCCTTTTTGTCAGTTACCACCACCGTTGAATTGGCGTCATCAAAGGACAGGGCAATCTTGTCGTTAGTGAGCGTATAGTTCGCTGCCATCGCGCCATGGGAAACGCACAGGGCAAGCATTGAGAGGGTGAGCACTTTTTTCATTAAAGTAAGATCCTCTTTGTTATGCTTCTGCCGGAAGACGCAGACGGTTAGCCGAACCGCAAACGGCGATCTTGCTTCGGACCACCTCTTTCATGGCGTCCATCCCAACGCGCATGTAGAAGCGCGGATCGTTGCCCTGCGGGTTCTCGGCAAACCAGGCTTTGACCGCATCAGAGAAGGCGATTTTCAACTCGGTTGCGACATTAACTTTGCACACGCCCAGTTCAATAGTGCGGCGCACATCATCATCCGGAACATCGCTCGCACCGTGCAGCACCAGCGGAACCGCTACCACCTCGCGGATCTCAGCCAGGCGCTGGAAGTCAATTTTGGGGCGTTTGGTATAGAGGCCGTGCGCGGTGCCGATGGCGACGGCGAGGCTGTCCACGCCGGTCAGCTCAACGAAGCGTTTCGCCTCCTGCGGGTCGGTCAGGAATGCGCTTTCGGCGTCGACGCTCATGTCATCTTCAACCCCCCCCAGACGGCCCAGTTCCGCCTCAACGCTACAGTCGTTGAGGTGGCAAAAATCGACCACCGATTTCACCAGCTTCACGTTTTCTTCAAAGGGATAGTGGCTACCGTCGATCATTGCGCTGCGTACGCCGGCATGTACCTTGCGACGAATGTCATCCAGCGATTCGTGATGATCGAGATGCAGCGCCAGCGGCATGTCGTAGCTGAGGGAGTATGCGCTGCACAGAGCGTAGATCTCCTCCAGCGCAATGTGTTTAAAAGTACCCGGCGTCCCGGCGAGGATCACCGGCGATCGCATTTCGCTGCACACTTCGAGGATCGCCTGGATCGTCTCGGCGTTATGGATGTTAAAGGCCGGAACGGCATAGCCCTTTGTCTGCGCGTCCTGCAAAAGATATTTGGTCGAAATAATACTCATAATACGATCCTCTTAAGCCTGCCACGGATGAATAACCACGCCCTGTACCACACGGTTGACCGTTCCGCTGGCGGATGGTGTGTCCGGCGTGTTGCCAACATGCAGAGACTGGGTTAGCGCAAAGACCTGGGCATAGATCAGGAAGCAGAACGCCTGTTCTATATCGCTAAACGGACGGGAAGGCGGCAGCAGGATATGCGGCCCCGCTTCAATGGCTGGATCGTTTTCGGCGGCGATGGCGACCACGCGCATGGCCTGACGATCGCGGCGCAGTTCGGCCAGCAGATCCAGATCGTACTGACGTGTATACGGATGGCTGGAGATAAACACCACCACCAGCGTTTCGTTATCCACCAGTGACTTAGGCCCATGACGAAAGCCCGTTGGTGAATCGTAGAACGCCGCCAGCTTGCCCGCGGTCAGCTCCAGCACCTTCAGCGCAGACTCGCGCGCCGCTCCCTGCAGACCGCCGCTTCCCAGGTAAACAATCCGTTTCCACGGTTCGTTGCCAAAGACGCCCTCGCTGAAATCCCCGAGCGAGGTGAGGATCGCCTGGCAGCGATCGGCTACGTCCCGGAAGCTTTGGCTGCCGATCGTCTCTGGTGCGAATACGGCCAGACAGCTCGCCATCATGGTGGTAATGCTGCTGGTCATCGCGAACCCGCGATCGTGCGTTTCGGCTGGCATCAGCAGGGCAAAGGCGTTATCGCTCTCGACGGCGTTCTGGTACAGGCTTCCCGCCTCGTTGCAGGTGATCGACAGGTGGTAGCACTCGGGCACGAACCGGTTCGCCAGCTCAACGGCGGCGACGCTCTCTGGACTGTTGCCGGAGCGGGCAAAAGAGACCAGCAGCAGAGGGTGTGCCGGGCTGAAGTAATCCATCGGGTTGGTGACCAGATCGGTTGTCGGTATGGCGGAGACGTTTTTACCGGTGTGGCTCGCAAGCCAGGGGGCAATTATCTCGCCAATAAACGCGGAGGTGCCCGCGCCGGTGAGGACGATCCGCAGGTCTCGCTTACGCAGCAGCGGCGTCAGGAAACCGTCAATCGAGGTGCGCAGATTATCGATGTTGTTGAGTGAGCGGATCCAGCAGGCAGGCTGCTGGCGGATCTCTTTTTCGGTCCAGGTGCCGGTTGTGGCGGCGGTGGTTTGTTGCATAACTCAGTCCTTAGTCGTGTGAATTCCACATCAGACGCTGGCAAACGTGTCGCTATCTTTCGTTTCGTTTCACTTATTCACATTAGCAGTTAAACAAAATCTATAGGAAAGAAATCGAAAGTTCAATAATGGAAAAGGAATAAAACGAAAAGTGTGATCGTGAAAGGAAAGGGTAAAGCCAAGGAAAGGAAAAGAAAGGCCTTACGATCTGATGCTGTAAGGCCGCCGGGACACGCAATGTAAACTACGAAGGTGAACGCTGTGAAAGTAACCGAATCATATTCCTTCCTCTACGGTGGCTTCCTCGCGACAGCGACCAAGCTCATCCACCAGGCTGGTCAGGCCGCGGTGGCCGCACTCCAGCGCCTGCAGACGAAACGCTTCGCTACTTAATCCGTCACGTTCCAGCACCATTTCCAGCATAAGCTGCAGGTTGGTGCCGGTAATCACTTCGCTACCCGGTCTTTGCATCGCGAGCGTCGAGGCCACGCGAAACGGCGTGCCGCCGAGAAGGTCGGTGAGGAAAATAATATCCTGCTCTGGGTCCAGCTCACTCACCGCCTGCTCAAGCTGAGCGGTCAGCCTGGCAGTGGTGGAGTTTTCCGGAAAATCGATGGCGATAAACTGCGGCTGCTCGCCAAGGATCTGCCTCATCGCCTGTTCAAGCCCGCTGGCAAAGCCGCCGTGACCCGTCAAAATTATGCCTAACATCGCAACCTCTTTGCTTTTACAGGAAGTGACAGAATTTACCGACAACGCCCAGCAGTACGGTAATACCGATCAGCCGCAGCGGGCTCCAGCCGCGGCGCACCAGCCAGAACATGGTCAGGGTGTAGACCAGCGGCAGGAACGCGGGCATCAGCTTGTCGATCACGTCGGTTTGCAGTTTAACGACCGCATCACCCGCCTTGATTTCAAGCGTCGTATTGAGTCGGACGTAGGTCGCCACCAGCGCGCCGATCACCGTCATCCCGACAATAGAGGCCGCGTGGCCCACCTTTTTGGTGTTGGCTTTGATCAGCGGAATGGCGGCAACGCCCATTCGGTATGCGTAGTGCGCCAGGCCAAAGCGCAGGCCGAGATGCACCACGTTGAACAGCACGATAAAAACTACCGCGCCAAGAATGGAACCTTGCAGCGCCAGGCTGGCACCAATACCGCCGCAGATGGGTAACAGGGTCAGCCAGAACATGGCGTCACCAATGCCTCCGAGCGGGGCTCCGACCGCAATTTTGGTGCTCTGAATGCTGTTTACATCCTGCTTGGAACGCTCCATTGCCAGAATAATGCCGATAACGAAGGTCACCAGAAACGGGTGGGTGTTAAAGAAGCCCATATGACCTTTCATCGCCCGCGCCAGGTCCCGCTTATTGGTGTGGATCTTTTTCAGCGCGGGCAGCAGCCCGTACAGCCAGCCGGAGGCCTGCATACGCTCATAGTTGAACGAGGCCTGCAGCAGCATGGAGCGCCAGGCCACGCGGTTAATGTCTTTTTTGGTCAGCTCCGCGCCAATGGTCTGGTCTTCATAGACGTTTTCATTCACGCCGCTCAGCAGCGTCTCTTCACTGACAGACGCGCCCGGCAGGGTGGTTTGATTAGATGCCATCTTCAAATTCCTCTTTCTGGGCCGCGGGCGCCGTCGGTTCAGGCGATTTACGCAGCAGGTCGATCAGCGCCATCGCCAGCGCCGCTGCGGCAATCGCCAGTACCGGAAGCTTCAGCCAGGCCGCGGCGACAAAACCGATAATGAAATAAGGGATGTAAACGTTTTTCATCATGATCTTCAGCAGCACGGCGAAGCCGATCGCTGGCATGATGCCGCCCGCGACGCCGAGACCGTCAATCAGACGCTCCGGCAGGATAGCAATGGCGGTTTTCGCGTGTTCAGCGCCAAAGTAGATGGGCAGAAACGCGCACAGGAAATAAAAAATGCCGAGCGCCAGCAGCGCCAGATAGTTGACTCGCTCTATGCCGTCGGTGTCCGCGTTGGCCGCCATGCGATCGCAGCGGGACATTACGCCGGACATCACGGAGAAGAGGAAGGTGATACCCATCTGCACCGCCACGGCAAACGGCACCGCGACCCCAACGGCGACATCCGGCTTCACGCCCGTGGTGATGGCAAACGTGGTGCCGACGATGGTGCCGATAATCACGTTTGGCGGCTGCGCGCCCGCCAGCGGCGCCAGACCCATCCAGACCAGCTCTAAGGTACCGCCGGTCAGGATCCCGGTATGCAGATCGCCCAGTATCAGGCCGACCAGAGGACCAAGCACCACCGGGCGGTGCATGTGTGTTAAGCCGTTAAACATATCCAGGCCCGCGATAAAGGCAAGAAGCCCCAGCGCGAATGCCTGCAACAGACTGATTTCCATTGTGAATCCCTCAAAGCAGTTTAAAGAGATCCAAAGCGGTCTCTGTTGGGACGCCCTGAACAAAGCATTCCACCCCGGCCGCTTTCAGGCCGTTGAACGCAGCGATATCGTTCGCGTCGACAGAGACCGTTTTGGCAATTTGCTGTTTGCCACTGGCGTAGTGCATGTTTCCGACATTGATACGGGTGATGGGCACGCCGCCTTCAACCAGCTTCAGAAAATCGGCGGGTGATTTGCAGACCAGCAGAATTTTCTGGCGGTCAGCGGCACGGTGAATGTTGTCGATCACTTTTTGCAGCGACCAGAAACGCACGGCGATCCCTTCCGCGAGCACCATTTCCATCAGGTTTTGTTGAACCGGATCGTCTGCAACCTCGTCATTTGCCACCAGCACCAGGTTTGCCCCCGCAAACCCCACCCACTGCACGCCCACCTGTCCGTGGATCAGGCGTTCATCAATGCGGCATAAGACAATGTTTGGCATAGCGTTTTCCTCTTTTTAATTATGCGTGTGGAGTCGTTACGCCTTCGCAGGCGGCATGGTACTGCTGGAGTATGTCCTGAATGTGGTCAATGATGAGTTCCCGCGGCGTTGACTTGAGAGCGCCCTCGCGAACTTTGCTGTACTGCAACGGCAAATACTGGCTGATAAGCGGCAGCGGAATAGGTTCGTCTGCCAGATTGCGCACCAGTCGTTCAAAGGCATCGTCAATCTGGCTGTCCGGCCAGTAATAGCGCACGCGGTCGGAGTAGCTGTAGCCGCGGGCCAGGCGTCGGGCGTTGCCGTCACCGTGATAGTGGCTTTGCCAGTATTCCGGGCGATCGAGCATCACGTTTTCCAGAACGTGACGCAGGCCCGAGCTAGCTTTCGCCGGGAGCAGTTCTTCTTCAATGGTGGCCAGTGAGAACAGCGCTTCACGCAGGGCAAAGGTCAGGGCAGGGCCGACTTTTAAAATAGCGAAGTGATCGTTCACCAGCTGGCGCAGCGCCTGTTGCGTCTGGTAATCGGTAGAGTGTGCTTCAAATACCAGCGTGTCGTAGGCTTCAACCATTTTGCTCAGGGCGACGGCTTTATGTGGCTGATAGTCGCAAACGTGCGCATGATCGAACTCAACGCCGGGCTGAACCACCAGGCCAATAATGCGCGGCCAGATGTCGCTTAACCCTTCCTTCTCGAATGCATGGCGGTGTGCCTCAAGCGTGGCGCGCGCCGCCTCTGGCGTCGTGACCTCAAGCTCGGTCAGCGTTTCGTGCGCGCCGCCGGGAACCGGAACTTCCGTGCCGATAACGTAGACCAGATCGGCTACACCAAATTGCTCAAGACAGGTTGTTTCGGCAATTTTTGCCAGACGCGCGGCGCGCCCGGCAACGATCGCATCGGTTAAAGGAACCGGATCGTCTTCGCAGGACATGCTGCAATCGAGGTGAATTTTTTTAAATCCGGCCGCCACGTAGTGCCTGATCAGATCGTCGGCGTTCGCCATCGCCTGCAAAGCCGGCAGGTTTTGCCAGCGGTTGGGCCCTAAATGGTCGCCGCCGAGGATCAGCTGTGACGTCGGGAAACCAAGCGATTGTGCCAGCTTACAGACGAACCCGTGAAAGTCGGCGGGCGTCATGCCGGTATAGCCGCCAAACTGATCCACCTGGTTTGAGGTGGCTTCAATCAGCAGTGGCGTTTGGCGTGAATGGGCGTAACGAATGGCAGCTTCAAGTACCAGTGGATGTGCGGAACAGACGGCATAAATCCCGTTTGCATTCCCCCGTTTATGTTGTTCCACCATTTCTGTCAGATGTTTCACTTTCCTCTCCATTTCGGATGGTAATGATTTTTATCTTTCGTTTTGTTTCATTTAATCCTGCATTATGGCGGTGTAAAAATAAAACGAAAGATAATGGTTTTCCGATCTGTTTCACAAAAGAAACACAATGAAAGGTTTCAGCTGTTCACAGGCTTGCGTATGTCCTCCAGACAGCGCTTGCATTCGCTAAAAAGAAAGGCGTTAATAGACAAAACGAAATGAAATGAAAGTTTATTGATTAAGGATCTCGTATGAGCAGCAGCGATTCATCCGCAGAGAAGCGCATCACCGGCACCAGTGAAAGGCGGGAGCAGATCATTCAGCGGTTGCGGGCGCAGGGAAGCGTGCAGGTTAACGATCTGTCTCATCTGTACGGCGTATCGACGGTGACGATCCGTAACGATCTGGCGTTTCTGGAAAAGCAGGGCATCGCCGTTCGTGCCTACGGCGGGGCGCTGATCTGCGAAGGGAATGCGCCTGGCATCGAGCCTTCCGTTGAGGATAAAAGCTCGCTCAATACGGCGGTGAAGCGCAGCATCGCTCAGGCCGCCGCCGCGCTGGTGAAGCCGGGGCACCGCATTATTCTGGATTCCGGCACCACGACTTTTGAGATCGCTCGTATGCTGCGCCAGCACACGGATGTCATTGCGATGACTAACGGGATGAACGTGGCGAATGCGTTGCTGGAAGCTGAAGGGGTAGAGCTGCTGATGACCGGCGGGCACTTGCGGCGTCAGTCGCAGTCCTTCTACGGCGACCAGGCGGAACAGTCCTTACAGAATTATCACTTTGATCTGCTGTTCCTGGGCGTCGACGCTATCGATCTCGATCGCGGTGTGAGCACGCACAACGAGGATGAAGCACGCCTGAACCGCAAAATGTGCGAGGTGGCAGAGCGTATTATTGTCGTGACCGACTCCAGCAAGTTTAACCGCTCAAGCCTGCATAAAATCATTGATACGCAAAGGATTGATATGATTATCGTTGATGAAGGCATTCCGGCGGAGAGTCTGGAAGGATTACGGAAAAGCGGGATTGAGGTGGTGTTGGTTTAAGGTTTTTACCCTCTCCCCTATGGGGAGAGGGAAGGCTGAGGGGCCATCACGTCACCGGTGCCGGGTTAAATACCGCCAGCTGGTTATGCAATCCCCACTGGTCCGAGAAAGTTTTCTTCCTCCCGCTCGCTACGTCCAGAATAAAATGGAACAGCTTCCAGCCCACGTCCTCAATACTCTCTTCTCCAGTGGCGATGGTGCCCGCGTTGATGTCCATCAAATCATACCAGCGGTTTGCCAGCGCGGTGCGTGTCGCCATTTTGATCACGGGCACCGCCATCAGGCCGTACGGCGTGCCGCGCCCGGTGGTAAAGACCTGCACCGTAATGCCGGATGCGACCTGCTGCGTGCCGCACACAAAATCGCTGGCCGGCGTTGCCGCGTAGATCAGGCCGCGTTTCGTCGGGCGCTGTCCCGGAGAGAGCACCTCTGCAATGGCGCTCTGGCCGGATTTGGCAATCGAACCGAGGGCTTTTTCCACCACGTTCGCCAGGCCGCCTTTCTTGTTGCCCGGCGAAGGGTTGGCGCTGCGGTCCGTTTTGCCCATATCGAGATAGTTATCGTACCAGGCCATCTCCTCCAGCAGGCGTTTGCCCACCTCTTCGTTGACTGCGCGCGGCGTCAGCAGATGGATGGCGTCACGCACTTCGGTTACCTCGGAGAACATCACCGTGGCGCCGCAGCGAACCAGCAGATCGGACGCATAGCCCACTGCCGGGTTGGCCGTCACGCCGGAAAACGCATCGCTGCCGCCGCATTGTGTTCCCACCACCAGTTCCGACGCCGGACACGTTTCGCGCTGGCGGCGGTTGAGTTTGTCCAGATGATGCTCTGCTACCTGCAAAATATCGTCGACCATTGAACGAAAACCAACGTGGCGCTCGTCCTGCAGGCGCACGATGCTGGCCCCGTCAGCCGGGATGGCTTTGACATCTTCGGAGCCCTGAAGCAGGCGCTCTGGCTGCAATTTTTCACAGCCGAGACCGATTACCATCACCTCGCCGCCAAAGTTGGGGTTCAGGGCAATATTGTGGATGGTCCGGATAGGCACCACCGCAGCGGGCGCGTTAATTGCCACGCCGCAGCCGTAGAGGTGGTTCAGTCCCACCACGCCGTCGACGTTCGGGTACTTTGGCAGCAGATCGCGTTCAATGATTTTCACCACGTAATCCACCACGCCCGCCACGCAGTGCACGCTGGTGGTAATGCCGAGCAGGTTTTTGGTGCCGACGCTACCGTCCGCATTGCGGTAGCCTTCAAAGGTATAGCCCTCCAGCGGCGGCAAAGCTTCAGGAACGCGGGTCGCCAGCGGAAGCGTATTCAGCGGCGGTGCTTCTGGCAGCGCCACCAGCGACTCCTCAATCCAGCTACCCTGCGGGATAGCGCTTACCGCATAGCCGATGACTTCGCCGTAGCGTACGATTTCACCGTGGGCAGGAATATCGACCAACGCGACCTTGTGCCCCTGCGGAATATGCTCAATTAGCTCCAGCCCGTCCGGGAAGCGGGTGCCTGCTTTTAAGCCATTGTCGTTGACAATAATCGCCACGTTATCCGTATCGTGAACCTTAATATAAAACGCCGTCGGGGGTGCCTCTCTAATTGCAATATCGGTCATTATTCACTCTTCTCCGGCAAAGTTTTAGCTATGAAAAATAACTCGTTGGATAATCGTTTTCTTAACGTAGAAATAAAGCATGTCAGGAGAAGAAAAGTGAAAATGTGATCGCGATCGTTTCAGGCGGACTAATCCTTGATTCTGTGCATTAGCGCCCACTGCTTTGTGCATATGCTCAAAATAGCATTGAGATGTAACGCAATACTTGAGCATCAAAACAATGTGCTGACGTGTAGAGCCGATTATACTGAATGACGATTTTATAACGCCACCATTCAGTCAGAGAAATAAATATAAAGAATCTGTTCTGGAATAAATATTACTGGCGAAAACTGCGGAATTAAAAAAGGGTTAAGTGATGAATAACGATATCTTCCCGAATAAGTTTAAAGCTGCCCTCGCGGCGCACCAGATTCAGATTGGCTGTTGGTCCGCGCTGGCAAACCCTATCAGCACCGAAGTGTTAGGCCTGGCCGGATTCGACTGGCTGGTGCTGGACGGCGAGCACGCGCCGAACGATATCAGCACCTTTATTCCGCAGCTGATGGCGCTGAAAGGTAGCCCCAGCACTCCGGTAGTGCGCGTGCCAACGAACGAGCCGGTGATTATCAAGCGTCTACTGGATATCGGTTTCTACAATTTCCTGATCCCGTTTGTGGAAACGGAAGAACAGGCGGCGCTGGCCGTGGCCTCAACGCGCTATCCGCCGGAAGGGATCCGCGGCGTCTCGGTATCGCACCGCGCCAACATGTTTGGCACCGTGCCGGACTATTTCGCCCAGTCCAATAGCAACATCACTATTCTGGTTCAGATTGAAAGCCAGCAGGGCGTTGATAACGTCGATGCGATTGCAGCCACAGACGGCGTGGACGGTATCTTCGTCGGTCCAAGCGATCTGGCTGCGGCGTTTGGGCATCTGGGCAACGCCAGCCACCCGGACGTACAGCGCGCAATCCAGCACATCTTTGCCCGCGCCAAAGCGCACGGCAAACCGTGCGGCATTCTGGCGCCGGTTGAAGCCGATGCCCGCCGCTACCTGGAGTGGGGAGCCACGTTCGTTGCCGTCGGCAGCGACCTCGGCGTGTTCCGCTCAGCTACGCAGAAATTAGCGGACGCTTTTAAAAAATAACCATCATTGAGGAAACAGATTATGACGCTGAAAGTGGGTTTTATTGGTCTTGGGATCATGGGTAAACCAATGAGTAAGAACCTGATTAAAGCGGGTTACTCACTGGTGGTATCCGATCACAATCCACAGTCTGTGGCTGAGGTGATGGCGGCGGGCGCGGAAACAGCTACTACCCCTAAAGCCATTGCTGAGCGGTGCGATGTCATCATCACCATGCTGCCAAATTCCCCTCACGTCAAAGAGGTCGCGCTTGGGGAGAACGGCATCATCGAGGGTGCGAAGCCGGGCCTGGTGCTGATTGATATGAGCTCTATTGCCCCGCTCGCGAGCCGTGAAATCAGCGAGGCGTTAAAAGCGAAGGGCGTAGAGATGCTGGATGCGCCCGTCAGCGGCGGCGAGCCGAAAGCCATCGACGGTACCCTGTCGGTGATGGTGGGCGGCGATAAGGCCGTGTTCGACAAATACTATGACCTGATGAAAGCGATGGCAGGCTCCGTAGTGCATACCGGAGACATTGGCGCGGGCAACGTTACCAAGCTCGCGAACCAGGTGATTGTGGCGCTGAACATTGCCGCCATGTCTGAAGCGCTGACGCTGGCAACGAAGGCGGGCGTCAATCCGGACCTGGTCTATCAGGCAATCCGTGGCGGTCTGGCGGGCAGTACGGTGCTGGATGCCAAAGCGCCGATGGTGATGGATCGTAATTTCAAACCCGGTTTCCGCATTGATCTGCACATCAAAGATCTGGCGAACGCGCTGGATACGTCTCACGGCGTGGGTGCACAGCTGCCGCTGACCGCTGCGGTTATGGAGATGATGCAGGCGCTGCGTGCGGATGGCCTAGGCACGGCCGATCACAGCGCGATTGCGTGCTACTACGAAAAACTGGCGAAGGTGGAAGTGGCGCGTTAATAGCATCTTGCCCGCACCTGAGGGTGACAGCGGCGTGCAAACCCTCTATACTGCGCGCCGAAGCTGACCAGACAGTCGCCGCTTCGTCGTCGTCCCTTTCGGGGGAGACGGGCGGAGGGGAGGAAAGTCCGGGCTCCATAGGGCAGGGTGCCAGGTAACGCCTGGGGGGGAAACCCACGACCAGTGCAACAGAGAGCAAACCGCCGATGGCCCGCGCAAGCGGGATCAGGTAAGGGTGAAAGGGTGCGGTAAGAGCGCACCGCGCGGCTGGTAACAGTCCGTGGCACGGTAAACTCCACCCGGAGCAAGGCCAAATAGGGGTTCACATGGTACGGCCCGTACTGAACCCGGGTAGGCTGCTTGAGCCAGTGAGCGATTGCTGGCCTAGATGAATGACTGTCCACGACAGAACCCGGCTTATCGGTCAGCTTCAACTTCTTCCAGAACCCCGCTTCGGCGGGGTTTTTGCTTTTAGGGTTTCGTAGCCCAGGTATGCGCATCGCTACCCGGCAACTCGCACAAACGACATCAATTCTCATATTTGCGACATTAAGCACATTTCACTGCATGACCCTTTCAGGCATCGCTATGCCTACCGCAAACGATCACTATCACAAAATTTCACCCTAAAAAATGGTGAATTTACAGTATTGTTAATTTGTTGCGAATGTTAACTGAACGATCGCAAATATTTTCTTATTTGATATAAACATATTGAAATTAAAAACATTCAGGCTATGAATGTGTGACGTATTCCACTGTTTATAAAAAGCTGTCCAAAAATCCTCTGCAAAATTTGATAATTTGAAAGAATGTTTAAAAGGAATAACGGTTATTTATTGGCCTTTAATTGTCTGAAAGTTCGTCTTTATTGATTTATTTAACGCAGGGAAATTTATCAAGGTTATCGCCATAAAATAAATTTATTACTGCTGATTTTATTGATCGATATCAGCGTAATGGTGTGCTTTTAATTTTATATGGCATTGATTATAAAGTATTTTTTTAGGTTCTTGTTGTGCCCGTAAAATGCGCGGGGAAGCAAATTGTGAGTAACAGCACATACCCCCTGAAACATTATTGGGTAGAATCCGCTGCGTCATAGGGAAATAAGCGCAGAATATTATGAACACTATTATTCTACCGAAAACTCAGCACCTCGTGGTATTTCAGGAAGTCATTAAAAGTGGCTCCATAGGTTCTGCCGCAAGACAACTAGGCCTGACGCAACCCGCCGTCAGCAAAATCATCAGCGACATCGAATCCTACTTCGGGGTGGAAGTGATGGTGCGTAAAAACACCGGCGTAAAACTCACTGCCGCTGGTCAGGTGCTGCTGTCATACGCTGAGTCGATCACCCGCGAAATGAAAAACATGGTGAGCGAAATCAACAGCCTCAGTTTCAGTACCGTCATGGACGTCTCCTTTGGCTATCCGTCGCTGATTGGCTTCACCTTCCTGTCTGAGATGATCAAAAAATTCAGGGAAGTGTTCCCGAAAGCGCGCGTCTCCATGTATGAAGCGCAGCTCTCTTCATTCCTGCCCGCCATTCGCGACGGTCGGCTGGATTTTGCCATCGGCACGCTGAGCGACGGAATGTTGCTTCAGGATCTTCACGTTGAGCCACTGTTTGAATCCGAGTTTGTGCTGGTGGCGAGTAAATCACGAACGTGCACCGGCCCGACCAGACTGGCATCACTTACGCATGAGCAGTGGGTGATGCCGCAAACCGATATGGGCTACTACAACGAACTCCTGACCACCCTGCAAGACAACCGCATCAGCATTGAAAACATCGTCCAGACCGATTCCGTCGTCACTATCTATAACCTTGTCCTGAATGCCGATTATCTGACGGTGATCCCCCGCGACATGATTGCGCCGTTCGGCTCAGACCAGTTTATTGTGCTGCCCGTGGAAGATGAATTACCCGTGGCGCGCTATGCCGCCGTGTGGTCGAAAAATTACAGTATTAAAAAATCGGCGTCAGTATTAGTTGAACTGGCAAAACAATATTCGTCGATGGATATCGATAAACGACGATAGAAATAATTAAGTTTTAAAACACCCGGAGCGACGCTTTTTAACGCTCTGATACCCTGACTTTGCCTGAAAAGAATGAATTATTATAACGAGGATATTATGCACATTACCTACGATCTCCCGGTGACCATTGAAGATATTCAGGACGCCAGAAAACGCCTGGCGGGGAAAATTTATAAAACCGGCATGCCGCGCTCAAATTATCTCAGCGAACGCTGTAAGGGTGAGATATTCCTGAAATTTGAAAATATGCAGCGTACCGGTTCGTTTAAAATACGCGGGGCGTTTAATAAGTTAAGTTCATTGACGGACGCAGAAAAACGCAAAGGGGTAGTGGCCTGCTCCGCAGGAAACCACGCTCAGGGGGTGTCGCTCTCCTGCGCCATGCTCGGTATCGACGGTAAAGTGGTGATGCCGATGGGCGCGCCAAAATCCAAGGTCGCCGCTACCCGCGACTATTCGGCGGAAGTGGTGCTGCACGGCGAGAACTTTAACGACACCATCGCTAAGGTGAGCGAAATCGTCGAGATGGAAGGGCGCATATTTATTCCGCCTTATGACGATCCGAAAGTCATTGCCGGGCAGGGCACCATCGGCCTCGAAATTCTCGAAGATCTCTACGACGTGGATAACGTGATTGTCCCTATCGGCGGCGGCGGCTTAATTGCCGGTATTGCAACGGCAATTAAATCCATCAACCCGACAATCAATATTATCGGCGTACAGTCTGAAAACGTTCACGGCATGGCGGCTTCCTGGCAGGCCGGAGAAATAACCAACCATCGCGTTACCGGCACATTAGCCGACGGCTGCGACGTGTCTCGTCCGGGTAAATTAACCTTCGAAATTGTTCGTGAACTGGTCGATGACATTGTGCTGGTGAGTGAAGACGATATTCGCAACAGTATGATTGCCCTTATTCAGCGAAATAAAGTGGTGACGGAAGGTGCGGGCGCGCTGGCCTGCGCGGCGTTATTAAGCGGCAAGCTTGACCACTATATTCAGGGCCGTAAAACCGTCTGCATTATTTCCGGCGGCAATATCGATCTCTCCCGTGTTTCCCAAATTACCGGCTTCGTTGACGCATAAAGGTGACCTATGAGCAACACAGAAAGCATTATCGTTGGCCAGACAAAAACGTCCTCCTGGCGTAAGTCTGACACCACATGGACGCTCGGCCTGTTTGGTACCGCCATTGGCGCAGGCGTGCTGTTCTTCCCCATTCGCGCAGGCTTTGGCGGACTGATCCCCATCCTGCTGATGCTGGTACTCGCCTTCCCGATTGCGTTTTACTGCCACCGTGCGCTGGCGCGCCTCTGTTTGTCCGGCAGCAACGTCTCCGGCAACATCACCGAGACGGTGGAAGAGCACTTCGGGAAAACCGGTGGGGTGGTGATCACCTTCCTCTACTTCTTCGCCATTTGCCCGCTGCTGTGGATTTACGGCGTCACCATTACTAACACCTTTATGACCTTCTGGGAAAACCAGCTCCAGATGCCTGCGCTGAACCGCGGCGTGGTGGCGCTGTTCCTGCTGCTGCTGATGGCCTTTGTGATCTGGTTCGGGAAAGACCTGATGGTTAAGGTGATGAGCTACCTGGTGTTCCCGTTCATTGCCAGCCTGGTGCTGATTTCCCTGTCGCTGATCCCGTACTGGAACTCGGCGGTGATCGACCAGGTCAACCTGAGCGATATCGCCTTTACCGGTCATGACGGCATTCTGGTCACGGTGTGGCTGGGGATCTCCATCATGGTCTTCTCCTTTAACTTCTCGCCCATCGTCTCCTCGTTTGTGGTCTCCAAGCGCGAAGAGTACGAGCCGAAGTTCGGGAAAGAATTCACCGAGCAGAAATGTTCCAAAATCATCGGTCGCGCCAGCCTGCTGATGGTGGCGGTGGTGATGTTCTTCGCCTTTAGCTGCCTGTTTACGCTCTCTCCGCAGAACATGGCGGATGCCAAAGCACAGAACATTCCGGTGCTCTCTTACCTGGCGAACCACTTTGCCTCGATGTCGGGCAGTAAATCCACGTTCGCCACGGTGCTGGAATACGGCGCCTCCATCATCGCGCTGGTCGCTATCTTTAAATCCTTCTTCGGCCACTACCTGGGCACGCTGGAGGGGCTGAACGGCCTGATCCTCAAGTTCGGCTACAAGGGCGATAAGAAGAACGTCTCCGTCGGCAAGCTGAACACCATCAGCATGATTTTCATCATGGGCTCCACCTGGATTGTGGCCTACGCCAACCCGAACATTCTCGACCTTATTGAAGCCATGGGAGCGCCAATTATCGCCTCTCTGCTGTGTCTGCTGCCGATGTACGCCATTCGTAAAGCGCCCGCGCTGGCGAAATACAAAGGCCGGACCGAGAACATCTTCGTGACCGTGGTCGGCCTGCTGACCATTCTGAATATCGTTTACAAACTGTTCTAACCCAAAGCTCAGGAAGAGCGGAGTAACACATGACTGAATTTCCGGTAGTACTGGTTATTAACTGCGGATCGTCCTCCGTTAAGTTTTCGGTGCTGGACGCAGCAGGCTGCGATGCCCTGCTGACGGGCATTGCGGAAGGCATCAACACTGAAAAAGCCTTTATTTCCGTGAACGGGGGTGAGCCAGTCAGACTGGCTCACCAGGACTACGAAGGGGCACTGGCCGCCATCGCCCTCGAGCTGGAGAAGCGCGACCTGATGAGCAGCGTGGCCCTGATTGGCCACCGCATCGCTCACGGCGGCGATCTCTTCAGCGAGTCGACCCTCATCACGGAAGAGGTCATTGAGCAGATCCGCCTGGTTTCCCCGCTGGCGCCGCTGCATAACTACGCCAATCTGAGCGGCGTGGAAGCCGCAGAGCGCCTGTTCCCCGGCGTGCAGCAGGTGGCGGTATTTGACACCAGCTTCCACCAGACCATGGCGCCGCAGGCGTATCTGTACGGTCTGCCGTACCGCTATTTTGAAGAGCTGGGCGTGCGCCGCTACGGTTTCCACGGCACCTCTCACCGCTACGTGTCCGGGCAGGCGCACGCGCTCCTCGGGCTGTCCCCCGATGACAGCGGCCTGGTGATTGCCCATCTCGGCAACGGGGCGTCCATCTGCGCGGTGCGCAACGGTAAAAGCGTCGATACCTCAATGGGGATGACGCCGCTGGAAGGGCTGGTGATGGGCACGCGCTGCGGCGACGTGGACTTCGGCGCAATGGCGTGGATTGCCCAGCAGACCGGTCAGTCGTTCGAGGATCTGGAGCGCGTGGTCAACAAAGAGTCCGGGTTGCTGGGCATCTCCGGTATCTCCTCCGAATTACGCGCGCTGGAGAAAGCCTGGCATGACGGCAATGACCGGGCGCAGCTGGCGATAAATACCTTTGTCCACCGCATAGCGCGGCATATCGCCGGTCATGCCGCGTCTCTGCACCGTCTGGATGGCGTGATTTTCACTGGCGGCATCGGTGAAAACTCCACGCTGATCCGCGCGCTGGTGGCGGAACATCTGAAGGTGTTTGGCATCGCGCTCGACGAGGCGAAAAACGCTCTGCCGGGCAGCGCGGGTGAGCGCGTCATCTCCACCGAGTCGTCCCGCGTGACCTGCGCGGTTATCCCTACCAACGAAGAAAAAATGATCGCGCTGGACGCCCTCCGTCTTGGGAAGGTCATCCCGGCTGCGGCTTACGCCTGATAAAGCGAGAATCATATGAAAGTAACAATCGATACGGGCGTCGCGCCCTACAGCGACGCATGGGCCGGGTTTCGCGGTGAAGAGTGGAAAAATGCCGTTAACGTCCGCGATTTTATTCAGCATAACTACACCCCTTATGAAGGCGATGAAGCTTTCCTCGCGCAGGCGACGCCAGCAACGACGGCGCTGTGGCAGAAGGTGATGGTCGGCATTCGCCAGGAGAATGCCACCCACGCCCCGGTGGATTTCGACACCAACATTGCCACGACCATTACCGCCCACGGACCGGGCTATATCGACCAGGATCTTGAGACGATCGTCGGCCTGCAAACCGACAAGCCGCTCAAGCGCGCCCTGCATCCGTACGGCGGGATCAATATGATCCGCAGCTCGTTCGAAGCCTACGGGCGGGAAATGGATCCGCAGTTCGAATACCTGTTTACCGACCTGCGTAAAACCCACAACCAGGGCGTGTTTGACGTTTACTCCCCGGAGATGATGCGCTGCCGTAAATCTGGCGTGCTGACCGGTCTGCCGGACGGCTACGGGCGCGGGCGCATTATCGGCGATTACCGCCGTGTGGCGCTGTACGGCATCAGCTATCTGGTGCGCGAGCGTGAACTTCAGTTCGCCGATCTTCAGGGGAGGCTAGAGCGCGGCGAAGATCTGGAGGCAACGATCCGCCTGCGCGAGGAGCTGGCGGAGCACAGGCGCGCGCTGCTGCAGATCCAGCAGATGGCGGCGAACTATGGCTTTGATATTTCACGTCCGGCGATGAACGCGCAGGAAGCGGTGCAGTGGGTCTACTTTGCCTACCTTGCCGCAGTGAAATCTCAGAACGGCGGGGCGATGTCGCTGGGGCGCACGGCCTCGTTCCTTGATATCTACATTGAACGCGACATGCAGGCGGGGCGGCTGAACGAGGTGCAGGCCCAGGAGCTGATCGACCACTTCATCATGAAGATCCGCATGGTGCGCTTCCTGCGCACGCCGGAGTTCGACACGCTCTTCTCCGGCGATCCGATCTGGGCCACGGAAGTGATCGGCGGCATGGGGCTGGATGGCCGTACGCTGGTGACCAAAAACAGCTTCCGCTACCTGCATACCCTGCACACCATGGGGCCTGCGCCGGAGCCAAACCTGACGATCCTCTGGTCCGAACAGCTGCCGATCGCGTTTAAGAAATACGCCGCGCAGGTGTCGATCGTCACCTCGTCGCTGCAGTATGAGAACGACGATCTTATGCGCGCCGACTTCAACAGCGACGACTACGCCATTGCCTGCTGCGTCAGCCCGATGGTGATCGGCAAGCAGATGCAGTTCTTTGGCGCACGCGCCAACCTCGCCAAAACGCTGCTGTACGCGATCAACGGCGGGGTGGACGAGAAGCTGAAGATCCAGGTCGGCCCGAAAACCGAGCCGCTGCTGGATGAGGTGCTGGATTACGACACCGTGATGGCGAGCCTCGACCACTTTATGGACTGGCTGGCGGTGCAGTACATCAGCGCGCTGAATCTCATTCACTACATGCATGATAAGTACAGTTACGAAGCCTCGCTGATGGCGCTGCACGATCGTGACGTCTATCGCACCATGGCCTGCGGCATTGCCGGGCTGTCGGTGGCGGCGGATTCCCTGTCGGCGATTAAGTACGCCACGGTGAAACCAGTGCGCGACCACACCGGCCTGGCGGTGGACTTCGTCATCGAAGGGGACTATCCGCAGTACGGCAATAATGACGATCGCGTGGACAGCATCGCCTGCGACCTGGTGGAGCGATTTATGAAGAAGATCCAGGCGCTGCCGACGTATCGCAACGCGGTGCCGACTCAGTCGATCCTGACTATCACCTCCAACGTGGTCTACGGCCAGAAAACGGGCAACACGCCGGACGGACGCCGCGGCGGCACGCCGTTTGCGCCTGGCGCCAACCCGATGCACGGTCGCGACAGGAAAGGGGCGGTGGCTTCGCTAACGTCGGTCGCCAAGCTGCCGTTTACCTACGCGAAAGACGGGATCTCCTATACCTTCTCCATTGTGCCGCAGGCGCTGGGCAAGGATGAACTGGTGCGCAAAACCAACCTGGTGGGGTTGCTGGATGGGTACTTCCATCACGAAGCGTCTATTGAGGGCGGGCAGCACCTGAACGTCAACGTCATGAACCGGGAGATGCTGCTGGATGCCATTGCCCATCCGGAGAACTACCCGAACCTGACAATTCGCGTATCCGGCTATGCAGTACGGTTTAACGCTCTGACGCGCGAGCAGCAGCAGGACGTGATTTCGCGGACGTTTACGCAAGCGATGTAATTCCAATTGCCATTGTGCCTCCTCCTTAGAGGAGGCTTTTAATTTCGTGAATATTGTCACATTTAGAAAATACCCTCCTCGTTTCCACCTCCAGTAGCAATTTTTCCTCCAGTGTCAGGAAATCCCTATAAAACTTGTGACTTTTTTCTCCCTTGCTCCGGCTATGATTTCCTCACACCAATAACAAACACCTGCTGCTCTCTGACTCGCAATCGCTGGCGATCGGAACCTAATAAAAACAATTGTTTACCCTACAAAATAAGCGAGTGCCCAATGAATATGGCAACAAACAGCAGTGTGATTGTGAGTGATTCCCCTGCGGCAAGGCGGGCGGGAATGAGCGAAAGCGAATGGCGAGAGGCGATCAAATTCGACAGCACCGACACGGGCTGGGTCATCATGAGTATCGGGATGGCTATCGGCGCGGGTATCGTTTTTCTTCCGGTGCAGGTTGGATTAATGGGGCTGTGGGTCTTTTTGCTCTCCTCGATTATTGGCTATCCGGCCATGTACCTCTTCCAGCGATTATTTATTAATACGCTGGCGGAATCCCCGGAATGTAAAGACTACCCGAGCGTGATTAGCGGTTATTTAGGTAAAAACTGGGGCATCTTATTAGGTGCACTTTATTTCGTGATGCTGGTCATCTGGATGTTTGTCTATTCCACGGCTATCACCAACGACAGCGCATCCTATTTGCACACCTTCGGGTTCACCGAGGGGTTGCTGTCGGAAAATCCCTTCTACGGCTTATTCCTGATCTGTATTCTGGTCGCCATCTCTTCGCGCGGTGAAAAGCTGCTGTTTAAAGTCTCCAGCCTGATGGTGCTGACCAAATTATTTGTGGTGGCGGCGCTGGGGCTTTCAATGATCGGCCTCTGGTATTTAGCCAACGTCGGTATGCTGCCGCCGATGGGGTTGCTGATAAAAAATGCCATTATTACGCTGCCCTTTACCTTAACCTCCATTCTGTTTATCCAGACATTAAGCCCGATGGTGATTTCCTATCGTTCACGGGAAAAATCCGTTGAGGTGGCGCGTCATAAGGCGCTGCGGGCGATGAATATCGCCTTTGGCATACTCTTTGTCACGGTCTTCTTCTACGCCGTCTCTTTCACCCTGGCGATGGGACACGACGAAGCGGTGAAAGCCTACGAGCAGAACATTTCCGCCCTGGCGATTGCGGCGCAGTTTATCAGCGGCGACGGCGCGGGCTGGGTCAAAATCGTCAGCGTGATCCTCAATATTTTTGCCGTGATGACCGCCTTCTTCGGCGTCTATCTCGGCTTCCGCGAAGCCACGCAGGGGATCGTGATGAATATCCTGCGCCGTAAAATGCCGGCTGAACGTATTAATGAAAGCATCGTCCAGCGCGGGATCATGCTGTTCGCTATCCTGCTGGCCTGGAGCGCGATCGTGTTAAACGCGCCGGTACTGAGCTTCACCTCTATCTGTAGCCCTATCTTCGGCATGGTGGGCTGCCTGATCCCTGCGTGGCTGGTCTACAAGGTACCGGCGCTGCATAAATATAAGGGCGTATCGCTGGTGATTATTGTCATCACCGGGCTGCTGCTTTGTGTTTCTCCTTTCCTCGCATTTTCCTGAGGGCAAATAAGGTCGTAACGATGTCTGAGCAAACTCATCCTTTATGGAATCAATTTATTCGCGTAGTGCAGGAAGAAGTTAAGCCTGCGCTGGGGTGCACCGAGCCCGTTTCTCTGGCCCTTGCCTGTGCGATTGCCGCAGAGCAACTGCCCGGCGACGTCACGAAGATTGAGGCGTGGGTATCGCCGAATCTGATGAAGAACGGGCTTGGCGTAACGGTGCCGGGCACCGGCATGGTCGGGCTGCCCATTGCGGCGGCGCTGGGTGCCATCGGTGGCAATGCGCAGGCGGGGCTGGAAGTGCTGAAAGATGTCACCGCCGATGCGCTGGCGCGGGCCAAAGCAATGCTTAACGCCGGTCTGGTGCAGGTGAAATTGCAGGAGCCGTGCGATGAGATCCTCTATTCACGTGCCTGCGTCTACGCCGGTGAGGCCTCGGCCATGGTGACCATTGCGGGCGGACATACCCGCGTGGTGGAGGTGGTTTGTCACTGCGAAACGCGCTTCAGTCTTGACGAGCGGCAGGCCGAGGTAAGTAACGATCCGCTGGCTGTACTGTCAAACACCACGCTCTCGCAGATCCTGGAGTTTGTCGAACAGGTACCGTTCGAGGCGATCCGCTTTATCCTGGAAGCAGGGCAACTGAACGACGCGCTCTCTCGTGAAGGGCTTAGCGGGAAGTGGGGGCTACACATTGGCGCCACCCTCAATAAGCAGCGCGCACGCGGATGGATGGCGCAGGATCTGGGTTCAGACATCGTTATCCGCACCAGCGCGGCCTCGGATGCCCGCATGGGCGGCGCGACGCTGCCGGCGATGAGCAACTCGGGCTCCGGGAATCAGGGAATTACAGCCACCATGCCGGTTGTCGTGGTCGCTGAACATGTTCAGGCCGATGACGAACGGCTGGCGCGGGCGCTGATGCTCTCGCATCTGTCGGCTATCTACATCCATTACCAGCTTCCGCGTTTGTCCGCGCTATGTGCGGCGACAACGGCCGGTATGGGGGCCGCCGCAGGGATGGCGTGGCTGTTGGGCGGAAGCTATCAGACGATTGCAATGGCCATCGGCAGTATGATCGGTGACGTCAGCGGGATGATCTGCGACGGGGCGTCTAACAGCTGCGCCATGAAAGTCTCGACCAGCGTCACCAGCGCCTGGAAAGCCGTGATGATGGCGCTGGATGAGTCGGGCGTGACGGGCAACGAGGGGATTGTAGCGCACGACGTGGAGCAGTCGATCGCGAACCTGTGCGCGCTGGCGTGCCGCTCAATGCAGGCAACGGACCGGCAGATTATTGAGATTATGGCGAGTAAGGTGTAGCGATTGGCATTCGTCCCTCTTCCCAAAGGGGAGAGGGACCGATCGAGCAACTCTTACACCGGCAAATCAATCAGCAGCGCGCGCAGCGGCGTATCTGCCACCAGGGTGATATTCGCTTCGTCACGAATAAACGCCCCGTCGCCGCAGGTGAGCGCTTCTTTCTCTTCCGCGTGCGTTACCGCATGCACCGTACCGTGAATGGACTGCAAATAGGCGCGCGGGCCGTGCAGCTGGAAGCTTGCCTGTTCACCTTTTTTCAGTTCGATATGGTGCAGCCATACCTGCTGTCGCAGCTGCAAGCTGTCCTTGCTGCCGTCAGGCGAGGCAATCAGCTGCTGTTTATCGCCCTTCAGATCTATTTTCTGCACCAGCGGGTTTTCTCGCTCAGGGCAGGCGTCGAGCCACAGCTGCATGCGCGTCAGCGTTTTGTCTTTGCTGAGGTTATGCTCGCTGTAGCTGATGCCCGGCTGCGTGGAAATTAACAACGCTTCGCCAGCCTTTGCCTGGACATGATTGCCCTCGCTATCGCGGTATTCTGCCTCGCCTTCCAGGATCAGGTTCAGGATATCGACTTTCGGATACGTACGCGGCTGGAAGGAGGCGCCCGGGGCGAGCACTTCCTGGTTCAACACGCGCAGTGAAGCGTAACCGAGGAGTTTAGGGTCAAAGTAGTGTCCAAAGGAAAAGGTGTAGCGGGCCTGCAGCCAACCGAAATCGGCTTGTCCGCACTGTTTCGCTGTTCTTGTCGTAATCATAAACTTGACCTCTCTTTACACTAAAACAATGGTAAAGGTATGGACGCTGCATTGTTAGCCAGATATTCTGCCTGGTATGTTCAAATTTCCTGAATGAGAACGAGATGGCTAAAGAGAGAGCATTGACGCTTGAGGCGCTTCGCGTCATGGACGCGATTGACCGGCGCGGCAGTTTTGCGGCGGCGGCCGATGAACTGGGGCGCGTTCCGTCTGCGCTGAGCTACACCATGCAGAAGCTGGAAGAAGAGCTGGACGTGGTGCTTTTTGACCGCTCCGGTCATCGAACAAAATTCACCAATGTCGGTCGAATGCTGCTGGAGCGAGGCCGCGTGCTGCTGGAAGCTGCGGATAAGCTGACGACAGACGCCGAAGCGC
Organism: Enterobacter cloacae complex sp. P1B; assembly: GCF_014982345.1. Classification (NCBI taxonomy): domain Bacteria; kingdom Pseudomonadati; phylum Pseudomonadota; class Gammaproteobacteria; order Enterobacterales; family Enterobacteriaceae; genus Enterobacter; species Enterobacter cloacae complex sp. P1B. The sequence goes on along the minus strand of NZ_JADCLF010000006.1, from coordinate 412,709 downwards.
TGGCGCGTGGCTGGGAAACGCATCTGACGCTCGTGACCGAAGCGCTGGTGCCGACCGAAGCGCTGTTCCCTCTGGTGGACCGCCTGGCGGCGAAGGCCAATACGCAGCTGTCAATCATCACCGAGGTGCTGGCCGGGGCGTGGGAGCGTCTGGAGACGGGCAGGGCGGATATCGTCATTGCGCCTGACATGCATTTCCGCTCATCGTCAGAAATCAACTCGCGCAAGCTCTACAGCGTCATGAACGTTTACGTCGCCGCGCCGGATCACCCGATTCACCAGGAGCCGGAGCCGCTCTCTGAAGTGACGCGCGTGAAGTACCGCGGCGTGGCGGTGGCGGATACCGCGCGTGAGCGTCCGGTGCTGACGGTTCAGCTGCTGGATAAACAGCCTCGTCTGACGGTCACGTCACTGGAAAACAAGCGGCAGGCGCTGCTTGCCGGTTTGGGCGTGGCGACGATGCCCTACCCGTTTGTCGAAAAAGATATTGCGGAAGGACGACTGAGGGTGGTGAGCCCGGAGTACACCAGCGAAGTGGACATTATTATGGCGTGGCGCCGCGACAGCATGGGCGAAGCCAAATCGTGGTGCCTGCGCGAAATTCCAAAGCTCTTTGCGCATCACAACAAATAAGCGAGCAGGCCCGGTAAGCGTAAGCGCCACCGGGCAGTAATTTACGCGCCGATCTTAGGATCCGGACCAAAGCGGTTTTCGCCCGGCGTCCCGTTCTGACAGTTGAAAATTAAAATCACGATCCAGCCGACAAGCGGGATCAACAGCAACAGCAGCCACCACGCCGAACGATCGGTGTCGTGGAGACGACGAAACAGCACGGCCCATGAAGGCAGCAAAACCAGCAAGCCATAAATCGTAGTGAGTACGCCTTCACCGCCGGCGCGCTCCCAGCCGAGGATTTTATCCACGATGCCCAGCACCATAATCAGGACGAAGTTCACCAGAACGAACATCCAGTACTCTTTGCGGCGGGCGCGGCCACCAAATCCAACGTAGTTGCGCAGTACTTTTAAATACCAGTCCATTTTCCTTGCCTCTTAATCAGTCAATCACTTGTTTTCTAAGCGATCGAGGTAAGGATAGATGTATGCTGTGAATTAAAAAAGGGAATCACTTGATTCCCTAAATAATTATCCGAAACGCACGTCGCGCCCGTGCGGTTCATCCAGATCCTGCCACGGGCCAATGGAGATGATGCCCGTCGGGTTGATGGTCTTGTGGCTGCGGAAATAGTGAGTGCGAATATGGTCAAAATCGACCGTCTCCGCGATCCCCGGCATCTGGTAGATGTCTCGCAGGAAACCATACAGGTTCAGGTAGTCGCTGATGCGGTGTTTATCGCACTTAAAGTGGGTGACATAGACCGGGTCAAAGCGAACCAGCGTGGTCCACAGGCGAATGTCCGCTTCCGTCAGGCGATCGCCCGTCAGGTAGCGATGCTGGCCCAGGATCTGCTCCAGGCGCTCCAGCGATTCAAACACCTTTCCGACCGCTTCGTCATAGGCTTCCTGGCTGGTGGCGAAACCGGCCTTATAGACACCGTTGTTGACGTTGTCGTAAATCCAGCTGTTCAGCTCGTCAATCTTATCGCGCAGTTCAACCGGGTAGTAATCCCCGGCGCGGGCGCCGTGCGCATCAAACGCGGTATTGAACATGCGGATGATTTCCGCGGACTCATTGCTGACGATCGTCTGGTTTTTCTTGTCCCACAGCACCGGCACGGTCACGCGTCCGGTGTAGTGCGGATCGGCGCGCAGATAGAGCTGGTAGAGGAAATCGTGGTGATACAGGTCATCACCGGTCGCAGCGGGGAAATCACTGTCGAACGTCCAGCCGTTTTCCAGCATCAACGGGTTGACGACTGAAACCGGAATGAAGGATTCGAGGCCTTTTAGCTTGCGCACAATCAGCGTGCGGTGCGCCCACGGACAGGCGAGGGAAACGTACAGATGATAACGATCTTTCTCCGCCGCGAAGCCCCCTTCGCCACTCGGGCCGGGTGCGCCGTCGGCGGTCAGCCAGTTACGGAAGGCCGAAACAGAGCGCTTAAAGCGTCCACCGGTGGATTTGGTGTCATACCAGACATCCTGCCAGACGCCGTCTACGAGTTGTCCCATTTTTTACTCCTCCGTCAGATAGCAAAAGCGAGGAGATGTCTCCTCGCTTTGTGTTTATTCAGTATAGCGTGCTTACCATTTCTTATTCAGAACGCGGTCGATGCTGTATGCGCCTGGGCCGGTGATCGCCAGCAGCAGGAAGCCACCCGCGATGGTCAGGTTTTTCATAAACATCAGTGAGTTCACGCCTTCAGCAAAGTTGCTGTGGAAGATGAACGCGGTCAGCAGGGTGAAGCCTGCGGTAAACAGCGCTGTGGTGCGGGTCAGGAAGCCGAACAGAACCGCCAGGCCGCCGCCAAACTCAAGCAGAATGGTCAGCGGCAGCAGGAACCCCGGAACGCCCATGGCTTCCATATACTGCTGGGTACCCGCATATCCGGTGATTTTGCCCCAGCCTGCCACGATAAACAGAATTGGCATCAGAATACGCGCGACCAGTACACCAACATCTTCTAATTTTTTCATTTTACTCTCCAGGAAACCACATAAGCGGCTGAACATTATTTGTCTGCAATTCCGGGTAGATACCGCGGCTCTGCTGTCGATGGAGAGGAGTGTAAACGGGGCGGGTAGCAATTGTTAGCAAGGAAAACTGTCAATCTTCTTCAAAGATATTGAGTAAGGGCAGGTGCGCGCTGGTGCCCTCAGCCCACGGGGAGAAGGGCAAAAACAAAAAACGGTAACCTGAGTTACCGTTTTGCGTTTATCACCGCAGCTGTTGTTGCCGCAGCGTTGCTTTGACCAGGCGCCAGGCGCTCCAGGCACCAAAACCGCGTCGGGCCCAGCGGATGAGCATATTCGGATGACGAACCGTCCAGATAGCCATCACGCTGCTGCCGACCAGCGCCCACGAACGCAGGCTCAGGAAGGTATTCCAGCCACGGTCAAACCGTCGCGTCGCGTCGATCCAGTCACGGCGGCTGGCAGACAGATCCAGCCGCTGCTGCTGGATCTGACTTAACAGGTACGCTTTTCGCTTCTGACGTTCCGCTTTATCGCTCACGGCTTGTCATCCTCCAGCAGGGCGCGATCGTTAGCCAGTTCCTGGCGCGTGTGGCGCAGGAAAGTGGACCTGCGCGCTTTACGCATCGTCCATATGCCGCCAATCAGCGCCGCGACCAGCAGAACGACGGTCGTGGCAATCATCGCGTTAAGTCGATACTGCGGGTCAATGGCCCAGATGATTAACACCATCAGGCTCATCAGACCAAACGCGGCGAAGAGCATGGTCAGCCCGAGCATCAGCAGCATCTGGAAGAGGTTCGCTTTCTCCTCTTCCAGTTCGACCACTGCCAGCCGGACGCGCGTTTCGGCAATCCCAACCAGCGTCGTTAAAATACGCTGGCCGATGCCGAGGACGTTATTAGCAGGCCCTTGTGCGTGACGAGGATCTTCCATATCAACGACGCGTCAGCAGGACACCCAGTACCACACCCACTGCGGCACCAATACCAACTCCCGTCCATGGATTGTCGCGCACATATTCATCTGCGCGCGCAGCCGCTTCACGGGTCTGTTTCGCCAGTGCATCACCGGTTTCACCCAGGCGGTAGCGGCTCTCTTTCAGCGCCTGCTCCGCTTTGCTGCGCAGCTTGCTTACTTCTTCTTTCGACTTATCGGCAGAGGAGTTCAGCACCTCTTCAAGGGTATCGGCCAGGGATTTCAGTTCAGCGCGCAGATGTTCAGACGTCGTATCTTTTGACATGATTCTCTCCTGTTGAGATTTCCGTTAACTCAATAATCGCGAGCTTCCAGCGCTTTCAGGTCGTCCTGCGCCTCTTTCAACTTCTTCTCGCGCTTAGCAATTTTTTCCGCATCCCCTTTCTCTTTCGCTTCCTGCAGGTCTTGACGGCGCTCGGCTATCTCGTCCTTCTGTTCAGCGATTTTCTTTTGGTGATCGGCACGCAGCTTGCTGTCTGAACAGTTCGCTTTCACTTCGCTCAGCGCTTTTTTGAGACCATCAACACGGTGCTGATTGTTATGCTTTTCGGCATAACCGATCTCACGCTGAATATCCTGTTCTTTCTCCTGACAGAGAGAGTTTGCGAAGGTCGTTGTGCTTAAAGAAAAAAGGGCCAGAGCCAGGGTCATGCGGAATTTCATTATCGAAACCTTCCATTGTGCTGCGGGGTTAGCCGCTATCCAAAATGATGCGGAGTACATTCGAGGGGTGCTCCGCGTACTTAAGCATAGTAAGTAAACGGGGGATTCACCAAAGTGAGTGAAAAGATTCGGAATCCAGGAAGTTATCCAAACCGATGCGACGTATCGCGAATCAATGATAACCACGCGGCTGGCGCGTTGTCATCTTCCTGCTGGGCAATGATATAGCCGTGCGGCAGCGTACGGTCAAGAACCGCTTTCGCGGCAGCGCTCTGCGCACGGGAATCAAACTTAATCAGTAAAACATCGTCCTGCGGGGTGATGCTTTTAAAGCGGATGCCGTTTGCATCCAGATGATGCCAGACAGAAAAACCGTCAGGCACACCGCCCCCCTGGTTTACCGGGCGAATGGCCAGCGTAGCGTCCTGATGTGAAAGCGTGTTCCAGGCCAGCAGTACGGCGCTGAGCATCACCAGTGCAATAAAGGCACAGGCAAAGCGGCGCATGGCGAGCGGTGAGATAACCATCGTTAACCTCGCGCTCCGTATTTTTTCTTCCACAGGACAACCAGCGAGCCGATCAGGCCGAAGACCAGCAGAACAACAGGCAGCAGCATCAGGCAGGACATCAGCTGATCTTCATATTTCATGAAGACCGGCGTTTTACCCAGCGCATAGCCCAGCGTCGTCAGGATCAGAACCCATAACAGGCCGCTCATCCAGTTGAAGAACTGGAAGCGTGCGCTGCTCAACCCGGACAGCCCGGCAATGGTGGGCAGCAGGGTGCGCACAAAGGCGATAAAGCGGCCAATCAGCAGCGCGGAAAGCCCATGCTTATGGAACAGGTGGTGTGCCCGCTGGTGATAGTGCGCAGGCAGATGGGAAAGCCAGTTCTGTACTATTCGGGTATTGCCCAGCCATCTTCCCTGGATATAGCTCACCCAGCAGCCAAGGCTGGCCGCGACGGTCAGTAATAAAATGGTTTGCGGGAACGCCATTGCGCCTTTAGCACACAGCACGCCGACAAGCACCAGCAAACTGTCACCCGGCAAGAAGGCTGCAGGCAGCAAACCATTCTCAAGGAACAGAATCATAAACAAGACAAAATAGAGCATGCCAATCATGGAAGGGTTGGCCAGCGTTTCAAAATCCTGCGCCCAAAGGGCATGCAGCAGTTGGGTCAAAAGTTCCATTCAGTGTTCCTGGAAATCGGTTAACGTCTCGCCTGTTATCCGGGACAAACAGCACGGCGACATTGTTGTGATTTCATTATGGTCGCTCGCGGACACATTGCGGTGTGGCCAACACTGTTCCCTGTTAATTGGCTGGTTAGCAAGCACTAACTTTCAAAATAACGAAGTGAATCCAATTGTAACAAAGCCCAACGTTCTGCGTCACAGAATTTGCAGGGTGAGGTGATTTTGGCGTAAGCCCTGAAAGTGAGCGAGGGATTTTACAAAGGCTGACACTATATATGTTTTGCTTACCCATTCAGGCGGGGAGGCGCAGCGAAGCGCCTGCCGGTAGAAAGGTCGCCTATTTTGCGCCGCTCGGGGCCGTATCGAGATGAACGACAGGATTATCGGCAAAAAGATAACGGTCAGCGTTAAATTCGAAGTCGTCACTGGTTTCATTGAAGAGCATCTGCTTGGTGTTTTCCAGGTGCTGCCACATGGCGAGCTTCGCGGCGTGGGGATCTTTACGAATCAGCGCCTTAAGAATTTGATCGTGGTCGTCACACCAGTTGTCCACGGTACGCGAATCAATATGATCGTGCAGTTTTTTCCAGTACGGGTTGTGAACGCGCTGAGTCCACATTTTCTCAACGATTGCCGCCAGCGCTGTATTTTGGGTTGCCAGGGCGACCTGAACGTGAAACTGCAGGTCCCACTCGGAATCACGGAAACATTTTTCCTTGCGAGCGTTCTCCTGAATCTCCATCAGCTTCATGATGTCCTGCTTGGTCACCTGCGTGGCGGCAAATTCGGCAATATTGCTTTCGATCAGCTGGCGAGCCTGGAGCAGCTCAAACGGACCGTAGCTGGCGAATTCTAGACTTTCATCCGCCACCGGAGAGTGTTTAGGCTGATTAGAAATAACGTGAATGCCGGAACCTTTGCGTACCTCAACGTAGCCTTCCACTTCCAGCATGATAATCGCTTCGCGCACCACGGTTCGGCTTACGCTTTTTTCATCCGCGATAAAGCGCTCGGCAGGAAGTTTATCACCGACAAGATAGACCCCTTGCTCGATGCGATCTTTCAGCTCGGCAGCAAGTTGTTGATATAAACGACGTGGTTCGGTGATTTCCATATGCGCTCCAGGCAGGGTACGGCAGATGATTTGTTATACCACTTTCACGGAATACTCTCCAGATTTTGCCATTAAAAAAGCCGCCCGGGGGCGGCTTCGGTGAAACGCATTTTCGCTAACTCTGCGTAGCCGGTCGCCCGAGAGACTCTTTCGCCAGCTCCTCTGCGGATTTGCTTTTCAGCACCGTCCAGATAACCACCGCGCCCATCAGGTCGAAGATTGCCAGCACCGCGAACAGCGGGCTGAAGCCGATGGTATCCGCCAGCGCGCCGACGACCAGCGCGAACATCGTACTCGCGGTCCACGCGGCCATCCCGGTCAGGCCGTTGGCGGTGGCCACTTCGTTGCGACCGAAGACGTCAGACGAGAGCGTAATCAGCGCGCCGGACAGGGACTGGTGCGCAAACCCACCGATGCACAGCAGGGCGATAGCCACATACGGACTGGTGAACAGGCCGATCATGCCCGGGCCAATCATCAGCAGGGCGCCCATGGTCACCACCATCTTACGGGAAACAATCAGGTTCACCCCAAACCAGCGCTGGAACAGAGGTGGCAGGTAGCCGCCCACGATACAGCCCAGGTCAGCGAACAGCATCGGCATCCAGGCGAACATCGCGATCTCTTTCAGGTTAAAGCCGTAGACTTTAAACATAAACAGTGGGATCCACGCGTTGAAGGTACCCCAGGCCGGTTCAGCCAGGAAGCGCGGCAGGGCGATACCCCAGAACTGACGGGTGCCCAGGATCTGCCAGACGGACATCTTCTTGCCATTGTTGGTCTGATGCTGCGCTTCCTGACCACCAATAATGTATTCGCGTTCTTCCTCGGAGAGTTTTTTCTGATCGCGCGGGTGTTTATAGAAAACCAGCCACGCCATTGCCCAGGCAAAGCTCAGCACGCCAGAGATAATGAATGCCATCTGCCAGCTGTGCATCACGATGGCCCACACCACCAGCGGCGGCGCAATCATTGCGCCGATGGACGAGCCCACGTTGAAGTAACCCACCGCGATGGAACGCTCTTTTGCCGGGAACCACTCAGAGCTGGCTTTCAGCCCCGCCGGGATCATTGCGGCTTCTGCCGCACCGACCGCGCCACGGGCCAGCGCCAGGCCGCCCCAGCTGCCTGCCAGTGCGGTTGCACCGCAGAATACCGCCCAGGCGATGGCGAAGAAGGCATAGCCGATTTTGGTACCCAGAATATCGAGAACATACCCAGCAACAGGCTGCATGACGGTGTAAGCGGCAGAATAGGCCGCGATGATGTAAGAGTATTGCTGCGTGGAGATATGCAGCTCTTCCATCAACGTTGGCGCCGCGGCTGCCACGGTGTTACGTGTCAGGTAGCCCAGCACGGTACCCAGCGTCACCAGTGCGATCATATACCAACGTAACCCTTTAATTTTACGCATCTAAAACCTCATCGTTATGTTATTTCCGCGCCAGAGCACGGCAACCTCTCAACCGTTGCCGGGAGCAGTTGTGTAACGGGAGGGGCGTAGCCGGGAGAATGTCCCGGAACGGCCCGAACCTTGCCATAAGTAAGCGTGCATAAGTCGGTATCCGTACCGTTAAATCCGATGTGTCTCACACCGGTAACGCATTCCGTCGGCTTAGTGTTTGCGACGGCGAAACGATAACTTGTCATACAGCTTTAAAAGGTGAGTGACATCACAAATGTATGATTCTTTGTAGGGACATTAATCGCTGCGCGCAAAGCCAGAAACGGCGCGGCCTGTAGAAGGGTTTACTCCATTGAGGGTAATTTATTTGTTAGCGTTTATTGATCTCACTCACGAAAAAAGCTTCGGTGGGTGGAAATTGGTGTGATAACTTTGCAGCATATGAACATACGCTTTCTGACGCTCCCGTAATGAGGAAGACGATAATGACGCCGTTTATGACCGACGATTTTCTGTTAGATACCGAATTTGCCCGCCGCCTGTACCACGACTACGCTAAAGACCAGCCAATTTTCGACTACCACTGCCACTTACCGCCGCAGCAGGTTGCCGAAAATTACCGTTTCAAAAACCTGTATGATATCTGGCTGAAGGGTGACCACTATAAATGGCGCGCAATGCGCACCAACGGCGTGGCCGAGCGCCTGTGTACCGGCGACGCGACCGATCGCGAGAAGTTCGACGCCTGGGCGGCGACCGTTCCGCACACTATCGGCAACCCGCTATACCACTGGACGCACCTCGAACTGCGTCGTCCGTTTGGTATCACCGGCAAGCTGCTTTCTCCCGCTACGGCGGATGAAATCTGGGACCAGTGCAACGAACTGCTGGCGCAGGATAACTTCTCCGCGCGCGGCATCATGAAGCAGATGAATGTGAAGATGGTGGGCACCACCGACGATCCGATTGACTCCCTGGAGCATCATGCCGTTGTCGCCAAAGACGCCTCTTTTGACATTAAAGTGCTGCCAAGCTGGCGCCCGGACAAAGCCTTCAATATTGAGCAGGCCACGTTCAACGACTATATGGCGAAGTTGGCGGAAGTGTCCGATACCGACATCCGTCGTTTCGCCGATCTGCAAACCGCGCTGACCAAACGTCTGGACCACTTCGCGGCGCACGGCTGTAAAGTCTCTGACCATGCGCTGGACGTGGTGCTGTTCGCGGAATCCAACGAAGCCGAACTGGACAGCATCCTGGCGCGTCGCCTCTCCGGTGAATCGCTTAGCGAGCACGAAGTGGCGCAGTTCAAAACGGCGGTACTGGTATTCCTCGGTGCGGAATACGCCCGTCGCGGCTGGGTACAGCAGTACCACATCGGCGCGCTGCGCAATAACAACCAGCGCCAGTTCAAACTGCTGGGCGCGGACGTGGGCTTTGACTCCATCAACGACCGCCCGCTGGCGGAAGAGCTGTCAAAACTGCTGAGCAAACAGAACGAGCAAAACCTGCTGCCAAAAACCATTCTCTACTGCCTGAACCCGCGCGATAACGAAGTGCTGGGCACCATGGTGGGCAACTTCCAGGGCGAAGGTATGCCGGGCAAGATGCAGTTCGGATCCGGCTGGTGGTTCAACGATCAGAAAGACGGCATGGAGCGTCAGATGACGCAGCTGGCTCAGCTCGGTCTGTTAAGCCGCTTCGTGGGTATGCTGACCGACAGCCGCAGCTTCCTCTCCTACACTCGCCACGAATATTTCCGCCGCATCCTGTGCCAGATGATTGGCCGCTGGGTGCACGCGGGTGAAGCGCCAGCGGATATCCAGCTGCTGGGCGAAATGGTGAAAAACATCTGCTTTAACAATGCGCGTGACTACTTCGCCATTGAACTGAACTAAGGCCGTCTGAGGTTGATATGCAATACATCAAAATCCATTCGCTGGATAACGTGGCCGTCGCGCTGGCAGATTTAACCGAAGGCACGGAAGTGGCCTTCGATAACCAGTTGGTCACGTTGCGCCAGGCCATTGGACGTGGACACAAGTTTGCCCTGATCCCCATTGCAAAAGGGGAGAACGTGGTGAAGTACGGTTTGCCCATCGGCCATGCGCTGGCGGATATTGCGCCGGGTGAATATATTCATTCCCACAATACCCGCACCAATCTCAGCGATCTGGACGAGTACAGCTATCAGCCTGAACTACCGAAGGCAGGCGTGCAGGCGGGGGATCGTGAGGTGCAAATCTACCGTCGCGCAAACGGTGATGTGGGGATCCGCAACGAGCTGTGGATCCTGCCGACCGTCGGCTGCGTGAACGGCATTGCGCGTCAGATCCAGACCCGCTTTCTGAAGGAGACCCACGATGCCGAGGGCATCGACGGGGTACATCTGTTCAGCCATACCTACGGCTGCTCCCAGCTGGGTGACGACCACATTAACACCCGCACCATGCTGCAAAACATGGTGCGCCACCCGAATGCGGGCGCAGTGCTGGTGATCGGCCTCGGCTGCGAGAACAACCAGGTCGACGCCTTCCGCGAGACGCTGGGAGAATTCGACCCTGAGCGCGTTCACTTCATGGTGTGCCAGCATCAGGACGACGAAGTGGAAGCGGGCGTTGAGCAACTGCATCAGCTGTATGAGGTGATGCGCCACGACAGGCGCGAGCCGGGCAGGCTGAGCGAGCTGAAGTTTGGCCTGGAGTGCGGCGGGTCTGACGGTCTTTCCGGCATTACCGCTAACCCAATGCTGGGCCGCTTCTCGGATTACGTGATTGCCAACGGCGGCACCACGGTGCTCACCGAAGTGCCGGAGATGTTTGGCGCGGAGCGCATTCTGATGAGCCACTGCCGCGACGAAGAGACGTTTGAGAAGACCGTCACCATGGTGAACGACTTCAAACAGTACTTCATTGCCCACAATCAGCCGATTTACGAGAACCCATCGCCGGGGAACAAGGCGGGCGGAATTACCACGCTGGAGGAGAAATCCCTCGGCTGCACCCAGAAAGCGGGGGCCAGCCAGGTGGTGGACGTTCTGCGCTACGGCGAACGCCTGAAAACCCACGGCCTGAACCTGCTGAGCGCACCGGGTAACGATGCGGTCGCCACCAGCGCGCTGGCGGGGGCGGGCTGTCACATGGTGTTGTTCAGCACCGGTCGCGGTACGCCGTACGGCGGTTTTGTGCCGACGGTGAAAATCGCCACCAACAGCGAGCTGGCGGCGAAGAAAAAGCACTGGATCGATTTCGACGCAGGCCAGCTGATCCACGGCAAAGCGATGCCGCAGCTGCTGACGGAGTTCGTGGAAACTATCGTGGAGTTTGCTAACGGCAGGCAGACCTGTAACGAGAAGAACGACTTCCGCGAGCTGGCGATCTTTAAGAGTGGTGTGACGCTTTAAGTGTTTTGTCGGGTGGCGCTAGCGCTTACCCGACCTACTGAACTTTAATCGGTGCGGCCTGATGCCCTCACCCTGACCCTCTCCCACGGGGAGAGGGTACAAACACTAAAAACGGCAACCTCAGGGTTGCCGTTTTGCTGTTAACCTCGCAGGGCATTCTTCGCTAAACGCGCGTCTTCCGCCTGACAGGCCGCTGCGGTGAACAGCACGTCGGTAGAGGAGTTCAGCGCGGTTTCGCAGGAGTCCTGCAGCACGCCGATGATGAAGCCGACGGCCACAACCTGCATGGCGATCTCGTTCGGGATGCCGAACATATTGCACGCCAGCGGGATCAGCAGCAGCGAACCGCCCGCCACGCCGGATGCGCCACAGGCACACAGCGACGCCACCACGCTTAGCAGCAGCGCCGTTGGCAGATCCACAGGAATACCCAGCGTTTGCACGGCCGCCAGGGTCAGCACGGTGATGGTGATCGCCGCACCTGCCATGTTCACGGTCGCACCCAGCGGGATCGACACGGAATAGGTATCGCGGTCCAGGTTCAGCTTCTCCGCCAGCGCCATGTTGACCGGAATGTTTGCCGCCGAGCTGCGGGTGAAGAAGGCGTATACACCGCTCTCGCGCAGGCAGGTCAGCACCAGCGGATACGGGTTACGGCGGATCTGCCAGAACACCAGCAGCGGGTTGATCACCAGCGCCACCAGCAGCATACAGCCGACCAGCACCATCAGCAGCTGCGCGTAGCCCCACAGCGCGTCAAAGCCGGTTGTGGCCAGGGTAGACGACACCAGGCCGAAGATACCGATGGGTGCAAAGCGAATCACGACCTTAACGATAAAGGTCACGGCGTTGGACATGTCGTTGACCAGGTTTTTCGTCGTTTCGTTGCCGTGACGCAGGGCGAAGCCCAGGCCGATCGCCCACACCAGGATGCCAATGTAGTTGGCATTCAGCAGGGCATCAATGGGGTTCGTAACCATGCTCATCAGCAGGCCGCGCAGCACTTCCACAATGCCTGAAGGCGGCGTGACGTCGCCCGCCGCAGAGGTCAGATGTAGCGTGGAGGGGAAGAGGAAGCTAAAGACCACTGCGGTCAGCGCAGCAGAAAACGTGCCCAGCAGATATAAAAAGAGAATCGGGCGAATGTTGGTTTTTTGTCCGTGTTGGTGATTGGCGATAGAAGCCATGACCAGCATCAGTACCAGCACCGGCGCAACGGCCTTCAGCGCGCCCACGAAAAGCGTTCCGAGAAGCCCCGTCGCTTCCGCGGCAGGTTTTGACACCAGGGCCAGCAGAATACCCAGAACCAGACCTACCAGGATTTGTTTAACCAGGCTACCCTGCGTCAGACGCGCAAGCAGGCCCTTAGATTGTGTGCTCATACTAAATTCCTAAGTGAAATTGTGTTCCATCCTGGATGTGCTCTAAGTCACATTTATTTCAGGATGTAAATATTTGTTTGCCTGGTTGAGTATCAAGGAAAGCGGGGAAAGGCGGAAGAGTAAAATGCTGGATTTTACGTGTCACATCATATTTTTTAACTATTGAGTCACAAAAGTGTGTTAACCCTCTCCCCTTTGAGGAGAGGGTTAGGGTGAGGGGATTACTCCGCCTGCTGCTTTTTATCGTGCTGGCGGTTAACCCAGGTATTGATAACCAGCGTCACCAGCAGAATGCCGAACACCACGCCAAGCGAAATGGCGATCGGGATGTGGTAGAAATCCACGATCAGCATCTTGATACCGATAAACACCAGAATCACCGACAGACCATACTTCAGCATCGAGAAGCGCTCTGCCGCGCCTGCCAGCAGGAAGTACATCGCGCGCAGACCGAGGATCGCAAACAGGTTAGAAGTCAGCACGATGAACGGATCAGTCGTCACCGCGAAGATTGCCGGGATGCTGTCTACCGCGAAAATCACATCGCTCAGCTCGACCAGAATCAGCACCAGCAGCAGCGGGGTAGCAAACAGCAGGCCGTTCTTACGCACGAAGAAGTGCTCGCTCTCGATCTTGTCCGTCATGCGCAGATGACCACGGATCCACTTCACCAGCGGCTTATCACCGATACCGGTATCGTCTTCTTTCGCCAGCGCCATTTTGACCCCGGTAAACAGCAGGAACGCGCCGAACACGTACAGCAGCCATTCGAACTGGGTAATTAGCCAACTGCCGGCGAAGATCATGATGGTACGCAGGACAATGGCACCCAGCACGCCGTAGACCAGCACGCGGCGCTGCAATGCTGCAGGCACAGCAAAGTAGCTGAACAGCATCAGCCAGACGAAGACGTTATCAACCGCCAGGGCTTTTTCAATCAGATAACCGGTGAGGAAGGCGAGCGCCTGAGGATCGGCCACCGCACGGCCTTCAGTCGAGGCCAGATACCACCAGAAGGCGGCGCAAAAGAGGAGCGAGAGGGTAACCCAGACCAGCGACCAGACGGCGGCCTGCTTAACGCTCATGCCGTGCTCGCCGCGACGACCCTGCAAAAAGAGGTCGATCGCCAGCATGATGAGCACGACAACCGCGAATCCGCCCCACAGCATTGGAGTGCCGACAGAATGCATACTATTTTCCTTACACATAAAAAACAAAAACGGCCATGGTCAGAAGACGATAGCCGTTAGCTTTTTATGCATAGACCTCGCCTTCCGGCAAGGTCTCACTTACAACCACGAAGGTTGCCCGGCGACCGGATGCATATTTTACGCATCGTAATGACGATCCACCGACGAAGAAGTTACTCCCCTTTGCAGGTAACAAAATATGTCAGACCATCGGTTTCGTCAATGGTCTGCGCCGTTTCATTACACAGCTTTACGCGATCGCTTCCGCGCCGACGCCGTCTGCCGGGAACACCACGCCGGTCTGGCGTCGGATCTCGGTTTGCAGCTTCGCCGTGGTGCGGCTTACCGCAAGGCCTGGGTGATTCACTTCGTTATCTTCCACCAGACGGGCGAAGACCTCTGCCTCATAGAGCATAGTGTTAATATGCTGAGGCTGCGTCAGTTCTTGCGCTTTGCCGCCGCGCGGCACGAAGCTCACCTTCTGGCATTCGGAGATCTTCTCGATGACCAGCGACCCGGCTTCGCCCTGAATTTCGCTCGGCAACACGGAATCGCTCACCTTGGAGTGCTGCAGCGTGACGCTAAAATCACCGTAGTCCAGCACCACCAAACCGTGTGCATCCACGCCGCTCTCCAGCAGGCTGGCGGTGGCCGTAACGCCGTGCGGCTCGCCCCACAGCGCTACGGCAGAGGCCAGGCAGTAAAAACCGATATCCATAATCGAGCCGTTTGAGAAGGCCGGATTAAAGGTATTCGGATTCTCGCCGTCCAGATAGCGCTGATAGCGCGACGAATACTGGCAGTAGTTGATAAAGGCTTTGCGCACTTTGCCAATTTTCGGCAGGGACTGCTGCAGCAGAAGGAAATTCGGCAGGCTGGCGGTTTTGAACGCTTCGAACAGCACCACCTGGTTTTCGCGGGCAAGCGCAATGGCCGCTTCCACTGCCTCAATATTCGAGGCCAGCGGCTTCTCGCAAATTACGTGCTTTTTGTGGCCGAGAAACAGCGCCGTTTGCGGGAAGTGCAGGGAGTTCGGGCTGGCGATATAAACCGCGTCAATGGCGTCGCTTTGCGCCATTTCATCCAGGGAGGTGAAGAGATGCTCGACGAGGTAATCGTTAGCAAAGCTCTGCGCCTGCTCAAGGCTGCGGGAATAGACTGCGGTGAGTTTAAGTTTGCCGGTTTCGTGGGCGGCGTCGACGAACTGGCGCGTGATCCAGTTCGTTCCAATGACTGCGAAACGTATCATAAACGTTTACGTACTCCGTAGCGGGGAACCTTTAGCCACTGTAGCACGGGATTATTGCAAAACCAGTGCGCTATTCCGCATTACCATTTAACGATAAATGCGTAAGCCACAGGCGGGTATCAAACTCCAGCTGGTGATACTGCGGCTCCATGTGGCAGCACAGGGAATAGAACGCTTTGTCGTGCTCTTTCTCTTTCAGGTGCGCCAGCTCATGCACCACGATCATCCGCAGAAAGGCTTCCGGCGCGTTACGGAAAACCGTCGCCACGCGGATCTCCGCCTTAGCCTTCAGCTTGCCGCCCTGTACGCGGGAGATGGCGGTGTGCAGGCCGAGCGCATTTTTCAGCACGTGGATCTTGTTGTCGTACATCACCTTGTTGATCGGCGGCGCGCTCTTCAGATATCGGCTTTTCAGATCCTGCGTATACTGCCAGAGCGC
Source organism: Enterobacter cloacae complex sp. P1B (assembly GCF_014982345.1). Taxonomy (NCBI): domain Bacteria; kingdom Pseudomonadati; phylum Pseudomonadota; class Gammaproteobacteria; order Enterobacterales; family Enterobacteriaceae; genus Enterobacter; species Enterobacter cloacae complex sp. P1B. The sequence goes on along the minus strand of NZ_JADCLF010000006.1, from coordinate 397,095 downwards.
CTTATCGGTCGCGAAATCGTGCGTGCCGGGATAGCGTTTTTCCAGCACCGCGCCGAGCTTCTGCTCGGCAATCAGGCTGCGAACCTGAGTCAGTAAATGCTCCGGGTAGCCCTGGAGATAAGTAAGTTGGTTCATCAAAAGCCCAAATTAATGCGAAAACGGGTATACTCACGCACCCTTTTCAGGGATACGCCAAATTTTACCATTCAGGAGGGCCGATGAGCCACTTAGACAACGGTTTCCGTTCACTCAACCTTAAACGTTTCCCGGAAACGGACGACGTAAACCCGCTTCAGGCGTGGGAAGCGGCGGATGAATATCTGCTGCAGCAGTTGGATGAGACTGAAATCCGCGGCCCGGTTCTGATCCTGAATGACGCGTTTGGTGCCCTGGGCTGCGCCCTGGCAGAGCACACGCCGTACAGCATTGGCGATTCCTACCTGAGCGAACTGGCGACGCGTGAAAACCTGCGCCATAACGACATCGACGAGTCCAGCGTGAAGTTCCTCGACAGCACCGCGGACTACCCGCAGGCGCCGGGCGTGGTATTGATCAAGGTGCCAAAAACCATGGCACTGCTGGAGCAGCAGCTGTGCGCGCTGCGCAAAGTCGTCACGCCGGAAACCCGCATCATTGCGGGTGCCAAAGCGCGCGATATTCACACGTCGACGCTGGAGCTGTTCGAGAAGGTCCTCGGCCCGACCACTACCACGCTTGCCTGGAAAAAAGCGCGCCTGATCAACTGCACCTTCAGCGCACCGGAGCTGGCCGACGCGCCGGAGACGCTGAGCTGGAAACTGGAAGGCACCGACTGGACCATCCATAACCATGCGAACGTTTTCTCCCGCACCGGGCTGGATATTGGGGCGCGTTTCTTTATGGAGCACCTGCCGGAAAACCTGGAAGGGGAGATTGTCGATCTGGGCTGCGGCAACGGCGTGATTGGCCTGACGCTGCTGGCGAAGAATCCGGAAGCCAGCGTGGTGTTCAGCGACGAGTCGCCGATGGCGGTGGCCTCCAGCCGTCTTAACGTAGAAACCAACATGCCGGAAGCGGTGGATCGCTGCGAATTTATGATCAACAACGCGCTCTCCGGCGTTGAGCCTTTCCGCTTCAACGCCGTGTTCTGCAACCCGCCGTTCCACCAGAAGCACGCCCTGACGGATAACGTCGCGTGGGAGATGTTCCACCACGCGCGCCGCTGCCTGAAAATCAACGGCGAGCTGTATATCGTGGCGAACCGCCACCTGGACTACTTCCACAAGCTGAAAAAGATTTTCGGCAACTGCGTCACCATTGCGACCAATAACAAGTTTGTGGTGCTGAAAGCGGTGAAGCTGGGTCGCCGTCGCTAAATAACCAGTGCAAGCTGGGTGCCCTGCGCAATCGCCCGCCGCGCATCCAGCTCCATCGCCACGTCGCACCCGCCGATCAAATGCACCGTTTTACCCGCTTCGCGCAGCGGATCGGCCAGATCGCGCTTTGGCTCCTGTCCGGCGCACAAAATCACATGATCCACGCGCAGCAGCTGCGGTTCACCACCGATCAGCACATGCAGCCCGTCGTCGTCGATCTTCTGGTAGCTCACCCCCGGGATCATCTTCACTCCGCGCGAGAGCAGGGTGGCGCGGTGGATCCAGCCCGTGGTTTTGCCCAGCCCTTCACCCGGCTTGCTGGCCTTACGCTGGAGCATCACGATCTGGCGCGGGCTTTTCGGCAGCTGCGGCCCTTCCGGCCGTAATCCGCCGGACTGGCTCAGGCTGGTATCAATGCCCCATTCTACGCAAAACTCGGCGATGTTCTGGCTGGTGGCCTCGCCCGGCTGGCTTAAATACATCGCGGTATCAAAGCCGATCCCGCCGCAGCCGATAATCGCCACCTTCTCGCCAACGGGCGCTTTGTCACGCAATACGTCCAGATAGCTCAACACCTTCGGATGATCGATACCCTCGATTGCAGGCGTGCGCGGTGCGATCCCGCTCGCGAGGATCACCTCGTCGAAACCGATCAGATCCGCCGCGCTGACAAGTTGGTTAAGCCGCAGATCAACACCCGTCAGATCGATCATCCGGCGGTAGTAGCGCAGGGTTTCATAGAACTCCTCTTTGCCGGGGATCTGTTTGGCGATATTAAACTGCCCGCCAATTTCACCGGCGGCATCAAACAGCGTCACGCTGTGCCCGCGTGAGGCGGCATTCACCGCAAACGCCAGCCCAGCGGGGCCGGCTCCCACGACGGCCAGGCGTTTTTGACTGACCGCGGGGACGACCGGCATTTTCGTTTCATGGCAGGCGCGGGGGTTCACCAGGCATGAGGTGACTTTGCCGGCGAAGATCTGATCCAGACAGGCCTGGTTACAGCCGATGCAGGTGTTGATCTCATCCGCACGGCCGCTTTGCGCTTTGGAGAGCAGTTCGGAGTCCGCGAGGAACGGACGCGCCATCGATACCATATCGGCGTCGCCGCGTGAGATCACATCGTCCGCCACCTGCGGGTCGTTAATGCGATTCGTCGTTACCAGCGGAACGGAGACTTTGCCCTTCAGCTTGCGCGTTACCCAGCTGAACGCCGCGCGCGGCACCGGCGTGGCGATGGTCGGGATGCGCGCTTCGTGCCAGCCAATCCCGGTGTTGATGATGGTGGCACCTGCGGCTTCAATCGCCTGCGCCAGCTGCACGGTTTCGTCGAACGTGCCGCCGCCCTCCACCAGGTCGAGCATCGACAGGCGGAAGATAATAATAAAGTCCGCGCCCGCACGTTCGCGCACCGCGCGCACCACCTCCACGGCAAAGCGCATCCGGCGGGCATAGTCACCGCCCCATTCATCGTCGCGCTGGTTGGTGCGTGCGGCGAGGAATTCGTTAATCAGATAGCCTTCAGAGCCCATCACCTCCACACCGTCGTAGCCCGCCTCACGCGCCAGCGCGGCGCAGCGGGCAAAATCGTCGATCAGCGCCAGGATCTCGTCGTGGCTGAGGGCGTGAGGGGTAAAGCGGTTAATCGGCGCCTGAATAGCCGATGGCGCAACCAGCTTTGGCTGATAGCTGTAGCGCCCGGTATGCAGAATTTGCAGGGCGATTTTACCGCCTTCGTTATGCACCGCGTCCGTGACAATGCGGTGATGCGGCAGCTGTGTCGCATCATTCAGAACTGCGCCGCCCTCCATCGTCACACCTGAAGGGGCAGGGGCTACGCCGCCGGTGACAATCAGCGCCACCCCGTGGCGCGCGCGCTCGGCGTAGAAGGCCGCCAGGCGCTCGGCCCCGTCCGGACGCTCTTCCAGCCCGGTGTGCATCGAGCCCATTAACACGCGGTTTTTAAGGGTGGTAAACCCCAGATCGAGGGGGGCGAATAGCGACGGGTAGCGGCTCATAGTCTCTTCCAGTGTAAAATTATTGTTATGTGGTCGGATGAGTTACTAATTTAGCCAGCGGCAGCAGAAAGGTAAAAGCGGGATCGAATGATTGTGATAGATCTCAAAGAACTTCCCCGGTGGCGCTACGCTTACCGGGGCTACAAAACCCCAGGAAGGATAAGCGCAGCGCCATCCGGCGTTATTTACGGCGTCGCTGCACGCGCTAACCCCGGCGCCTGCCACATCGACGTGGTCAGCCCGCTGTCCACCAGCCCGAGCTGATCCGCGTACACCGCCTGCCACTTCTTCATCATGCCGTCGTACAGCTCCCGGTGCTGCGGGTTTGGCGTAAACTCGCGGCTCCACTTCACCAGCCGCTCGCCCGTCGAGGCCATATCCGCAAACAGCCCCGCGCCCGTTCCGGCGGCAATGGCGCAGCCGAGCGCCGTTGCCTCTTTGACTTCCGGCACGCGCACCGGCAGGCCGGTGACGTCGCTTAAAATCTGGCTCCACAGGGCGCCCTTTGCGCCGCCGCCCGCAAACACCAGGCTATCAAACGTCACGCCGGAGAAGCGCGAAATCTGCGTCAGGTTACAGGCCGAGACGATTGCCGCGTTCTCCTCCAGGGCGCGGAACAGCGTCGCTTTGTTGCACTTTTCCGGGTCGATAGAGAGGTTAATAAACGACGGCGCGGCGTGGTACCACTGCTTGAAATGCATCGCGTCGGAGAAGATTGGCATTACGCCGTGGGAGCCAGCGGGTACGCGGCCCGCCATCTCTTCCAGCAGGGAATAGGTGTCCATCCCCATCCGCTCGGCAATCAGCTTCTCTTCGGCACAAAAGGCGTCGCGGAACCAGCGCATGGTCAGCCCGGTAAAGAAGCTGATCGACTCCGCCTGCGCCATGCCGGGGATAACGTGCGGGTTCACGCGGATGTTCATCTCAGGGTCGGTGCGCACCTGCGGCAGGTTAACCACCTGCTGCCAGAAGGTGCCGCCCAGCACCGCCGTTTGTCCGGCGCGGACAACGCCCAGCCCCAGGCAGCCCAGCTGCACGTCGCCGCCGCCCATCACTACCGGCGTGCCCTCGCGTAAACCGCTCTGCTGTGCGGCTTCTTTCGTGATGGCCCCCAGCACGGTGCCGGTCTCTTTCACCGGCGAGAGAATATCGGCGCGCAGCCCGGCCATGTCGAGCAGCGCCGGACGCCAGTCGCGTGAAAAGAGATCCAGCATGCCGGTGGTGCCCGCATTAGACGGATCGACCGCCAGCTCGCCGGAGAGCTTTGCCGCCAGCCAGTCGCTGATCATGGTGATGGTCGCGGCCTTGCGGTAGATGTCCGGACGGTGATGCGCCAGCCAGAGCAGGCGCGGCATGGCGCTAAGGGCAAGCGTCTGGCCGGAAACGTCATACACTTCGGATTCAAAACGGTAGTCGTGGATCTCTTTGAGTTCAGCCACCTCGCGGCTGGCGCGGGCGTCAACGTTGGCGCAGGCCCAGATGGCCTCGCCGCTGCGGTCGTACAGCACGATCCCTTCGCGCATCGAACAGCAGGCGACGGACTGAACATCCGCCGCGGTCAGATTCGCGCGCGACAGCGCCTGATGAATGCACCGGCAGGCCAGCTGCCAGTTGGTGTCGAGATCGAACTCCATCGACCCCGGCACGTGCTCCACGCTCAGGTGCTTCCACTCGGCCTGGCCGACGGCAATCTGGTTGCCCTGTAAATCGAAAATCACGGCGCGAACGCTGCCTGTCCCTGCATCTAACGCTAAAAGGTAACTCATGAGCTTGCCTCGCTATTAGCGCAGGGCGACTCTTATTCGGCCAGAGCCAGCACCGCGCGGGCTGTCGTCTCTTCCGTCACCAGGCCATTAATACGGCGACCTTTCAGTGCGGCATAAATCGCATCGGCTTTCTCTTCCCCTCCGGCCACGCCGACGATGGTGGGCAGCTGCGCCAGTTCATCGAGCGTGACGCCGAGTAATTCTTTATGGATCTCCAGCTCCTCGACGCATTCCCCTTCGGCGTTAAGGAAATAGCCGAGGATATCGCCCACCGCCCCTTTACGGGCGTACATCAGCTGTTCACCTTCGCTGATATAGCCGGAGCGCAGTATGGTCGCGTCACGGCGCTGGTTCACGGAACCAATGCCGACCACCGCCACGTCAGCGGCGGTCGCGGCGAGGATCACGTCCCGAACGCTGGTCTCACGTTTTAAGATCCCGGCGACTTCCGCAGATGAGACGCGAAGCGGGGCGGGGATCATGCTGACGCTACAGGCCGCATCCAGCTGGCCGATACCGGTCATATACGGCCCCACGCCGCCGGAAAGCGTCACCAGGCGGATCTGCTGCGAGCTGATAAAGCCGCTTAAGTGTTGCAGGCTGCTCATGGTGGTTTCACCGAACCCCACCGCCAGCAGCTGGCCGGGCTCCAGCACGCCCATCAGCGACTGCGCCGCGCCAATGCCCAGCCGCACGTTCATCGGCGGGGTATTTAGGGCAGGCATCACGCGCACCAGCTTCAGCCCAAAGCGCTGCTGTAGCTCAGTTTCCAGCGCCAGGCAGCCCTCGTAGCGGGAGTTGATCTGCACGCGGATCACCCCCGACTGGCGGCCTTTCTCCAGCAGGCGGGAGATCTTCAGGCGCGGCAGACCGAGCCGTTCGCCGATATCATTCTGAGTCAGCCCGTCGTGGTAGTAGCACCAGGCGACGCGCGCCACCAGCTCCTCTTCCGCCAGCGCCAGCCCGGCAAACCGTCCTTCTTCCGCAGTGCGTTTATCGCTCATAATTGAACTCTTATAAAAATTTAGATCATATGTTCGTAATGGCGCGGCGTGAAAATGTGAGCCACGCGGCAAAACGGATCTTTTAGATCGTTTCTGGTTAATCTGAATCTCAATCGATAAAACTGTGATCCCTGCACGGTTGTAAATATAGTTCACCGTCTACGCTTTTGAACATTATTAAATCTAAAAATCATTTGTTCAATAGCGGAGCGATGATGACACCACTTCTCAACGCGCGAAATATCAGCAAGCAGTTCTCAGGCGTGCCGGTCTTAAAAGGCATTGATTTCACGCTGCTTGCGGGGCAGGTGCATGCGCTGATGGGCGGTAACGGCGCGGGAAAATCGACGCTGATGAAGATCATCGCTGGGGTGGAAACGCCGGATAGCGGTGAACTTTCGGTTGCGGGCGAGTCTTTTGCACGGCTTACCCCGGCGCAGGCGCATCGGTTAGGCATTTATCTGGTGCCGCAGGAGCCTCTGCTTTTCCCCAACCTGACCGTGCGGGAAAACATCCTGTTCCGCCTGCCGCGCGAGCGCGATCGGGAAAAGCGGCTGGCGGAGAAACTCCAGCAGCTGCAATGTCAGCTTAATCTCGACGCAACGGCCAGCACCCTGGAAGTGGCGGACCAGCAGATGGTTGAGATCCTGCGCGGGCTGATGCGCAACGCCAGAATTCTGATCCTCGACGAGCCCACGGCCTCGCTGACGCCCGGCGAAACTGAACGGCTGTTTCGCCAGATCCGCGCCTTACAGGCGCTCGGCGTCGGGATTGTCTTTATCTCGCATAAGCTGCCGGAAATCCGCACGCTGTCGAGCCACGTTTCGGTGATGCGCGACGGCGCGGTGGTGCTCAGCGGCGAAACCGTCCAGTTTGACGACAGCGCCCTGATCGCCGCCATGACGCCGGTCAGCCGCGAGAAAGGCTTAAGCGATGCGCAAAAGCTGTGGCTGGCGTTGCCGGGCAATCGCCGCACCCAGCCGCAGGATTTTCCGGTGCTGCGCGTGGAAGATCTCACCGGAGAGGGCTTTATCGATCTCAGCCTGGAGATTTACGCCGGGGAGATCGTTGGCCTTGCCGGACTGGTCGGATCCGGGCGCACCGAGTTTGCCGAAACGCTCTACGGCCTGCGTCCCGTACGCGGCGGGCGGGTGTGGCTGGAGAGCCGGGAGATCACCTCCGATCCGGTGGGTTCACGTCTGGAAAAAGGGCTGGTTTATCTGCCGGAAGACAGGCAGGTGTCCGGCCTGTTTCTCGACGCGCCTGTCCGCTGGAACACGGTGGCACTGAACGAGCCGTCGCTCTGGCAGCAGCGAAAGCGGGAGTCTGCGGTGGTGGAGCGCTATCACCGGGCGCTGGGGATCAAGCTCAATCATGCGGATCAAACCGTGCGCACGCTCTCCGGCGGCAACCAGCAGAAGGTGCTGCTGGCGCGCTGTCTGGAGGCCAATCCTTTGTTGCTGATCGTCGATGAGCCGACGCGCGGCGTGGACGTGTCGGCGCGCGCCGATATCTACCAGCTCATTAAAAGCGTGGCGGCGCAGAATGTTGCGGTGCTGATGATCTCAAGCGATCTCGATGAATTCCCCGGCCTCGCGGACCGCGTGCTGGTGATGCATCAGGGCGTACTCAGCGGCGAGCTGCCGCGCCACGCCGTCAGTCTCGATCGGATGATGGCGCTGGCGTTTGGAGGACAATCATGAAGATCTTACTCAAAAACCGCGAGCTGAGCGCGTTTCTTGCCATTCTGGCGCTGTTCGCCGTGCTGGTGGCGCTGAATCCGTCCTACTTCAGCCTGCAAACGCTGGGGATGATCTTCGCCAGCGCGCAGATCCTGATCCTGCTGGCCATCGGCGCGGCGCTGGTGATGCTGACCCGCAATATCGACGTCTCCGTGGGCTCGACCGTCGGGCTGTCCGCGATTGCCGTCGGCGTGGCGCTCAACGGTGGCTACAGCCTGCCGGTATCGATACTTTTTGCACTGTCGATTGGCGCGCTGGCGGGGGCGTTCAACGGTTTTCTGGTGGTGGGGCTGCGCATTCCGGCGATTGTCGCCACCCTCGGCACGCTGGGGCTGTACCGCGGCGCGATGCTGCTCTGGACGGGCGGAAAGTGGATTGAGGGGCTGCCGCCGGGGCTGAAATCTCTCTCCGAGCCTGCCGCCATCGGCATTTCACCGCTCGGCGTGGGAGTGTTGATTCTCGTTGTCGTTGGCGCGTGGGGGCTATCGCGCACCTCGTTCGGGCGTGATTTTTACGCGGTGGGGGATAACCTCGCCGCCGCGCGCCAGCTGGGCGTGGCGGTGAACCGCACGCGCATGATCGCCTTCACCCTCAACGGCATGCTGGCAGCCTGCGCCGGGATTGTCTTTGCCGCGCAGATCGGCTTTGTGCCCAACCAGACCGGCAGCGGGCTGGAGATGAAGGCCATTGCCGCCTGCGTGCTCGGCGGCATTTCGCTGCTGGGCGGCACCGGCACGCTGGTCGGTGCGTTCCTCGGCGCGTTTTTCCTTACTCAAATCGACACCGTGCTGGTGCTGTTCAGGCTACCGGCGTGGTGGAACGACTTCATCGCCGGGCTGGTGCTGCTGGGCGTGTTGGTGCTCGACGGGCGGCTGCGCCAGGCGCTGTCACGCCATCAGCGGGCGCTGAAGTACGGCCGGTTCCAGCCTGGCAACAGAGGGGGAAAGCACGTCACCCCCTTTCCCAAACGCAACAAAGAGGTGGCGTAAATGAGGCTCAACTGGGAAATCGCGCTGCTGATATTGCTGGTGCTGGAGATCCTGCTCTTCGGCGCCATTAACCCGCGCATGCTCGACGTTAACATGCTGCTGTTCAGCACCAGCGATTTCATCTGCATCGGCATCGTGGCGCTGCCGCTGACGCTGGTGATTATCAGTGGCGGGATCGACATTTCGCTGGGCTCCACCATCGGCCTGTGCGCCATCGCGCTGGGGGTGATGATGCAAGCGGGGTGGCCCATGACGATCGCCGTTCCGCTGACGCTGCTGCTTGGCCTGCTGTGTGGGCTGGTGAATGCGGCGCTGATCCACTACACCGGCATTAGCCCTTTAGTCATTACCCTCGGCACGCTCTACCTCTACGGCGGCGGCGCGCTGCTGCTCTCCGGCATGGCGGGGGCGACGGGCTACGAGGGCATCAGCGGCTTCCCGGACGGTTTTACCGCGTTCGCTAACCTCACGGTGCTGGGGCTGCCGATCCCGCTGGTGCTGTTCGCGGTGATTACCGCCTTCTTCTGGCTGATTACCCATCGCGGGCGCTTTGGCCGCCATCTGTTTTTAATCGGCCAGAATCCGCGCGCGGCGCGCTATGCGGCGCTGTCGGTGAACGGCATGCCCTACGCGCTGTACGGTCTGGTGGGCGTGGCGTCGGCGGTGGCCGCGCTGGTGATGGTCTCCTATTTCGGCTCTGCGCGTTCGGATCTGGGGCGCGATTTGCTGATGCCCGCACTCACCGCCGCCGTACTCGGCGGGGCAAATATTTACGGGGGGTCAGGGTCGGTGCTGGGTACGGCGCTGGCGGCGCTGCTGGTGGGGTATCTCCAGCAGGGATTACAGATGGTCGGCATCCCCAACCAAGTGTCGAGCGCGCTGTCGGGGGCGCTGCTGGTTGTGGTGGTGATGGGACGTTCGCTAAGTCTGCACCGCGAATGGGTGCGATCTCTCTTCAGAAAACTATCCGGAGCGTAAGATGAAAACAAAACTGCTCGTCCTGGCAATGGCCCTCAGCTTCGCTTCGGCGCAGGCGGCGGACCGCATTGCCTTTATCCCCAAGCTGGTGGGCGTGGGTTTCTTCACCAGCGGCGGCAACGGCGCGAAAGAGGCGGGGAAAGATCTTGGCGTGGACGTGACCTACGACGGCCCGACAGAGCCGAGCGTTTCCGGCCAGGTGCAGCTCATCAATAACTTCGTCAACCAGGGCTATAACGCCATTATCGTCTCTGCCGTGTCGCCGGACGGTCTCTGCCCGGCGCTGAAGCGCGCGATGCAGCGCGGCGTGAAGGTGCTGACCTGGGATTCCGACACCAAACCGGAGTGCCGCAGCATTTATATCAACCAGGGGACGCCGGAACAGCTCGGCGGCCTGCTGGTAGAGATGGCGGGCAAGCAGGTCACCAAACCGAATGCCAAAGTGGCGTTCTTCTACTCCAGCCCAACCGTCACCGACCAGAACCAGTGGGTGAAAGAGGCGAAGGCGAAAATCGAGAAAGATCACCCCCAGTGGCAGATCGTGACCACCCAGTTTGGCTATAACGACGCCACCAAATCTCTGCAGACCGCCGAGGGGATCTTAAAAGCGTATCCGGATCTGGACGCGATCATCGCGCCGGACGCCAATGCCCTGCCGGCGGCGGCGCAGGCGGCGGAAAACCTGAAGCGGGAAGGGGTGGCGATTGTCGGCTTCAGCACGCCGAACGTCATGCGTCCGTACGTTGAGCGCGGGACGGTGAAAGCCTTCGGCCTGTGGGATGTCGTACAACAGGGCAAAATTGCGGTCAATGTCGCCGATCGTCTGCTGAAAAAAGGCGATCTTAACCCTGGCGACAGCGTGGACGTAAAAGGTATCGGCGCCCTGAAGGTGGAGCCGAACAGCGTGCAGGGTTATCAGTATGAGGCGAAGGGCAACGGCATCGTGCTGCTGCCGGAGCGGGTGGTGTTCACCAAAGAAAACATCAGCAAATACGATTTCTGACGGGGGAGCAAATGGCTGATTTAGACGACATCAAAGACGGCAAGGATTTTGGCATCGGCACGCCGCAGCAGAATGTGCCGTTCACGCTGAAGGGCTGCGGCTCGCTGGACTGGGGCATGCAGTCCCGCCTGGCGCGCATCTTTAACCCGCAGAGCAACCGCACGGTAATGCTGGCCTTTGACCACGGCTACTTTCAGGGGCCGACCACCGGCCTTGAGCGTATTGATCTCTCCATCGCCCCGCTGTTTGGCGAAACCGACGTGCTGATGTGTACCCGCGGCATTCTGCGAAGCCAGGTGCCCGCCGCGACAAACAAACCGGTGGTGCTGCGCGCTTCCGGAGGTAACTCGATTCTGGGGGAACTCTCGAACGAGTGCGTGGCGGTGGCGATGGAAGATGCCCTGCGCCTGAACGTCTGCGCGGTAGCGGCGCAGGTGTACATCGGAAGCGAGTTTGAGCATCAGTCTATCAACAACATCATCAAGCTTGTCGATGCAGGGGCGCGCTACGGCATGCCAACGCTCGCGGTAACGGGCGTCGGCAAGGAGATGGCGCGTGACGCGCGCTACTTCTCGCTCGCCAGCCGCATCGCCGCCGAAATGGGGGCGCAGTTTGTCAAAACCTACTACGTGGACGAGGGCTTTGAAAAAGTGACCGCCAGCTGCCCGGTGCCGATCGTCATCGCCGGGGGCAAAAAGCTGCCGGAGCTTGAGGCGCTGGAGATGTGCTGGCGGGCGATTGATCAGGGGGCGTCCGGCGTGGACATGGGGCGCAATATCTTCCAGTCCAGCGCGCCGCTCGCCATGCTGAAAGCGGTGAAAAAAGTGGTTCACGAGAACGTGAGCGCCCGGGAGGCGTTTCAGTTCTGGCAGGAAGAGAAACAGGGAGAAGCAAAATGAACGTGACGCTGGTTGAGATTAACATCAAGCCCGAGCGGGTGGACGAGTTTCTTGAGGTGTTTCGCGCCAACCATGAGGGAGCCATCAGGGAGCCGGGGAACCTGCGCTTTGACGTGTTGCAGGACCCGAGGGTGAAAACCCGGTTCTTTATCTACGAGGCTTATAAGGACGAAGCGGCGGTGCTGGCGCATAAGCAAACCCCGCACTATCTGGCGTGCGTGGACAAGCTTGAGGAGCTGATGTCGGAGCCGCGCAAAAAACGCAGTTTTGTGGGGCTGTTGCCGGAGTAATTCGATGCCCGATGACGCACTCATGCGCGTCATCGGGCATCCTGGCTTATCCTTTGGCTTTCTGGATCGCCATGATTAATGCATCGGAAGAGACGTTTCCTGACATCACGCTAATGCGCTGAATGACCGGATCTTTTTCCTGAGGTAAAACCACAAACGCCGGCGCGTTGGCAAAACCGATCTGCTTCACGAGCTTCACATTGTCCTGTAACACTTTGTTTGCCGACCCGGCCGAAGGCAATTTTTTAAAGATAAAACGGATATCCGGGTTGGCATGGATAAGCGTTTCTGTGACGTTGCAGTTCACGCATTGCTCATCCACAAAAGACACCACGGCGACTTTTGCGTTGGCGGGCCCGACAACAGGATCGCCGCCAGCAAGCAGCTGCTCGCGATGGAGGATGACATTTTGCACCATGGCCTGTTGCTGCGCTATCTCCTGACGCTGGCGAAGGCTTTCCCCTGCCGCAACTAAAAATTCAGGATGTTCAGCGAGATAGGTAGAGACAATTTCACCCATTTTTTCAGGATGGGCGGCGAAATACGCTTCGGCGGCTTTTCCTGTTTGTTCAATCTGCTGTGGCGTTGCTTGCTCTGCCTGCGCTGCGGCTGAGAAAGTCAGAGTCGCAGCCAGCAGAAGCGAAAGGCGACGAAGGGAGGTTGAAACTTCCATTGATATTATTCCGTAAAAGAGAGAGACGGGACTAGGACGCCAGTGCCTGTGTACGAACAGGCATAATGCGTCCATAGTCATTAATCGCTTGCCAGCGCACCTGGCATACCCCTGGGTCTGGACAACCCTCGAGCGCTCGCTCGCTAAAAGGGGCGACAAGGCCGCCATCAGCGATGCGCTTACCGCCGAGGCTGAGCTGATAAAGCGTGATGTAGTAAGGCGTCGGATTATTCACAACGACGTTATTTTTGTTTCGTGACCAGCGTAAGGCCTGATAAGCATCATCAGGATTGCCGGTGAGCCCGGTGGGCCGATAAAAAAGTTTAAAGCGTGAACGTACCGCCGTTTGCACACCCGTGGTGTGCGGATTAGCGGAAGGGATCGCCGCAACGTTTAACGTGAACAGCGTTTCCCGGTTCTCGGGTAACTTTCCTCCCGTAAATATCAGCCGAATCGTGTTTTCGCGTTGCGGACGCAATGAGAACAGCTGCGGCGTGGCCACAAATGCGGATTGAACCCCGTGTGGGGCATCCGCCCCAGTCCACAGGCCACCCGGCTCGACTTTGGTGTAGATCAGATACGATTCGTCAGAAGGGTTACGCACGGAAAAGCTGATCGATTTCTCACGTTCCGGATAGACAAACCGCGTTCCGCCGATCACCACGCCAGCTTGCGCCTGAAGCATGATGGTGGAGAGAAAAAAGAGAAGCAGGATCTTCGCCGGATAAACACACTTACGCATAATTGAGAATAAAGGTTGTCGTCGCATTTGCCGTTCCCGTGGTGACCTTGTTTGCGGTGGCAACATAGCGGGCGTAAAACTGAAGAGTCGCGTCGCTTTGATTAGGAATAATCATCGTCTTCTGGCTTTTACTTCCCATAGAGATGAGCGACTTGTCCTGGTTGTAAATTCCTACGCCGATACCGGTTGCGTAGCCTTCACCGCCGATGAGCGTCAGTAAATCCGGGTTTGCTGTATCGGGTGTGCCGTCAAAGGTAATACTGACTGAGCCTTCTGTTCCGGCACAGTTTTCCACATTAATAGCAAACGGATGATAATCAGCGCCCATACCTGACTGGGTGAAATATTTACTTTGCACGCTGTCCATTGTGACGGTCAGGTTCTGAGAATCAGGCGCGATACTGCACGTCTTTTTATGGATCACGCCAGTGATATAAATTGTACCGTCGTGCGCCAGTGTACGCGCTGAAAAAAATGGCACCAGAAAAAGCGCGGTGAATATTATTGTGAAAAACTTTTTCATTTCCGCATCCTACTGATAGAGCAGATCAAAATACATGATGGCCGTAGCATTCCCTGTCGTAACCTCGGGCAGGGTCGATTTGTACCGTAAATTAAACGTCAGGCTATTATCTCCCTGCTTTAAGGGATAAATTTCGGATTCCGTATTATTTATTTTAATCGGATTCATTCCGGCATTGAGAAGCTCTACGCCAATGCCCGTCGCCATTTCGCCAGCCGTTCCTTTACCCGTGTCGCTGAGCGCCAGCAGGTCCGAGTTATTGGTATCCGGCATACCGCTGAACCAGATTTTTGTACCCTGAATGGCGCGTGAACAATTTTTAAGATCGATCGTGAACGCTTTTTCCGGCGTCGTTGTTCCGGTTGCGGGAAATTCAGATATATCGAATGCGCCTAAATCAACCGTTTGTTCTTTACTGTTCACATCAACTTCACACGATTCGCCGATAATTGTGCCGTATATCTGGAGGTTAACTGTAAAACCCTCATCGGCGTACGTTGTTGCTATGCCAGAGAACAGCGTCGCCAGGGCGACAAAATACAAGACTCTCATTTTTCACCTTTACGCAAAATCGATACGTAAACAGGCCAACGCAGTAAACAGACCTTCTGCCGGGGCCTTCCCTGTCGTGCTGATGGGGTAGGTTTTTAACGTGACATCAGCATGGCCCGAACTATCAGTAATAAAATCAGCGGTGCTGGAGGCGTCGTTAGGTATCATGACGGTGCCATTTTCGTTGGTTACCACCACGCCGACATCTTTATTATCCGTAGCGATCGCCTGGCCGACGTTGCTGTCTGCGTTGGCGACCAGTCGAAGCGTAAGATGCGCAGGCGAAATCACGTCCGCATTACACTCGATGGGAACATTAAAGGTTTTTACCGGCGCATTAGAAGGTTTCTCACCCGCTTTCGTGAATGAAGAACTGTTGAGTTTTCCCAGGTCAACCGTAATGATTTGTCCCGCATTAATGATGCAGTTTTGCGGCACCGTGACCGCGCCGCTGTATGTTATTTGATAAACAATATCATTCAACGGGTCGGTATTTTCGGTGGTGATATAAACATTAAACATCACTTTACTGGGGATAATGACCGTGCCGATAAAAGGTTTGATAATTTTTAACCGGAATACCAGGTTGGAGTCATATACCGGGAAAGGTATGTTCATATCCTCTTTATCCACCCTGTAATCTTTACCCATATGGATATAGTCTCCAGGCGGAAAATATTCACCAATTTCGGAATCGGTTATCCGCATCGCCCCTGCAATATAGATCGGGTCAAGATTCATATACTGCCACTGGTCTTCCGTGAAAATCACCGGGTAGGTATTCCTGTATGAGCGATAGGTACGGGAATCGCCATCAGGATGATAGTCACATATGGCGTTTACGCCCACATCCTGTGATTTAACCAGTTCAACTGCCTGCCCCAGCTGGTTTTGTTCTTTTGTCAGCGTGGCCGTCAGATCGTAATTCACATTCGTAATGCTGTGATCAAAGTTATGGCAGACCGCTGCCAGACTTTGCGTAGAAGCCGTAAGGCTGAGTAATAAAAAAATAATGCGTACTTTCACTTATCGGCACTCCGCTTTTAAACGCACGAGGGACTGCTTTGTTTCACTTAGCTTGTAAACGGCAACACATTTTTTATCATCTGTGTCGCCCCATTGCGCTGTCAGACTCCCTGTCTCGCCCAGCCCAGACAGATACGCTTCGCCGTTATCGCCTACGATGGTGTCCCCACCTTCATCGCTGCGCGTAACAACCGCGCCAAAGGGCACAGGGCGCCCGTTATGCATGAGTGCAATCATCGCGCGCGTTCCGGAGCGCGCCTTAAAGGTGGCGCGAACCAGGGCGCCCTGGGTTGGAACAACGTGGGTTACAGCCTCGTCAATGTCCAGATCGTCGCTGAGCGAGTTGGTGTTCAGCGCCATGCGGTTACGGTGGTATGCGCTGGCATACGGCACAACCGCATAACCACGCCAGTCGGTGTGGATCCCTGGGCCGTCTTCGACCTTCACGTTGCTTGCGCCAGGCGCGGCGATCAGGACATTGGTATCCCCCAACGGCTGGCTTAAGGTGATGCCGTTGCGATGCGCGACGATACCGCCGCTGAGGCCGTAGTTGATCTGTTGATAATCGCCATTGTTACTGTAGTTGTACCCCAGGCTCGCATTACCGTAGGCGCTATCATATTCCGTGCTGATGCTTCCGCTGGCGCCAGTGTGTTGGTTCTGATACCCCTGCTGAACGCTGTAGCTGAGGTTATTGTCTTCAAGCAGTGTTCCGTTGATGCCGGCAGTATTATTGACCCTGCCGTCGTTATCGGTGCTCATGCCGTATGTGGCGTAAATGCTGTTTAAACGTTTGGTCACATCTCCACCTGGATGAAGCCACAGATTGAGCGGGAAGGAGAGCGTTAAAGAATAAATACGATCGCTTTCACTCATGCCAGGGGATTTATTGTAGTTGTAGGTCAGGTTATAGGTTACGCCCGCAACCGTTCCGCTATAACCCAGCTGAATAAGCGTATTTTTTTCATCGGTATGCCAGTACGTTTGCTGGCTGCCGTTGAGGAAAATCGACCCGGCAGTGCCCAGCTGTTGGGAAATATTGGCCTGCAGCTTGCCGCGTTTGGTGTAGTACAAATTGTAATAATCGGTCCACACGGGCTGATTGTCGTCGGTGTGGTCGTTGGGATCGTCCTGGCCGACATAACCTTTCATTTGCTTATAGGTGGTTTCATCCAGGGTATAAAAACCGGATGTGGAATAGCGATAGCCTAACAGCTGGAAATTGGTGCCCATGCCGTTCAACGATTTTGCATATAAGAAACGTATTGACTGCCCGTTATGTGAGCTACCGTCGCTCAGTTCGCTTTGTGCGGAGGTGAGATCGGCCGATACGGCGCCAAAATTCCCCAGGTTCATCCCGGTACCCAACGCAAAGGCAGAGTATTTTTCCGTCAGCTGCGTACCACCGTAGACGGTAAATCCTTTTGGTAACCCCCAGATAAGCGTTCCCTGGACAAAGTTTGTGTCCTCCTGCTGATCGCTGTTACTGCGATAGCGGGCCGCGGTGGCGGCATATTTTACGGTGCCTTCACGCTGCAAAACCGGAACCGCGGAATAGGGCACAGAGTAGCTGCTGATCGTTCCGTCAGATTCTTTGACCTCTACATTCAGGTCACCGCTGGAGGAGGTGGGGTACAGATCGTTAATGGCAAACGCCCCGGGCGGCACATAGCTTTGATAAATGGTGTAACCGTTTTGTTTGATGGTGACCTGGGCGTTGGATTTAGCGATCCCATGAATGGTTGGCGCAAAACCTTTCATACTATCAGGCAGCATGTTGTCATCAGAATTGATCTGCACCCCGCGGAATGGCAGGCTGTCGAAGACATCCGAAGTGGTATAGTTCTCGCCGATTGTTAGCTTGCTTTTTAGCGGGATAACGGCACGTTCAACATAGGTTTTAATGTGTTCCCAGTTGGTGTAGGTCTCTGAGCCGCTGCTGTTGTAGCTCCATGTAGAGAAATCCCGCAGCCGCCACGGCCCCAGGTTTAATCCACTGTTAAGTCCCAGAAAATAGTTGTCTGTCGTCGAACCGTAATCACCGCTATTGTGACTATGCGAACCCGAAAAGTCATAATTCAGCAACAGGGCGTTAATGCCTTCGTCCCATTGCTCAGGGGGAATGTACCCGCGCGCGTTATTACGCAGCGCCGCTTGCGGAATACTGATATTCAGGCGCTGGTGTTCAAAATCAAAAAATGTGGTGGCAGCGGGAATGGCTGCCGGCAAATCGACACAGTTGCCCGCTTTTTCGTCCTTAAGACCGGGTAAGACATCGACATTTACCCCCATCGCATCAAGTGACTTACGCGAGAGGCAGGGCGTCAGCCCCGTATCGTCATCCGTAGGTGTTGAATTTTTGCGCACGTTAAACGTGACGTCGCGCGTGGCTAAAAAATTGTCATTCAGCCATACGTCCACGCGATAGACCCCTGGCGCCTGACCAGCATTACTAAAACGTGATAAATCAGCAACCGCCGCAGGATCGCTTGAAAGAAAGGCAGGGTTGAAATAATAGCCCGCATCCGCATTAACGGATGCGAATGCGCCGAGCATGGCCAGCGTGAGAGGGGCCAAACGATGATTGACTATCCTTGTCTGATACTTGCGAAACTTCATTTTTCTCTGCCTGCTTCAACGCGCTATGTTCGGTATTTTTCCGGGAAAATTATGCTCCAGGGCATGTCTGAACAGGGGTGGTAGCACCGAAATCGTTAACGGTCTGGAACGTCACCTGGCTCCCGCTACCGGCAGGTAGATCAACGACCAGGCTGTTCATTGGCGGAACCATGTTATTGGTTAACTTTGCGTTTCCCGCTTTGAATTGCACCAGCGACACGTAATAAGGCGACGCGTTTTTGATGGTCAACTTGCCGTTACTGACCGTGCAGCGCAGCGCCTTTGGCGCGTCAATTGACGGGGTAGGCAATTTTTTTGGGCGAATAAAAAGCTTAATGACGCTCTGCGTCGCAATCTGCAATGTATTTCCCTGCAACTTACTTTTATCCACGGCCGGGATAGCTTTGCTGTTGAAATAAAAAACGCTTTCTCTGTCTTTCGGCAAATCTGGGCCAGCGTACATAATCCTGATGGTGTTTTCTTTTTTAGGATGCATAACAAAAAGTGGAGGCGTAACAATAAAGTCTGTGGACTTCGATTGATCGGCGTTCGCAACCCACGATTGCACCAGGAAAGCATTGCTTTGAGACGAGTTCGTAATAGGTAACGAAATCTGTTTATCACCCTGAGGGTAAATAATACGCGTTGCGCCCAGGCCTATCCCCCCAGCGTGAGCCGTAGTCAGCACCGTAGCTGCGAATAAAAAAGAATGCGTAATCAGCTTCGTTATCAAAGATACAGTATTAATTCGTTTCATTTATATATCACTTCATTGAATACATAATCAAATACATAGAATAAAACATGCCGTTTAAGCCTATGTATTTAATCTATATAAAACGGTCAGTTATATTAAAAATCCCTCCTTCGTACAGGCGTACGAAGGAGGGATGACAGCATCCTAATTCGATTAGGAATAAACCATCTGGAAGGTAGCGGTAGATGCTACGTTACCTGGTGTTGCTGCGCCTGTAGCGATGTAGTCAACGCTCAGTGGGATAATGTTTTCACCGTTGATCAGGCCGATTGCAGAAGAGGTGGTACCCAGATCCAGGTTTTTACCGTCCGGTCCAAACAGCTGCAGAGCCACGTTCTGTGCGGAACCTGCACCTGCGGTATTCGCCATAGCGCCCGGCTGAGTTGCATCCTGCTGCGCGTTGAAAATAACCGCTGCGTTCTGGCTGACAGTGGTGTCGCAATCTTCCAGTTTAATGTTGAAATCTTCTTTCTGATTCGCCAGCATTCCGCTTTGAGTCAGCTTCACGGTACGAACCTGGCTCAGGATAACGGTCTGGTCAACAGAATCGGCAGCAACTGAACAGGCAGCGTTAACAACCTGACCGACGAAATTAACGGTACCGCCGCTTACTGTGGTGGTGTCTGCCTGTGCGTTCATCATCACGCCGCTTGCCATAGATGCAGCAACAACCATTGCTAAAACATGCTTTTTCATACAAATCCTTTTAAATAAACAGTTTTCTGTCAAGTTGAAACAAAATTAAAGGTGACTTAATACAAGACTATTCAGATTAAAAATCATGAATATACAGAATCATACAGTACGCTGTGTTTTGCACATTCTCGTGATGTTCCGAAAGCGTATTTTATGAGGCGAGGCATATTATATCAATCTATTGCTGGTTGATTTTTGCTTAGAAATTCTTAAATGGGTTTTAATTAAAAATTTATTAGTTTTTAGAATGGGAGGGTATGTTTGATGCGCTATTTAGCCTGATTTAGTAAGGTGCAATCGCCGAGAGTGATATTTCTGCATTGTTATTGAACGCTATCCTTTTATTAAAATTAAATATTAATTTAAAACGGGAATTGTTCTTTAGGGCAATGTAAGAGTAATTTTCAATATGCCATGTTTAATTACAAATTGAAATGAAATTAGAGTGGATATAACTCCCTCCTCCATAAGAGGAGGGATTAAATCATACTTCTTCTACTCTTACCCGCAGCGCTGCCAGCGCCTTGCGCGCCGCCTTCAGCACCTGCTCACATTGATCAATGGTCAGCGTCAGCGGTGGCTCAATGCGGATGGTTTTCGAGTTGTTGAGCGTGCCGGCTACCAGCACCCGCTGGCGGAACATCTCGCTCGCGAAGCTGTAGCCGATTTCATTGTCGACAAACTCGATTGCCATCAGCATCCCTTTGCCGCGCGCCTCCTGCACCAGATCCGGGTACTCACGCCCCAGCTGGCGGAAGCCGTCCAGCAGCATGTCGCCTTTCTGCTCCGCCTGCGCAGGCAGGTTTTGCTCCAGCAGCACGTTGATGGTGGCCAGCGCCGCCGCACAGGCCAGCGGGTTACCGCCAAAGGTGGTGGTGTGCAGGAACGGATTGTCGAACAGCACCGAGAACACCTCCTCGGTGGCAACCGTCGCACCAATCGGCATCACGCCGCCGCCGAGCGCCTTCGCAAGACACAGTATGTCCGGCTGAACGTTCTCGTGCTCGCAGGCAAACATCCTGCCGGTGCGCCCCATCCCGGTCTGCACTTCGTCGAGGATCAGCAGCGCGCCAAACTCATCGCACAGCTGACGCACGGCGGGCAGGTAGCCCTGTGGAGGCAAAATCACGCCGCCTTCACCCTGAATCGGCTCGAGGATCACCGCCGCCACGTCATCGCCGGTTTTACGGCATTCGCTCAGCACGGTGCGCATGGCGTTAATGTCGCCGAACGGCACGTGGCGGAAGCCCGGCAGCAGCGGCATAAACGGTTTGCGGAAGGTGGATTTGGCGGTCGCAGACAGTGCCCCCAGGGATTTCCCGTGGAACGCGCCGCTGGTGGCGATAAAGGTGAATTTCCCGCGTGGCGACTGGTACGCCTTGGCGAGCTTGATCGCCGCCTCGACCGACTCGGTGCCGCTGTTGCTGAAGAAGCTGTATTTCAGCTTGCCGGGCGTTAAGGCCGCCAGCGTTTTCGCGAGCATGGCGCGAAGCGGGTCGAGCAGTTCCTGACTATGGAGAGGTTGTTTCGCAAGTTGATTCTGTACGGCGGAAACCACTACTGGATTACGGTGCCCCACGTTAAAGATACCGAAACCACCCAGGCAATCTATAAATTCCTGTCCCTGGGTGTCGACAAGCGTGTTGAGACTTCCCGCTTGCCACTCTACGGCTCCGTAATCCCCGCCGGCGGTAACAGATTTGCGATACTCCAGAAAACCAGGATTCACATGCTCTTTAAAGTAATCAATGACCTCTCGGTTAAGTTGTTTCATCTCCTCATGATCGAGCGTTCGCTTCTCAATGAGATTCAGTGCGTGCGCGGTACAGGCAAGAGCCGAGGCGCTGGAAGGTAACCTGTTCAAAATATGCTCCCGGGGATCGCGTATCACATGATACTGAGTTAAGTATTGCAGGGATTACGCCACTTCAGATGACTTAACGAAAATCGGGATAAACGCCAGGTTAAAATTATGTTGCGCAATATTTAATCATGCCGGAGCAATCGAAACGGGATTTAGGGGGACAGGGCAACCCGCATTCTCAGGTGCACAAAAAGGCAATTGCACTAAAGGAGTGCATGGCTTGCGGCTTAAGTGGGCGTTAACAGGTCATGCTTTATAGGTAATTTCTTTACGAAAGTATTTGGAATCAATGAATTATAAAATCTCACAAAAAGTGCGGTTTAAGTGAAATCTGCGATCTCCATCAAGTTTAACAACTAAAGATAAATTGTTTACCGCCGAAAAAACAATAAACCACAAAATTAACATTCGAATAACCTGCAAGGAATGCCCGTCATGTCTTCTCCTTCCTTTGTCACCCAGAATAATTATCCTCTGGACGATGACACCACCTTAATGTCGACCACCGACGTCCACAGCTATATGACCCATGCAAACGACACCTTTGTGCAGGTGAGCGGCTATCAGCTTGATGAGCTGATGGGCCAGCCGCACAATCTGGTGCGCCATCCCGACATGCCAAAAGCGGCGTTTGCCGATATGTGGTACACCCTGCAGCAGGGTGAGCCGTGGAGCGGCATTGTCAAAAACCGGCGTAAAAATGGCGATCATTACTGGGTGCGCGCGAATGCGGTACCGATGGTGCGGAATGGGCAGGTGACGGGGTATATGTCGATCCGCACCAAAGCCACGGAGAAAGAGATCGCTGCCGTAGAGCCGCTCTACCGGGCGCTGAATGACGGGAGCTGTAAAAAACGCATCCATAAAGGACTGGTGGTGCGCAAGGGCTGGTTGGGTAAACTTCCTTCCATGCCGCTACGCTGGCGCGTACGCAGCGTGATGGCGGCGCTCTTTGCCGCGCTTGCCGCTACCCTGGTGACCACCTCCGCAGGCTGGGTGCCGCTCGCAGCGGCCGCCGTGATAACGCTGCTGGGAACGCTGCTGTTTGAGCAGCAAATAGTCCGCCCGATCGAAAACGTCGCGCATCAGGCGCTGAAGGTGGCGACCGGCGAGCGCAACAGCGTGCAGCATCTGAACCGCAGCGACGAGCTGGGGCTGACCCTGCGCGCGGTAGGACAGCTGGGGCTGATGTGCCGCTGGCTCATCAATGACGTCTCAAGCCAGGTGATGAGCGTCCGTGACGGCAGCGACAGGCTGGCGCAGGGGAACGAAGCGCTGAACGATCGTACGCGTCAGACCGTGGCGAACGTGCAGCAGACCGTCGCAACGATGAACCAGATGGCCGCTTCCGTTCAGAGCAACTCAGAAACCGCCGCCGAAGTGGACAAACTCTCCGTCGCCGCGAGCAGCGCGGCGACGAAAGGCGGCAACGCGATGCAGACCGTGGTGAAAACGATGGATGACATCGCCGATAGCACGCAGCGCATCGGCTCGATTACCTCCCTGATTAACGACATCGCTTTCCAGACCAATATCCTGGCGCTGAATGCGGCCGTTGAAGCGGCAAGAGCCGGCGAGCAGGGGAAAGGCTTTGCCGTGGTCGCGGGGGAAGTTCGCCACCTTGCCAGCCGCAGCGCGAATGCGGCTAACGATATCCGCAAGCTGATTGATGCCAGCGCCAGCAGGGTACAGTCCGGCTCGGAGCAGGTGCACGCCGCAGGCCGCACGATGGATGACATTGTCGAGCAGGTGAAAAACGTCACGCAGCTCATCGCGCAGATCAGCCACTCGACGTCCGAACAGGCGACCGGGTTGTCAGAGCTAACCCGCGCGGTGGCGGAACTGGACAGCATTACGCAAAAAAATGCCGACCTGGTCGAGGAGAGCGCGCACATCTCTGCCATGGTGAAACACCGCGCCGGGCGTCTTAAGGATGCGGTGACGGTGCTCCATTGAGCCAGTAATGTTCCGGAAAAGTCGTTTATACCGTAAGGAATAAACGGCTTTTTTATTTGTGGTTGTGACTATTAATGTTTTTTATTGTTAATGAGATATTAAATAACTAAAGAAAGTGTCTCAGTTATTTATCCCTGCCTAAGTCAGTTTTCCCCGATGCTATTTTGCAAAACCCTGTTCTGGTGGTCTGGTAACGATCGATGGGGCGGAATTAATAGTCTCTACCTATCCATTGTGATGGTTATGAAATAAAAAAACGATCAAAGTCATAAAGTTAGCGGATTCGTTACCGATAACAGCGATCGTCTGAGAAATAATCACATCGATGGAGTAAATATGTTCTTACATGACGTAAAGATCGGCACGAAATTATTTCTGGCGTTTGGATTCTTTATTGTCCTGATGGTGATCAGCGCCAGTATGTCCTTACTGAGCCTGAACCGGGCTAACAACGGGATGCAATCCATCATTACCCATGATTATCCCACCACGGTAAAAGCGAACCAGTTAATCGACAACTTCCAGGAATTTATTAGCACTCAGCAGCTCATGCTGCTGGATGAACAGGGAACGTACACGGCACAGTCGCAGCAGCATCTTAAAGAGATCAGCGAGCATATCACGGTGATTTTGGGCGAGCTGAATACGGTGTTGCAGGACCCGAAATCGCAGCAGGTCCTTGCCGAGATCCGCGACGTTCGTCAGCAGTATCTGGACTCGCGCTATCGCATTTTGCAGGCGGTGCAGAATAATGACCGTGCGGGTGCTATCCAGGAGATGATGACCCATACCCTCACCGTGCAGCAGGCCTATAAAGCTAAAGTGCAGGAGCTGATTGCGATTCAGAACCATGAGATGCAGAGCGCGGGGGCGCAGGTGGAAGGAGACTTCAGGTCTAGCCGACTGCTGCTGATCCTGATCACCCTCTTTAGCGTCGCCGCTGGCAGCCTGATTGGCTGGTTTATCGTGCGCGCTATTACCCGCCCACTCGGCGAGGCGGTGAATTTTGCCAATGCCATTTCAGAGGGCGACCTGACGGGCAGCATCACGCCGCACGGCAAAGACGAAACGGGCCTATTGCTGCACGCGCTGATGGAGATGAAAAACCGCCTGCTGGATATTGTGCAGCAGGTGCAAACGGGCTCGGAGAATATCTCCAGCGCAGCCGCGCAGATTGTCGCTGGTAACCAGGATCTTGCCGCGCGCACCGAGGAGCAGGCAAGTTCCGTTGAGCAGACCGCCGCCTCGATGGAGCAGATCACCGCGACGGTGAAAAACACTGCCTCGCACACCGGGGAAGCGACTAATCTTTCGGCAGATGCCGCCACGGTGGTCAAAAACAACGGGGAGATGATGAAGCAGGTGACCAGCAAAATGCGCCTGATTAACGAGACGTCGAACCGGATGTCCGACATTATCGACCTGATCGACGCTATTGCGTTCCAGACCAACATTCTGGCGCTGAACGCGGCGGTGGAAGCGGCGCGTGCGGGCGAGCACGGCCGCGGCTTCGCGGTGGTTGCCGGTGAGGTTCGCCAGCTTGCCCAGAAGAGCGCGTCGTCTGCCAGTGAAATTCGCGAGCTGATCGAGAGCTCCACCAGCCAGACCCAGGATGGGATGAATTTGGTGGAAAAAGCGAGCGCGTTGATCAACGGCATGGTCGGCAACGTGGAGGAGATGGACACGATCCTGCGCGAGATCCGCCAGGCCAGCCACGAGCAGACGGAGGGGATCTCGCAGATCAACAGCGCGATTGGCCTGATTGATGCCACCACCCAGCAGAACTCTGCGCTGGTGGAGGAGTCCGTCGCGGCGGCGGCATCCCTTAACGAGCAGGCGATGCACCTGAAAGAGCTGGTACGCGTATTTCGAGTGAGCGAGCACGCGCCGGCTTAATCCAGCTGGGAGATCTCCAGCGCCGCGCGGTCGATTATGCCGATAATCTGCTTGAGCTGCGCGTCGCTGAGCTCCCCCTGATTTACCTTCAGGTCTAACACCGCTTTAAAATTATCCAGCGCCCGCTTCATCTGCGGGTTTTTGCGCAGCTCAAAGCCGACGCTGCGCGCCTTAATACGCACCTGGATCTGTTCCAGCTGTTCCAGGTTTTCGTCCAGCCAGCGCTGTCCTTCAGCGGTAATCGCAATCTTCTTACGACCGCTCTCTTCTTCCGTAATGGTGATAAAGGTTTGATCCTGCAGATATTCCAGCGTCGGGTAGATCACACCGGGGCTCGGCGTGTAGTTCCCCTGGGTCAGGTTCTCGATCTCTTTAATCAGCTCATAGCCGTGGCTGGCGCTGCGGGTCAGGATATCCAGAATCACCAGTCGCAGGTCGCCGTGGCCGAAAAAGCGCGGTCGGCGTCCGCCGCCGTCGTGTTCATGTCGCATGTTGTGTCTCTTAATTTGATATATCTAAACTATATCTAAGATATATTCAGATGCAATCTAAAAAATCTTGCTTTTTTACTGATTAGTAATCATTATCATTTAAAAATCAATTCCGATATATCGTATTTACCAGAGAAGAGGCTAAAAATGGCATCTACCCGTTACCCACAGCGCGTGCGTAATGACCTGCGCTTTCGCGAGTTGACGGTGCGCCGCGTTGAACGCGTTAGCGCAGGCTTTCAGCGCATTGTTTTAGGCGGCGAGGCGCTGGAGGGCTTTAGCTCCCGCGGCTTCGACGACCACACCAAAGTCTTTTTCCCTGCACCTGGCACCACGTTTGTCCCGCCGAAGGTCACCGATGAAGGCATCGACTGGGGCGACGGCGTACGTCCACAGGCGCGCGACTATACGCCGCTGTACGATGAGGCAAATCATGAACTGGCGCTCGATTTCTTCATTCATGACGGCGGGATTGCCAGCGGCTGGGCAGTCGAGGCGAAGGTGGGCGACAGGTTGACGATCGGCGGCCCGCGCGGTTCGCTGGTAGTGCCGGAGGATTACGCCTGGCAGCTGTACGTGTGCGACGAGTCCGGCATGCCGGCGCTGCGTCGACGTTTAGAGAGCATTGCTAAACTGCCGGTTTGTCCGGAGATTCACGCGGTGGTGACCGTAGGTGACGAATCTTATAAGGACTATCTGGCGCACCTGAGTGATTTCAACATCACCTGGGTGGTGGGCCACAGCGAGCAGGCAGTGGCTGACCGTCTGGCGGCGCTGGCCGTGCCGGCGGAGGATTACTTTATCTGGCTGACCGGAGAAGGGAAGGTGGTAAAAAGCCTGAGCCGCCAGTTTGAAACCAACGCGATTGACCAGCATCTGGTGCGTGCCAGCGCATACTGGCACGCTAAATAATCAGGCTGCCGAATCCATCTGCGCTTCGTTAACCTGGTGTTCGAGCGAGGCGCATACCTCTTTTAGCGCTTTCTCCTGCTGAGCAAAGTACGCTTCCATATTGCTCAGCGACGATACCAGCAGCCAGGACTCCTCTTTTTCCAGCTCCGCCAGCTCGTTCACTAAGGTGTCGATTTGCTCGCGGACCTGCGCCATTTTTTTGCGGATACGCTCCAGATCGTTCAGCCTGTCGCTCGCCATCAATGGCTCGAACCCCTGCTGCAGGCGGGCCACCAGCGAGCGAATGGTTTTGACGTCGCCGCGCTGTTTGGCCTGGTTGAGCTGCACCATCATCGCGTTGGCTTCCTCTTTCAGATCGTCTGCGACTAAATCCGGATGGCAGAGCTTGCTCGCCTGCCGCCAGAGGCGCTTGAGTTCGTTCTGATCTTCTTCCGAGAGATGTTTGCCCTTGCGCAGCCGCACTTCGGCATCGTGATGCTGTTCGCGATACTTCTCGTACTCTTCGTTGGCCTCGTCGCGCGCCTGACGCGCGGGCTCTTCTTCGCGCGTTAAGCCGCTTTCCAGTTCGAGCGCTTCGGCCAGCAGGTTGGCAATCAGATTGCTTTGCTGCTCCAGATGCTTACGCGCCTGAGCGGCCTGGACGGAGTCAGCCGGGAGATCGCGCCAGCGCTGGGTAAGCGTCGCCAGCACCTCCACCGCCTGCGCCATATAGCGCTGACAGCGGCGGTAATCCTCCTCGCGACGACGTGCCTCCGCCTGCTGACGACGCAGGTTCAGCTCCGCCAGCGTTTTACGCAGGGCGAGGATCTGCTGCATCAGCGGTCCGAGGCGGGAGAAATAGAGATCGTTGAACTCATCAAGCTGCTGCACGCGCGCGTTGCGGCGGTCAATCAGATCGCGCAGACGCTCTTCCAGCGCCTTCAGCTCCAGCTTGCTGGCGGCTACCTGTGGGTCACGCCACTGGGTCACGGCGCGTTGGCCCTGCAGCCAGGCGGTTATGGCCGCCATGGCCGAGGTATAGTTCTTTTCCTCAAGCGCCACGACGATTGCCTGTAGCTCATCGTCAAACGCTTCATTTTTCAGGCGTGTCAGCTGGCTCTGGATGATGTCGTCATCTTCCAGTTCAATGGCATTTTTAATGATTTCTAGCCGTTTGATCGGTGTGCTCATGATGCCTTTCGCTTTGGCGCTTAAGTATTTGAGTTAAGGGTAGTTGTTGTAAAAGCTACAGGAAATAATACACACGGATGATGATCGGCGCGATGGGGGATTTCTTTAGATTTGCAGTTTGTGAGGGTGAGCTGCAGGCCGGGCTACGTGTGATTGATTCCGTATGTGCTTGCATAGGGGGCAGCAAAATCAAAGGAGGGATACAGCCTGGCGAATGCTTGGGGGAAAACTCAGGGGACAACAAGATGGTACCCGTTATTCAGCCAACAAAAAAGCCACTCGCTAGAGTGGCTTAATCATATGATTCTAAAACTAAAATTTGGTGGCCCCTGCTGGACTTGAACCAGCGACCAAGCGATTATGAGTTCCTACCTGAACAATAGAAAATCAATAGTTTGCGTTATTTATTATTGACATAAATTGCCAGCGTTTGCCAGTGATTAGACATTATCAGCTATTTCTACCGCCACTTTATCGCCACTTATCAAATTGCCTTTAAGCGACAACCTAGCCTTTATAGCGTGACTAACACTTGCCTGATATCAAAAATGATAACATGCAAGTTAGTTAATCTTGAATGCATAAACCGCATAAGCTAGGTGGAATCACGGTGGGTGAAAAAAATATTAAAAATCAAAATGTTGAAGATGAGTATGCTGCATTTTTTGAACGCTTCAATCATAGACATGATGCACCATTAGTCAAAGAGATAAAAACAGCATACCGTTGGTTTATTGATGTAATGGGTGAAGATAAATGGGTTGAGCGTCGTGGGGCTGTTTTGGCTTACTTCCGCGAAATGTCGGAGCGCCTTTTCACAGGAAAATCTGACGTTTCTTTCCATGAGAAAGATGCACGGCTGGCATTCTATGATGACTGGATTGCATGGTATTTGTACTTAGTTGAATCTTTGGCTGATCGCCCAACAGTAGATGAGCCAGCTCAATCGTCAAGAATTTGGCATTTTTTCGCAGTTATCGGTGAACATAGCGAAAAGTTGAAGCAGGTCAAAGGTATTGAATCCAAATTAAATGACTTGCTTGTTAAGACAATTAATCAACCTGATTCCATTTTGTTTGAGTTGATTGTGGCTATCTGCTATTTGAAAAATGGCTGGCAAGTTGAGTTCATTCCAGAAACAGGTGCTCATAAAACACCAGACCTCAAAGTTGTTAAAGGCGCTGATATTTTTTATGTTGAGTGCAAGCGATTAGCAAAGGTGACTCAGTATTCAGAAGAAGAAAGGGCGGAGTGGTTGAAGCGGTGGGAAATGGCTCGACCATTGATTACTCGATACCATAAGCCAGTTTTTTTTGATGTGATTTTTAAAACTGAAATAGTACAAACACGTATCGATGTGCTTCTCGGTGCTGTAGCAAAAATTTACGGCTCTGATCATCTTGTGAAAGGTAAGGTTGCAGTATGTGAGAGCGATGTTATTTTGGTCCAGGCTAACTTAATTGATATGGAACGGGTGGATAATCATTTAAGAAAGTGGCATGTGAAATATCCTTCTCCTCAGTTAAATTCCTTATTAGATGACCAGTATGACCCGTTTGGAAGTTATACAATGGTTTGCAACGCCAAGTTATGCACTTTTAGCAATGATGAACTTAGTACAATAAACGTATTCATTGATGAGATAGAAATGCCTTTCTGCGCAAAATGGATTTGTCTCGCTGATGAGTCTGTCGATAAAAAAGCAAAAGATATAAAAAGGGTACTTGTTCAGGCTGTAAAGCAGGCACCGATTGGAGAATCAACAATAATTCATATTGGATATGAAACCTTGCATGGCCCTGAGGTCGAATTTGCACGTGATATGAAAATTTGCGAATTGATTTCTGATTTTAACTTTATGGGTAAAGATATAGCTGCAATCTACTGTCATTCTTTCCAGCCGCGCCTGCTTGCAGATGAGAATTGGGACTTTGCCGAAACAGTAAGATACTTTAGCCAGAGTCGAAATGCCGAGACAATTCTTGAGCAAAAACTGCTTACTGATGTTGAAGGAACGATCAAATCTGACGATACGCATTGGGCTCAAGATTTAAGAGAGATGCTCGGCAAATGACTTAATGGAGCTAATCTCTGTTGTTGTTCAGTGGGTTTAGCCTCACAGCATCCTCCAGATGGTCTGGTGCGAAATGTGCGTAACGCATTGTCATTTTGATGTCGGTATGACCGAGCACGCGCTGCAAGACCAGAATATTACCTCCATTCATCATAAAGTGACTGGCGAAGGTGTGGCGTAAAACATGGGGAAGTTGCCCTGCCGGTAATTCGATGTCTGTTCTTTCCTGCGCAGACCGGAACGCGCCATAATAATCACTAAACAATTTCCCTTTTTTATCATCAGGCAGAGACTCATAGAGCTCTTTGCTAATTGGAACGGTGCGGTTTTTTTTTGCCTTTCGTGTTGATGTATGTGATTTTGTATTTCGCAAGCTGGCTTTTTCTCAGGCTCTCGGTCTCAGACCACCGTGCGCCAGTGGCGAGACAAATTCTTACCACAGTTTCTAAATCAGGGTAGTCATGCCGTTTACACTCTCCTGGCAGTAGCGATATCTGGTAGTGAGTTAGCCAGGCCATTTCCATTTCTTATATGCGGAATGGGCGCATGTTTTTCAGTGGGTTTTCACCCTTCCATTCTCCGAGGCGGTTTAGCTCATTGAATACAGACCGGAAGTAGGCCAGTTCAAGATTAAGCGTGCGAGGCGAAACGTCTTTCACTCTGTTTGAACGGACGTATTCACCTTTTAACCGTTTTTCTCGGTAGCGGGAAAACATCTGGGCATCGAAATCGCGTGCAAGTGGTTCGCCCATACACTCAAAAGCATGGTGCATGGTTAGCTGGCACTTCAAGCCGTCTTTCAATGTAATACCATGAGCCCTATACCATGAATCAACGAGTTCTTTTAACGTGCGCCTGTCTTACTTTTCTTCAGCCACGGGTTTTGAACGGTGTACTGTTCAAACGCCAGAGCCTCGCCCTTTGTAGCGAATTTCTTTCTGATACGTTTGCCTTTTGCACCGTTTGGGTATGCGCGCCGGTTAAAATGCCGCAGTACGTTTACGACGCGCTGGTCTGCTTCTCATTCAACGTGGGAACCTGACGCGTTCTTTTGAACGGGCAAACAAGATCGCAGGTGAACAGGAAAACGTGATCGGGATACTGAAAAATCAGCTTTCCGTTTCGCAGGGAATTGCCAAGCGAAATGAAACCGCGCAGGTCAGTTTATGCGGCGAACTGCTGGCCGCTGGTGCGATGGTCGTGCGGAGTGAAGAAACCATTACGAGGCTGATAAATTGGAATGAAACGTTACGCCGCTGGTATAGCGCTGAGCTGCCTGATGTTGTGCGCAGGCTGCA
Source organism: Enterobacter cloacae complex sp. P1B (assembly GCF_014982345.1). Classification (NCBI taxonomy): domain Bacteria; kingdom Pseudomonadati; phylum Pseudomonadota; class Gammaproteobacteria; order Enterobacterales; family Enterobacteriaceae; genus Enterobacter; species Enterobacter cloacae complex sp. P1B. The sequence goes on along the minus strand of NZ_JADCLF010000006.1, from coordinate 365,802 downwards.
CACCCGCGCCGGTCATTGTTTACAGCGCCTGCCCGAAGGTGAGCTATTGCCCGATGCCGACAAGTGACCCAGCCACTAATAACGACCTCAGCGCCGATATTCGCAGGCTTGAGCACGCGCTCGCCGCCTGCGCGCTGCAGGTTGAAACCGTCAAAGACTGTCAGGTACTCGATGAAGAAAGCACGCAGCCTGAGCGAAGCGCTGATTAAAGCCGTCCCGCAGCTTGAAACAAATCCCGAAATGATGCGCATCTTTGCCGATGAGGGGAATATCGATGCGCGGCTCACGGCCTCGCTGTCGCATGAGAAAATTTACATCCTGAATGTGCTCGTGTGTGACTGCGTGGGCGACCCTGACTTGATTTTAGTGCCGGTGGCCGTATGGCTCAGGGAAAATCAGCCGGATATCTGCACGTTCGATGACGGCCGCAGCTTATTGAGGAGGTAATTATGAAATATTCCAATTGAGATATTAAAAATACTAAATTGCACGTTAGATATAATGGATTGGCCTTGAAGAGGTGCCGGGTTAATTTAAAAGGTGTTGGTTTTTTTTGATAATTTGTGTGGTGGAAATGCTTTCAGGAATAGAAGCCTTAATCATTTTCTGTGATAAAGGCTCGTAGGTCTATGAAATGGGTTTAATTCTTTTCTTTTGATTTGGTCATTCTATCTTGAAAGTCTTTTTCTGCTGCATTTAAAATCCTCTCAATAACAGATGCATGCCATACCCTCCCTAAATCTGATTCGTTATTAATTCGCCCGCTGTAAATCCCTAAAAACTCCCATTTCGGTGCGGCGGATAGAATCGAGGTTATTTTATCCCCATCGATTTTTCTAAATCCGCCTGACCGATATGCAACTACAGGTGAACCTGATTGACCTTGCCTTGCTCTGCAATCAATTAAAAAAACTGGATTTTCCTTTGTTATCAGAAGTAATTCTTGAGCCATAAAACCCGTAGCCCATACAGGGAATTTCCCAGAACTACTTATCCCAAAAGGAAACCCTATCACACTTACAGTGTCAGACGGGCCAACATATAAGTTGTCTCGGTCTAAGGTGGTTTTCATGTAGTAAGGTAATTTGTTTACATCACTTCCCCAATTTAGATTTAAAGCTATTACATCTGCCTTTTTTCCATGAAGTGGATCTTCTATCCAATATGGTTCGCCATTCTCTCTATATAATGGCAAGTTAACTTTATGCCATTCTCCTATTGAACCTTTTTTATGAAAATGGATAACAATGTTATTAGGAATGGCGCCTAGCCTGCTAAGGCATTAATCTGTTTCTTGATTTCTGCCTGTAACGTTATGCCTGTTAGTTATCAAGGCACAATGGGAAGTCGTATCATTTGCTGCTAAAAAAGCGGTTCCCGAGCTAAGTTTTTGTTCATCGAAGAACATTTCGATAAACAGAGATTTCATCGTCAATATTTCCAATGTGCTTTTGACCCCAGATTCGGCCATTAATTTTTTCATGTAGGAATCATAATCCATTGAACTCATATTTAATCCTCGCTGGAGTTTTTTATTTGCTATATAATATCAAAAATGTGATTCGATAAGGTTTTGTTAAAAAGGAATGTCGTCCCAATGAGTTTCTTGTTCGATATTTCCTGTTTTAAGTTTTTCAACATTGAATTTTTCTAACATTAAATTTAACTTATTTAGGAGTTCTTTTGAATCGACTAGTCTTTTATTCTTTATGATTTGTTGTTTAAGACTTTCCAAAATGTCAGGAGGTACCAATGTAAGAGAATTGAAAATTTCTATTTTCTCGATTGCATCCTTTACTGTGATTGCATTTGAGAGTGAACCAGAGAGGGCGAGAAGGATTTTATTCCTCGTCTTAGGTGATTTCACAAGGGTGTTGAAGATAGCTTCTGCAACTTCTCCCGTTTTCTTTCCCTGAGCCTGAATGCCTTGATATTTTCCAATGAAACCGTATGGGTCAAGTCCTCTGCGAACAGGTATTATTAAAATATCACGCCCCACTGCAACTCCAACCTCTTGATCACACCACTTGCTCTCAGGGAATCCAGGCATTAAAATTGCCACTAAAGCATCCATGGTTTTAAGGCCAGCTTCAATTTCATTTTGCCATTCTTTAGTTGGCTCAATATCTTCATGTGCTACAAAACTTGATATTGCAAACTTTCGTAATGCGGACTGGAGGTGTGAGGTTTGAACTTTGAATGAAGCTAAATGACTTAAAAACAACCTGAAATAGCCTGGCTGCCAAAAACTAACTTCGACATCCTTTGTTTCATGATCATTTACTTGCTCCAGAAGCCCCAATTCGCTCGCAATGACCAATAATAGATTTTCATTTGCATTAGCCAGCATATCTTTTGCATAGGATCTTTTGCTATTATTTGGGTAATTATCCTGAGTTGGTACTCCATGTCCGCGGAAATAAATATCAATATCCGAAAATGTCATCCGTGATTGTAATTTTGTGCCGATTTCTTCTAATAATTCTATTTTTTGCAGACCATTCATTTTACGTCCCTTGTTTCTACTCAGATAACTTTAATGTAAGTCTAATTGAATTTAGAATCAATAGCGTAGGTCATGCTAGTAACCTCATCACAACTTACCATTCTAGTCACCACTTTTGTCAAACTGAGTTCGCCAAATTCGTTGGTTAAAACTTAGGGTATGATTGTTGTTTCATCCTTCATAAAACCCCGCTTTATTGCCCTATCTCTACCCCGACGGCATCCTGCCCTCCATGAACAATCTAACTTCTCTGAAGGATATCGCTTGCGCGATCCGCAACCTTAACTGGCTGAATGAGCAGATAAACATGCAGTAAAATTGGAGTTTATCCAGCCGGGTAAGCCAACGCAGAACGCTTTCATTGAGCTTTTTAACCGGATATACCTTACAGAAATACTCGATTTTTATCTGCTCAGAACGCTGAATGGGGTGCAGGAAATCACAGATAAATGGTTATCAGAATACTACTGTGAACGCCCGCATGAATCGCTGAACAATATGACACCGGAGGAATACCGACAGCACCATTATCTGGCCAGGATCTCAAAAAACTCTTGGAACTAAAACGGGTCTATTTAGACTTTAAGCGCGTTATAGACGAACAGACTTGGATAATCAGCCGGGTGGTGCATAACCTTAACGGAAACAGCTACACGACGGGCTTAGAGCTTAAGGTTTCGGATGTGGGGTATTTTACCGAAGAGGTGAATAAATATAAACCATTCTCAGTTTGTGAGATGTGGCGTATCATTTATTCACAAATTGTGAATTGAGAGCGTAATAATTTTTCTATGTCCGAAATGCCAGCACGGGGCGCATGCTCGAACCAGTAGATATCTAAGTGAGAATACCAAAGAGCGCTACCATCAATGCAAAAATATAAATTGCAGTTGTACGTTTGTGACGATGGAGTCGGTAGAGCGTTTTATTGTTACACCCGGAACTATAACTCCAGCCCCACCTCACCCGACTATTGGTGGTCAGCGGTCATTGTGGCTCTGATAAAACCCGCTTCGGCGGGTTTTAACGTAAAAGGCCTTCAGTCAGTTCTTCATCAGTACAGTATTGATAGAGCCCCTTAATATCTCTTTCAATCCACACGATTTCTTCAATGGCATACCCTGAAAAGCCATACATTACGCTATTAAGTCCCAATAGCTGAGCAGTATCATCATTATCGACTAAAGATTCGTAAAAATGTTGCAGCTCTATCACAGCTGAAAAGGCTGAGTTTGCCTCTTTATAGAAGGAAGAATCAAGTTTCAGGATATCGTAGAGGTGTTTTTTGAAAGTTTCTACAGATGGCTTGTTAAGAACTCCTCCTGAACTCAAATTATCATTTTCTTTGACGGCATAACGCGTTTTACCAGCTGTCGTTCTCGTGATGCTGAAGTTGAGCGGACACTCGTTCATAGGACGTGCTTCGTAGGGCGCAAACTGCTCACATAGTTCTTTAATTGTTACACATACACTCCAGGCGAGTTGACACTCTCTAGCAAAAATCTTTTTTAGAGCCCTGATCTCATTTTTCTTGGATTGTGACTTACGATAACAATCCAACAATTCTCTTATAATGAAAAGACAAATCGCAACTAATGCGGACAAAGGAATGAGTGAACCGTTAGTCAAAAGGTTGAACCAATCACACTGCGCTGCAATACCTACCGCCATTTTATTGCTACTCCAGAATTAGAAAACAAAAAAGCCACTCTTGCGAGTGACTTAATTATATGATTCTATAGCTAAAATTTGGTGGCCCCTGCTGGACTTGAACCAGCGACCAAGCGATTATGAGTCGCCTGCTCTAACCACTGAGCTAAGGGGCCGTGGCGGTGAATTATAAAGTAACTCCCCGCAGCAATCCAGCCATTCACACCTGCCTGCTGTTTTTATAAACAACGCATTATCAATCCTTTATACTTCCATTACGACGTATCAGCGGGAGTAAAGATGATCAACGACATTCTGGCCCCTGGCCTGCGGGTGGTGTTTTGCGGAATCAATCCAGGAAAGTCCTCGGCGCACACCGGCTTTCACTTCGCCCATCCGGGCAATCGCTTCTGGAAGGTGATCTATCAGGCCGGGTTTACCGACAGGTTACTCAAGCCGGAAGAGGAGCAGCACCTGCTGGACACGGGCTGCGGAATTACCATGTTGGTCGAGAGGCCGACGGTACAGGCAAGCGAGGTCAACCTGCATGAGCTGCGCAGCGGCGGGCGGGAACTGGTAAAGAAGATTGAAGACTATCAGCCCGCCGCGCTGGCGATCCTCGGTAAGCAGGCCTACGAGCAGGCGTTTAGCCAGCGCGGGGCTAAGTGGGGTAAGCAGAACATCACCATCGGCGTTACGCAGGTGTGGGTGTTGCCGAATCCGAGCGGGCTCAACAGGGCAACGCTGGATAAGCTGGTAGAGGCGTATCGGGAGCTGGATGAGGCGCTGATGGTGCGGGGGCTTTAGGAGCCTCTGCGGCCTGATGTCCTCACCCTGGTCCTCTCCCACAGCAAGAGGCAATAAAAAAGCTCCCCGAAGGGAGCTTTTTCACGGTCACGACAGTTTAGTCGTCCAGGAAGCTACGCAGCACTTCAGAGCGGCTTGGATGACGCAGCTTACGCAGCGCCTTCGCTTCGATCTGACGGATACGTTCGCGGGTCACGTCGAACTGTTTACCCACTTCTTCCAGCGTGTGGTCGGTGTTCATATCGATACCGAAACGCATACGCAGCACTTTCGCTTCACGGGCGGTCAGGCCAGCCAGAACGTCGTGCGTGGCGGCACGCAGGCTCTCGGTAGTAGCCGAGTCCAGCGGCAGCTCGAGGGTGGTATCCTCGATGAAATCCCCCAGATGCGAATCTTCATCATCACCGATCGGTGTTTCCATGGAGATTGGCTCTTTGGCGATCTTCAGCACTTTACGGATCTTGTCTTCCGGCATCAGCATGCGCTCGGCCAGCTCTTCCGGCGTCGGCTCGCGGCCCATCTCCTGCAGCATCTGGCGGGAGATACGGTTGAGCTTGTTGATGGTCTCAATCATATGAACCGGAATACGGATGGTGCGAGCCTGGTCCGCGATAGAGCGGGTGATCGCCTGACGGATCCACCATGTCGCGTAAGTAGAGAACTTGTAACCACGACGGTATTCAAACTTATCTACCGCTTTCATCAGACCGATGTTGCCTTCCTGAATCAGATCCAGGAACTGCAGACCGCGGTTGGTGTATTTCTTGGCGATAGAGATAACCAGACGCAAGTTCGCCTCAACCATCTCTTTCTTCGCACGGCGGGCTTTCGCTTCACCGATGGACATACGACGGTTGATGTCTTTGACCTGCTCGATGGTCAGGCCGGTCTCTTCTTCAATTTGCTGCAGCTTCTGCAGACCGCGATAGACATCGTCCTTCACGTCGTGCAGTTTTTCAGACCACGGCTTGTTCATCGCGATAGCCGCGTTGAACCAGGTTTCGCTGGTTTCGTTGCCGGTGAAGAGGGTGATGAAGTTCTTCTTCGGCATTTTGCACTGCTCAACGCACAGCTTCATGATGATGCGTTCCTGGGTGCGTACGCGATCCATCATCACGCGCATGCTGTTTACCAGGTAGTCGAACTGTTTTGGCACAAGGCGGAACTGTTTGAATACTTCAGACAGCTTCAGGATCTCTTCCTGAGCGGCAGCATGGCTGCGGCCTTTCGCTTTGATGGTGTCACGCGTTACTTCGTACTGGGTACGCAGCTCGGCAAACTTCTCGCGCGCCAGTTCCGGGTCGATGCTGTTGTCATCGTCCGCGCTGTCGTCGTCTTCTTCCTCATCTTCATCTTCGTCGTCATCCATCTCTTCCTGAGACAGCTCAGAACCGACGTGAGTGGCGGTAGGCGCCATATCTTCTTCAGCGTTCGGGTCGACAAAACCGGTGATCAGGTCAGACAGGCGCGCTTCTTCCGCTTCAACGCGATCGTACTGCTCCAGCAGATAGGTAATCGCTTCCGGGTATTCGGCAACAGAGCACTGAACCTGGTTGATCCCGTCTTCGATGCGTTTTGCGATGTCAATTTCGCCTTCGCGGGTCAACAGTTCAACGGTACCCATTTCGCGCATGTACATGCGGACCGGGTCAGTGGTACGCCCGATTTCAGATTCCACGCTGGACAGGACCTGTGCAGCAGCTTCTTCCGCATCTTCGTCAGTGTTGTTGGAGGTTTCAGCCAGCAACAGATCATCGGCATCCGGTGCTTCTTCCATCACCTGAATGCCCATGTCATTGATCATTTGGATGATGTCTTCGATCTGGTCTGAATCGACGATATCTTCCGGCAGATGGTCATTGACCTCGGCATAGGTCAGATAGCCTTGCTCCTTACCGCGTTGGACAAGAAGTTTCAGCTGTGACTGCGGGTTTTGCTCCATAAGACGGTATCCACACTTAATTCGTTTGATTGGTGTCGGCGATGGTGCTGCCAACCTTTAAAGCGAGGGCGTACTTATATTTTTGCCGCTGCCTCTCAGTGCGGCTGCCGGGGGCTTCCCGATCGATATTCGGCACTTAAGCCGTTAAATTTTTTATTTCTTCGCCAGTTCCTGGTTAATCATCCAGAGCTCCCGGCGTTCTTCGCTGCTTAAGCCATGGGTGCGCTCGCGAGCTATCAACTCTTCCTGGCGCAACTCAAGCATCGAATCAAACATATGGTTGAGCGAGTCGGTGAACGTTTTTTCTGCAATTTCCTTATCTGCTATATCGTCCCACATCGACAGTTTTTCAAGGGTAGCGGCCTCTTTTGTGCCGCGATAATGCTCTAAAAGTTGTCCGGTGGTCAGACCTGGCTGAGACAAACAAGTGTTGACCAGTTCTGAAAATAAGCCAAGTCCGGGCAACTTTTCGTGGTTCAAACCCGCCAGCGACGGCACTTGCGGAGCAAGCTCGGGGTTTTGCACCAGTAACCCTATCAGTATACGCATGGTTGTGCGTTTTAGCTGAGGCGCGGGGCGAACCGTGCCGTTTTCAGCCTGTTTAGGCATTAAACGTTCAAGCTGGCTGTCATCCAGAATGCCGAGCTTGTTGCCTAACTCCTGACGCAGGTAGATGCGCAGCGTTTCGCCGGGCACCTGGCTGATTAACGGCAGCGCCAGGGTACTGAGCTGCGCGCGCCCGTCAGGGGTACTCAAATCCACCTGCGGCATCAGGCTGTTAAACAGAAACGTCGAGAGCGGCTGTGCCTGCTCCATCCGCGCTTCGAATGCCGCTTTGCCCTCTTTACGCACCAGCGTATCCGGGTCTTCACCGTCGGGCAGGAACATAAAGCGTAGCTGACGTCCGTCGGTCATATACGGCAGCGCGGTTTCCAGCGCTCGCCAGGCGGCGTCGCGTCCGGCTCGGTCACCGTCGTAACAGCAGATGACGTTGTTGGTCACCCTGAACAGCAGTTGAATATGATCGGCAGTGGTGGACGTACCTAACGACGCAACCGCGTAGTTAATGTCGTACTGCGCCAGCGCAACGACGTCCATATAGCCTTCGACGACCAGCAGACGCGGAGGTTCCGCATTGTCCTGCTGCGCCTCATAAAGACCGTACAACTGGCGGCCCTTATGGAAAATATCGGTTTCCGGAGAGTTGAGGTATTTCGGCAGGGCATCACCCAGCACGCGACCACCAAAACCAATTACCCGGCCACGCTTGTCGCGGATCGGGAACATCACCCGTTCACGGAAGCGGTCGTAGCTTCGTCCCTGGTCGTTAGTGACCAGCATGCCTGCGTCGATGAGGGATTTACGATCTTCGCTATTGCCGCCAAAACGCTTTAACACGTTGTCCCAGCCGGGCGGGGCGTAACCAATAGCGAAACGCGCAATCACATCGTCGCTCAGTCCGCGCTTGTTCAGATACTGACGCGCAGGCTCAGCCGCAGAGTGCTTAAGAGACTGTTGGTAAAACGAATTCAGGCCATCCATCAGTTGATACAGCGTTTGCCGCTGATGGCGCTCGATCTGACTTGGCCCACTGCCTGCTTCATACGGCACTTCAAGATTATGCATCGCCGCCAGTTCTTCGACGGTTTCAACGAACTCGAGCTTGTCGTAGTTCATTAAAAAATCGACGGCATTACCGTGTGCGCCACAGCCGAAGCAATGGTAAAACTGCTTTTCACCGTTTACGGTGAAGGAGGGGGTTTTTTCGTTATGGAACGGACAGCACGCATGGTAGTTCTTGCCCTGCTTTTTCAGCTTTACCCGCGCGTCGATGAGATCGACGATGTCGGTTCTGGCGAGCAGGTCATTGATGAAAACGCGTGGGATTCTTCCGGCCATATGCCCCAAAAATTTAAGCGACTTATAAACGAAAACAAGCCGCGCATTCCTTCCGGAAGCACGGCCTTACGACTACTACTCTGTCTGTCAATTGAGGGCGTTGGCCCTCAACAGATTAGTACAGACGAGTACGGCGTGCGTTTTCGCGAGCCAGTTTCTTCGCGTGACGTTTCACAGCGGAAGCTTTAGCGCGCTTACGTTCGGTCGTTGGTTTTTCATAAAACTCACGACGACGAACTTCAGCCAGAACACCTGCTTTCTCGCATGAACGTTTGAAGCGACGCAGTGCTACGTCGAACGGCTCGTTTTCACGTACTTTAATTACCGGCATGTAACTCTCACCTTTAATAAATTCGGTTTGCCGCTGGCATCAACGCCAGCTTATTTCAAAATGGTGCGGAATTTTACTGCAAATGCTGCTGCTTTGTAAAGCACCGATGCGATTTTGAAAGGGACTTTAATAAGGGTGAGGAGTATACACGAGCCTTCTTCCTGGGGCGAACAAAGTTTTACATCAACCCGCCCAGGCTCTACACTGCGCGGTATTGAAACGAGGTAAAACAAGTCATGCGTGTACTGGGTATTGAAACATCCTGCGATGAAACCGGCATCGCCATTTACGACGACGAAAAAGGGCTTCTGGCCAACCAGCTGTATAGTCAGGTGAAATTGCACGCTGACTACGGCGGCGTCGTACCTGAACTGGCCTCTCGTGACCACGTGCGTAAAACGGTTCCTCTGATTCAGGCGGCACTGAAAGAGGCCGGACTAAGCTCAACCGATATTGACGCCGTAGCCTATACCGCAGGGCCGGGTCTGGTCGGTGCGCTGCTGGTCGGCGCAACGGTAGGGCGTTCGCTGGCCTTCGCGTGGGACGTTCCCGCCATTCCGGTTCACCACATGGAAGGGCATCTTCTGGCGCCGATGCTGGAAGACAATCCGCCTGAGTTCCCATTTGTGGCGCTGCTGGTCTCCGGTGGGCATACCCAGCTGATTAGCGTAACGGGTATTGGCAAGTACGAGCTGCTGGGCGAGTCGATCGACGACGCCGCCGGCGAAGCGTTCGATAAAACCGCCAAGCTGCTGGGTCTGGATTACCCAGGCGGCCCGATGCTCTCTAAAATGGCGTCGCAGGGAACGGAAGGGCGCTTTGTTTTCCCGCGCCCGATGACCGACCGTCCGGGGCTGGATTTCAGCTTCTCCGGGCTGAAAACCTTCGCGGCGAATACTATCCGCAATAACGACAACGACGAGCAGACCCGCGCCGATATCGCCCGCGCGTTCGAAGATGCGGTAGTGGATACGCTGATGATCAAGTGCAAGCGCGCGCTGGATCAGACCGGGTTTAAGCGCCTGGTGATGGCGGGCGGCGTCAGCGCCAACCGCACGCTGCGCGCGAAGCTTGCGGAGATGATGCAAAAGCGTCGCGGGGAAGTGTTCTACGCGCGTCCGGAATTCTGTACCGATAACGGGGCGATGATCGCCTACGCCGGCATGGTGCGCCTGAACGCTGGCGCCACGGCTGACCTGAGCGTGTCCGTGCGTCCGCGCTGGCCGCTGGCGGAACTGCCTGAGGCGTAATCCCTCACCCTCTCCCACAGGGAGAGGGGATCCTTTGACTACACCCGCAGCATCCCTTTCTCTTCCAGAAACGCAATAATCGTCCCCAGACCGTCACCCGCCTTCAGGTTGGTAAAGGTCCATGGACGCTCGCCGCGCATGCGGTTGGTATCGCGCTCCATAACCTCCAGCGAGGCCCCCACGTACGGCGCGAGGTCGGTTTTGTTGATCACCAGAAAATCGGATTTGGTGATCCCCGGCCCGCCCTTGCGCGGAATTTTTTCCCCTTCGGCCACGTCAATCACGTAAATGGTCAGATCCGCCAGCTCCGGGCTGAAGGTCGCGCTCAGGTTGTCGCCGCCGCTTTCAACGAAGATCAGATCCAGGTTGCCGAACTTCTCGCTGAGCGCTTCCACCGCCGCCAGGTTCATCGAGGCGTCTTCTCGGATGGCGGTATGCGGGCAGCCGCCGGTCTCCACGCCCACGATGCGCTCCGGCGCCAGCGCGCCCGCTTCGGTGAGGATGCGCTGATCCTCTTTGGTGTAGATATCGTTGGTCACCACCGCCAGGTGATACGTGTCGCGCATCGCCTTGCAGAGCGCTTCCAGCAGCGCGGTTTTGCCCGATCCTACCGGACCGCCCACGCCCACGCGCAGGGGATGTTTGTAATCAGCCATGTTGACTCCTCAGGAACGGAATAGTCGTGAATATTGTGTTTCGTGGCGCGCGGAGGCGATGGCCGACAGTGGCGTAGCTGCCCCCAGCGCGTCGTCGCCACGTAAAAATGCCTGTTCAAACCCGGCGGCAAAATGGTCGCTCAGCTCGATAATCAGCTGCTGCGCCGCCTGCTGTCCGAAGGGGACGAGCTTGACGCCCGCCATCACCGCGCTCTCTATCCAGCTGTAGCCGAGGCTCAGCGCCAGCTCGCGCGCGCCAATGCCCCAGCGCACGCCGAGCCACGCCATGCCGCAGAGCTGGCTCTGCGCAAACAGCGGCTGCCACTCTGGCGGGCAGCTCGGCTCCCAGCTTTTAATCAGGCGCGTAAAGGCCGCACCACGGTTGCGCTCCTCTTCGCGCAGCTCGCGCGTTTCCCGGCAGGCGAGCAGATATGTCGTCCAGCGTTTTGCTGCCGCGATGTCCTGCTGTTCGCAGGCCCGGAACAGCCGGATAAACATCGGCAGATCGACGCAGAAAAAGCTCTGCTCCATCTGCTGGATCTGCCAGCGTCTGAAGGCGTCGGTGCTCGTAACCCAGCCCGCCTCTACGGCCCACTCCAGCCCCTGCGACCAGGTAAACGACCCGACCGGCAGGCTGCTGCTCGAGAGCTGCATCAGGCGCAGCCACTGGCGGGCGTGCTCCATCAGCTCATCAGCGCCAGCAGGGCGGAGACGATCAGCCCGCCGCCGAAGGTTTTACGCAGCCCGTCGTGGCGGCGCAGCAGCAAGCCTGCGGCGAAACTGGCGCACAGCACCGTCGCGCTGGCCAGCATAAAACCGCTGGTGAACAGCCAGAAGCTGTGGCCGGACATCTCCACGCCGTGCGCCCAGCCGTGGAACATCGCCAGGGCAGGCACCGCCAGCAGCAGGCGGTTTTCAGTTTTAAACATCATCACGCCGCAGACCGCCAGCGAGGCGATAATCAGCATCTCCATGCCGCTAAAGCCGCCGAGCAGGCTGCCCGCGACGGCGCCGACAAGCATCATGCCGAGGGTGGCAAACGGCAGCAGGAGCTTGCGGCCGCTCAGGGCAGACAGCACGCCAGCCCCGGTCAGCATCAGCAGGTGATCCAGCCCGGTCAGCGGATGGAAAAAACCAGCCTGAAAGCTGTCGGCGCCGTGGCCGGGATGCGCGAGCGCGGGAACGGAAAAAGCCAGCAGTAACAGCGGTAAATACTTACGCATGATTGATCCTTAATGTGAATGAGCGTGAGAGTGACTGTGGGCATCGCTAGTGTAAGCGCCCGCTTCCGGTTCAAACGGCAGGCTGGCGAAGGTTACCTCCAGCCCGAACTGGCGCAGCATGTCGTCGAGAACGTGATCGTGGTGATAGCGCAGCTCGCCGGGCATGACCTGCAGCGGCACGTGGCGGTTGCCCAGGTGGTAGCAGGCGCGGGCGAGCAGGAACGGATCGGCGCAGCGCACCACGGAAACCGACTCCGGGGCGGCGATCACCTCAATCACCTCGCTGCCGTCTTCGTTACTGAGCAGGTCGCCCCCGCGCAGCAGCAGGCCGCGCGGCAGCATCAGTCCGGCTTCGCGCCCGTCGTTAAGCGCCACGCGAGCGCGGCTTTTCACCCGCACGTCAATCGGCAGCGTGACGCTGGCGGTGATCGGGTGCGCGTGGTCCAGGCGTTGGGTCAAATAGAGCATCTTCACTCCTCAAAACAGGAAATAGCGTTGCGCCATCGGCAGAACGTCAGCCGGTTCGCTGGTAATCAGTTCACCGTCGATGCGCACCTCGTAGGTTTGCGAGTCAACGGTGATATTCGGCTGCAGGGCGTTATGGATCATGTCGGCCTTTTTCACCGTCCGGCAGCCTTTTACCACCGCCGTGGCGCTCTGCAGGCTGAGCTGCTGTGGGATGCCGTTCGCGTGGGCCGCCTGAGAAACAAACGTCAGCCGCGTGGCGTGACGTGCTGCGCCCAGCGCGCCAAACATCGGGCGGTAATGCACCGGCTGCGGCGTGGGGATCGAGGCGTTGATGTCGCCCATCGGCGCGCAGGCGATCATCCCGCCTTTGACGATGGTGGCCGGTTTTACGCCAAAGAAGGCGGGGGACCAGACCACCAGATCCGCCAGCTTGCCCGCCTCAATCGAGCCCACTTCATGGGCGATGCCGTGGGTCAGCGCCGGGTTGATGGTGTATTTGGCGACATAGCGCTTCACGCGGAAGTTGTCGTTATCGCCCGTCTCTTCCGGCAGCGCGCCGCGCTGGACCTTCATGCGGTGCGCCACCTGCCAGGTGCGGATAATCACTTCCCCGACGCGGCCCATGGCCTGCGAATCTGACGAGGTGAGCGAGAACGCGCCGATATCGTGCAGCATGTCTTCCGCAGCGATGGTCTCCCGGCGAATGCGGGATTCGGCAAACGCCACGTCCTCGGCGATATCCGGGTCGAGGTGATGGCAAACCATCAGCATGTCGAGGTGCTCGTCGATGGTGTTCACCGTGTAGGGCAAGGTCGGGTTGGTGGAAGAGGGCAGAATATTCGGGTGCGCGCAGGCGGTGATGATATCCGGCGCGTGGCCGCCGCCCGCGCCTTCGGTGTGGAAGGTGTGGATGGTGCGCCCGCCGATGGCCGCCAGCGTGTCTTCGACAAACCCGGACTCGTTCAGCGTGTCGCTGTGCAGCGCCACCTGAATATCCATCTCTTCGGCCACCTCCAGCGAGCAGTTGATCGCCGCGGGCGTCGCGCCCCAGTCTTCGTGGATCTTCAGCCCGATGGCGCCGGCGGCGATCTGCTCGCGCAGGGCATCCGGGTTGGAGCCGTTACCTTTGCCGAGCAGGCCAATATTCACCGGCAGCGTATCGGCGGCCTGCAGCATGCGGGCGATATACCACGGCCCCGGCGTGCAGGTGGTGGCGTTGGTGCCCGCCGCCGGTCCGGTGCCGCCGCCAATCATGGTGGTGACGCCGGAGACCAGCGCCTCTTCCGCCTGCTGCGGGCAGATCCAGTGGATGTGGGTGTCGATCCCGCCTGCGGTGACGATCTTCCCTTCGGCGGCGATGACTTCGGTTGCGGCACCGATCGGGATCGTCACGCCGGGCTGAATGTCCGGGTTGCCGGCTTTACCGACGGCAAAGATCCGACCGTTCTTAACGCCGATATCGGCTTTCACGATCCCCCAGTGGTCGACGATCAGCGCGTTGGTGAGAACCAGATCCACGCAGCTGTCAGCGGTCATCTGCCCCTGGCCCATGCCGTCGCGGATCACCTTCCCGCCGCCGAACTTGACCTCTTCGCCGTAGACCGTGAGATCGTCTTCCACTTCGATCCACAGCTCGCTGTCCGCCAGCCGCACCTTATCCCCGGTAGTGGGGCCGAACATGTCGGCATACGCCTGACGTGAAATTTCAGCCATGTTTCACCTCGCCCATTACCTCGCCGCGAAAGCCAAAAATGCGCTGCGCGCCCGTCACCTGCACCAGCGTCACCTCTCGCTTCTGGCCTGGCTCGAAGCGCACGGCGGTACCCGCCGGAATGTTCAGCCGGTAGCCCCTGGTGGCTTCGCGATCAAACTTCAGCGCCGGGTTGACCTCGTAAAAGTGGTAGTGCGATCCGACCTGGATCGGCCTGTCGCCGTGGTTTTCCACAATCACGCTTTGAGTGTCTCGCCCGACGTTGATCGCAATAGTGCCGGGCTGGATCTGGTATTCACCTGGGATCATCACGTGCTCCTTACACGATCGGGTTGTGGACGGTGACGAGCTTGGAGCCGTCCGGGAAGGTGGCTTCCACCTGAATATCCGGGATCATCTCCGGCACGCCCTCCATCACCTGATCGCGCGTCAGGACGTGGCGGCCCGCCTCCATCAGCGCGGCGACGGTTTCGCCGTCGCGCGCGCCTTCCATGATGAAGGCGCTGATCAGCGCGACCGATTCCGGGTAATTGAGCTTTACCCCGCGCGCAAGGCGGCGTTCGGCAACCAGCGCGGCGGTAAACAGCAACAGCTTGTCTTTTTCTCTGGGGGTCAGTTCCATAACGTTTCTCTTATGTCTGCCAGATGCGCGGCGAACAGGCGGTTTTGGTAGTAAGAAGCGGGCGAAGCGACTGCCAGATGTCGCGCATCGCCCGCTGGCAAATCAGGTTGTCGTGGGAGAGAAAACGCACCGACAGCAGATCGTCGGTGAGCGTTGCCCCCGCAAAATGGCCCAGAGGAGCGAGCAGCGCGCGCACCGTGTCGAGATGTTCTTCCCGGGCCGGATAGAACAGCAGGGTGCCGATCCACGGGTGTCCGGCAACGGGCGTGAGATCGCCATCGCAGAGGTGCTGGCGCTCTATCAGGCGCGGTTCGTCATCCACCCACACCTCAAGGCGGCTCTCCAGCGTGCCGTGGCTGAAGGTCTCACCGATTACCGGGCGGCCCAGGCAGTACAGCTCCCACGCCAGCAGCGTGCTGGAGGCCTTAAGGTGGAAGACGGAACGCAGCGCGGCGTTCGCGCCGGGAAAGATAATGGTGTCCTGCGGCAGCCACTCCAGCGTGGCGTTTTCATCAAGATAAAAGTGCTGGCTCAGACGCGCCTGCGGGCCGCTGCTGCGGTAGAACTTGCTGGCGCCGGGCATGGTGATAAGCGCGTGGCTTTTGGCATCGAGCCGAACGGAAATATCCAGCGTATCGCCGCCCACGACGCCGCCGGGCGGGTGCAGCAGATAGAGGTGGCAGGTTTTTCCTTCGGGATAAAACGGACGTTGTACGGTGAGCGGCCCGACGTGTCGAGCGGAACGCAGGAGGGTTTTCTCAGGGGTGTGACAAAACTGCAGGGCAAGCGACGCCTGCCAGCCTTTATACGTATTATCAGTGACCTGAGTTGCTAACATGCTGCTTCCATCTGCGCATCATCGGGGTCGTTTCAGTATGCCCTGGCGGAAATGAAGGCTGTCATATGAGTCGCTTATGGATAGAGGAAATTAAAAAGCACGGCCCGGGGCCGTGCTCTGTGTGAAGCATGACGATCCTATTTCAGGTGGTCATGCAATGCTGCACCTGCCTGCTCAAGGGCGACTTTAACCGTTGGCTCCTGGCTCAGCGGGTTAAGCAGGCCGTAATCGTGGATCATACCATTATAGCGCGTGACGGTCACCGGGACGCCAGCCGCATCCAGTTTACGCCCGAATGCTTCACCTTCATCCCGCAGAACGTCCAGCTCAGCTGTCTGAATCAGCGTCTCCGGGAAGCCTTTCAACTGTGCAGTGCTGGCGCGAAGCGGAGAGGCAAGGATATTGTTACGGTCGGCAGCGCTGGTGGTGTAGTTGTCCCAGAACCATTTCATCATGTTTTTTGACAGGAAGTAGCCATTTTCGAACTGGTGATAGGAAGCCGTATCAAAGCTGGCGTCCGTCACTGGCCAGAGCATCACGTTGTAGCGAATTTTTGGCCCATTAAACTGTTTGGCCTGCAACGCCACTGAAGCCACCATGTTGCCGCCCACGCTGTTACCAACCAGGCCCAGACGGCTGCCGTCCACGCCAATTTCCTGGCCGTGCTCGGCTACCCATTTTGTCGCTTCATAGGCCTGATTGATTGCCACCGGGAAATGGGCTTCAGGTGACGGTGTGTAATCAACGTAAACCGCTGCGGCACCAGATGCACGAACCAGATCGCGGATTAAACGTTCGTGGGTTGGAAAATCACCCAGCACCCAACCGCCACCGTGGAAGAACATAAATACCGGGAGCGTACCGGCAGCATGTTCAGGCTTCACAATTTTAAGGGCGATCGTCTGGCCATTGACCTGGATCGTTTTTTCAGTCACCTGAGCGGGCGGCAATTTTGCTCCTTGCTGTGCGCCGATCAGTACCTGGCGGGCCTCCTGCGGGGTCATCTGTTCCATCGGTTTCCCTTTGCCAGCATTCAGGACATCAAGAAATGCCTGTACGCCTGCGGTCGGGGCTGGAGTATTGGTGGTTTGAGCGGATGCCGCGGCTGACGCGAAGACGGAAGAAATCAGGATGGCGGTTAATGTTTTCATGGTGGTACCCCTTTTAACGTATTTGATTGGATAACTAAATAGTGCGCTACTTAGTTGCTAATATAATACTTGCGCGCAAGATACTTTTAGTCAAACATTATTTATAATTTTTTTTAGACAACAGATTCAGGGTTGATAGAAAAATGAAAGAAAACAAAACACTAGATGATTTATTGTGCTTCTCGCTGTACTCGGTCACCAATGCGTTCGTGCGCCAGTATCGCCCCCTGCTGCAGGAGATGGATCTGACCTATCCGCAATTTGTTGTTTTGATGGCTCTTTATGAGAAAGACAACATCCCGCTTCGCGATCTCAGCGATAAAACCTATTTTGATTCAGGCACATTGACCCCGCTGGTTCAGAAGCTTGAGGCAAAAGGTTTTCTCAACCGTATCGCGGTTGTGGGGGATGAAAGGATGAAAAATGTCGTATTGACCGATAAGGCGAATGAACTGAAAAAGCAGGTGATGGCGCTGCCGGACCAGATTCGTTGCAGCATGCGGATGAATGATGATGAGCTGGAAATGCTAAAAAAACTCTCCCGAACGCTGCTGGAAGATTTGTAAGCGCACTTCGGTGGGGGTCAACCCACCGAAGCGATGTGTCGTTACCGGTAGTCCTCCGCATCCACATCATACCCGGACGGCTCCCAGCGGATCGCCAGCAATGATGCCAGACCGATAAACGGCGCCAGCGCAATCACCCAGAACACGGCGGTGTCGAGAGACGCGACCAGCAGCGGGAACAGGAACAGCGACAGCGTGGAGCTGCTGCGCATCAGCGTCTGGTTGAGACCCACGCCCACGCCGCGCAGCGAGGTCGGGTAGCTCAGCGAGGCGAACGTCATGGTATGCGCGCCCGGGCCAAATCCCTGACCGAACAGGAAAAGCGCCAGCATCGCCACGGCAAGCACCCCTTCAGAGGCACCGTCCGGTCGACCAATCAGCGCCAGCCCCAGCAGCGCCACAAGCTGACAGGCGTAACCCGCCAGCGACATCCGCCACGCGCCGAAGCGCGGCACGTAGCGCACCGCCAGTAATCCGCCGATAAACGCAAAAAGCAGGTTCAGCGCCAGCGAGATCACAATAGTGGTCAGCATAGACTGCACGAAGAAGCTTGAAATAATCACCGGCAGGCCAAAGGCCACGGCGTTATAGGCGAACGAGGAGACGACGGACAGCAGCGTGGCGAGCGTGGTACGCCGCAGATAGATGCCGCGGAACAGGTTCAGATAGTTCGACCATTTGGCTTTATTCACGACAGGCGCAGGCTGGGTGAGCGCATCCTGCGGGACGTGAGCGTTAATATTGTACGACTGCCGCAAAATGGACGCCGCCTCTTTCAGGTTGCCCTGATTCGCCGCCCAGACCGGCGATTCGCTCATATAGCGGCTGCGGATGGCGATAATCACCAGTGCGGGTACTGCACCAAAGCCGAGAATCAAACGCCAGAGCCAGTCGCTGTGGCTTTCCGGCAGCACTGCGTAGAAAAAGAGAACCAGAAGGTAAGAGATGCTGATCGCCGCATACCAGGTAGGGCACCACATCGCGACGCTGGAGGCCTTATTGCCCGGCCCTTTCAGCCTGGCAAACTCGCTCAGGAACGCCATCGCCACGGGAAGGTCGATCCCCACGCCAAGGCCCATCACAAAGCGCGCGCCCGCCAGCACATATTCATTCGGGGCCAGCGCGCAGGCGATAGCGGCGACGACAAAGAATACCATGTCGGCCATAAAGACGCGGTAGCGCCCGATTTTATCCGTGAGGTAACCGCCAAGCAGCGCCCCGACAATCGCACCAAAGGTAATCGCCGAGGCCACCATGCCGGTACCGGCGGGCGTCAGGTTAAATTCGCGTGTGATGTCTTTAATGCCGAACGCCAGCGCGCCCAGATCGTAGGCATCGAGGAAAATCCCGCCCAGAGCGATACCCACCACGATCCGGGCGTTAGCCCGGCCCTGTGAGCCGTCATTAACGAGACGTGAAACGTCCGATGCACTGCGCACCCACTGAATGTCGCCATCAGGGGGAATTCCTGCCGTTGAAAGGGGAGTGGTGTCTGTGATTTCTGCCATTTTCTTTTTGTGTGGTTGTGTTGTGTCTCTAACAGTTACCACAGGCAGAAGGTGACAAAAATCACATTTGGTTATAAGGCATAACTAACCGCCTACTCGGGATCTTTTTTCTTTCGCTTGAGCTTCGTCCAGATCTTCGTTTCCTGGCGTCGCCACAAGCGCTGGATATTGTCGTGATGACGCAGCAGGATCAGGCAGGAGAGCATCGATACCGGGAAGGTGAATTGGGGTTTAAACCACCAGACGTAAAACGGGGCAATCAGCGCGCTGACGATGGCACCCAGCGACGAATAGCCGCTCAGCAGAATGGTCAGCAGCCAGGTCCCGGCCATGACGCCGGTTAAGTCCCATCCGATGGGCGCGATGGCACCAAAGGCGGTCGCCACCCCTTTGCCCCCTTTAAAGCCGAAGAATACGGGCCAGATATGGCCGACGCAGGCGGCGATGGCGATGAGCCCCAGCCAGAATGGCGTGACGCCCAGCGCATACGCGCCCCAGACGGGTAGCATCCCCTTCAGAACATCAAAAATCAAAACCGCTACGGCTGCTCCCTTGCCGCCAATTCGAAGCACGTTGGTCGCTCCCGGATTCCCGGAACCACTTTCACGCGGGTCAGGTAACCCGGCAATGCGGCAGACCAGAATGGCGCTGGAGATTGAGCCGCAAAGATAGGCGAGGAGGATCATTCCAGGCGCGATTGCACTCATAACGCTGTTCCGTTTTGAAAATGTATCTGTATTCTCAGCATCTGTGGATAATACGCATAATTCGCCGGAAGTGGTATCCGGTTTAGCCAAAAAGCAGGCAGGTCGTGATGGATATTGTATTTATAGAGCAACTTTCGGTAATCACCACAATTGGTGTTTACGACTGGGAACAGACCATCGAGCAGAAACTGGTGTTCGATATCGAAATGGGATGGGATAACCGCAAATCGGCAAAAAGCGATAACGTGAATGACTGTCTGAGCTATGCCGACATCAGCGAAGCGGTGATCGGCCACGTGGAAGGACAGCGTTTTGCGTTGGTGGAACGGGTGGCGGAAGAGGTGGCGGATCTGCTGCTGACCAAATTCAACTCACCGTGGGTACGCATTAAGCTGAGCAAGCCGGGGGCAGTGGCGCGCGCGGCCAACGTAGGCGTGATTATCGAGCGTGGCACAAATCTGAAAGGAAAGATTTAACGTCATAATTGCTAAACCATTTTAGGTTATATCGGTCTTAAGGCTGTATCTTTCACGGTAGCCGTTAGGGGCGACCGTTTTTTTATATCTTTTTTAGGGGTTTATAGATGAGCGATATGCACTCGCTGCTGGTGGCGGCAATTCTGGGTGTGGTCGAAGGATTGACGGAGTTTTTGCCGGTTTCCAGTACGGGCCATATGATTATCGTTGGCCATCTGCTGGGCTTCGAAGGCGATACCGCAAAGACGTTTGAGGTGGTAATTCAGCTGGGCTCGATTCTGGCGGTGGTGGTGATGTTCTGGCGTCGCCTGTTTGGCCTGATCGGCATCCACTTTGGCCGTCTGCCGCAGCGTGAAGGAGAGGGCAAAGGCCGCCTGACGCTGATTCACATCCTGCTCGGGATGATCCCGGCGGTGGTATTGGGGCTGGTATTCCACGACACCATTAAATCGCTGTTTAACCCGATTAACGTCATGTACGCGCTGGTGGTGGGCGGTTTCCTGCTGATTGCCGCGGAAGTGCTGAAGCCAAAAGTCCCGCGTGCGGAAGGCCTGGACGATATGACCTATCGTCAGGCGTTTATCATTGGCTGCTTCCAGTGTCTGGCGCTGTGGCCGGGCTTCTCCCGTTCAGGTGCGACCATTTCAGGCGGGATGCTGATGGGCGTGAGCCGCTATGCGGCGTCCGAGTTCTCGTTCCTGCTGGCGGTGCCGATGATGATGGGCGCCACCGCGCTGGACCTTTACAAAAGCATTGGCTTCCTGACCACAGGCGATATTCCGATGTTTGCCGTGGGCTTTATCACCGCCTTTATCGTGGCGCTGATTGCCATCAAAACCTTCCTGCAGCTGATTAAGCGTATCTCGTTTATTCCGTTCGCGATCTACCGCTTTATCGTCGCGGCTGCGGTGTACGTGGTCTTCTTCTGATAACCGATTGCCCTCACTCTTTCGGCTGAGGGCAACGCTTTTCCTTCCACGCGTTAACCGCGTCAATCCGCCGTTTGGTTAGCTCCTCGCGAATCTCCGGGCCTTTAAATCCTGCCTCAACCACGTCTTTCGTTGGCACCGCTTTTGCGACTTCCCACGCTTCGCGCAGCAAACGCCCCTGGGGATAATCGGACGCTTCAAACCCGGTGCGGCCGCGCACGTCCGCTTCGCTGGTGAGTGCGATCTGCTCCACGCGCTGCGGCTTGCGCCAGGCGTCGATATTATCGAACAGCTTCACGATGGTGGCGGGCTTCAGGATCGGGAAGGTATGGATCAGGTCGTGGAACTCGGCGACCAGCTTTGCCAGATCGCGGATGTCATTCGGCACGCGCAGACGCTGGCAGAGCCCGTCAACCAGCTTTACCCCCGCCGGACCGTGCCCGTGATGGCGCGGCCAGAACTCTTTCGGCGTTAAGCCTTTGCCGAGATCGTGGCACAGGGTGGAAAAACGTACGTCCACCTCAGGGCTGAGCATGGCGGCCATGCTCAGCGTCATCAGCGTGTGCACGCCGGTATCAATTTCGGGATGCCATTTCGCCGGTGCGGGCACGCCAAACAGCGCGTCGATTTCCGGGAACAGCACCTTCAGCGCGCCGCAGTCGCGCAGAACCTGGAAAAAGACCTGCGGGTTGCGGGTGGTGAGGGCATTTTCCGTCTCTTTCCAGACGCGCTCCGGCGTCAGGTGTTCCAGCTCGCCCGCCTCGGTCATGGCTGTCATCAACGCCATCGTCTCATCCGCAATACGGAAGCTCAGATGCGCGTAACGCGCGGCAAAACGCGCCACGCGCAGCACGCGGAGCGGATCTTCAGAAAATGCCGGGGAGACGTGACGCAAAAGACGATCGCGCAGGTCGTCCTGCCCGCCGTAGGCGTCGATGATATGGCCGTTTTCGTCCTGGGCCAGGGCGTTAATGGTGAGATCGCGGCGCAGCAGATCCTGCTCCAGCGTCACATCCGGCGCGGCGTAACAGGTGAAGCCGGTATAACCGGAACCGGATTTCCGTTCGGTACGCGCCAGGGCGTACTCTTCCCGGCTTTTCGGATGCAGGAACACGGGAAAATCGCGGCCTACCTGCTGGTAGCCCGCGTCGAGCATCTCTTCCGGGGTGGCGCCCACCACCACCCAGTCTTTATCTTTGACCGGCAGACCTAACAACGCATCACGTACCGCACCACCGACCAGATAACTCTTCACGCCCAACTCTCCCGTTTTCTCTTTTCCAGAATGATACGTAAGTCTGGCAGAGAAGACGAATTAGTTCATCCAGCGATCTTTACGCTTACGGCTTGGGATCAGATGTGGCAGAACCAGGCCCAGCACCAGACCAACGCCCAGCACGCCGCCGCCATACATAAACCACTGCATAATAATGGTGCGCTGTTTGTCATCAAGCTGCAGGTTCGCGGCGTTCACTTTTTTCTGCGCGACGATCAGCTCGTTTTTGAGCTTTTGATTCTCTTCTTTCAGACCGTTGATCACGCCGTCGCTCTGCGCCACTTTCTGCTGCATTTCAGCGGTGCGCTGGTTCCAGGTCCCGTCGATGTTGTTCAGCTTGTCGGTCAGGGTCTTCACCTGGTTTTCCAGATCCGGCACGCGGGTGCGCAGGCTTGGCACGGTGCTCAGCTCTTTCATTGGGATCCAGGAGGTACGGCCGGAACTGTCGCGAACCTGACCGTAATTGGTCTCCGCGTTGGTCTGCAACAGGGTGACTTCCTCGCCGGCATTCACCGTGCCCACGAGGCGATAATTGTCTCCGGGGCCACTGCGCACCCAGGTGTTAAGTTCGTCAGAAACGTAACGCTTCTCTTCAGCGTGCACTGCGGTTGCGGCGCTAAAAGCGAGTAAAGTAAGTCCAATCAGGCGTAATTTAAGCATCATTAGTCGTTATTTTCATAAAAAGTGGAACGATAGTAGTGGCAACAGTGTCTCTACGCAAAGCATTCATCAGCAATCAGAATCATCTGTGTCACGACTCTACACATTTACGCCCGACAAATTGCTCATTGCATGGCAATTTGGCGCAAAATACTATGTACTGACAAATAAATGGCGAGGAAGTTCGCCCTCATTGACGCGTCTGTGACGCCCGCAAAAGTACAAGGCTATGGCTCAGGAAATCGAATTAAAATTTATCGTCGAAAAAGACAGCGTTGACGCGCTCCGTCAGCATCTGAATACGCTCTCCGGCGAGCACCATGAACCCGTACCGTTGCTCAACATCTACTACGAAACGCCGGACAACTGGCTGCGCAACCACGATATGGGGCTGCGCATCCGCGGCGCGAACGGACGCTACGAGATGACGATGAAAATCGCCGGCCGCGTGGTCGGCGGTTTGCATCAGCGCCCGGAATACAATATCGACATCAGTAAGCCAGAACTTGAGCTGGAACGTTTCCCGGCGGAAGTCTGGCCGGAAGGCGAACTGCCCGCCACGCTGGCTGGGCAGGTGCAGCCGCTGTTCAGCACCGATTTCGCTCGCGAGAAATGGCTGGTGACGGAAGGCAAGAGCCGCATTGAAATCGCGCTGGATTTAGGCGAGGTGAAGGCGGGTGAGTTCCAGGAACCGATCTGCGAGCTGGAGCTGGAACTTCTGGAAGGGGATGCGAGCGACGTGCTGAAGCTGGCGCGCAAGCTGGTAAGCCAGCCGGGTTTACGTCAGGGCAGCTTGAGCAAAGCGGCGCGCGGCTACCACCTGGCTGCCGGAAATGCGCCACGCGTGCTGAGAGAGACTCCGATTTTGCGCGTCGTCCCGAAAGCCAGCATTGAGCAGGGCATGGAAGCGGCGCTGGAGCTGGCGCTCTCCCAATGGCAGTACCATGAAGAACTGTGGGCGCGTAACGTCAAAAATGCCAAAAAACAGGTGCTGGCCGCTATTGGACTGGTGCGTCATACCCTGACGCTATTTGGCGGTATCGTACCGCGTAAAGCCAGCACTCACTTACGTGATTTGCTCACTCAAACCGAAACGCTGATGCTTTCCGACGTGTCGGCACAAACGGCGATCTACAGCCCGCAAAACGCCGGCGCGAAACTGGCGCTGACCGAGTTTCTGGTGACGCGCGGCTGGCGCACGTTCCTCGATGCGAAAGGGCAGACCAAAATCGCGGAAAACTTCAAACGTTTTGCGGATATCCACCTCTCCCGTCACGCCGCCGAGCTGAGAACCACCTTTGCGCATCCGCTGGGCGACCAGTATGGCGATCAGCTTCCCCGGCTGGCGCGTAACATCGACAGCATGTTGCTGCTGTCAGGTGCGTATGAGGGCGTGAAGGCGCAGGCCTGGCTGGAGAACTGGCAGGGGCTGAAGCATGCCATAGAGACCCGTCAGCAGATCGAAATCGAGCATTTCCGCAACGAGGCCATTTCGCAGGATCCGTACTGGCTGCACAGCGGAAAACGTTAATTCTGGCAAGGAACCCCTGATATGCCGCTTTCTTCGCAGTTACAGCAGCACTGGCAGACCGTTTGCGAACGTCTGCCCGAGTCGTTACCCGCGTCATCGTTAAGCGAGCAGGCGAAAAGCGTGCTCACGTTCAGTGATTTTGTGCAGGAGAGCGTCAGCGCCAATCCTGACTGGCTGGCAGAGCTGGAAAGCGCGCCGCCGCAGGCTGATGAGTGGCGGCACTATGCTGGCTGGCTGCAAACCGCGCTGGCAGAGGTGGCGGATGAAGCCACGCTGATGCGCGTTCTGCGTCAGTTCCGTCGCCGGGTGATGGTGCGCATTGCCTGGGCGCAGGCGCTGGAGCTGGTGAGTGAAGAGAGCACCTTGCAGCAGCTGAGCGAACTGGCGCAGACGCTGATTGTCGCCGCGCGGGACTGGCTCTACGCCGCCTGCTGTAAAGAGTGGGGCACGCCGTGCAGCGAAGAAGGGGTTCCGCAGCCGCTGTTGATTCTGGGGATGGGCAAGCTAGGCGGCTGCGAGCTGAACTTCTCCTCGGATATCGACCTGATCTTTGCCTGGCCGGAGAATGGCGCCACGCGAGGCGGTCGTCGCGAGCTGGATAACGCCCAGTTCTTTACCCGACTCGGGCAGCGTCTGATTAAGGCGCTGGATCAGCCTACGCAGGACGGCTTTGTTTACCGCGTGGACATGCGCCTGCGCCCGTTTGGCGACAGCGGCCCGCTGGTGCTGAGCTTCGCCGCGCTGGAAGATTATTACCAGGAGCAGGGGCGCGACTGGGAGCGTTACGCGATGGTCAAAGCGCGGATCATGGGCGACAGCGACGACGCTTACGCCAATGAGCTGCGCGCCATGCTGCGCCCGTTCGTGTTCCGCCGTTACATCGACTTTAGCGTGATCCAGTCCCTGCGCAATATGAAAGGGATGATCGCCCGCGAGGTGCGCCGTCGCGGCCTGAAGGACAACATCAAGCTTGGCGCGGGCGGCATCCGCGAAATCGAATTTATCGTTCAGGTCTTCCAGCTGATCCGCGGCGGGCGCGAGCCGTCGCTGCAGTCCCGCTCGCTGCTGCCGACGCTGAGCGCCATTGAGCAACTGCATTTGCTGCCGGACGGCGACGCGCAAACCCTACGCGACGCCTATCTGTTCCTGCGTCGTCTGGAAAACCTGTTGCAAAGCATCAACGACGAACAGACCCAGACCCTGCCGGGCGATGACCTTAACCGGGCGCGTCTGGCCTGGGGCATGCGGGCGGATGACTGGTCAACGTTGACCGAACGGCTGGATGCCCATATGGCAGACGTGCGCCGCATCTTTAACGATCTTATTGGTGACGACGAAAGTGAATCGCCGGACGATGCGCTCTCCGAGCACTGGCGCGAACTGTGGCAGGACGCGCTCCAGGAAGATGACACCACGCCGGTGCTGGCGCACTTAAGCGACGACGCCCGCCATCGCGTGGTGGCCTTGATTGCCGATTTTCGTCTCGAACTGAACAAGCGCGCCATTGGCCCGCGCGGTCGTCAGGTGCTGGATCATCTGATGCCGCACCTGCTGAGCGAGGTCTGCTCCCGCGAGGATGCGCCAGTGCCGCTGTCGCGCATGATGCCGCTGCTGAGCGGGATTATCACGCGTACCACCTACCTGGAACTGCTGAGCGAGTTTCCCGGCGCGCTGAAGCACCTGATTTCCCTCTGTGCCGCGTCGCCGATGGTAGCCAACAAGCTGGCGCGATACCCGCTGCTGCTGGACGAACTGCTTGACCCGAACACGCTCTATCAGCCGACGGCGACGGATGCCTACCGCGACGAGCTGCGCCAGTATCTGCTGCGCGTGCCGGAAGAGGACGAAGAGCAGCAGCTCGAGGCGCTGCGTCAGTTTAAGCAGGCGCAGATGCTGCGCGTGGCGGCAGCGGATATCGCCGGTACGCTGCCGGTAATGAAAGTGAGCGATCACTTAACCTGGCTGGCGGAGGCGATCATCGACGCGGTAGTCCACCAGGCGTGGGTGCAG
This sequence comes from Enterobacter cloacae complex sp. P1B, assembly GCF_014982345.1. Taxonomy (NCBI): domain Bacteria; kingdom Pseudomonadati; phylum Pseudomonadota; class Gammaproteobacteria; order Enterobacterales; family Enterobacteriaceae; genus Enterobacter; species Enterobacter cloacae complex sp. P1B. Next base: position 339,085 of record NZ_JADCLF010000006.1, on the reverse strand, counting down.
GTGGTGGCCCGCTATGGCCAGCCGAAGCATCTTGCTGACCGCGAGGGGCGAGGGTTTGCCGTGGTCGGTTACGGCAAGCTGGGCGGCTGGGAGCTGGGCTACAGCTCCGATCTGGATCTGATTTTCCTGCACGACTGCCCGGTTGACGTGATGACCGACGGCGAACGTGAGATTGACGGGCGGCAGTTCTACCTGCGCCTGGCCCAGCGCATCATGCACCTGTTCAGCACCCGCACTTCGTCGGGCATTCTGTACGAGGTGGACGCGCGCCTGCGCCCGTCCGGCGCGGCAGGCATGCTGGTCACCTCGACGGACGCTTTTGCCGATTATCAGAAGAACGAAGCCTGGACGTGGGAACATCAGGCGCTGGTGCGTGCCCGCGTGGTGTACGGCGATCCGCAGCTCAAAACGCAGTTCGATGCGATCCGCAAGTCAGTCATGACGACCCCGCGCGAGGGCAGCACCCTGCAAACTGAAGTGCGCGAAATGCGTGAGAAAATGCGCGCGCATTTGGGTAATAAACATCGCGATCGCTTTGATATCAAAGCCGATGAGGGCGGGATTACCGATATTGAGTTCATCACTCAGTACCTGGTGCTACTGCATGCCCACGACAAGCCGAAGTTAACCCGCTGGTCCGATAACGTGCGCATTCTGGAACTGCTGGCGCAAAACGACATTATGGACGAGCAGGAGGCGCAGGCCTTAACCCGCGCCTACACCACGCTGCGCGATGAACTTCATCACCTGGCGTTGCAGGAACAGCCGGGCCACGTGGCGCTGGACTGTTTTACCGCAGAGCGCGCCCAGGTGACGGCAAGCTGGCAGAAATGGCTGGTGGAGCCGTGCGTAACAAAACAAGTGTGATATTATCGCGCGCAAATTGTGAATCTTTCTGGAGTCAGGAATGAAAGTAACACTGCCAGAGTTTGAACGTGCTGGAGTAATGGTTGTCGGGGATGTGATGCTGGATCGCTACTGGTATGGGCCGACCAGCCGCATCTCTCCTGAAGCGCCGGTACCGGTGGTTAAGGTCGACACCATTGAAGAGCGTCCAGGTGGCGCGGCAAACGTGGCGATGAACATAGCCTCGCTGGGCGCGCACTCGCGTCTGGTGGGCCTGACCGGCATTGACGATGCGGCGCGTGCGCTGAGCAAGTCGCTGGCGGACGTGAACGTGAAGTGCGACTTCGTTTCTGTTCCGACACACCCAACCATCACCAAGCTGCGCGTGCTGTCGCGTAACCAGCAGCTGATCCGCCTCGATTTTGAAGAAGGATTCGAAGGCGTTGATCCCGAGCCGCTGCACGAGCGCATTAACCAGGCGCTGGGCAACATCGGCGCGCTGGTGCTGTCTGACTACGCCAAAGGCGCGCTGGCGAGCGTGCAAACGATGATTCAGCTGGCGCGTAAAGCCAGCGTGCCGGTGCTGATCGATCCGAAAGGCACCGATTTTGAGCGCTATCGCGGCGCAACCCTGCTGACGCCAAACCTTTCTGAGTTCGAAGCGGTGGCGGGCAAGTGTAAAACCGAGGAAGAACTGGTTGAGCGCGGCATGAAAATCATCGCTGATTTCGAGCTGTCCGCGCTGCTGGTCACCCGTTCCGAACAGGGTATGACTCTGCTGCAGCCGGGCAAGGCACCGCTGCATATGCCAACCCAGGCGCAGGAAGTGTACGACGTGACCGGTGCCGGTGATACGGTGATCGGCGTGCTGGCGGCAACGCTGGCGGCGGGTAACTCCCTGGAAGAGGCGTGCTACTTCGCGAACGCCGCGGCGGGCGTGGTCGTCGGTAAATTGGGTACTTCAACCGTTTCGCCCATCGAGCTGGAAAACGCGGTGCGCGGGCGTGCGGATACCGGTTTTGGCGTGATGACCGAAGACGAGCTGAAGGTGGCCGTTGCCGCCGCGCGCAAGCGCGGTGAAAAAGTGGTGATGACCAACGGCGTGTTTGACATCCTGCACGCGGGCCACGTGTCGTATCTGGCGAATGCGCGCAAGCTGGGCGATCGCCTCATTGTGGCAGTGAACAGCGATGCGTCGACCAAACGCCTGAAGGGCGAAACGCGCCCGGTGAACCCGCTCGAGCAACGTATGATTGTGCTTGGCGCGCTGGAAGCGGTGGACTGGGTGGTGTCGTTTGAAGAAGATACCCCGCAGCGCCTGATTGCCGGGATCCTGCCAGACCTGCTGGTGAAGGGCGGCGATTACAAGCCAGAGCAAATCGCAGGTAGCGAAGAGGTCTGGGCCAACGGCGGTGAGGTGATGGTGCTCAATTTTGAGGACGGGTGTTCAACCACCAACATCATCAAGAAGATCCAGAAAGACAGTCAGTAAAAAACGGGCCAGTTGGCCCGTTTTTTTTCACCCTCTCCCTGTGGGAGAGGGCATCAGGCCGCACTTACTCCTGGTCGTCCACCGGTGGAATGGCCGGTGCCGGCTTCACTTCTTCCGGCGCATTGCGGTTTTCCAGCTCGCTCAGACGCTGTTCCAGCAGCGCCAGCTTCTCGCGGGTGCGCAGCAGAACCTGGGTCTGCACGTCAAACTCTTCGCGGCTGACTAAATCAAGGCGAACCAACTGCGCCTGCAGCGTCTGGCGGATTTTCTTCTCAACGTCATCACCAAATTCACGAATGCCTTTCGGCATGGACTCATGAACCTGACGCGCGATCTGCTCAATTTTTTTCGGGTCAATCATAATGGCTTCCCTTGATAAGTCGGTGTTGATGAACATTGTAGCGCGTCATGACCCAGGATAAAGCAGATTTGTTTGAAGCTTATGCATTGCCCAGGTTAATCAATAGCGTTATAGTTATCTCGCTTATTCTCAGGGCGGGGCGAAATTCCCCACCGGCGGTAAATCAGCTTAGCGCTGAAAGCCCGCGAGCGCTTTGGGTGAATTCTCAAAGGTCAGCAGATCCGGTGTAATTCCGGGGCCGACGGTTAAAGTCCGGATGGGAGAGAGTAACGATCCAGTCGGGCATGGGCCCGCTCACGTTATCTTTTTGCCGCTTATACGGCGCTCCTAAGACTGCCCTGATTCTGGTAACCATAATGTTAATGAGGTTTTTTTACCATGAATCAGACGCTACTTTCCTCTTTTGGCACTTCAACTCAACGTGTTGAACATGCACTGGATGCACTGCGCGAAGGCCGCGGTGTGATGGTGCTTGACGATGAAAACCGTGAAAACGAAGGCGACATGATTTTCGCCGCCGAAAACATGACCGTTGAACAGATGGCGCTGACCATCCGTCACGGCAGCGGCATCGTATGCCTGTGTATTACCGAAGATCGTCGTAAGCAGCTCGAGCTGCCGATGATGGTTGAGAACAACACCAGCGCCTTTGGTACCGGCTTTACCGTGACCATTGAAGCGGCGCATGGCGTGACTACCGGTGTATCGGCGGCTGACCGCCTGACCACCGTGCGTGCCGCCATTGCTGATGATGCGAAACCCTCCGATCTGCATCGTCCAGGCCACGTCTTCCCGCTGCGCGCGCAGGCGGGCGGTGTGCTGACCCGCGGTGGTCACACCGAAGCGACGATCGACCTGGTGACCCTGGCGGGCTTTAAGCCTGCGGGCGTGCTGTGTGAACTGACCAACGATGACGGCACCATGGCCCGCGCGCCAGAGTGCATCACCTTTGCGCGTCTGCACAACATGCCGGTTGTCACAATTGAAGATCTGGTGGAATACCGTCAGGCGCACGAGCGCAAGGCCAGCTGAGACCGTTGATGTGAAAAAGCCGGGGAAACCCGGCTTTTTTTGTCGCTAGTGGTAGTTAATTTTAAACAGCACCACGGTTTCAAACGGTCCGGACTGGATCGCTTTTCCCTCATCCCACGACAGCTCTGCCGTGTACTTTTGCTCATACTGCAACGTACTCCCGGTGAAGTCGGCATACTCCTGATAGTGGTTGAAGGTAAACGGATCCGTTCCGTTCAGAATACGCAGTTTTAGCCCGTTGCCAATCAACAGCGCCGTATCGTCAGCGCTGAGCTTTTCGTTCGTGTAGAATGACGAGTCCATTTTGAATCCATCAGAGCACTGCGCGTCCTGCACCTTGGTGGTTTTAACCGTAAATTCACGAACGCGCGTTTTCTGGTTCACAATGTCGCGAGCGCTGAAGGTGCCAAAATCGATCTCCTGGTTTTCAGGGTAGATGCTGAAGGTTGCCCCGCAGTCCAGAACGGTAATGTTTTGCAAGCCGTTGATGTGATACTTCAGGTTTTTCGCGTCGGCCATCTGGTTGACCCCGCCTTTACCGTCAAACTGCACCACGATGTAATCGCCAAGGGAACTCACGTAGCCGTGAGGCGGAATCGCCTTAATTTTTACAAACAGGCGAAAGCGGGCAATAAACGTGCGTGTCGTATGGACGTCATCCGGGTTACCGGAGCAGATCAGGTTTTCCCAGCCCATCTGCCGGATCTGAGCCGGGGTATAGATGAGGATGTTCTTGTTATCGAGACACTGGCGGGTATCCACGCCATTCGGCTGGCCCGTGGCATCGTAGTCCACACCTTCGTAGGTTACGCCAAGCTCATAGTAAGGGTCCGTTGCGGCCGGGTAAGGGTTGACCCAGGCGTAAACGTCTTCCGGCTGAAAGCCGCTGGTGACGTTGTGATCGCAGGTAACCGGGATTTTAATGTCATCTGATTCCCAGATTTTCTGCCCCACCTGCGCGTTGCTGGGGATAGCAAAGGGCGAGATGGTTTTTGTCTCTTCAACCGGCCCGCCTGAAGCACCAAGATAGCAGTCCAGCGCCAGCGCTTCTCTTACGGGCAGAGCGGATATCAGCAGCAGGAACAGCAGATTAGCGAGCTTGCGCATTTTTATCGACCTTATGCTCGCTGAGCGTACATTTCGCCGTGCCTGAACATTGCGCGTCGACCTTTTTCAGCGCACCGTAATCATCGATGTAGCCGATGCTGTAGTAGCTGCCGTGATAGTCACCGGTAGAGGTTGTTGCCGTCGCAAACGGGGCGATCATCAGGCTGTCAAAACCGGGCAGCATGGTTTTCGCATTTTTGCTCAGCCACGCCAGCGTGATGTAATAAGGCGTAGGGTTATGCACGGTGAGCCCTTTCGCGTTTGCGGTGACTTCCATACGCATTTCTGCCTGATCGCCTGCCTTTTTGGCGATCGCTTTGGGACGCCAGAACAGTTTGATCCTGCTCTGCATCGCGACCTGCATTACGCTGCGTTCCTCGCTCGCGCTGGAACTTTTCGGCGGCACCTCGCGCAGGTTGAAATAAAACAGTGATTCCCGGTCTTTCGGCAACCGGGCGGTCGCGGCCTGCTTCACAATCCGGACCTGAGACGAGGCGCCCGCTTCAAGACGTTGGATCGGCGGAAGCGCCATAAAATGGCTGTCCTCCTTGCGTCCGTTTTCATCTTCTATCCAGGAGAGCGCCAGATAAGGCAACGTTTTGCTCTGATTATCAATCTTGAGGCTGCTGGCCTTATCGCTTTCCGGAAACACAATGCGGGTGCGGTCCAGGTTAACGGCAGCGTGGGTGGTAAATGCGATGCCGATTAACATCAGGCACAGGCTGGTAAAAGAGGTGAGTTTCATCATGGTTTCTTACTGACATGGCAGTATCAACTGCATACTGTTTTCAAGGTGTGAAGGCAGCGAGAAGCGACACTGCTGATTGTCACCCCACGTTACCCGGAATTGTTGTTCAGGCTCTACCGCACCCAGCCAGACGTGGCCTTCGTCGGCGACCATGCCGATTTGCTGGTCACTTTCCAGTAGATGAACAATCGCGCCCAGCGGCGGGGTGCCGGCTGGCGTACGTAGAATGCCGGCAATATCGTTGCCTGCGCGCGTCGCAATCTGGCGATAGCCAATCGCCCCCTCGGTCCAGGTGGTGGTCGTAATGCGGTTGTCCACATCGACGCCGTCAGGCAGGTTATCCAGATTGACCTGTACGCTGGCGGGAGAGTAACTGGAAACCGACGGTAAAACGCCGATACCAAAGCGGTTGGTTTCATCCCGCGACATGTTCAGCGGAATGTTGCCGACGCCGTCGGTGCTGACCATCACGCGCGGTTCGTTTCCGTAGCTGCGACGGTGCAGCGCCGCGCCTTTGGCCGTTGAGGTAAACGAGCCATTCCAGCTGGCGCTCAGGGAGTTATATTCATCAGCTTTATAACTTCCGGAGATATTCAGATCGCCAAACGGTGAATAGTGCTGATAGTTGCCGCTCATCTGTGCGCCCGCGTCCGCGTGTTCACTCTCCGTTCCCGCGGAGACGCCCCAGGTATTATTGCGATCGGACGTGTCGTACCAGGAGACATTTTGGCTCAGGCTATCGCTGTTGTGCAGATCGTAACTGAGGCGATGATCCGGATCGATCGGTACGCTCAGGGACAGGTAAAACTGCGTATCGTCGTCTTCATCTTCGTAATGCGTCTTGCTCCAGGAGAGGGTGACGCCGAGGTTTTTCCAGCGCCCCAGATCAAAGTTATAGCCTGCGGTAATGCTTCCGGTCGTGGACGGGGCTTCGTTCCACCAGGTCTGACGCAGTACGTTGACGTAGAGGTTGAGCGATAACGAGCTGATGTACTGGCTGGCGGTTACGCTCAGCGTCTGCTTTTCTGTCTGACGATCGTTGTCGTCATAATCAAGGAAGCGGGCATAGCTCAGGAATTTCCGATCGGAGTAGCGGTAGCTGGCAAGCGTAAGCTGGCTGCCGGTGGTATCGAAACGCTTACTGTAGTTAAAACGGTAGCTGTAACCCGTCTGGCTATCCTGGAAGGGGAGCTGGCTGGTGGCCTGCGTGACGTCAAAAGAGAGAGCACCCAGATGCGCCATATTTTGCCCGACCCCGGCGGCAATGGAACGGTAATGATCCCCGTCGGCAAGCGTCCCGCCATAGAGCGAGGTGTTTGACAGCATTCCCCATGAGAATTCACCGCTCATAAAACCGGTGTCTTCGACGTCATGAGAGGCGTCTTTACGCGCTTTACCCGCCGCCAGCTTGTAGCGAACCTGCCCTTTACGCGTTAAAAAAGGCACCGATTCCGCCGAGACCTGGAAGGTGCTGACGCGCCCGTCTTCCTCCGTCACTTTTACGTCCAGCGTCCCCTGAACGGACTGGTTAAGATCCTGAATAACAAAGGGGCCAGGCGGAACTTTACTTTGATAAATTACGCGATCGGCCAGGCTGACGGTGACGGTCGCGTTGGTTTGCGCGATACCGGTAATTTGTGGCGCATAGCCACGCAGCGACCAGGGGAGCATGCGCTCATCGCTGATCAGGGAGGCGCCGGTATAGGTAAAAGCGTCAAAGATTGAGGACTGGAAGTCCGTTTCACCCAGCGTCAGCTTAGCACCAAGCGAAGGAAGAGGGCGGAACATGTAGACGCGCGAAAAGCGTCCGTCATGATCCGAACCTGCATCGGTATGCGTTTGGCTGTACTGATAATCACTGCGCAGGCGCCATGCGCCCATATTCGCGCCTGCCGTGCCATAGGTGTTGGCGTTGTTGGTGCTGCTGCCGTCGCTGGGCTGATAGTGGCTGGCGAACAGGTTGTAATCCAGAATCACGCCCGGTACGCCATTGTCCCACGTTGCGGGTGGCATCCAGTCGGCGGCGCGGTACTGCAACCATGCCTGGGGTACGGTGACCTTCAGCGTCTGGGTCGCTTGTTCAAAATTAAAGGTGATATCCGGTCTGGAGGAAAAGTCGACGCATCCCTCTTTTTCAGGTAAGGCGTCGCGGACTTCCTCTTTCAGGGCAAACGTATCCGCCAGTTCAGGAGGAATACACACCTGTACCGTGTTATTTACCTCTTTCCAGCTAAGCTGCCAGCCGTTAGCCAGTGGTGTGTCGTTAATGGATACGGTAACAAAATAGCTGCCAGGGGTAACCGCTATTTCATTTTTAAAAAGGGAGAGGTCAACGCTGCCCCGCTGGTCTTTATCAATGGCATTGATATTAAACTCGGTGGCAGAGGCAATCTTCGTCATTAACAGGGACGCAATGATGATTTTAGATTGTAATTTATATGTCATCATCCTGTTACCAAAATAATATCACATACCGGCTGGCAAATAATGCCAGCCGGTTTTATCGTGATGCATTGCCTTATTTGTACATCAGCACATAGTTGGCAGTCGCTTCAACCTGACCCGCTGTGGCAGTTTTACCCTGAGCAACTTCCATTAATGCTTTGAAGTGCAGAGTCTGAGTGGTGGAACCCGCCAGCAGATCGACCGTTTGAGCCGAACCCAGGGTGATGTTGGCTTCGTTGTTATCCAGCAGACGAACACCGACGTTCTGAGCACCGCTAGCATAGGTGTTGCTCATCAGGCTGGTGTCAGTAGCGTCAGTTGCTGCGCTGGTGAAGGTCACGTCAACTTTGGTCACTGGCGTATCCGTTTCGTCCGCCGGATCGTCAAGCTGGCAGTTCTCCAGATTGATATCAACCGGAACAGCGGTAGACTTTTTGTTAGCGTTGATCACGGCAGTGGTAACTTCACCCAGGTCCACTTCTTTATCAACGCTGTCTGGTGCAATGCTGCACGGTGCATCAATGACCACGCCTTTGAATTTGATTTTGCCGGAACCCTGGTCATCAGCAAAAGCAGAACCCGAAACGATGGCAGCCATCGCAACCGCTAACAATACTTTTTTACCCATATACATGAAAATATCCTTTTTCAATTGAATTCATAATCTGAATATTAATTTTCAGAATACTCGCAAAGTATAACGGGTTGAGGGCGGCTTTTACGATTAATGAGGCTTAAAGATATTTTTAGAGGAGGTTAATATATAATTTATTATTATCGTAACCGATTAATATTTCATGCAGCAGCGGTTTTTTAAGCGCAATTTAATTGGGAAATATTGCGATTAAAAATATTCATAAAAACTCTTGATTTTCCAATTGTAAATACAGAGCCGCAGACAGTGTAAAATGCAACGGCTGCGCTGGGGCGCATCAAAGAATTGCCCTCATCGATGAGGGCATCCGTGTCAGCCTATACCTGCCGTTTGCAGCAGAACCAGGCTTAGCCCCATCACCGACATGCCGCACAGCACGCCGTAGCTGGGATTATTGTTAGGATCGATCTCTTTCGCCAGCGGCATCAGCTCATCGACAGAGAGCGCAACCATAATCCCGGCCACGGCAGCCATAATCGCCGCCATCACGACAGGGGAAACGAGGCTTCCAAGGATCAGCCACGCCAGCACGCCGCCGAGAATTTCGGCCATCCCGGAAATCCCCGCCCAGAAGACGGCAGTACGTTTTGAACCCGTTGCGGCATAAACCGGCCCGGCCACGGCAAGTCCTTCAGGAATATTGTGTAAGGCTACGGCCAGCGCGACACCAAATCCCATTTCCAGATTGCTGCTGGCCGTGACATACGTGGCGACACCTTCCGGGAAGTTGTGCAGGCTGATACCCAGCGTCAGCAGGATCGCCGTGCGCTTGATGTTGCCGGGGATTGGAGTAACGCTTTTTTGCATCAAATCCTGAGGGTGGGCGTGGGGCAGCATACGGTCGAGCGCAAAATAGCCCAGCAGACCACCGATGAACATGCCGTAGCCCAGAACCGGAGACATTCCCTCGGTGTGAAGTGCTGCTGGCAGCATCTCCATCAGCGAGATAAGTAGCATGATCCCAGCGGCGAAGCCCAGCGAGAACGCCAGAAGACGATTAGACGGTTTTTGCCCGAGCACGCCGAGGAACGCACCGATAAAGGTCGCGGCACCCGCAAGCACGGTCAAAATTAAGGGTACTGACATGCACTCTCCTTAAGCGATATCTTACGTTCAAATTTCCTGATGATGATCTTCACGGTTATCTGCGTTTATCTTCACCTGAATGCGCGTAATGTAGAACCATCAAATTGACACCTTCTCTAAGGATACCACCATGTCTTCTTCTCGTATGCCTGCACTGTTTTTAGGCCACGGCAGCCCAATGAACGTTCTGGAAGACAACGTTTATACCCGCGCCTGGCGTCATCTGGGGGAGACATTGCCGCGTCCGAAGGCGATTGTGGTGGTGTCTGCGCACTGGTTTACCCGTGGTACCGGCGTGACGGCCATGGAAACGCCTAAAACCATTCATGATTTCGGCGGCTTCCCGCAGGCGCTGTATGATACGCATTATCCGGCTCCCGGCTCGCCTGCGCTGGCACAGCGGCTGGTAGAGTTGCTCGCACCTGTTCCAGTGACGCTGGATAAAGAAGCCTGGGGATTTGACCACGGCTCGTGGGGCGTACTGATTAAGATGTACCCTGATGCAGATATTCCGATGGTGCAGTTAAGCATCGACAGCACTAAACCGGCGGCCTGGCATCTGGAAATGGGCCGCAAACTGGCGACCCTGCGTGATGAGGGCATCATGCTGGTGGCAAGCGGCAACGTGGTGCATAACCTGCGTACGGCGCGCTGGCACGGTGAGAACACGCCATATCCGTGGGCGAGCGCTTTTAACGCCTACGTCAAAGCGAACCTGACCTGGCAAGGCCCGGTTGAGAAGCATCCGTTAGTGAACTATCTGGATCACGAAGGCGGTTCGCTCTCTAACCCGACGCCGGAACACTTCCTGCCGCTGCTGTATGTGTTAGGTGCATGGGACGGTCAGGAGCCGGTTACCATTCCGGTTGACGGCATTGAGATGGGCAGTTTGAGTATGCTGTCGGTGCAGGTGGGGTAAAAACATGCCCGGTAAGCGTAGCGCCACCGGGCAAGTTTTATTCAACAAAAATATGCGGATAGAACCGTGACAGATCCTGCGTAATCAACGCGCGATCTTCGCGAATACCAATCCCGGCAGGTTTATCATTAATAAGCCAACTGCCGATCAGCGTATAGCTGTCGCCAAACTTAGGCAGTTGATAAAACTCCTGGACGATCATCCCTTCTTCACCGTATGGCCCTTCAACCGCTTCCAGCGTTTTACCGTTTTCGATAATGGAGACGTTCGCGCCTTCGCGGGAAAAGATAGGCTTAACGACGTATTTCTCCATCGGCGGGAACTCATCTTCGGCAAAGTAAGCTGGCAACAGGTTAGGGTGGTTCGGGAACATCTCCCACAGCATCGGCAGCAGGGCTTTGTTGGAGATAATGCTCTTCCACGCCGGTTCCAGCCAGCGCACGCCCGCGTCTTCCAGCTTGGTGGAGAACATTTCACGCAGCATGTATTCCCACGGATAGAGCTTGAACAGGTTGCTGATCACCTGATCCTGCATATCCGTAAACTGACCTTTTTCACCCAGGCCGATATCCTCGATATAGAGGAATTCAGTCGCCACTTCCGCTTCGGCCGCGCAGTCCTGCAGATACTGAACCGTGCCCCTGTCTTCTTCCGTGTCGCGACAGCAGGCAAGATGCAGCAGATTGAAGCCAAACTGTTCCCGCAGTTCGGCGAAACGCTCAATCAGCTTTTCCTGCAGGCTGTTGAACTGGTCGCTACCTTCCGGCAGGTTTCCGGCGTTCATCTGATCTTCCAGCCAAATCCACTGGAAGAATGCCGCTTCGTAAAGAGAGGTCGGCGTATCCGCGTTGTTTTCTAAAAGCTTCGGCTCACCCACGCCATCCCATGCCAGATCGAGGCGAGAGTAAAGCGAAGGCTGATTCGTTTTCCACGACTGACGGACGAAACTCCAGGTGTGCTTCGGAATACGGAATTTAGTCATCAGCTCGTCACTGTCGATGACTTTATCCACCACCTTCAGGCACATCTGGTGCAGCTCGGCCGTCACCTCTTCCAGTTTTTCCACCTGGTCGAGCGTCAGTTTGTAGTAAGCATCTTCACACCAGTACGGCTCGCCGTACATGGTGTGGAAGTTAAAACCGTATTCAGTGGCTTTTTCGCGCCAGTCCGGGCGCTCGGTAATACCGACTCGTTCCATGATCAGCCGCCCATTGAGCGAGTGGAAGTGCCTGTTGCACTACGCTGCATGCTGGTCTGTTTCGCCACAGACTCACCGAACCCACCTCGGGTGATGGTGCTGGTGGTCGCAGGCTTCGGCGCCATCGCGGTTTTCGGGACGGTCACGGTGCGGCCCGGGGTCGCTGCGCCATAACCTTTGCCGCTGGCATCGGTATATTGACCATAAGCCGGGCTGGCCGGGTTTTTCGAGCTAAACAGCGGTTGCTGCTGATAGCCCGCACCGCCGCCCATCAGGCGTCCCATCATGTAGCCTGCCATTAATGGCATCCAGAAGCTGCCGCTGGACTGCGCCTGCGCCTGATTTTCCGGCGCAGTACCTGCCTGAGCTGGCGTCTGCTGACACTGTCCTTCACCAAATTCCGCCACGCAGTCTTCGCGTGAGGCGTATTTCGGCGCGGTGCGTTCCGCTTCTTTCAGGGCGTTGGTGTAGGCGGTTTTACATTCTGCTGCCTGGCCGGTTGCTGCGGAGCAGTCGTCCGCGTTTTGATACAGCGAAACCGTTTCGTCGTTTTTCTCACAGCCTGCCAGCATAAAGACCGCGGTTACTGCCAGCGCAACAGGGGTGAGATGACGTGCGTTCCAGCTTTTGCGGAACGACGCGTGATTGATCGTTTTTGTCCGTTTCATGTTTGTCTTCCAGGACCCAGTGGTAATAACGCTCAGGATAGTGGATGAGTGGTTGAAAATGAAGCGAAGAGGGGCGGAATCAGGGGGATCTTTACGTTGGCTTACGTTCGGGTGTGATTCAGCTGCGCCCTCTCCCGGTGAGAGAGGGCGTGATAACACTCTTAGTTACGGAACGGGTTAGAACCGCTGCTTGCAGGTGCCGTGCTACGCGCGGCCGCTGGCTGTGCGGCAGGGGCGCTGCCGTTAGCGTTGAAGTTATCAACGGCGGCAACCTGCTCCGGGTTCTCCGGTGCAACGCTGTCCGGAGAGGTAGAGACCGGTTTGCCCAGCGCGCTGTTCAGCATCTGCAGGTCTTGCTCGTTCAGCGTACCCAGAGCCTGCTTAATGTTCAGCTGGTTGATCAGGTACTGGTAACGTGCGCTGGAGAGCTGCTGTTTCGCGTTGTACAGCGTGGTGGTCGCGTCGAGCACGTCAACGATAGTACGTGTACCAACGGAGTAACCGGCCTCCATCGCGTCCAGGGAGCTCTGAGCTGACACCACGGCCTGTTTATAGGCGTTGATGCTGCTGATGGAAGCATTCACGTTATTGAAGGACGAACGCACGGTCTGCACCACGTTGCGGTGCGCGCTTTCCAGCTGCTCGCTCGCGCCAACAAAGTTGTACTGCGCCTGTTTCACCTGAGAGTTGACCTGACCGCCCTGGTACAGTGGCAGAGAGAAGCTCAGGCCCACTTTGTTCTGACCCATATTGCTGTCGTCATACTGGGCAGAATTGGTTTTAGAGCCGCTGTAGGTCGTGTCAGAAACGCCGGTGGACGCGCTCAGGCTCAGGGTTGGCAGATGGCCGTCCTGCGCCTGACGAATTTGCTCGCGGGCCAGGTCCTGGCTCAGACGCGCCTGCAGCAACGTCAGGTTGCGGTTTTCCGCCTCTTTCAGCAGGGCGTTAACGGCCTGCGGCTTATCCGTTTTGAAGCTGTCGACGTTCAGGGAAGCCAGCTCAGGGTAGTAATTCCCGGTCACCTGGCGCAGGGATTCCAGCGCGTTGTCGAGGTTGTTACGCGCGGTCACTTCGTTGGCCAGCACGGTGTCGTACTGTGAACGGGCGTTCTGCACGTCGGTGATCGCCACCAGACCCACGTTGAAGCGCTGGGTGGTTTGATCTAACTGACGGTAGATCGCCTGTTTCTGCGCTTCGGTGTAGGAGAGCGCGTCAATGGCGCTCAGCACGTTGAAGTACGCGGTGGCAGTATTCAGGATCAGCGTTTGCTGGTCGGTCTGATAGGTCACATCCTGGATGCCTGCGGTCTTTTCCTGCAGGGTCAGGGCGCGCCATTTGGACATATCAAACAGCGTCTGTGTTAATTGCAGTGAGGCGCTGGTAGCATTGGAGTTAACGCCGTTAGCGTCGCGGAAACCGTTGCTGTAGGTATAATCTGCACCTAAACCTAACTGCGGCAGCAGTGGGCTACGCGCTTCGTTAATCTTTTCAAACGCAGCATCACGATCGGCCGCTGATTTACGTAAATCAGGGTTGCCCAGACGTGCCTGCTGGTAGACCTGTAACAGGTTTTCCGCCTGGCTCATTGCACTGAAGCCCGTCAGGCTCAGGCCGATAAGGATGGGGAGCAATTTCTTCATTTGCATTCCTTGTTGTGAAGCAGTATTAGCGCTGATCTAATTAAAAAATAATTGCCGATTCTAACAGAATCATCCACACCAAAAGGTTGGCGTTACGTGCCATCTGGCGGTAATTTGCACCAATCTACCATATAGCCTTACAAACGGCAGCCAAACAGCCTTGAAATTCATAATTTCATCACCATTGCTACCAGGACTCGACTCATGCAAAAACCAGAAAAGTTGCCCGTGACATTCGCCAAAAACGATGTAGAAATTATTGCACGAGAAACGCTTTATAGCGGTTTTTTTTCGATGGATCTTTACCGTTTCAGGCATCGCCTGTTCAACGGTGAAATGAGCGGCGAAATCAGACGTGAAATTTTTGAGCGCGGGCATGCGGCTGTCTTGCTACCCTTTGACCCAGTGCGTGACGAAGTCGTGCTGGTGGAGCAGATCCGCATTGCCGCGTATGACACCAGTGAAAGCCCGTGGTTGCTGGAGATGGTGGCAGGGATGATCGAAGAGGGCGAGTCGGTTGAAGACGTCGCCCGTCGCGAGGCGCTGGAAGAGGCCGGGCTGGTGGTAGGCCGCACAAAACCGGTGTTAAGCTATCTGGCGAGTCCGGGTGGCACCAGCGAACGCTTATCCATTATGGTGGGCGAAGTGGACGCCACGACCGCAGAAGGTATTCACGGTCTGGCTGATGAAAACGAAGATATTCGGGTTCATGTGGTGAGCCGGGAACAGGCTTATCAGTGGGTAGAAGAGGGGAAAATCGACAACGCAGCGTCTGTCATCGCCCTGCAATGGCTGCAGCTGCATTATCAGACATTACGAAACGAGTGGAAAAAATGAAGCGCTATACGCCTGACTTCCCAGAAATGATGCGCCTGTGCGAAACCAATTTCGCACAGCTGCGCCGCCTGCTGCCGAGAAACGACGCACCCGGCGAAACGGTAAGCTATCAGGTGAGCAACGCGCAGTATCGGTTAACGATAACAGAATCAACGCGCTACACTACGCTGGTGGAAATAGAACAAACAGCGCCCAGCATCAGCTACTGGAGCCTGCCGTCGATGACGGTGCGTCTCTATCATGACGCGATGGTCGCTGAAGTGTGTTCAAGTCAGCAGATCTTTCGCTTCAAGGCGCGGTATGATTATCCGAATAAAAAGTTGCATCAACGCGACGAAAAGCATCAAATTAACCAGTTTTTAGCCGACTGGCTAAGATATTGTTTAGCACATGGAGCAATGGCGATTCCGGTTTGTTAGCGTCATAAACCTACCTAAGGACACCATTTGGAAAGCCTGTTGAACCTGACTGTTGCTGGTGGGGCGCCAGTCAGGATATTACAAATCACCGATACCCACCTTTTTGCCGAAAAGCATGAAACTTTGCTGGGGGTTAATACCTGGGAGAGTTATCAGGCGGTACTGAGCGCCATTCACGCTGAACATCGCGACTGCGACCTGATTGTCGCAACGGGCGATCTGGCGCAGGACCAGTCCTCCGCGGCCTACCAGCATTTTGCTGAAGGCATCGCGAGCTTTAGCGTGCCTTGCGTCTGGCTGCCCGGAAACCACGATTTCCAGCCCGCAATGTACAGCTCCCTTCAGGATGCGGGGATTTCTCCGGCGAAGTGCGTATTTGCGGGTGAACAGTGGCAGATCCTGCTGCTGGACAGCCAGGTATTTGGCGTCCCGCACGGTGAATTAAGCGAGTTTCAACTCGACTGGCTGGAGACCAAACTGGCTGCCGAACCTGAACGTCATACGCTGCTGTTGCTCCATCATCATCCGCTGCCGGCGGGCTGCAGCTGGCTGGATCAGCACAGCCTGCGTAACTCCGCGGCGCTGGATAGCGTGCTGGCGAAATACCCGCGCGTGAAACACCTGCTGTGCGGACACATCCATCAGGAACAGGATCTCGACTGGAACGGACGTCGCATGCTGGCAACGCCGTCAACCTGTGTGCAGTTTAAGCCGCACTGCGCCAACTTTACGCTGGATACCATCGCGCCAGGCTGGCGCTGGCTGGAACTGCATGCCGACGGCACGCTGACCACGGAAGTCTGCCGTCTGGCAGGCGCAGAGTTCCGCCCGGATACCGCTTCAGAAGGCTACTGATGTCTACGCTCCTTTATCTGCACGGATTCAACAGCTCGCCGCGCTCCGCAAAAGCGACGCAGTTTCGCCAGTGGCTGAGCGAGCATCACCCCCACGTTGAGATGATTATCCCGCAGCTGCCGCCGTACCCGGCGGAGGCGGCGGAAATGCTCGAATCGATCGTGCTTGAACACGGCGGTGAATCCTTTGGCGTAGTCGGCTCATCGCTGGGCGGGTACTATGCCACCTGGCTCTCACAATGCTTTATGCTGCCCGCCGTTGTGGTTAATCCGGCGGTACGGCCATTTGAGCTGCTGAGGGACTTTCTTGGCGAAAACGAGAACCCCTACACCGGGCAGCAATATGTGCTAGAGTCACGCCATATTTACGATCTCAAAGTTATGCAGGTCGACCCGCTTGAAGCGCCGGATCTCATCTGGCTGCTGCAGCAGACGGGTGATGAAGTGCTGGATTACCGCCAGGCAGTGGCGTATTACGCCTCCTGCCGCCAGACTATAGAAGAGGGCGGAAACCATGCTTTCACGGGCTTTGAGGATCATTTCACCCAGATTGTCGATTTTCTTGGACTGCACAGCCACTGACAATCAATGCGAATTGCTAGTTTAAATCATGACGCAAACCTATAACGCTGATGCCATTGAGGTACTCACCGGGCTTGAGCCGGTTCGCCGCCGCCCGGGGATGTATACCGATACGACGCGCCCGAACCATCTGGGCCAGGAAGTTATTGATAACAGTGTGGACGAAGCGCTGGCGGGCCATGCCAAACGCGTTGACGTCATCCTGCACGCCGATCAGTCGCTGGAGGTCATCGACGACGGTCGCGGCATGCCGGTGGACATCCACCCTGAAGAGGGCGTGCCTGCCGTTGAGCTGATTCTCTGCCGACTGCACGCGGGCGGTAAGTTCTCCAACAAGAACTATCAGTTCTCCGGTGGTCTGCACGGCGTGGGGATTTCCGTGGTGAACGCCCTGTCCAAACGCGTGGAAGTGAACGTCCGTCGCGACGGCCAGGTCTACAACATCGCGTTTGAAAACGGCGAGAAGGTGCAGGATCTGCAGGTTGTCGGCACGTGCGCTAAACGCAACACCGGCACGAGCGTCCACTTCTGGCCTGACGAAAGCTTCTTCGACAGCCCGCGTTTTTCCGTTTCTCGCCTGACGCACCTGCTGAAAGCCAAAGCGGTACTGTGCCCGGGCGTGGAAATTACCTTTAAAGATCACGTCAACAACACCGAGCAGACCTGGTGCTACGCCGATGGCCTGAACGACTACCTGTGCGAAGCGGTAAACGGCCTGCCAACGCTGCCGGAAAAACCGTTCGTCGGTAACTTTAGCGGTGATACCGAAGCGGTGGACTGGGCGCTGCTGTGGCTGCCGGAAGGCGGTGAGCTGCTGACCGAAAGCTACGTCAACCTGATCCCAACCATGCTCGGCGGAACCCACGTCAACGGCCTGCGTCAGGGACTGCTGGACGCGATGCGTGAGTTCTGCGAATACCGCAACATTCTGCCGCGCGGGGTGAAGCTCTCGGCGGAAGATATCTGGGACCGCTGCGCCTACGTGCTCTCCGTGAAGATGCAGGATCCGCAGTTTGCCGGTCAGACCAAAGAACGTCTGTCATCGCGCCAGTGCGCGGCGTTCGTCTCCGGCGTGGTGAAAGATGCGTTTACCCTGTGGCTGAACCAGAACGTTCAGGCGGCTGAGATGCTGGCTGAAATGGCCATCTCCAGCGCCCAGCGTCGTCTGCGTGCCGCGAAGAAAGTGGTGCGTAAAAAGCTGACCAGCGGCCCTGCGCTGCCGGGCAAGCTGGCAGACTGCACCGCGCAGGATCTCAACCGCACCGAGCTGTTCCTCGTGGAAGGGGATTCGGCGGGTGGGTCGGCCAAACAGGCGCGCGATCGTGAATATCAGGCGATCATGCCACTCAAGGGAAAGATCCTGAACACCTGGGAAGTCTCTTCAGACGAAGTGCTGGCCTCGCAGGAAGTGCACGACATCTCCGTTGCGATCGGCATCGATCCGGACAGCGAGGATCTGAGCCAGCTGCGCTACGGCAAGATATGTATTCTCGCGGATGCGGACTCCGATGGTCTGCACATCGCCACGCTGCTGTGCGCGCTGTTTGTGAAGCACTTCCGCACGCTGGTGAAAAACGGTCACGTCCACGTGGCGCTGCCGCCGCTCTACCGTATCGACCTCGGCAAAGAGGTGTACTACGCGCTGACGGAAGAAGAGAAGGCGGGCGTGCTGGAGCAGCTTAAGCGTAAGAAGGGCAAACCAAATGTGCAGCGCTTTAAAGGGCTGGGCGAAATGAACCCGATGCAGCTGCGCGAAACGACGCTGGATCCGAACACGCGCCGCCTGGTGCAGCTGACGATCAGCGACGAAGACGAACAGCAAACCAACGCCGTGATGGATATGCTCCTCGCCAAGAAACGTTCGGAAGACCGACGTAACTGGCTGCAGGAGAAAGGGGATATGGCGGATATTGAGGCCTGATGCCCTCACCCTAACCCTCTCCCACAGGGAGAGGGAATGGATCGTAGGCCCGGTAAGCATTAGCGCCACCGGGCTTTTTTACATCAAAACTCCATCTTCACCGTAAACTGCACTTCGCGCGGGTCGCCAATCTGGTTGCCCAGGTTGTTGGTCGCAATCGACGACGTGTAGTAGGTCTTATCAAACAGGTTCTTCACGTTCACCTGCAGCGTCACCGGATACTGCAGCTTCATCTTATACGCCGCAAACGCATCCGCCACGAAATAGCCCGGCAGATAATAATCCGCGCCGTTGGTCGCCGAGCGGCGGCTTACGCCGTGCCCGCCGCCGCCGAGCGTCAGGGTATTCCCGGCAAACGCATTATGAATATCGTAGGTGAGGAAGAGTGAGCCGGTGTGGCGCGGCACGTTCGGCAGCGGTTTACCCGCGTAATCCGGGTCCTCCAGTACCTTCGCGTCGGTATAGCCGTAGCTGGCGATAATGTTAGTGTTCTCCGTCAGCGATCCTGCGAGATCCACCTCCACGCCCTGAGAGCGCACGCGGCCCGCGGTTTTGGCGATGGTTTCGCCCCCGATGCTTTCGGTGTACAGCACGTTGCGTTTGTGAATATCAAACAGCGCGATATTGGCGGTTATGCCGTCGAACAGATCGAACTTTGCGCCTACTTCGTACGCGTTTGAGGTTTCCGGCGGCAGGTCGCCAATGTAGCTCGCAATGGACGACTGCGGCATAAACGTCTGCGAATAGTTGGCAAACAGCGAGACTGCTGGCGTCAGTTTGTAAACCAGCCCCAGCTTCGGCGTCCACTGCTCGTCGCGGCTGTCGGTATTGACGTTAAACGGACGACCTTTGCCCGCGTACTGGGTGTAATACTGGTAGCGCAGCCCGGCGACGGCAATCCATTTATCCGTCAGGTACAGGGCATCCTGGGCGTAGGCCGAGTAGCTCTCCTGCTTGAGCGTCTGGTCGCTGTCAGCGGCGGAGACGGTTGTACACTCGTCGAGTTTGCCGTAAACCGGATTATAGATATTGAAACCTTTGACGTTCTTACAGCGCATCATGTCCGTGCGCAGCAGATCGTAATTTTCATACGACACGCCGGTGAGGATCTCATTATAAAAGCCCGCGATATCCACGTTGCCCTGCAGATCCGCACGGGTGCTGTGCATGCGCTGGGTCGAGCCCTGGGTTGCATCCACCCGGCGGGTCAGGGTGCCGGTTTTTGAATCGTAGGCCATGACGCGGGCCTGGTTGTCACTGTATTTATCCTGGCTGTAGCTGTAGTCGAACTTCGCGGTCCACTGGCTGTTGAGGCGGTATTCCGCGTTAAGCTGAGCGAGATCGGACTGCCCGTCGGTCACGTTAAACGGCTCGTCAAAGCGGGTTTTGCGATCGACGTCGACGGCCTTTTTAGTGTTGAGATCGAAGATCGTTCCGCGATCGAACGGCGTCTTATAGTCGCGATGCGAATAGAGCACGGTCACGGTGGCATCGTCGCCGAACCAGGTCAGCGACGGGGCGATAAAGGTGCTGCGTTCGTTGCCGAAGTTGCGCCAGTAATCCTCGTCCTGATACTCGCCTGTGAGGCGATACGCCAGGCGCGTGCCCTCAATCGGACCGGTGACATCGATCTGTCCGGTGCCGCCGCCAAAGCTGGAAGAGGTGGCAGAAATCGAGCCACCGAAGATTTTCTCCGGGCGCTTCGTGACGACGTTAATCAGGCCGCCCGGATCGAGAATGCCGTACAGCGTTGAGGCCGGGCCTTTCAGCACCTCCACGCGTTCGGTTGCGGCGTTAAAGCTGCGCGGCAGCACGGTGCGCAGGCCGTTGGTCATGATCGAGCCGTCGCGGTTTGCGCCAAACCCGCGGCGTACGAAGGCATCCTGCGTACCGCCCAGAGTGTTGGTCTGCACCACGTTGCTGACGTTATAGAGCGCTTCATCGAGCGTGGTGGCGTGCTGATCCGCCAGCACCTTATCGCTGACGGTATTCACCACCTGCGGGATATCCAGCATCGGCATGTTGGTCAGCGTGGCGGTGGAGGTATTCAGCGGCTGGTAGCCGTTGGTGGCCTCCGCCGTAGCATTTGGATCGGCGGTGACGGTAAGCGTTTCGCCGTCTTTAGCCGTGGTGTCTGCTGCCTGCGACAGCGGCGCCATAAACAGCAGTGAAAAGAGCGCGCGCCCTTTTATCCCAGAGAGTGAAGGTGTGAACGTAGCCATTACAACTGTTATCCCAAAATATCCGTGAAGCACCTTCACGGAAGAACCTGTGAGTCATTGCCCTTTATGGTCTGCCCGTTAGCCAAAACTGGCATCGAACATGTAATTGAGAATCATTCAATCATGCGGAAATGTAGTAGTAAATGAAAAAAGCTAAAAATCGACTACATCTCTGAAACGTAACGGAAAAGCACAGGGGTAATCAATTAATCAATTGAAAATTAAGTCTTTATTGTTTTACCGGCCAGTGTAGTAGCACACCGTTACCCCTGTTTTTTTCAGGGTGTTTCTTCCCTTGACTACTACATGGCTCGGCCTCAAACTCTCAAAAGAGAATGATTTTTATTTATATTTGTTTCCCTTTTTTATTACGTTGGCATGCACGTGGCTCACAACACGACAAAACCGGGTCTGGTTCTGGAGAATCTTTCTGCCGGTTATCAGAAAAAAATCATCGTTGATGATATTTCCCTTGCGATCCCCCAGCAGAAAATCACCGTTCTGGTGGGGGCGAACGGCTGCGGAAAATCCACGCTGCTGAGTACCATCGCACGTTTGCTTCAGCCGCTTGGCGGCGCGGCGGTTCTCGACGGCAAGGCGATCCACGCGCAGCCGACGAAAGCCGTCGCCCGCCAGCTTGGCATCCTGCCGCAGTCTCCGCTGCTGCCGGAAGGGTTAACCGTCTTTGAACTGGTCTCGCGCGGGCGTTTTCCCTGGCAGAACGTCATGCACCAGTGGCGCGACGAGGACGAGCAGGCGGTGGAGGAGGCCCTGCGCCTGACCGGCACGGCCGAGTTTGCCCACATGCCCGTCGAAAGCCTGTCCGGCGGCCAGCGTCAGCGCTGCTGGATCGCCATGGCGCTGGCGCAGCAAACGCCCTATATCCTGCTGGATGAACCCACCACGTTCCTCGATCTCCGCTACCAGGTGGAGATCCTCGAACTGCTGCATACGCTGACGCGCGAGCACGGACGTACCGTGGTGGTGGTGCTGCACGATCTCAACTTCGCCGTGAGCTACGGCGATTCGCTGGTCTTTTTACGCCAGGGAAAAGTCGAGGGCGTACTGCATGAAGGGGACGCCTGCACGCCGGAGCTGATTAAAGCGGTGTTTGATGTCGACGTGCATATGTCCATCAATCCGCTGACCGGTAAACCGTTCTTTATGCCGTTTCGCCAGGTCGCAAAACAGCCATGATGCGCACCTCTCTGGCTTTCCTGATGTTCGCCCTGCTGCTTGCAACCGGCGCGATTGCCCATCTGGGGATCGGCGCCCGCTTTATCGCCCCGCAAACGGTGGTGGAGGCCATCCTCCACTTCGATCCGCGCAATTTCGACCATAACATCATCATCAAGCTC
The DNA here is from genome assembly GCF_014982345.1 of Enterobacter cloacae complex sp. P1B. Lineage (NCBI taxonomy): Bacteria > Pseudomonadati > Pseudomonadota > Gammaproteobacteria > Enterobacterales > Enterobacteriaceae > Enterobacter > Enterobacter cloacae complex sp. P1B. Next base: position 316,695 of record NZ_JADCLF010000006.1, on the reverse strand, counting down.
AGACTGCTGCGCCTCTGCGCCGCGATGGTGACGGGGGCCGCGCTCGGCGTGGCGGGCGTGCTGCTGCAATCCACGATCCGCAACCCGCTCGGCGAACCGCATATTCTGGGGCTCAACGCCGGGGCGGCGCTGGCGGTGGTGCTGACGAGCGCGCTGGGGATGACGCTGCCGTTTGGGCGCCCGCTGATTGCCGCCGCCGGAGCCGCGGCGCTGTTTCTGCTGGTGCTCACGTTCTCCTCGTCCGGACGCACCGGGCTTACGCCGATGAAGGTCACGCTGTGCGGCGTGGCGATGTCGGCGTTTGCCTCGTCGATTACCGCCACGGTGCTCATCCTCGATGAACAGACGCTGCTTGCCATGCGCACCTGGCTGGCGGGGGATTTAGCGGGGGTCAGCGGTGAAACGATTGCCGCTGCCCTGTGGGTGGCTGGCGTGGGCTTTGCGCTGGCGCTCTGGCTGTCGCCCTCGCTCAACATGCTGGCGCTGGGCGACAGAATGGCGCAGGGGCTTGGCGTATCGCTGCTGAAAACGCGGCTGCTTGCCCTGATGGCTATCGCGCTGCTCTGCGGTGCGGCAGTCTCCCTCGCCGGGCCGATCGGCTTTATTGGGCTCGTGGTGCCTCAGCTCGTTCGCCGTCTGGTGTCGGTCGATCTGCGCGTGATGGTGCCGCTGTCCGCCCTGTGCGGGGCGCTGGTTCTGCTGCTGGCGGATATCGCTGCCCGCACGCTGTTTTCGCCCTGGGAGCTGGCAACCGGCATCATGACCGCGCTGGTTGGCGCCCCGGTCTTTATCTTCATGGCCTCGAGGATGTTTAAATGAACCGCGCCGGACTGCGTGCGCTACGCGTTGGCGCCTTCTCGGCGCTGGTCCGCCCAAAGGCGCTGGTATGTCTGGTCATCCTGACGCTGGCCGCCTGCCTGCTGACGGGGTTTGGCCTGACGCACGGCTCTCTGCCCATCCCCACTTCCGCCATCGGGCGCGCGCTGTTTTATCCAGAAACCCTGACGTCAGAGACGCGCTACATCGTGATGGATATCCGCCTGCCGCGCCTGCTGATGGCGGCGCTGTGCGGTGGGATGCTCGGCATGGCGGGGGCAGCAATGCAGTCCATAACCCGCAATGGCCTGGCCGATCCGGGGCTTATCGGGGTGAAAGAGGGCTGTAGCGCGGCGGTACTGCTGCTGATATTTCAGTTCCCGGCGCTGAGCCTGGCCTGGCGGCCGCTGGTTGGCATGGCCGGGGGGCTGCTCACCGCGCTGCTGGTGGTGGCCCTGGCGCGCGATATCTCACGTCCGCGATTCATCCTGATCGGCATCGGCGTGTCGTGGGTCTTTGCCGCCGCAATGGGCGTCTTTATGACCACGGCGGACGTGCGCGACGTGCAGACGGCGATGCTATGGCTGGCGGGCAGCCTCCACGCGGCAAACTGGACGCTGGTCTGCATTGCCGCTGCCTGGGCGCTTCCGGCGTTTGCGCTGCTGCTGTTTACCGCCCGCGCTGCGGACGTGGCGCTGCTTGGTAACCACACCGCAGCGGGCCTTGGCGTGCGCACAAACCGGCTGGCGCTTCTAAGGGTTCTCGCCCCGGTAGTGCTGACGGCGGCCTGCGTCTCCTGCGTGGGCAGCATTGGTTTTGTCGGGCTGATTGCGCCGCACATGGCGCGCCTGCTGCTCCGCGGCGGGCAAACGGCGCTCCTGACGGGTAGCGCCGTGCTGGGGGCGCTGCTGGTGCTACTGGCGGATAACGTCGGGCGGCTGGCATTCCTCCCTCTGCAGCTACCGGCGGGAATTGTGATTTCACTAATTGGCGGACCGTTTTTCCTGCTGCTGCTCTGGCAGCGTCGGGACAGATTTTAGGGGATTAACATGCGCATACTGTTTTCATTGCTGTTGCTGGTGGGATTTGCGGCGAGCGCGACCGAGCCGACGCAGACGTTTACTGACGATCTGAACCGTAAGGTGGCGGTGCCGGTGCATCCGAAACGGATCGTCTCGCTACACGACCTGGACATTACTATTCCGCTGATTGAGCTTGGCGTACCGCCGGTGGCGAGCCATGGCCGCACCCGGCCGGACGGCAGCCATTTTCTGCGCTCCAGCGGCATGTTGACCGGCGTCGACTTCGATAATTCCGACATCAAGTTTATCGGCACTGCGGATATCGACATTGAAGCCATCGCCGCCGCAAAGCCTGACCTGATCATTACCGAGCCGACGCGAAATACCCCGGTGGAACAGCTGGAGAAAATTGCCCCGACGGTGAGTATCGATCATCTCGATGGCGGCGCGCCGGAGATCTACCGCAAGCTGGCGCAGCTGACGGGCACGCAGGCGCGGCTCAAGGTTCTGGAGCGGCGCTATCAGGAGCAAATTAAGGCGCTGAAAGCGACTATTGATACCCGCAAAGTGAGCGTGTCGGTGATTCAGGCCAATCAGGGGAAAATCAACGCCATGCACAGCTATCACTCGCTGGGCCGCGTGCTGCGTGATGCCGGGTTCACCTTCCCGCCGCTGATTGAGTCCATCCCGGAAGGGGGACGCATTGACGTCAGCGCCGAGCGGCTGCCGGAGCTGGATGCGGATTTCGTTTTCGCCACCTGGCGCGGGGATACGGGCGGCAAACCGCAGGATGAGCTGGCGGCGATGGATGCGGTGATGCCGGGCTGGTGTCAGTTCCTGAATGCCTGTCGCACCGGACATTACGTGCTGATCTCGCGTGAAGAGGCCATCTCGAACTCGTTCGCCTCGTTAGGGCTGATGGCCGCGCAGGTCCAGTCGCAGATTGCCGGACGTCCGCTGCCGGAGGCGTCACGATGAGCCGTAAAGTTGATCTCTTCGGTGACCGCCTCCGCTCCCGGTCGCACCAGCTCACGCCGCGCCTGCTGCAGGTGGCGCGCTATATCAATGAAAATCGTGAAGCGGTGATGGAGCAGACGGCAATGGAGATCGCGACGCTGCTCAAAACGTCGGACGCCACCGTCGTTCGCGCCATCCAGGCGCTGGGTTTCGCCGGGCTGCGCGATCTCAAGCAGACGCTGGAGCAGTGGTTTGGCCCGGTTGTGACCTCCAGCGAAAAGATCTCCACCACGGTGAATACGCTGACCAGCGACGTCAATGCGAGCATTGATTTCGTGCTGGAGGGGCATCAGCATACGTGTGAAGTGTTGTCTGAACCCCACAACCGCTTCGCGATGGCGCAGGCGGTCTCGCTGCTGGCGCAGGCGAGGCAGGTTGCCATATTTGGGATTGGCGCGTCCGGGATTTTGGCCGACTACACCGCCAGGCTGTTCAGTCGGATGGGGCTACCCGCCACGCCGCTTAACCGCACCGGAATAGGGCTGGCCGAGCAGCTGATAGGTCTCCAGCGCGGGGATGTGCTGATCATGATGGCGCAAAAATCCGCGCATCGGGAAGGACAGACCACGCTGCGCGAAGCGAAACGGCTGGGGATCCCCACCATTTTGCTCACCAATGCCACCGACTCCCGATTCAGCAAAGAGGCCAGCGTGGTGATCCACGTTCCGCGCGGTGGCGAGAAGGGTAAAATCCCGCTCCACGGCACGGTGCTGCTGTGCCTGGAGATGATTGTTTTATCCGTCGCCTCCACCGAGCCGCAGCGCACCATCAAGTCGATGAAGCGCATCAACGAGCTTCACCGTGGGCTAAAGCCGGGCAAGAAAAGCAGTTGATTGTCTCCCTCTTCCCGCGGGAGAGGGGCGGGTGAGGGTGTCATACCGCACGATGGTTCTTCCGGTACTGCAGCGGCGTCTCACCAATCCCCTTCTTAAACGCGCTGATAAACCAGGTCACGTCAGAAAATCCCACCCGCGCGGCAATCTCCCGCACGCTCGCGTCACTGTGCAACAGGCATTCGCACGCCTTACGCAGGCGGAGCGTGTCCAGGTAGTGGTGGATTTTCTCCCCCGTCTCCGCATGAAATTTTCGCGACACGTAGCTGCGCGATCTGCCCAGTTCCGCTGCCAGTGCGTCGAGGCGGAATTTCTCCTGATAATGCTCGTCCAGCCAGAACATCACCTGGCTGGCGATCCCCGAGCTGCTGCCCGGTGCGCCGGTACGATCGTCAGGCAACATAGCAAACAGGCTAATCAGCAGCCCGGCGATGCTTTCGCTGCTCATCGGCGGCGGATAACAGCTGAACAGATGATCGACATGGCTGTGGCAGTGTGCCAGGTCAACCACCCACGCCTCTGAGCCGCGACGCGAGAGTTTCTCCAGCCGCTGCTGCGTGTGCGGAAAATCACGCAGGCACTTCAGTACCGCGTGGTGGTCGAGGTGAATAATCGTGCGCCGGTAAATCGCTTCCGCCTGTTCGTCCACCCTGACTTTATGCAGGGTGAACGGCGGAAAGAAAAACAGGCGTCCGGGGCGCATGGTGTAGTGACGGTTATCGACAATCGCGACGCCAAACCCTTCTTCCACATAGAGAATTTCAAGACACTGATGCCAGTGGTGGTAACGCACCGTGTTAGCAAACAGGCGGCTGAACGACGCTACGGTGTCGTTTAAGGTAATGAGTTCAAGACGATCGGTTATGGGCGCGTCATGCATAGTGCAATAAAACTCAACTTTTCCCCGTCAGAAGAGATTTATAAACCACCTTTTTAAATTTTATCAACCGCAGGTTTGTCGAACGTTCTCACCTGTGACGTGGCTAACATTTCTCCACCTTACGCATTCACTATGCTTGGCCGCAGTTGATGACGAGGGTGGAACTATGCGGGCGGAAAGCGAAGAAAAATCAAATCTGTTGTCTTCACGCCAGGACGTCGTGGCGTCTCTGAATACCTTACTTGGCGCGCTGGATAAGCAGTTTCCGGTAAATCATTCGCGGTTCTCGCTGGGTGATACCTGCGCGCACTACGCGACGGATATCGCGCAGATGGAGGGGCTCTCCCGCGCGCTATGGGGGCTGTTTCCGCTGTTGGCTTCGGGCGATGCTTCGCCGTTTAGCGAGAAGTACATGCAGGCCATCAGGATCGGCACCGATCCGCTAAGTCCGGGCTACTGGGGCGAAACCGGTCCGTACGATCAGCGTCTGGTCGAGATGGCGTCCTACGGTCTGGGGCTTTCCCTGCTGGGGAATAAACTCACCGATTGCTTCAGCGAGCGCGAGGTGATGAACCTGCGCGCGTGGCTGAATCAGATTGCCGACGCGCAGATGCCCGACAGCAACTGGAACTACTTTGCCATTATGGTCCAGCTGGGCTTCAAACGCGCCGGGCTGCCGTACGACCAGGCCGCCATCGACCATCGGTTTGCGCTGATGGAGGCCTATTACCTGGGTGACGGCTGGTATTCCGACGGCGCGGGTCGCCCGAAAGATTACTACATCTCCATGGCGTTCCACTTCTACGGCCTGATTTACGCCACTTTAAGCGGCGACGAGGCGAGGGCGGAGGTGCTGCGCGAGCGCTCGCGTCTGTTTGCGGAAGACTTTATCTACTGGTCCGCCGCGGACGGCGCGTCGGTACCGTTTGGCCGCAGCCTGACCTACCGCTTTGCGATGGTCGCCTTCTGGAGCGCGGTTGCCTTCTCTGAACTTGACGTGTTCACGCCGGGTATTGTGAAGGGCATTATCCTGCGCCATCTCCGCTGGTGGCAGCAGCGGACAATTACCGACCGGGACGGCATTCTGACCCTCGGTTTTGCCTGTCCGAACCTCGCCATGTGTGAGGACTATAACTCTCCCGGCTCGCCCTACTGGGCGCTAAAAAGCTACCTGATTCTGGCGCTGCCGGAGACGCATCCGTTCTGGCAGGCAGAAGAACAGCCGCTGCCCACGCTGGCGGAGAAGCACGTCATCCCGCACGCGCAGCAGATCCTGATGCATTCGACGAACTCTCAGCACGTCACCATGCTCACCGCCGGTCAGCTGGAGCTGAACAACTACGTCAACACCGAAGCGAAATACACCAAATTTGCCTACTCCAGCCGCTTTGGCTTCACCATTGAGCGCGGGCGCTTTGGCCTGAAGCATGCGGCCTGTGATTCCATGCTGCTGCTGGCGGACGGGGATAACTATTTCCGCGGACGTCGCGAGTGCGCCGCGGTGCGGGTGGATGAAAACTACATCTATTCACGCTGGTCGCCGTGGCACGACGTGCACATCGAGACCTGGCAAATCCCCTTCGGCGAGTGGCATTTGCGCCTGCACCGCATCAACAGCGCGCGCACGCTGCAAACGGCGGAGGGCGGTTTCGCCGTGATGAAAACGGAGCACCAAATCCGCGCGCGCGGCAGCTATCTGGCGGCTGAGAACGGCAGCAGTGCGATTGTCGATCTATCGCCTTTCATTGAACGCACCCCGGATAGCATCGTCACGCCGCCGAACAGCAGCATCATGTTCCCGGAGTGCGCCTCCATTCCGCTGTTAAAAACCGATCTCCATCCGGGAGAGCGCTGGCTCTGCTGCGCCGTCATTGCCAGTGAAAAACAGAACGTTGCGGCCGCGCCGCAGCTGGATATGAACCATAACCGGGTCGTAATCCGCGACCCTGGAGGCGAACGTCTGCTGTCGTTCACGTTATAAAATTCTGACCCTACACCTCGGCGAGGATGGTATGAAAAATACATCGACAACCAACAGAACCGAATATTACAAAATCAGCAGCTTTATTTTTCTCTATTTCTTTACCTGGTCCGCGAGTATTGGCCTGCTGGCGATCTGGCTGGGTCAAAAAGCGAATCTCAGCGGGACGGTAATTGGAACCGTGTTCGCGGTGAACGGAATATTTTCCGTTATCCTCAAACCCATCTACGGCTATATTCTCGATAAAATCGGCATGAGCAAATACCTGCTCTATTTTGTGGTCGCCATGTCGGCCCTGATGGCGCCGTTTTTTATTTACGTCTATCAGCCGCTGTTAATGTCCAGCACCTTGCTGGGGATTGTTATCGGCGCGCTCTATTTAAGCTTTGCCTGGTATGCGGGCGTGGCGGCGTGTGAATCTTATTCCGACCGCTTCAGCCGCTTAAACGGCATGGAGTTCGGGCAAATTCGTATGTGGGGCTCGCTCGGCTGGGCGGTGGCATCGTCCTTCTCCGGCCTGCTGTTCAACCTCTCACCGACCTATAACTTCATTATGGGCAGCGTGACGTCGATCGTGATGCTGGTTGTCCTGCTCAGCCTGAAAGTGAACACTAACTCCGTTCATGCCGATGCGGTACTGACCAAAGAGAAAATTGCCTCCGCAGATGTGTACGCCCTGCTGCGTAACCGTAAATTCTGGGCTTTTTGCCTGTACGTGGCGGGCGTGGCGTGGATGATGTTTATCGCCGAGCAGCAGTTCTCGCGCTATTTCGTTACCTTCTTTGACGATATTCATGAGGGCAACGCGGTGTTTGGCTATCTCGGTACCGTGCAGTCGGGCATAGAATTCGTCATGTATATGGTTGTCCCGCTGTTCGTTAACTTTATTGGCGCCAGGCGCGGGCTATTAATTGTCGGGCTGATCGTCGGGGCGCGTTTGATTATTTCCGGGATGTGCGACTCGCATCTGTTAATTTCCGTGCTCAAGCCGCTATACGGTATAGAAATTTGCCTGCTGCTGGTGTCGGTCTTTAAATATATTGCGGAGCATTTCGACAAGCGCGTGAACGCCACCATGTATTTACTGGGCTATCAGGCGATGCTGTACGTGGGGAACGTGGTGGTTTCCTCGCCTGCCGGATATATGTATGACCGCATCGGCTTTGAACAGACCTATATCATCATGGGGGCGACGGCGCTGATCTTTACCTTTATTTCTGCCTTTACGTTATCCGCCTGCCAGAGCAAATGGCGCGGCCCCCGCCCGCTGAACGTAGCAGAACCTTCATCACGCTGACCACAAGGAACCGAAATATGTTAAGTCGTATCAGAGAGGAACGCCTGTCTGCCATTCCTGCTCCCGTAGACTCGCGCCTGTTTAGCGATGAACTGATCTCTGCGCGTAGCCACGTCCTCGAGTTGATTAGCCGTCATTTAACGGCATTCGGAGAGCAGTTCCCGGCGGAAACCTGCCGGAACGGTTATTACCCGCTGACCGACAACGTAGAGTGGACAACCAGCTTCTGGACCGGCCAGCTGTGGCTGGCGTGGGAGATGAGCGGCGAGGAGAAATTCCGCTCGATGGCGGAAAAACACGTGCGCACCTTCGGCCTGCGCATCGCCGGGCGCAGCGACACCAACACTCACGATCTGGGCTTCCTGTACACGCTCTCCTGTGTGGCGGCCTGGAGACTTACCGGCAGCCGCGAGGCGCGCGGTTTCTCCCTGCTGGCGGCTGAAGCCCTGCTGGAGCGCTTTCATGAGAAGGCGAAAATCATTCAGGCGTGGGGCGATCTTTCAGACCCGGAGCAGGCCGGACGGATGATCATCGACTGCAACATGAACCTGCCGCTGCTCTACTGGGCGACGGAGCAGACGGGGGATCCGCGCTTTGCTGACGCCGCAAAAGCGCACGTCATGCAGGCGGCAAACTATCTCATCCGCGACGATGCCTCCACGTTCCACACCTATTATATGGACGTACAAACCGGCGCGCCGCGCTACGGCAATACCCAGCAGGGCTATGCCGATGACTCCTGCTGGTCGCGCGGGCAGGCGTGGGGGATTTACGGCTTCCTGCTGAGCTATATCTATACCGGCGACGAGACGATGATCGCCCTGTCGAAGCGGCTGGCGAACTACTTCCTCAACCGCCTCCCGGAAGACTACGTCTGCCACTGGGATCTGGCGCTGGTGGGGACCGACGCGCTGCGCGATTCGTCCTCGGCGGCGATTGCGGTGTGCGGGCTGCTGGAGCTGGTGAAGCACCTGCCCGTGACGGATCCGGACCGGGAGCGTTATCTGGAATGGGCCAAAGGCATTATGTCGTCGCTGACGAAGCTCTACCTGATGGGCAAAGAGGAGAAGGGCACCGGGCTGCTGAAGCACTCGGTCTATCACCTGGCGAGCAACAAAGGGGTGGACGAGTGTGCGAGCTGGGGAGATTACTTCTACGTGGAGGCGCTGGTGCGCTTTACGCAGAGCTGGAAACTGTACTGGTAAAAACGGTCGGGGGGCGACCCCCGACTCGCGGATCACGCTTTAGGAATACGCAGCGTCTGGCCGGGGTAGATTTTATCCGGGCTGGAGAGCATCGGGCGGTTAGCCTCAAAAATCTTGTTGTACTGGTTGGCATCGCCGTACACGGTTTTGGAGATAGCGCTCAGGGTGTCGCCGGATTTTACCGTGTAGTAGGTGGCTTCATCTTTGGCATCGGTCGTGGTGATGTTGTTCTCCACCTCGCTGACGCCGGCGATGTTGCCGACGGCGACCTGGATTTTTTCTTTCTGCTCCTGGGTCAGCCCGTCACCCGTCACGCTGGCCTTGCCGTCGGTAACGTTAACCTGAACTTTGTCTGAACCGGGAATGTTGAGTTTCTTGAGGTGCTCGGTGATTTTGTCGCTCTGACCTTTGTGGTCGGTCAGGTTATCCCATAGCTTTTCGCCTGCTTCTTTCACGAAGTTAAAAAGACCCATTCCATCCTCCTGTTAATCATGAAGTCAGAATAAGCATAGCAGGTCAGAGAGAATTCCCTCCCCGGAAGGAGAGGGAAGGCAGGTTTTAAACCCCTTGCTCCAGAATACGGATGTGGGTCTCCAGCACGTCACCCTTCACCGCATCGCTCCACGCTTTCATGTGCGCGGTCTGCAGGTGTGCTTCAAGGTGCGCGACGGTTTCCCACTGCTCAACCATGATAATGGAGTCTGGCGCAGTGGCCTGGAAGCTTGCGTCGGTAGCGGCGTCCACCATCGGCGCGTAGCCGTGGCAGCCTTCTTCTTTCAGTACGGTTGGGATGATTTTCGCGAACTGATCCAGCACCGCCTGGCGGTGATGTTGACCTGGACGAGTACGGATTTCTGCGATTACTGTAAGCATGGTTACTACTCCTTTAATTCCAGGCTACCAGTTAAGCAAAAATTTTCGCGAGATGCTTGCGATATTCTGCGATATAGCTCGGGACGTCAGGCATTTTAATCACGTCGTTGACGATAAAGGTCGGCAGCGGATCCATCCCCAGGAACTGGTTCGCCTTGTGGAACGGCAGATACGCGCCGTCTACGCCCACGCCTTCGAAAAACTGATCTTTTTCGGTGAAGGCTTCCAGAGGGGCGTTCCAGGTAAGGGAGAGCATATATTTTTTGCCCTGAATCAGGCCGCCGGAGCCGTATTTTTTAGAGGCGTCTGAGCGGGTGCGTCCGTCGCTGGCATACAGCGAACCATGACCTTCAGTGAAGACGTCGTCCATGTACTTTTTCACAGTCCACGGCGCGCCCATCCACCAGCCCGGCATCTGCCAGATAACCACATCGGCCCACAGGAAGTTCTGCACTTCGGCCTTCACGTCATAGTTGCTGTCCGCGCGCACGACCTTAACATCATGCCCGGCGTCGCGCAGGAAACCGTCCGCGACCTCGGTCAGGGTGTCATTCAGCTGGCCTTTAGAGTGCGCGAACTCTTTCGCGCCGTTGATAATCAGAATATTGCTCATTATTTGTCCTCGGTGATGAGAGTATGCCGGGTATTCTACGCGCGAGGACGGAGCGGAAAAATAAGCAAAATGTGCAAAGTCTTTTGCGCTAAATGCAATAATCCCTTACCAGTTAACCTTCACTTCAAAGCCGCCTTCTGGCGCATTGCCCAGTGAGACGCGCATGCCGTGCAGCGCGGCAATGCGTTTCACAATGGATAGCCCCAGCCCGCTGCCCGTGGCGTCCTGACCCGGTGGACGATAAAAGCGCTCGCCGAGACGCGCCAGCGCATCGGGCGAAATGCCCGGGCCATTGTCGCGCACGGTAACGCTACGGGTGTTCAGCGTCACGTCTACCACGCTGCCGCGCGGGCTGTAGCGGGTGGCGTTATCCAGCAGGTTGCGTGCCAGCAGGCTCAGAAGCAGTTGCTGACCCGTTCGGGTCACCTCCGGCGCGTTGATGTGCAGGCGAATATCAATACCCGCCTGCTGTGCCGAAGGATAAGTATCCATTACCGCAGACTGCAGCAGGTCAGCCATCGCTATCTGTTCTACGCCGTCCAGGCTATCCAGCGAGTCCAGGCGCGACAGGGTGAGGAGCTGATCCACCAGCCGGGAGGCGCGGTCGATACCCGCGTGCAGCTGCGCCAGCGCTTTTTCCTGCGCCTGCGGATCGTCCTGAGAAAGCTGCGCCACGTCGGTTTGCACCTTCAGCGCCGCCAGCGGGCTGCGCAGCTCGTGGGCGGCGTCGGAGGTAAAGCGGCGCTCGCGGGTCATCATCTCCTGGGTACGGGTAAAAAGATGGTTCAGCGAGTCGAGCAGGGGGCGCACTTCCGCCGGCACGCCCTGAGTGGGCAGGGCGTCGGTGGCGTCCGGCGAGCGGGAGCGCAGGGTCTGGGCCAGCTTTTTAAGGGGCTTCAGCTCCCGGCTCAGCAGGACAATAAGCAACAGCAGCATCACCGGCAGCGCCACCAGCCACGGCGTCAGCTGCGAGCTGACCACGTCCAGCGCCATATCCTGCCGGTACTCCCACTCCTGGCCGACCACCACGCGGTATTTTCCGTCTGGCGACGTCAGCCATAAAAAGCGCCATTCATCGTTGTCATCCTGAAGCCGTCCGTCATCAAAGCCGTCACGACGATAGTGATACGGGATATCGCGCCCGTTTTCGCCGTCGTTAAGGAGCATCGTGCCGTCTGAAGCGTAAATAGCGAAGGCCAGTGCGTCATCGTCCAGATGCCCGTGTTTGGCCTTTTTCGGCACCTCGCGCATGCGCTCCGGCGCGCGGATCTCGTCCAGATCCATCGTCAGCAGCCGTTTGGCAAACAGCATCTGCTGGGTGTCGAACAGCTTATCGAGCTTGTGGGTGGTCTGCTGCCACGCCACCAGGCTGGCGGCAAACCAGGCCGTCAGAGACAGCGCTAAAAAGAGGAGCGTCAGGCGCAGCTTCAGGCTCAGCTTCATGCGTCACCCAGGGTGTAGCCGATGCCGTGCACGGTGCGGATAAACTCGCTCCCGAGCTTGCGGCGTAAATGATGGACATGGACTTCGACGGCGTTGCTGGAGACGTCATCGTCCCAGGTATAAAGCTTTTCCTCGATCAGCTTGCGCGGCAGCACCCGGCCCGCGTTGCGCATCAGCAGCTCCAGCAGGGCGAACTCTTTCGGTTTAAGCGTCAGCGTTTCGCCCTCCAGCGTGGCGACAAGGCTTGCCGGATCGAGCGTCACCTTGCCGTGGCGCAGCTCGCTGCGGGTCTGGCCGTGGCTGCGGCGCACCAGCGCTTCCAGACGGGCGGCCACTTCTATCAGCGCGAACGGCTTACAGAGATAATCGTCCGCACCGAGGCGCAGCCCTTCAACGCGCTGGTTCAGCGCATCCCGCGCGGTCAGGATCAGTACCGGCTCGCTGCGGCCGCTTTCGCGCCAGGCGCGCAGGATCTCCAGACCGTCAATTCCCGGTAGGGTCAGGTCAAGCACCACGGCATCATAGGGCGCTGAGGCGAGCGCGGCCTGCCCGGTTTTCCCGTCGGTAAACCAGTCCACGCTAAAGCCCAGTTTGCTTAAGCCTGCTTTGATGCCATCGCCGATTAACCTGTCGTCTTCTACCAGTAAAATGCGCATGTTCCCTCCTTGATGCCGTCAGTAAACCCTCTGCAAGCGCCTGCTGTACAGTAAAAATAAATAAATTTTCCCCTTAAGAAGTTGTTAAGGTTTACCCTGTTTAATGGATTGCGAAACGACATTAAAGGGAGAGATGAAGATGAAAAAATTCGCTGCAATTGCTGCCATCATGATGATGACCACCGCGCCGGTCTTTGCTGCACAGGGCGGCTTTACTGGCCCATCTGCGACACAGACCCAGACGCAAACCCAGCAGGGCGGTTTTGTCGATAACAACGCCAACCTCACCACCGCGGCTAAAGTGAAAGATCTGAAGGACGATGCCTGGGTGAAGCTGCGCGGGAACATTACCGAGCGCCTGTCCGATGACCGCTACACCTTCCGCGACGAGTCCGGCACGGTGGTGGTTGAGATTGACCACAAGCGCTGGAACGGCGTGACCGTCACCCCGCAGGATAAAGTAGAACTGCAGGGTAAAGTCGACAAAGACTGGAACGAGTTTGAAATCGACGTGAAGCAGGTTATCAAGCTGAACAAATAACCCGAAAAGGGCCGCGTATGCGGCCCTTTTTCTTTGTGACTCAATTCGTCAGATGAGGTAGTATCTGCGGCAATATTGCCTGAAACCCTTCGGTTTCTGAGTTGAGGAATCACACGTAATGAGCGATATGGCAGAGCGCCTCGCGCTACATGAATTCACGGAAAACGCCTACCTGAACTATTCCATGTACGTCATCATGGACAGGGCGTTGCCGTTTATCGGGGATGGCCTGAAGCCCGTTCAGCGCCGCATCGTCTATGCGATGTCCGAACTGGGGCTGAACGCCACCGCTAAGTTCAAGAAATCCGCCCGTACCGTCGGTGACGTACTGGGTAAATACCATCCGCACGGCGACAGTGCCTGCTATGAAGCGATGGTGCTGATGGCCCAGCCGTTCTCTTACCGATATCCGCTGGTGGACGGGCAGGGGAACTGGGGTGCGCCGGACGATCCGAAATCCTTCGCAGCGATGCGTTATACCGAATCCCGTCTGTCCAAATACGCCGAAGTGCTGCTGGGCGAGCTGGGTCAGGGAACCGTTGACTGGGTGCCAAACTTCGACGGTACGCTGCAGGAGCCGAAGATGCTGCCTGCGCGTCTGCCGAACATCCTGCTGAACGGCACCACCGGTATTGCGGTCGGCATGGCGACGGACATTCCGCCGCACAACCTGCGTGAAGTGGCGAAAGCCGCCATCACCCTGATCGAGCAGCCAAAAACCTCGCTGGACGACCTGCTGGATATCGTGCAGGGGCCGGATTACCCGACCGAAGCCGAGATCATCACCTCGCGTGCAGAAATCCGCAAAATCTACCAGAACGGTCGCGGCTCCGTGCGCATGCGCGCGGTGTGGAATAAAGAGGACGGCGCCGTGGTGATCACCGCGCTGCCGCACCAGGTTTCTGGTGCCAAAGTGCTGGAGCAGATCGCCGCCCAGATGCGCAATAAAAAGCTGCCGATGGTGGACGATCTGCGCGACGAATCGGACCACGAGAACCCGACCCGTCTGGTGATCGTGCCGCGCTCTAACCGCGTGGACATGGAGCAGGTGATGAACCACCTGTTCGCCACTACCGATCTGGAAAAAAGCTACCGTATCAACCTGAACATGATTGGTCTGGACGGTCGTCCGGCGGTGAAAAACCTGCTGGAGATCCTCAGCGAGTGGCTGACGTTCCGCCGCGATACGGTGCGCCGTCGTCTGAACCATCGTCTGGAGAAAGTGCTTAAGCGCCTGCATATCCTCGAAGGTTTGCTGGTGGCGTTCCTCAATATCGATGAAGTGATTGAGATCATCCGTACCGAGGACGAGCCGAAGCCTGCGCTGATGTCGCGCTTTGGCATCAGCGAAACCCAGGCCGAAGCGATCCTCGAACTGAAGCTGCGCCATCTCGCTAAGCTGGAAGAGATGAAGATCCGCGGCGAGCAAAGCGAGCTGGAAAAAGAGCGCGATCAGCTGCAGGCGATCCTCGCCTCCGAACGCAAGATGAACACCCTGCTGAAGAAAGAGCTGCAGGCGGATGCCGATGCCTTCGGCGACGACCGTCGTTCTCCGCTGCACGAGCGCGAAGAAGCGAAGGCGATGAACGAGCACGACATGCAGCCGTCCGAGCCGGTGACCATTGTCCTGTCCCAGAGCGGCTGGGTGCGCAGCGCCAAAGGCCACGATATCGACGCGCCGGGTCTGAGCTACAAAGCGGGCGATAGCTTTAAAGCGGCGGTGAAAGGCAAGAGCAACCAGCCGGTGGCGTTTATCGACTCCACGGGCCGCAGCTACGCTATCGACCCGATCACGCTGCCTTCCGCGCGCGGCCAGGGCGAACCGCTCACCGGTAAGTTGACGCTGCCGCCGGGCGCAACGGTTGACCACATGCTGATGGAGGCCGACGACCAGAAGCTGCTGATGGCGTCCGATGCGGGCTACGGCTTTATCTGTACCTTTAACGACCTCGTGTCGCGTAACCGTG
Organism: Enterobacter cloacae complex sp. P1B; assembly: GCF_014982345.1. Taxonomy (NCBI): domain Bacteria; kingdom Pseudomonadati; phylum Pseudomonadota; class Gammaproteobacteria; order Enterobacterales; family Enterobacteriaceae; genus Enterobacter; species Enterobacter cloacae complex sp. P1B. Next base: position 301,551 of record NZ_JADCLF010000006.1, on the reverse strand, counting down.
CCGGTAAAGCGCTGATCAGCCTGCCGGACAATGCCCGCGTGATGACACCGCTGGTGATTGAGAACGAGAGCGACATGCTGCTGGCGATCACCTCTGCCGGACGCATGCTGATGTTCCCGGTCAGCGATCTGCCGGAGCTGTCGAAAGGTAAGGGCAACAAGATCATCAACATCCCGTCGGCGGAAGCCGCGAAAGGTGAAGATGGCCTGGCGCACCTCTTCCTGCTGCCGCCGCAGAGCACGCTGACCATCCACGTTGGCAAGCGTAAAATCAAGCTTCGCCCGGAGGAGCTGCAGAAAGTGGTGGGCGAGCGCGGTCGCCGCGGTTCGCTGATGCGCGGCCTGCAGCGTATCGACCGCGTGGATATTGATTCGCCTGCGCGCAGCAGCGCGGGCGACAGCGAAGAGTAATGTCATAACACCCCCTCTGTCCGGAGGGGGTATTTCAATAAAATTTCCCGTAAAATCGTTGTTAATTCGTGCGTTGCGATTAACAATACGCGCTCGTAATAAAGTCCTTACCTGGCCACAGGTGAAGTATAATTGTCAGCTGTCAGGGCTTCAGAGGTCGCTATGCTATACATTGTTCGTCTCATTCTTACCGTTATTTACTGCATTCTGGTCTGTATTTTCGGCTCTATTTACTGCCTGTTCAGCCCGCGTAATCCGAAGCATGTTGCCACCTTTGGCCATATGTTCGGTCGCCTTGCGCCGCTGTTTGGTCTGAAGGTTGAAAAACGCCTGCCTGAAGGAGCGGAGAACTTCGGTAACGCCATCTATATCGCCAACCATCAGAACAACTACGATATGGTGACGGCCTCCAATATTGTTCTGCCTCCGACCGTGACGGTGGGGAAAAAAAGCCTGCTGTGGATCCCGTTTTTTGGCCAGCTGTACTGGCTGACCGGTAACCTGCTGATCGACCGTAACAACCGTGCAAAAGCGCACGGCACCATTGCAGAAGTGGTGAATCATTTTAAAAAGCGCCGGATCTCAATCTGGATGTTCCCGGAAGGGACGCGCAGCCGCGGCCGCGGCCTGCTGCCGTTTAAAACCGGCGCGTTTCATGCCGCAATTGCGGCAGGTGTTCCAATTATTCCCGTGTGCGTTTCCAATACTTCTAATAAGATTAATCTTAACCGCCTGAATAATGGTCTGGTGATTGTCGAAATGCTGCCACCCGTCGATACCAGCAAATACGGTAAAGACCAGGTGCGCGAACTGGCAGCACACTGCCGCGAGCTCATGGCTCAGCATATTGCGCTGCTGGATAAAGAAGTCGCAGAAAGAGAAGCCGCCGGTAAGGTTTAATTCGGCGTTAAAGGGAAAAAGAATTCCCGCGTTGTTAGTCGTTTCAGATGGAGCTTATATGTCACTCAGTCGGCGTCAGTTTATTCAGGCTTCGGGGATTGCCCTTTGTGCGGGTGCGATGCCGCTGACAGCCAGCGCCGCCGGGCAGCAGCAGCCGCTGCCCATTCCGCCGTTGATTGAATCCCGTCGCGGGCAGCCGCTTTTCCTCACGCTTCAGCGCAGCCACTGGTCCTTTACCCAGGGCACGCGCGCGCCGGTGTGGGGCATTAACGGGCGCTACCTCGGGCCGACCATCCGCGTGTGGAACGGCGATGACGTTAAGCTCATTTACAGCAACCGTACGGCGGAAAATGTTGCCATGACCATCAGCGGCTTACAGGTTCCTGGCCCTTTGATTGGCGGCGCGGCGCGAATGATGTCCCCCAACGCCGACTGGGCGCCCGTCCTGCCGATTCGCCAGAGCGCGGCAACCCTGTGGTATCACGCCAATACCCCTAACCGTACGGCGCAGCAGGTCTATAACGGTCTGGCCGGCATGTGGCTGGTGGAAGATGAGGTCAGTAAATCTCTGCCGATCCCGAACCACTACGGCGTGGACGATTTCCCGGTCATTATTCAGGACAAACGTCTGGATAACTTCGGCACGCCGGAGTACAGCGAGCCGGGCAGCGGTGGCTTCGTCGGCGATACCTTGCTGGTTAACGGCGCGCAGAGCCCGTACGTGGAAGTGTCCCGCGGCTGGGTGCGCCTGCGCCTGCTCAACGCCTCTAACTCGCGTCGCTATCAGCTGCAGATGAGCGATGGCCGCCCGCTGCACGTGATCTCCGGCGACCAGGGCTTTTTACCTGCGCCGGTCTCCGTTAAACAGCTTGCGCTGGCGCCGGGTGAACGTCGTGAAATTCTGGTGGATATGACCAACGGGGACGAAGTCTCCGTCACCTGTGGTGAAGCCGCGAGCATCGTTGACCGTATTCGCGGGTTCTTTGAGCCGTCGAGCATTCTGGTCTCCACGCTGGTGCTTACTCTGCGTCCAACCGGCCTGCTGCCGTTGGTCACCGATAGCCTGCCGATGCGCCTGCTGCCGCAGGAGATCATGAGCGGCTCGCCGGTGCGCAGCCGTGATATCAGCCTGGGCGACGATCCGGGCATCAACGGCGCGCTGTGGGATGTAAATCGCATTGATATCACCGCTCAGCAGGGCACCTGGGAGCGCTGGACGGTCCGGTCAGACATGCCGCAGTCGTTCCATATTGAAGGTGTGTCATTCCTGATCCGCAACGTTAATGGCGCGATGCCGTTCCCGGAAGATCGCGGCTGGAAAGATACCGTGTGGGTGGACGGCCAGGTTGAACTGCTTGTCTACTATGGTCAGCCTTCGTGGCCGCACTTCCCGTTCCTGTTCCACAGCCAGACGTTGGAGATGATGGACAGGGGTTCCGTGGGGCAGATGCTGGTGAATCCGGCGCCGTAACGTGCTTTTCTCCCTCTCCCTGTGGGAGAGGGTTGGGGTGAGGGCAACAGCCCGCATAATACCCCTTCATTTCCCACAATGTTCCAGCGTATAATCCCCGCCCTTTTGTCTATTTTTTCTTCGGAAGCACTATGAGCGCAATTTCCCTGATCCAGCCGGATCGTGACCTCTTCTCCTGGCCCCAGTACTGGGCGGCCTGCTTTGGACCGGCGCCGTTCCTGCCGATGTCCCGGGAAGAGATGGACCAACTGGGCTGGGACAGCTGCGATATCATTCTGGTCACGGGCGATGCCTACGTTGACCACCCGAGCTTCGGCATGGCCATCTGTGGCCGTATGCTCGAAGCGCAGGGCTTCCGCGTGGGGATCATCTCCCAGCCCGACTGGAACAGCAAAGACGACTTCATGCGTCTGGGAAAACCAAACCTGTTCTTCGGCGTGACCGCCGGCAACATGGACTCGATGATCAACCGCTATACCGCCGACCGTAAGCTGCGCCATGACGACGCCTACACGCCGGATAACGTGGCGGGCAAACGTCCGGACCGCGCGACCCTGGTTTATACCCAGCGCTGCAAAGAAGCCTGGAAAGACGTGCCGGTGATCCTCGGCGGCATCGAGGCGAGCCTGCGCCGCACCGCGCACTACGACTACTGGTCAGATACCGTGCGCCGCTCGGTGCTGGTGGACTCCAAGGCCGACATGCTGATTTACGGTAACGGCGAGCGTCCGCTGGTGGAAGTGGCGCACCGTCTGTCGCAGGGCGAGCCGGTAAGCAGCATCCGCGACGTGCGCAATACTGCGATCATGGTGAAAGAAGCGCTGCCGGGCTGGAGCGGGGTGGATTCACGCATTATTGATATGCCGGGCAAAATCGACCCGATCCCGCACCCGTACGGTGAAGATCTGCCGTGTGCCGATAACAAGCCGGTTGAACCGAAGAAAGCGGAAGCGAAGGCTATCGTTGTGCAGCCGCCGCGTCCGAAGCCGTGGGGAAAGACCTACGTGCTGCTGCCGTCCTACGAGAAGGTGAAAGCCGACAAGGTGCTCTACGCGCACGCGTCCCGTATTCTGCACCATGAAACCAACCCGGGCTGCGCCCGCGCGCTAATGCAGAAGCACGGCGAGCGCTTCATCTGGATCAACCCACCGGCGATCCCGCTCTCCACCGAAGAGATGGACAGCGTCTTTGCGCTGCCGTACAAGCGCGTGCCACACCCGGCGTACGGCAACGCCCGTATCCCGGCGTATGAGATGATCCGCTTCTCGATCAACATCATGCGCGGCTGCTTCGGCGGCTGCTCCTTCTGCTCCATTACCGAACACGAAGGCCGTATTATCCAGAGCCGCTCTGAGGATTCGATCATCAATGAGATCGAAGCCATTCGCGACTCGGTGCCGGGCTTTACCGGCGTGATCTCCGATCTCGGCGGCCCAACCGCGAACATGTATATGCTGCGCTGCAAGTCGCCGCGCGCGGAGCAGACCTGCCGTCGTCTCTCCTGCGTCTACCCGAGCATTTGCGAGCACATGGATACTAACCACGAGCCGACGATCAACCTCTACCGCCGCGCGCGCGACCTGAAGGGCATCAAAAAGATCCTCATCGCCTCCGGGGTGCGTTACGACATCGCCGTGGAAGATCCTCGCTATATCAAAGAGCTAGCGACGCACCACGTCGGCGGTTATCTGAAGATTGCGCCGGAGCACACCGAAGAAGGCCCGCTGTCGAAGATGATGAAGCCGGGCATGGGCAGCTACGATCGCTTTAAGCAGCTGTTCGACACCTACTCGAAGCAGGCGGGCAAAGAGCAGTATTTAATCCCGTACTTCATCTCCGCGCACCCTGGCACGCGCGATGAAGACATGGTGAACCTGGCGCTGTGGCTGAAGCAGCGTCGCTTCCGTCTGGATCAGGTGCAGAACTTCTATCCTTCACCGCTCGCCAACTCGACGACCATGTATTACACCGGCAAAAATCCGCTGAGTAAGATTGGCTACAAGAGTGAAGAGGTGGTGGTGCCGAAAGGGGATAAACAGCGTCGTCTGCATAAGGCGCTGCTGCGTTACCACGACCCGAAAAACTGGCCGCTGATCCGCCAGGCGCTGGAAGATATGGGCAAAAAACACCTTATTGGCTCGCGCCGCGACTGCCTGGTTCCGGCTCCTACGCTGGATGAGATGCGCGAAGCGCGTCGCCAGAACCGCAATACGCGCCCGGCGCTGACCAAACATACGCCGATTGTGCATCAGCGTTCGAACGGTAATTCCAGTGTGAAGAAACCTGTGAAGCGTAAAGCGTAAAAGAAAACCCCGGCTTGCCGGGGTTTTTTGTAGGTCGGGTAAGGCGAAGCCGCCACCCGGCGTTTTAACGCGATTACCCGCCAAACTGATCCGGGTCCGGCCCAAGCCGCTTACCTTTATCCAGCTTCGCAATTTCACCCAGCTCGTCTTTGTCCAGTCGGAAATCCCAGACGTCGAAGTTCTCGGCAATGCGCGACGGCGTGACCGATTTCGGGATCACCACCAGGCCGTTGTCCAGATGCCAGCGAATGACGATCTGCGCCGGGGTTTTGCCGTATTTATCCGCCAGGTCGCGGATGATTTTCTGATCGAACACGCCTTCACCGCCCTGCGCCAGCGGGCTCCAGGACTCGGTCTGGATCTTGTGGGTGGCGTTCCAGGCGTGAAGCTGGCGCTGCTGCAGCAGCGGGTGCAGCTCGATCTGGTTAATCACCGGAGCGACGCCCGTTTCGTCAATCAGGCGCTGCAGGTGATGCACCTGGAAGTTACAGACGCCGATGCTTTTCACCAGCCCCTCTTTCTGCAGTTCAATCATCCCTTTCCAGGCGTCAACGTAATGGTCGATGGCCGGAACCGGCCAGTGCATCAGGTACAGATCGACGAAATCAAGCTGGAGTTTCTCCAGGCTCTCCTGCAACGCTTCGCGGGGGCGCTTTTGATCGTCGTTCCACAGTTTAGTGGTGATGAACAGCTCATCGCGGGGGACGCCGGCGCTGGCCAGCGCGGTCCCCACGCCGTCCTCGTTTTTGTACGCGGCGGCGGTATCAATCGACCGATAGCCGACTTCGAGTGCTTTATGAATGGCGGAGACGACCTCGTCGTTACCGGCTTTCCATACACCTAGCCCCAACTGGGGCATCACGTTGCCGTCCTGCAGCTTGATTACGGTTTGGTTTGCCATTTTTCCTCCTTCAGGTGCGCATCGCCGGAGGGGGACTCCGGCGATGGGGTGTGCATTAAGTCTGGACGAAATGTCAAAAAACGAAAGTCAGGATGCCAAAAACGCTTAGCGTGCCGCTTCGTAGATCCGACGGCTGACGTCCAGCGTAATGTCACCGTGCTCGCCCAACTGGGTCATGCCGTGCTCTTCGAGTTTTGCCAGCAGGGCAGGGATGGAGCTGCCGTCCAGGCCGTAGCCGGACAAACGCGTTGGCACGCCCAGGCTTTCAAAGAAGTTACGGGTCGCTGCAATGGCGGCATCAATACGCGCATCGTCAGAACCCTCGGTGATGTTCCACACGCGCTCGGCGTACTGCAGCAGTTTGGCGCGCTTGGTATCCCGTTTTTCGTTCCACAGCGCAGGCAGCACAACGGCCAGCGTCTGGGCGTGGTCCAGGCCGTGCATCGCCGTCAGCTCGTGGCCCAGCATATGGGTTGCCCAGTCCTGCGGCACGCCAGCGCCGATCAGGCCGTTCAGCGCCTGCGTCGCGGCCCACATGATGTTGGCACGCACGTCGTAGTTTTCCGGCTCTTTCAGCGCTTTCGGGCCGTCTTCAATCAGCGTCAGCAGAATGCCTTCCGCGAAGCGATCCTGAATTTTGGCATTAACAGGGTAGGTCACGTACTGCTCGACGGTGTGTACAAAGGCATCGACCACGCCGTTCGCCACCTGACGCGCGGGCAGGGTGTAGGTGTAAACCGGATCCAGAATGGCAAAGACAGGCTGAACGTGTTCGTTCATAAAGGCCTGCTTGTCGCCGGTGGTTTTGCGGGAGATCACCGCGCCCTTGTTGGATTCAGAACCCGTCGCTGGCAGGGTCAATACGGATCCCATCGGGATAGCGCTTTTGATGTCGCTGCCGCGGGTTTCCAGGATGTGCCACGGATCGATGCCATCAGCGTAGTGCGCTGCTGCCGCGATGAATTTAGTGCCGTCCAGCACGGAGCCGCCGCCGACCGCCAGCAGGAAGGTTATGTTTTCTTCGCGGGCGATTTTCACCGCGTTCATCAGCGTTTCGTAAGACGGGTTTGGCTCAATGCCGCCGAACTCACGCACGTCCAGTCCGTCCAGAGCGCTGTAAACTTGATCCAGCACGCCGGTTTTTTTCACGCTGCCGCCACCGTAGGTGATCAGCACGCGGGCGTCAGCAGGGATCTGCGCGCGCAGGTCGGCGATAGCGTCTTTACCAAACAGAATGCGGGTTGGGGTGTGAAGATTAAAGTTGTTCATTGCTCGTTCCCTTTAGTGGGTGAAAAACCGTGGTGGCGCTGATGGCTACCTGATGCTGCTCATTGTGGCCGTCCGGGGCCAGGCTCTCAATGCACATTCCTGCCGATGTCTTGCCCATTTCTACAGAGCGCTGGAGAAACTTCGTAAAAATGCGCAGACTGTGAGGGTCGGAAACCGTACCCGGAGTAACGTAAAATGAACCGTGAAGCGATCTGCCTTCAGCTTACCTCGCAGATTAAAAGGCTGATAGATAAAGAAAATAATGTTGGCGACCTGCTGCCGGACATTCGCCTGCTCTACGGCACGCAGCCCGGGACGCGCACGCCGGTGATGTACCAGCCGGGCATCGTTTTTCTCTTTTCAGGCCATAAGATTGGCTATATCAACGAGCGGGTGTTCCGCTACGACACCAATGAATATCTGCTCCTGACGGTACCTTTACCCTTCGAATGTGAAACCTTCGCGACAGAGGCGGTCCCGCTGGCGGGTATTCGCGTCAACGTCGATATTCTTCAACTGCAGGAGCTGCTGATGGAGATTGGCGAAGACGAGCTTTTCCAGCCGTCGATGGCCTCCAGCGGGATTAACTCGGCGACGCTGTCGGAAGAGATCCTCTGCGCCATTGAGCGCCTGCTGGACGTCATGGAAAGGCCGCTGGACGCGCGTATTCTCGGCAAGCAGATTATCCGCGAAATTCTTTACCACGTGCTGTTGGGGCCGGGCGGCGGGGCGTTACTCGCGCTGGTGAGCCGACAGACCCACTTCAGCCTGATCAGCCGCGTGCTCAAGCGTATTGAAAGCCAGTACACGGAGAACCTCAGCGTTGACCAGCTGGCGGCGGAAGCGAACATGAGCGTTTCGGCGTTTCACCACAACTTTAAGTCGGTGACCAGTACCTCGCCGCTGCAGTACCTCAAAACCTACCGTTTGCATAAGGCACGGATGTTGATGATCCACGACGGCATGAAGGCCAGCGCGGCGGCCATGCGCGTCGGCTACGAAAGTGCGTCGCAGTTCAGTCGGGAGTTTAAGCGCTATTTCGGCGTCACGCCGGGAGAAGATGCCTCACGTATAAGAACGATGCAGGGCGCCTGAGGGGAAACGTAGGCCGGGTAAGCGGTAGCGCCACCCGGCTTTTGTTTATGCACTGCAATACTTTTTCTTAATCACCACCGCAATGGTACCCACCAGCCCAGCAACCAGCAGGAATATCGGCAGGATCATCAGGAAGGTCATCACCTGATCTTCATGGTGCTTCACAAAGGGGATCATGTTCAGCGCGTAGCCGAGGGTGGTGACCACGCCAACCCACAGCAGGGCGCTCAGCCAGTTGAAGAACTGGAAGCGGCGGTTAGACAGCCCGGAAATACCCGCCATGGTGGGCAGAAGGGTGCGAACAAACGCCAGGAAACGCCCGGCGAGTAGCGCCAGCAGGCCGTGGCGGTCAAACATACAGGTCGCACGCTGGTGATATTTATGCGGTAACTGCGCCAGCCAGCCCTTCACCACGCGCGTGTTCCCCAGCCAGCGGCCCTGCAGATAGCTCAGCCAGCAGCCCAGGCTCGCGGCGGAGGTAAGGATAACCATCGTTGGCGTAAAGTCCATGACGCCTTTGCCGATCAGCGCCCCGGCAAGCAAAAGCAAACTGTCACCGGGTAAAAACGAGGCTGGCAGTAATCCATTTTCCAGAAACAGCGTCGCGAACATCACGAAATAGACGACGCCTACAACGTGGGGATCCGCCAGGGCGGCAAAATCATGTTGCCAGAGCGCCGCGATAATATCTTGAATAACAGCCATGGACTTTCCTGTGGAACAGCAGAGATAACGCTATTGTACTCCCAATTTCACCTGTCGGGATTGATCGCAGGCGCAACTCATGCAGACTTTTCTGCTTGCAGTGTTCACAAATGCGTCCGGGGAGTACATTTTCAGCCCGCACTCTACACGATACGTTCAAAGCCTGCAGATAAATCCGCAATTAAATCGTCCACATTTTCTAAACCGATATGCAATCTAATGAGGGTGCCGCTGAAGTCCACTTCACCACCGGGGCGCAGGGCCGCGATCTGCTCCGGCTGATTCGGCAGGATCAGAGATTCAAAACCGCCCCAGGAGTAGGCCATGCTGAAGAGGGCAAAATTATCCAGATAGCTTGCCAGCTCGTCATTACTTAGCCGTTTTTTAAGCACAAACGAGAACAGCCCGCTGCTGCCCGTAAAGTCACGTTGCCAGAACTCATGGCCTTTACTACCCGGCAGCGCCGGATGGTTCACGCGCTCAACCTGCGGATGCTGCGCCAGCCATTCAGCGATTTTCAGGCTACTTTCATGATGCTGACGCAGACGCACGCCGAGCGTACGAATGCCCCGGCTGGTCATGTATGCCGTGTCTGCATCCACCATCTGGCCCATCAGGTAGGCATTTTCCCGCAGCTGGTCCCAGCAGCGCGCGTTGGAAACCGCGGTGCCAATCATCCCGTCAGAGTGTCCAATCAGGTATTTCGTTGCCGCCTGAATCGAGATATCAATATCGAATTCCAGCGCCTTAAACAGCACACCTGCCGCCCAGGTGTTGTCGATCATGATAATCGCCTCTGGCGCTTTGCTGCGCACGGCCTTCACGATAGCCGGAACGTCGTGCACTTCCATGGTGATGGAGCCAGGAGATTCCAGGAACACAATGCGCGTGTTTGGCTGGATAAGTTCAGCAATGCCTTCACCAATCAGCGGGTCAAACCAGCTGGTGGTCACGCCGAGCTTGCTGAGAATTTTGGTGCAGAAATCCTGGCTGGGTTCATAGGCGGTGTTGGTCATCAGGATATGGTCGCCCTGTTCCACAAACGCCAGAATGGTGTTGGCGACCGCCGCCGCACCGCACGGGAACAACGCGCAGCCTGCGCCCCCCTCCAGCTCGCACATCGCTTCCTGCAGCGAAAAATGGGTTAGCGTGCCGCGGCGACCGTAGAACAGCCCACCTTTTGCGCGGTTACGCGTGGCGATTTTTTTCTCCTCAACGGTATCAAACACCAGCGAGGAGGCGCGTTGAATCACGCTGTTGACCGATCCCTGAGTGTATTTCTTGCTGCGTCCCGCCTGCACCAGCGTGGTATCAAGATGCTTCTTGGTCATGTTCGCTAACCCTGTTTTTATACGTCTGGACGTCCAGACTACCACGATTGTAAAAAACTGCACCCGCATGCTTATCGAATAAGCAGAAAATATTAGCAAAAAAGCGCATAAGAAATTTTTACTGCGTAAGCGCAAGGAAACTGAGCGAAAATTACGGCACCATGTAAATACTAATGAGAACGACTATCAATTCGACGGCTTTTTGATATTATTACGTTCAGATTTTGTGATTTGCGTCCTGGAGATACAGAGTGGGTAATAATTTGATGCAGACGGATCTCTCCGTTTGGGGCATGTATCATCATGCTGACATCGTGGTTAAGATTGTGATGATCGGCCTGATTCTGGCGTCCGTTGTCACCTGGGCTATCTTCTTCAGCAAAAGCGCCGAGCTGCTTTCGCAGAAGCGTCGCCTCAAGCGGGAACAGCAGCAGCTGGCAGACGCCCGCTCTCTGGATCAGGCTTCTGAGATGACCTCATCCTTCCACCCGAAAAGCCTGACCACCCTGTTAGTGAATGAAGCTCAGAACGAGCTGGAACTCTCCGCCGGCAGTGAAGATAACGAAGGCATTAAAGAGCGTACCGGTTTCCGTCTGGAGCGTCGCGTTGCGGCCGTTGGCCGACACATGGGACGCGGCAATGGGTATCTGGCGACCATCGGCGCGATTTCACCGTTCATCGGTCTTTTCGGTACGGTCTGGGGCATCATGAACAGCTTTATCGGCATTGCTCAGACCCAAACCACCAACCTGGCGGTAGTGGCCCCGGGTATCGCGGAAGCGCTGCTGGCGACGGCAATCGGTCTGGTCGCGGCAATTCCGGCGGTGGTTATCTACAACATTTTCGCGCGTATGATCGGCAACTACAAAGCCACGCTCGGCGACGTTGCCGCTCAGGTTCTGCTGCTGCAAAGCCGCGATCTCGACCTGAATGCCAGCGCCGTGAAGCCGGTGCATGCGGCGTCTAAACTGCGCGTAGGTTGATTGTATGGCAATGCGTCTAAACGAAAATCTGGACGATAACGGCGAAATGCACGAAATCAACGTGACGCCGTTTATCGACGTCATGCTGGTTCTGCTGATTATCTTTATGGTGGCTGCACCCCTGGCGACGGTCGACGTGAAGGTGAATCTCCCGGCCTCATCCAGCCAGCCGCAGCCGCGCCCGGAAAAGCCAATTTATTTGTCGGTGAAAGCGGATAAATCCATGTTCCTGGGTAACGACCCGGTCACGGATGCGTCAGTCATTCCGGCGCTGGATCAGCTTACCGGCGGCAAGAAAGACACCACCGTCTTCTTCCGTGCAGATAAGACCGTCGACTATGAAACCATGATGAGGGTGATGGACACGCTGCATCAGGCGGGGTACCTGAAGATTGGTCTGGTCGGCGAAGAAAAAGCGGCCGCGAAGTGATAAGGAAGCTGGCGAAAGCCAGCTTTTTTCATTGTGTGTGAGGGAGCACGGTCAATCTAACGAGTAATAGCGTATATGGTTTCCTCTCAACGTGTTCCGGTCGCGTTGAGGTTGATAACGGGCATGATAGCCACATTACCGGCGTAAAAGAGATCTGAATTAGTAAACGAATAAATACGTCCGGTAATGGTTGCGTTGACGTGCGAACCGTACCCAGTGATTCTGGCGCTGCCGGTATCAGCAACCATAAACGGTGTCCTCTTTTTCAGATGGTTAAGCGGGTTTACCTGATGCTTAGCGTCAAGATAATAGCGGTACACGTCTGAAACCGTCGCTCCTCCGCCCTTGTACTTAGTGATGTATAAATACATATCAGATGTAATTTGTTGTTCTGAATAAAGTTCATCATCTGGCGGCTGGCTGGCGTAATACTGAAATACCACAAAAACGAGTAGTGCGACAGTCAGCGCGCGATGCAACCATTTAATAACCGTGCTGCCTGGCATAATCAATTCCTTGTTTAATCCAAAACTGGTCGTGCGGGTCATCCCCATAAGGTAGTTCACCGTACCATGCTCCCCACTGTGGGTTTGATGTTCCAGCCCTGCTTTGCGCGAAACCTGCGCCCATATAAAGCATTTTTTCTGGTATACCCGCTGCAAACCCGGTAGCACCATAATTAAAATTACCAAAATTAGCCAGGTCACGGCGCTGTTGTTTGTAATCCCACGGACCATGATTTCTGACCTGTTGATAAAACCAGTAATAGGTTTGCGGTAGCGCCATATTACGTCCCACGCTATGCGTGCTGGCTTCGCGCATGTTGTCTAAAACAATGCTCGTTCCTCTGGTCGGCATGAGAGGCAGTACAGCCATAATTGCATCCTTGCAGTTTGATTTTTGGGGATATTTACCCATGATCAATCCTTGAACATTGATACACATCATTTAAGTCGGTGATTTTTTCTGCGCGCAATCGTATTACAACAAGCGCGCAGGAGTTGTGATTTTCTGCGAACAGGAAGAAGAAAAGAGTATTTAGCTTTTAGTTTCGGGGGGGCGGGTTGCCAGCGCGTCTTCATCAAGCGCGACGTGGGTGACGTTTGAGGTGTGATAATCCCCCTCAGACAGTTTACGGGTCAGGCGCAGCGTCGCGGTCTCTCTCGCCAGCAGATACTGATAATTTGCCTCCAGACGTCCCAGAAGCTTCTCTTTCAGCTCCGGGCGCTGCTCAATGATGGCATTCATCACGGCACCGTAGATCTCTTCTTTCACCTGTAACGGGTATATTTCGCGGCGGTTCTGCCATTTCAGGCGCACGAGCGTGGCCGGGATCGATACCAGATCCTGGGTAATACGTGTCATTTCTTCATTTTTACTCTTTTTTAATGCTTCGAGATTTTGCTTTAAGATAAATTCATCACTTTTTTTATCATCTAAAGTCAAATAAACGTTATTGTCTTTAACTTCTTTCACGTTAATCTTCCCCCAGGGTATAAAAAATAGGGTTGTTTTTTTCTCGCGTAATTAGATTAAGCCAAATTTCATTGCCGGCCTCATTTATTTCTTTCGTTTTTTCAGCCATTATTTGACTTAGTTTCTGCGCATCTATTTCGCCTTCTGCCTGCAGGTCATTCAGCAGGTGGACGAAGGCTTCAATTTTTATAGCGCGAAATAAGCGGTCTTTTATATGGCGATCGTGCTCTTCCAGCAGCATATTACGGGATTTGCCAGTGTGAGAAACTCCAATTAATATATCAGGCTCGAAATCAGAGAGCTTTCTTTTCCCCTGAGTGAAACTGGCCTTTTTTTCTTCTTCCGTCGGTTGCTGTTCCACAGGCGTAATGTGGTACTTAGCCGGGACGAGATAGTCGGGCAGCATTTTTAATTTCCTTTAATTTCAACAGGGTGGGGTTGGTAAAGGCGTGAGATTCGTTGACAATATCATGAGGCAATTTTAAAATCAAAAAAAATGGAGCCAACCCATGAATAGCATCTTTTTTACGGTCATCACATTACTATTACTGACCGCTGGTGTGCTTTTATTGATGCAGGAGTTCAATAAAACGAAAGTGTCGAAAGACACCAGTGAACCGCCACAACCTGAACTGATGACAAAAGAGGAAGGAGAAGATCATTTCTCTGTTTTGATGAACTCCGTTACGCCTGTCTGGTACTGGCGGGTGAATCATGAATATATCGACTTCTTACACGCGACAATTAAGCGCATGAAAATGTCGGAAATTAATGACACGCCCGGTCTGTTTGAGGCGCAGCGTCGCTGTAGCGATCTGAATTCAGCGGTTTATAAATATTACGACAACATCAAAAAGCGCTGTCTTAACGGTGAGAAGGTCTCGTATTCCGACCTGGACGTATTAAACCTTCGCCAGTGTTTTCGCGAGTTTAGCCTGGAAGCCTACCCGGAGCTGGTGGTGCTGGTCTGGCCGGAGTATGCGCGTCCTGAGGTTAACCCGGACGACGTCTGAGTGGCGTACTGGTTAGTTCTTGCAAACAGTCAGCGCCGTTGAGATATACTGAGCGCTGGTTTCGTTTGCAGACAGGATTTTATGGAACGCTTCTTTGAAAACGCAATGTATGCCTCTCGCTGGCTGCTCGCACCCGTCTATTTCGGTCTTTCCCTGGCGCTGGTCGCCCTGACGATCAAGTTCTTCCAGGAGATTTTCCACGTATTGCCGAACATTTTCTCCGTGGCGGAAGCCGATTTAATTCTGGTTCTGCTGTCGCTGGTGGATATGACGCTGGTGGGCGGCTTACTGGTGATGGTGATGTTCTCCGGTTATGAGAACTTCGTCTCTCAGCTTGATATCGCCGAGCATAAAGAAAAGCTCAGCTGGCTGGGGAAAATGGACGCCTCGTCGCTGAAGAATAAAGTTGCGGCATCTATAGTGGCAATCTCCTCTATCCACCTGTTACGCGTGTTTATGGACGCGAAAAACGTCCCGGATAATAAGCTGATGTGGTATGTGATTATCCACCTGACGTTTGTGCTGTCGGCGTTTGTGATGGGGTATCTGGATAAGATCAGTAAGAAATAAGGTACACATTTCTCCCCTCACCCTAACCCNNGGGTTAGGGTGAGGGGAGAAAGCAACGAACCACACTATTTATCCGACGACGCCTGCCACAAATTCAGTTCCCCGTCCGCCACGTGCTGGTCAATCCGCGTCAGTTCATCTTCAGTAAAGCGCAGATTACCCAGCGCCTGAACATTCTCCTCCAGCTGTTCCGGGCGGCTCGCGCCAATCAGCACCGACGTCACGCGAGCATCTTTCAGCAGCCAGCTCAGCGCCATCTGCGCCATTGTCTGCCCGCGCGCCTGCGCCATCTCATTAAGCAGACGAAGACTGTTCAGGTTAGCTTCCGTCAGCATTTTCTGCGTCAGGCCGCGCACTTTGTTCCCCTCGCGCTGCATGCGAGAACCTTCCGGAATACCGTTCAGGTATTTTCCGGTCAGCAGACCCTGCGCCAGCGGGGTAAAGGCGATACACCCCGTGCCGTTTGCTTCCAGCGTATCCAGCAAGCCGGTTTTATCGACCCAGCGGTTAAGCAGGTTATAGGACGGCTGGTGGATCAGCAGCGGGATCTTCCACTCGTGCAGCAGCGCGGCCATTTTTTGTGTGCGCTCGGTAGAGTAGGAGGAAATGCCCACGTACAGCGCTTTCCCACTCTGAACAGCATGAGCCAGCGCGGAGGCCGTCTCTTCCATTGGCGTATTTTCATCCACGCGGTGGGAATAGAAAATATCCACGTATTCGATGCCCATACGTTTCAGGCTCTGGTCGAGACTGGCGAGCAGATACTTGCGTGAGCCGCCTGAACCGTACGGGCCTGGCCACATGTCGTAACCGGCTTTAGTGGAGATAATCAGCTCGTCGCGATACCGGGCAAAGTCCTCACGCAGCAGGCGGCCAAAGTTCTCTTCCGCGCTTCCCGCAGGCGGTCCGTAGTTGTTGGCAAGATCGAAATGGGTAATACCGAGGTCGAAGGCTTTACGCAGCAGCGCGCGCTGGGAATCAAGGGGCTGAACGTGGCCGAAGCTATGCCACAGGCCCAGCGACAGCGCGGGCAGGCGCAGGCCGCTCTTGCCACAGTAGCGGTACTGCATATTCTCGTAGCGGGTAGCGTCAGGGTACCAGGACATGATGTCTCCTTTTCTTATAGATGATTTTTTGAAACGTCGTTTTCATTCTGAACTTATCACATGATGTCGTGCGAAGATAAGGGTTAACGGTGGCTGTGCGACCTGTGAAGCCACGCTAACTAAAAATAATCACAAAAGGTTATAATTTCCCTGCACCCTGCCGATAACGAGAGTAGCACTCGCCTCTGGGCGAATTCACCCTCACGGCAAGGAAGACTTATGAATATGCTCCGTAATTTCACGATCCGTTTCGTCATGCTGACGATCCTCGGGATTTTTTGTTTAATGTGGGCGGGCGTCGGGCTGTACAGCACCTGGTCCCTGTCACGGGTATCAGACGGCAATGAAGTCGATCGCCAGCTGGTTAAACAGATGATGGTGCTCAGCCAGGGCAACGATCAGTATTTCCGCTTTGTGACCCGTCTGAGCCGCGCCATGGAGGTCAAAGCCGCTGGCGGCACGCCGGATTTGTCCTCTGCCCAACAGGCGCTGGACAACATGGGTAAGAAACTGGCCGAAATGAAGGCGATCTCGCCTGGCCCAATGGATGAGCAGGTCTCTGCACAGGTGATCGGTGCCTGGCAGGCGCTGCTTGAACAGGGCGTGACGCCGCAAATGGAGCAGGCGAAGCAGGCGACCCTGGACGGCTACCGCCAGCAGGCCAACAACGTTACGCCGCCGCTAAGCCGTGCGTTCGGTGCCGCCGCCGAGAAGTTCAATAATGCCGCCGCGAAGACGCTCGACAGCACCCGCATGGTGGTCGACGGCCTGACCAGCATGACCCGCACGGTTATTATCGTCGCCACCATTATCGGCCTGCTGATCCTGCTCTTTACCGACCGCTACCTGGTGGCGATGCTGGTCAAACCGCTGGAGCGCATTCGCCAGCAGTTTCGCCAGATTGCCCAGGGCGATCTCAGCCAGCCCATTGCGCCTTTCGGCCGCAACTGCGTGGGACAGTTGGTGCCGTTGCTGAGCGCCATGCAGGACAGCCTGCGTGAAGCGGTCAGCACCATTCGCTCCGGCAGTGAGAATATCTGGCGCGGCGCGACGGAGATCTCCAGCGGCAACAACGATCTCTCTTCCCGTACCGAAGAGCAGGCTGCCGCGCTGGAAGAGACGGCGGCCAGCATGGAACAGCTGACCGCTACCGTGAAGCTGAACGCCGAAAGCGCGCGTCAGGCCAGCCAGCTTGCCGATGTGGCCTCAACCACCGCCAGCCGCGGCGGCTCGCTGGTGGAAGAGGTGGTCACCACCATGAGCGGTATTTCGGAAAGCTCGAAGAAAATTGCTGAAATCACCAACGTCATCAACAGCATTGCCTTCCAGACCAATATTCTGGCGCTCAATGCGGCCGTAGAAGCGGCGCGCGCGGGCGAGCAGGGGCGTGGATTCGCCGTGGTGGCGGGTGAAGTCCGCAACCTGGCAAGCCGCAGCGCCAATGCGGCAAAAGAAATTGAGGGTCTGATTACCGATTCCGTGACCCGCGTCGAGCAGGGTGCGCAGCTGGTGAGCGACACCGGCACCACCATGGATGCGATTTTGCGCGACGTGACGGAGGTGACGACCATTATGAAGCAAATCGCGTCGGCTTCTGAGGAGCAAAGTAAGGGCATTTCGCAGGTCGGGATTGCCATTACGCAGATGGACGGCGTCACCCAGCAGAACGCCTCGCTGGTCGAAGAGGTTTCCGCGGCAGCCGCAGCGCTGGAACGCCAGACCGAAGAGCTTCAACGCTCGGTGCAGAAGTTCCGCCTGACGGCATAACACAACAGGCCGCCTGATGCGGCCTTACTTCTTTCGTTTCCCGATGCTGTTAGTGCGTCGCTTCACCAATCAGCGCGCCCGTGCCGGCACCCACGGCCGCGCCTTTCAGCACGCTATTGCCCGTCACCGCAGCCGCGCCCGCGCCAACGACGGCACCCACGGCACCGCCCTTACGTGCGTCTTTGCCTTTTTCGCCGTTTTTGAACATTGCACCCGTGCCTGCGCCAACCACGGCACCACCCACGGTTGATTTCAGATCTTTGCCCGTGGCTGCGCCAATAGCAGCACCTGCTACCGCGCCGGCGGCGGTTTTGTCGATGGCCATTCCAGAGGTGGAAAAAATGAGGGCGCTGATAACCAGCGTTGTTTTAATAAGTCTCATAACAGATCCTTTGTGACTGCTGTCAGTTGATACGGCGTTTCTCATTCTGAGGTGAGAAAAACGTCCAGATAGTGCCAGCAATAGCCACTCAACCTTTAGGCTAATCATGCCCTGGGCAAGGATCGCGGCTGCCGGGCGGGGAGCCGCCCGGCGGAACGTTACGCCTGACGCTTGTCTTCCGTATTGGTATCGAAGTCGCTCGCCGCGTGGCGTTCGTGGAGCTGCTCGTTCAGCTCGCCGCTGGTGCGGTTAACGATGCGACCGCGCTTAACCGCATGGCGGTTCGCCACGTCCTTCGCCCAGCGCTGGACGTTAGTGTACTTCTCCGCGTCCAGGAACTCGGCGGCGTTATAGACGCTGCCCAGCGCCACGCAGCCGAACCAAGGCCAAATCGCCATATCCGCGATGGTGTACTCCTCACCCGCCACGTAGCGACCGCGCGCCAGCTGTTTATCCAGCACGTCGAACAGGCGCTTGGCTTCCATGGTGAAGCGGTCAATCGCGTACTCGATTTTTACCGGCGCATAGTTGTAGAAGTGGCCAAAGCCGCCGCCGAGGAACGGTGCCGCGCCCTGGAGCCAAAACAGCCAGTTCAGCGTCTCGGTGCGTCCCGCCGGATCTTTCGGCAGGAAGTGGCCGAATTTCTCCGCCAGATAGAGCAGGATATTGCCGGATTCAAAGACGCGCGTTGGCGGGTTCGTGGAGTGGTCACGCAGCGCCGGTATTTTCGAGTTCGGGTTCACGTCGACAAACCCGCTGGAGAACTGGTCGCCCTCGCCGATGCGGATCAACCACGCATCGTATTCCGCGCCCGTCACGCCCAGTGCCAATAGCTCTTCGAGCATGATCGTCACCTTCTGGCCGTTCGGTGTGCCCAGCGAGTAGAGCTGCAGCGGGTGAGAGCCTACGGGCAAATCCTTCTCATGCGTTGCGCCGGAAATTGGACGGTTGATGTTGGCGAACGCGCCGCCGCCGTTCTTTTTCCATTCCCATACTTTTGGTGGCTGATATGTGTTGTCTGACATGTTGGCCTGCCTTTTTAGTGATGTGTTGAGGCAGTGTAGCAGGAGATTTGTGAAGCGTTTAACGTTGTGAGCGCAAGCAATTAACCGCTATTCCTTCTGCTGCTTATATATATCAAATCCGGCATAAGCTTAATCGAAAATCGCATTTTCATAATTAATGCGTAAACCACTAAAGCTGAATATGATGCTTCAACATAAATAAAAGATGCAGTAATAAACACTTTATAAGGCAAGGAGTTAGTGAGATGCGCAAGCTTCTGTTATCGGCAGTGGTCGTTTCGCTCGCGTTAGGCCTGGCGGGCTGTGATGATGCGAAAAATAAAGAGACAAATTCGGCCGCGGCGGCAAAAAGCGACGCGCCAAAAGAGGGCGGTTCGCTCATTATCGGGATTACCTCCGGCGACCCGTTAGCTGTTAATCCGCTCTACGCCAGCGACCGCACAACATTAACCATCATGCAGGCGCTTTATGCCCCGCTGTACAGCTTTAATAACGGCAACATTGAGTGGGGCCTGGCGGAAAGCCTGACGCCTTCTGCCGACAACCTGAGCTATACCCTGACGCTAAAACCCAACCTAAAATGGCAGGACGGCCAGCCGCTGACGGCGGACGACGTGGTCTTCACCTTCAATAAGCTGCTGGATGCCAAACAGCACAGCTTCTTCCGCAGCATGTTTACCTACGGCGGCAAGCCTGTTGAAGTGAGCAAGGTTGATGAGCGCACCGTTAAGTTCACCTTACCGCAGGTCAGCGCGGCCTTTACCGGCACCCTGGTGCAGATCTACCCGATCCCGCAGCACGTGTTCGCCGGTGAAGGCGACCTGGAAAAGAGCACCAAAAACGATGCGCCGGTCGGTTCCGGGCCGTTCAAATTTAAAGAGTATCGCGCCGGTCAGTATTACGCCCTTACGCGCTTCGACGATTACTGGAACGGCAAACCGAAGCTCGATTCCGTCACCTACCGTTTCGCCAAAGACAGCAACGCCGCCAACCTGGCGCTGCAAAACGGTGAAATCAACCTCAAGATGGTTGACCCGCAGGATGTGAACCGCCTG
The DNA here is from genome assembly GCF_014982345.1 of Enterobacter cloacae complex sp. P1B. NCBI lineage: Bacteria > Pseudomonadati > Pseudomonadota > Gammaproteobacteria > Enterobacterales > Enterobacteriaceae > Enterobacter > Enterobacter cloacae complex sp. P1B. The sequence continues at coordinate 281,359 of NZ_JADCLF010000006.1, read as the reverse complement.
AAAAATACCGGGAAATTTGACTTCGTGGTCTATCCGGAAGGCCGTCTGGCCTATATGACGTTCAACCAGAACGTGGCGGTGATGAAGAGCAAAGCGCTGCGTCAGGCCATCGCGTACGCCATCAACAAAGACGAGCTAACCCAGACCGCGTTTACCTCGCTGGACTACGCTAAACCGGCAACCTCGTTCCTGACGCCAGATACGCTTTACAAGACGGATGACGTTGAACAGTACAAATTCGATCTGCAAAAAGCCAAAGACCTGCTGAAGACGTCCGGCGCGCCGGATAATCTCAAGCTACGCCTGGCGTATGTGAACACCAACAAAACCCAGGAGAGCATGGCGCTCTACATTCAGCAGGCGCTGAAGGGCATTGGGGTGAACGTGGAGCTGATGCCGCTGGACTCCAACGCCATGTCTCAGCGCAGTCTTGATATGAACAACACCGCGTGGGAACTGAACCTGGGCGGCTACATTATGGGAGCAGAGCCGGACGGTTACAAATCGCTGTTCATGAGCAACGAAGCCTATAACTACGCGCACTACAAAAATCCGCAGTTTGATGCCCTGTGGGATAAAGGTGCGGTGGAAACCGACGCCGCGAAACGTGCCGATATCTACAAACAAATTCAGCAGACCGTGGCGAACGAGATGACCTACTACCCGATCGCCTACACCAATGCGACCGTCGCCGTGGATAAACGCTTCGGCGGCACGAAGGAAGCGGAGCCGAAGCCGGTTTATCTGTTCCAGGATCTGTCAAAAATTTATCAAAAATAGGCTGTTGCCCCGGTCGTAATATCGGGGCCTTTTAAGGGCACGTCGTGAACACACTCCTCACGCGTCGGCTGCTGCAGCTGCTGCCGATGCTTTTCTTTATTTCGCTGGTGGCGTTTTTGCTGGTCAAGCTCGCGCCCGGCGACCCCGTGGCCGCGTACATCACGCCGCGTATGGCGCCGGAAGATATTGAGCGCATTCGCCAGAGCCTGGGGCTGGATAAGCCGCTGGTCACGCAGTACGTCCTGTGGCTGAAAAGCGTCCTGCAGGGCGATCTCGGCTATTCGTTGATTTACCACCGCCCGGTGCTGGAGATGATCGGCGAACGCATTCCGGCCACGCTGGGGCTGATGGGGGCGTCGCTGCTGATGGCTATCGTGCTGGCGATCCCGCTGGGGCTGCTGGCGGGGGCATTTAAGCACCGCTGGCTGGATCACCTGCTGAACCTGTTTGCCTATATCGGCATCTCGGTACCGATTTTCTGGTTCGGCATTTTGCTCATCACCGTTTTTGCCGTGCAGCTTAACTGGTTCCCCAGCATGGGGATGCGCACCATCGGCATGGAGGATAACGGGCTGGATCTGCTGCGCCACGGCGTGCTGCCGTGTATTGCGCTCACGTTCTATAACCTCTCCAGCTACGTGCGCTACATCCGCTCTAACACCATCTCGCAGCTCTCCGCCGACTACGTACAGACCCAGCTTGCCTACGGCGCCACGCGTTTCAGTATTCTGTTACGCCACGTGCTGAAAAACGTCTTGCTGCCGGTGATTACCCTGTTCGGCCTGTCGTTCGGTGAGCTGATTGTAGGAGCTTATGTGACCGAGAGCGTCTTCTCCTGGCCGGGGATGGGGCTGCTCGGGATCCAGTCGATCGCCTCGCTGGACTACCCGCTGATTATGGCGATCATCATGCTCTCGTCGATAATGCTGATCGTCGGTAACCTGATCGCCGACGTGCTTTATCGCTTCGCCGATCCCCGCATTCGTACGCTGAGGTAACCGGATGAGCAGACGCTGGCAGCAGGTTCGTCACCAGCTGCGCCGCAACCGTCCGGCGCAGTTCTCCCTGTTTGTGCTTTTTATTTTCGTTGTCGCCGCGCTCTGTGCGGGGTTAAGTCCGTACGATCCGGATCGGATGGCGCTCGGCGCGCGCACGTTGCCGCCGGATGCCGCGCACTGGTTCGGCACCGACGAGTACGGGCGCGACTACTTTACCCGCGCGCTGTACGGCGGCCAGATCTCCCTGATGGTCGGTTTTCTTGCCATGCTCTTTTCCACGCTTATCGGCACGGTGGTAGGAACGGTGAGCGGCTATTTTGGCGGCTGGCTGGATAACCTGATGATGCGCGCCGTGGATATCCTGATGGCCATACCGGCCTTCTTCCTGCTGCTGGTGGTGAATGCTTACCTCAAGCCGGGCGTGGATAACATCATTCTCATCATCAGCCTGCTGACGTGGATGAACATGTCGCGACTGGTGCGCGCTGAAACCCTATCGGTGAAAGAGCGCGAGTACGTGCTTTATGCCCGCGCGTCGGGAGCGCATCCGCTGCGTATTATCGTGCGCCACATCATTCCCGGCGTGCTGCCGACCATTATCGTGGCCGCCACGCTGAATATCGCCTCGGCCATTCTGATGGAGTCGACGCTCAGCTTCTTAGGGCTCGGCGTGCAGGCACCGGCGGCGTCGTGGGGAAGCATGCTCAACAACGCCCAGTCTTATATTGGCGAAGCGTCGTGGCTGGCGATGTTCCCCGGCATTCTGATCCTGCTGACGGTGTTCAGCTTTAACGTGCTGGGCGATGTGTTCCGTACCGCCTTTGAGCCGGGAGCAAATCGCGATGAGTAACTTATTAGCGCTTGAGAACCTGCAAACCACGTTCCGCACCCGCGAGGGCGAGGTTCAGGCGGTGCGTGGCGTGAGCTTTCAGGTTCAGCCGGGGGAACTCGTCGGCATCGTCGGCGAGTCGGGCTGCGGGAAAAGCGTCACCTGTAAGTCGATTATCCAGCTTCTGGGGAGCAACGGACGGATAACCGGCGGCAGCATTCGCTTCCAGAATGAGGACCTGGCGCAGAAAACGCCCGCGCAGATGCGTGCCATTCGCGGCAACGAGATCGCGATGATTTTTCAGGATCCGATGACCGCCCTGAACCCGGTGCTCACTATCGGCAAGCAGATGTCTGAGATCCTGGTGCGAAATAAAAAACTGTCGAAAAAAGCGGCCAAAGCGGCAGCAATAGCCATGCTGGATCAGGTGGGCATTGCTGAAGCGGAACGCCGATACGACCAGTATCCCCACGAGTTCAGCGGCGGGATGCGCCAGCGGGTGATGATCGCTATTGCGCTCTCCTGCAATCCGAAGCTTCTTATTGCCGATGAGCCGACCACCGCGCTGGACGTGACCATTCAGGCGCAGATCCTGCGCCTGCTGAAAAGTCTGCAACAGCAGACCCGGACCGCGATTTTGCTGATCACCCACGATCTCGGCGTGGTGGCGCAGGTCTGCAGCCGCGTGGTGGTGATGTACGGCGGCCTGGTGATGGAGGAGGGGAGCGTGGAGGACATTTTTTATCGCCCTGCGCATCCTTACACCCAGGGTCTGCTGGCCTCGCTGCCGCGCCCGGATGAGGTGAATCAACGTTTATCGCCCATTGAAGGTTCGCCGCCTGGCCTGCTTAACCCGCCGCCGGGCTGTCCATTTGCGGAACGCTGCCCGAAGCGCATGCCCCAGTGTGAACGGCAACCCGCATTTTACACCGCCGGAGAGGGCCATCGCGCCGCCTGCTGGCTATGGGCCGAGGAGATTCAGGCATGAGTGAACAACAGGCACCATTAGTGAGCGTGCGCGATCTGCGCAAGCACTATCCGCTCAACGGCGGTTTGCTGCGTAAAGGCGTGGCCGTGAAGGCGGTTGATGGCGTGAGCTTTGATATCCAGCCCGGCGAGACGTTTGGCCTGGTGGGGGAGTCCGGCTGCGGAAAATCCACCCTCGGGCGCGCCATACTGCGCCTTTTCGATATTACCTCTGGCGAGATCCACTTTGCCGGACAGGCAATCGCCCACGCCCGCGAAAGAGAGCTCAAGCCGCTGCGTAAGCGGATGCAGGCAATTTTTCAGGATCCTTACTCCTCGCTCAACCCCGGTATGACGGTGCGACAGCTGGTGGCCGAACCGATGCAGATCCACGGCTACAGCCGCGAAGAACAGCGAGAACGTACGGAAACGCTGCTCTACAAAGTGGGGCTGAAGCACGAACACCTTGAACGGTTCCCGCATGAGTTCAGCGGCGGGCAGCGTCAGCGCATCAGTATTGCCCGCGCGTTGTCCGTGCATCCTGAATTTGTGCTGTGTGATGAGCCGCTCTCGGCGCTGGACGTATCGGTTCAGGCGCAGGTGGTGAATATTTTGCAGGACCTGCAGCAGGAGTTGGGGCTAACCTATCTGTTTATCGCCCACGATCTCTCCATGGTGCGCCATATCTCCAGCCGCATCGGGGTGATGTATCTCGGCAAACTGGTAGAGGTGGCCCCGGCGAATGAACTGTATCAGCGCTCGGCACACCCTTACACCCGCGCGCTGCTGGCGGCGGTTCCCCAGCCCGATCCGCGCATCCGCAATCTCGAAGACGCCACCCTGCGCGGCGACATTCCCGGCCCCACGTCCGTGCTGCCGGGCTGTAAGTTCTGCAGCCGCTGCCCGCACGCCATGCCGGTTTGCCAGACGCAGGAGCCTGCGATGCAGGAGATTGCGCCAGGGCATTTCGCGGCATGCTGGCTGTTTTAAATGTTATTCACGCGTCGCGCAGGTGTATGATAAACGCTCCTCTGTCAGGTTAATTACAACGTGCAGACGACGACAACCCATAAAAAATTGCCGCCTGCCTGTTTTAGGTTGGATACATGCGTAAAGGAAAGTTAAGCAGTGATGCGCCATTCGGGACATTGTTAGGCTATGCGCCCGGTGGCGTGGCGATTTACTCTTCAAATTACGGCAGTCTGGACCCGCGTAACTACCCGGAAGACGCGGACTTTCGCAGCTATATCGGCAACGAATACATGGGCCACAAGTGGCAGTGCGTTGAGTTCGCCCGCCGTTTCCTGTTCCTCAACTATGGCTTCGTGTTTACCGATGTCGGCATGGCGTGGGAAATCTTCTCCCTGCGCTTTTTGCGCCAGGTGGTGAACGATAACATTCTGCCCCTTCAGGCTTTTGCCAACGGCTCGAAGCGCGCGCCGCGCGCCGGGGCGCTGCTGATCTGGCAAAAAGGCGGCGAGTTTCATGAGACCGGCCACGTTGCGGTGATCACCCAGCTTCTGGACGATAAGGTGCGTATTGCGGAGCAGAACGTGATTCACTCCCCGCTGCCGCTCGGACAGCAGTGGACGCGCGAGCTGCGCATGACCGTGGAGAACGGCTGCTATACCCTTCATGACACCTTCAGCGATACCGAAATTCTCGGCTGGATGATCCAGACGGACGACACGGAGCACAGCATTCCCCAGCCTGAACCGGACGGTGAACTGCTGAAAATCCGCGGTGCGCGGCTGAAAAACAAACGTCAGTTCGACGTAAAATGGCTGAACGAAAATGACGCGCTGCAGCAGGCATATATCCGCGCCAACGGCCATGTGATCAACAAAGATCCCTGCCAGTACTTCACCATTACCGAAAGCGCCGAGCAGGAGCTGATCAAGGCCACCAACGAACTGCACCTGATGTACCTGCACGCGACGGACAAGGTGCTGAAAGACGACAATCTGCTGGCGCTGTTCGACATCCCGAAAATCCTCTGGCCGCGCCTGCGCCTCTCCTGGCAGTGGCGCCGCCACCATATGATCACCGGTCGTATGGATTTCTGCATGGATGAGCGCGGGATTAAGGTCTACGAGTACAATGCCGACTCCGCGTCTTGTCACACAGAAGGCGGGTTGATCCTCGAAGAGTGGGTCAAAAACGGCTATCGCGGCAGCGGGCACAACCCGGCGGAAGGGCTGCTGGAAGAGCTGACCGGCGCATGGAAGCACAGCCACGCGCGGCCGTTCGTTCACATCATGCAGGACAACGATGTCGAAGAGGACTATCACGCGCTCTTTATTCAGCGTTCGCTGATGCAGGCCGGGTTCGAGACCAAAATCTTGCACGGGCTGGAGGCGCTGAGCTGGGATGGCGCCGGACAGCTGATTGACGACGAAGGTCGCCACGTCAACTGCGTGTGGAAAACCTGGGCGTGGGAGACGGCGATAGAGCAGATCCGCGAGGTCAGCGAAACCGAATACGCCGCCGTGCCGATCCGCACCGGGCATCCTGAGGGCGAAGTGCGCCTGATTGATGTTCTGCTGCGCCCGGAAGTGCTGGTCTTTGAACCGCTGTGGACCGTTATTCCCGGCAACAAGGCGATTCTTCCGGTACTGTGGCAGCTGTTCCCGAACCACCGTTACCTGCTCGACACCGATTTTGAGGTTAACGACCTGCTGAAGCAGACCGGCTATGCCGTCAAGCCGATTGCCGGACGCTGCGGCAGCAATATCGATCTCATCAGCGCCCAGGACGAGCTACTGGATAAATCCAGCGGCAAGTTTGTTGACCGCAAAAATATCTACCAGCAGCTCTGGTGCCTGCCAAACGTCGACGGCAAGTACATTCAGGTCTGTACCTTTACCGTGGGCGGAAATTACGGCGGGACCTGCCTGCGCGGTGATGACTCGCTGGTGGTGAAAAAAGAGAGCGATATCGAGCCGCTGATTGTACTCAAGGATAAGTAACGAGCATCTGCGCTAAAAAAGCCCCCGCAGGGTATTCTCTGTGGGGGCTTTTTGTTACTGCGCTTCCTCGTCCTGCTGCGCGCTGGTTTTCAATTCGATGATGCGTCCAATCTGGTCATGATAAACCGTCAGCAGGTTGTGCTGGCTCATCTCCGAGATGAGCTGCGGTGAGACGTTAAAGCTGCGGGCAAGTTCGTCATGATGCAACAAGCCCGGCTGACGCCGTCTTACGTTCGCGCGGCGGCGGTTGTACTGATACCACAAAATCAGCAGCCAGCCGTTGAGCGCGGCGAACAGCAAATAGATCAACACCGTATTAAAGGAGGCAATAATCACGCTCCACCGGTGGTCGCTCTCCTCGGTTAACTGCATCCACAGCCTGGCATACAGGAAGAACAGAAACCCGCCCCACGCCACCACGGTTAACGCGGCATCAAAAAGTCGTGGCAGCAACCGATGTTCAGTCAAAATTAAGGTATTTTCATTCATTGAAGGCTTCCTTTTCCCCTGTCCGGACTGATCCAGCGCGCGCGGGCGCGCTGACGTTTAAGCATGACTTTTGGAAATGCGACGAGGGTGGTGAACAGACCAATCATCCAGTAGACCATCGGGAACCAAATCACCCAGAAAAGCGAGCTTGCCACCTTGCGCTCATAGCGCCGCTCGATGTACAAGCTGACCAGGAACTGCAGCAGGCACATCACGCCCAGCAGCAGCCCGGTAAACGCCGGGGGAAACAGGGTTTCAACGGTCAGCCTGGCGGGAATGGGCGCGACGTGGCTGATGATGTACAGCAGCACCGTTATCGCATACGCGAAGGCCCACAGCGTTGACAGCGCGTACTCCAGAAACAGGGGCCACATGCGGTGATGCTCCCAGCGCACCATCTTGCGCAGGTTGACCAGAAATACCTCCGCGCCGCCCTGTGCCCAGCGCAGACGCTGTTTCCACAGGCCCTTCAGCGTCTCCGGCATCAGGATCCAGCACAGCGCCCGCGGCTCGAAAAAGATATCCCAGTGGCGCAGCTGGAGCTTCCAGCTGATGTCGATGTCTTCGGTGATCATGTCCGGGCTCCAGTACCCCACGTCCGCCAGCGCCTGTCGGCGAAAGGCGGCGATGACGCCGGAGACGGTAAAGACCCGGCCATAGATCCGCTGCGTCCGCTTGATGAGCCCAATGATGGACGAAAACTCGCCAACCTGAATGCGGCCAATCAGCGTGGAGCGCGTGCGAATGCGCGGGTTCCCGGTAACCGCCCCGACGTGGGGATACTGAATCAGCGGCGCGACCAGATAGGCCGCGGTGTCGCGGTCGAGCAGGGCGTCGCCGTCAATGCAGACCAGCAGATCGCCCCGGGCCGCCGCCGCCCCGGCTTTGAGAGCCACGGCTTTTCCCTGGTTCTCCGCGAGGTTAATCACCCGCAGACGCGGCTGCTCCATTGCCAGCTGCTGCAGCACCTGCGCGGTGTTATCAGACGAGCCGTCGTTGATGGCGATCACTTCAATATTCTCGTATCGCTGAGCCAGCGCGGCGCTGATGGTCTCTCTGGCATTTCTTTCCTCATTGAAGCAGGGGATCAGAATTGAGATGAGCGGCTCGCCGGCGAGCGTCGGGGCGGGCGTGTCTTTATCCCACGACCAGCGGCGTTCAAGCTGAAACCAGAAATAGAGGCCGCCAGTGACCCAGAGCACGGACATAAACAGCGGCCAGAAGAAGACAAAATCCAGAATCAGCTCGCCGGTAAAGAGGGCGGCCACCCCTAACGGCAGCCCGAATACCAGACACAAAATTGAAAAGGCGATTATGCGATCAGTCATTGTCAGGGTACCAGTAGGAAGAAAAGACGGGCCTGATGCGCGAGATATCAGGCTGGTTATTGATGAAATCGTCAGGGTAGTAGCCGTAGTTTTTGATGCCGTTCAGCTGGAGGACGCGCATCCACGCCGCAAGCTGACTGTCGGAGACGGCGCGCTGCGGCTTCTGCTCCCAGTCTCTGGCCTGCAGCTCGAAAATGGTCTTATCCAGCGCGCCGGGCCGCGCGGCGACGGCCTTGATCAAACGCGTCAGCCAGGCATTGCTCTCGTTCGCCGGAACGGACTCCATCAGCGGCATTGCCATGGGGACCGTCCAGTCATAGGCCGCCAGAAAATCATCGAGATTCTGCGCAAACCACGCTTCGCTTTCGGGCTGCAGAATGGGAAGGACGAACATATTGCGCGCGGTTTTTATCTGCGGGCCGCGGATGTGCTTCACCGCCTGGCTCAGAGCGCGGGTAAATCCGATAAGCCTCCGGCTTTTCTGGCGCGTCGTGTCCTGCCCGGCAGCGTCAACGTCCGTCAGTACCGCATCGTCATGGAACAGGATCCCGTTGAAGCTGGCATGGCGGGCCAGATCTTCATAGATTTCCGTCACCTGCAGGCGAACCTGCGGGTCCCACGGTGAAAGCCTGATGTAGGGCTCATTGGCTTCGCGCAGCTGGCCGGTTCGATCGTCCCGGCGCTGCACGCGCGGCAGGTCAGGATCGAGATCGAACGAGAGCACCGGCATCCACGCGTAGACCTTCACCCCCGCGCGGGTTTGCAGCTGCCAGGATACGAAGTTAAAAAGGTCGGCCCGGACCGGAAGCCGGCGGTTGGGGAAATAGAGCGCCCTGATCCTGCCGTCGCCCTGCGGGTCGGCAAACGCCTGCAGGAAGACGTGGCTGATTTTCATGTCGTAGACCCGCTGGATCAGCCTGTTGATGTTTTGGGTCTGTTGAGCCGGATCGGGATCGTAAACGTAGTCGAGATCGACGTGCATCACGCGCACGGGATCGCGCTCCTGAACCCGGCTGACCGAACTGGCAAACGCTTTGAGCGAGGGGTTGCCGGCGATCAGCAAACGGGGAATGCTACCGAGATTGCGCATGTCACCCAGCCCGTCCTCCAGAGTAAAGGCCAGCCGATAGCCCTGCTGCCTGGCGATGGCGAGCGACGTACCGCTGGCGGCACCGTAAGGCCAGACCCAGGCGCGCGGCGCTTTGCCCGTCACCTGCGCGATTTTCTCTGTCACCTTGCGGACGTCATCGCCGATCCGCTGGCTGAACTGCTGGTCAGTTTCATAGCGCCCCGTCGCTTTATCATAAAAGCGGTTGGCGATGGCCGGTTCGCGGCTGCCCTGCGGGTTGGCGACGATGCCGTAATGCGAGGCCCAGGTATGCGATCCGATCTCAACCAGCGGAGACTGGCTGAGCTCGCGCACCATGTCCCAGGTCGCGAAGCGATCCCGGGGCGTCATCAGGCCGCCAAAGTTCACCTTCTGGTTTGCTGGCGTATCCACCCAACTGCCCACCGGCGCCCAGAGCGCAGGCACGTTCCAGGCCTTAAGCAGCGGCCAGACGCGGGTGTAGAAGCTGCTGTAGCCGTCGTCAAAGCTGAGCAGAACGGCTTTCGGCGGCAGCGATTTTTTGCCGTCATGCGCGTCCAGAATGTCCTGCACGCTGATGGCGTGATAGCCGTTGTGCAGAAGCCAGCTAATCTGCTCGTTTAGCGCGCTGGTGCGCACGGAGAGGTAGCGCTGATCGGCGGCATCGTCTTCGACGTCGTGGTAGGCCAGCACCAGAAACTGGTTCTGCGGCCAGGGTTTGCTCGCCTCCGGCTGCGGCCGCTCGCTGGGCGCAACGAACGAGATCGCCTGCGCCCAGACGCTCGCGCTGAGGCAGAGCCAGCCGATGAAGATCAGGCTCACGGAAAAACGTGTGTTCAGCATATTCATCCTTAAAAGCGTAAAGTCGCGTCAAGCGTGACGGAGAGGTTGCTCTCGCGTTTGCCGTCGTAAGGGCGTTTATCCCAGTTCAGCATCACGCCGGTATCAATGACGTTATTCCACTGGACGCGTTGCCCGTAGCCCAGCAGGGCGATGGCGCCAACGGACTGGTTTTTCTGCCAGTAGCTGCCGCCTCCCGCCACCAACTGCTGGCTCCAGAGGGTGTCGTAATGGCGGTACATCTCATGGTCCACGGACAGGGCGGCCGTCACGGACAGATCCCGCGCCGGGTTGTAATAGAGCGTGTCCCGCAGGCTGTTTTTACTGGCGGCGATCCCCGGTTCAAGATCCAGCGTCAGGGTCGGGGTCTGCCAGAGACGCTCCTTACCCGTAAGGGTGTATTCCTGTCGGCGATTATGGTCTGAGAAGCGGCTGACGGCGGCGCTGAACTGGTACTCACGGCGCTCGTTTTGATACCAGCGGATCCCGCCTTCACCCCGGTTGGCGCTAATCCCGTTGCGTAATGCCCGTAGCGGCGCGGTGCGGGATAAGCGTTCAAGGCTGCCGCTGAACTGCCAGTTATCATTGAGAAAGTACGTGGTTGAGAGGCGAGCACCCGGCTTGTTTTCACCGTGATAGCGGTTGCTGGATACCTCGGCTTCGAGCTGAAGGTCGCGAGGACGCCACTCGATGCCGCCAAGGAGGTGACGGCTGGTGCCTTTGCCTTCATCGAAATTACCCTGCGCATAGCGGGTACCCGCAAACAGCCGCCAGCTATCCGCTACCGGTGGACCATAGAGCGTGGCATCCCCGTTCAGGTCGTGCGTCCCGCTGATGGGGTTATCGGAGTGCAAGCCCTTGCTCGCGTTAAGGCGCAGCTCGGACATGTGATGCACCGTTCTGAGCCTGTTCAGACGCCTGGCGCTGCGAGCAACGGGCGCGCGGGCAAGCACATCGTCGGCCAGTAAATCCATCTGGCGCCACTCCTGCAGATCCATGGCGACGTAAGCCTGCTGCTGTTCCAGCTCCAGATTAGATGGCTCCAGCGCCTCCGCCCTTTTTAACGTTTGCTCGGCCGCGCGCGGCTGGCCCCGCGCCTGAAGCAGGGTGGCATAGTCAATCTGCAGCCCCTGATTGCCCGGCGCCGTTGTGGCCAGACGGTGCGCCAGCTTATCCGCATCCGGCAGGGCGTTGGTTGAGAGCAAATAGTTAAATTTGAGCGACTGCCCGGTAAGCCACCGATCGTTGGGCTGCGGAGTGGGCGAGCCGAAATCGTAGCGGATCCACGGAACGCTGCGGGTCTGGCGCTCTACGTACTGTCGAGCGGCCTGATACTGCCCCGTGTCCAGCCAGGCGTAGAAAAGCGCATGCTCCTCGTCCTGCGGATCGGCGGTGTATTGCGGATAGCGTTGCAGCAGCGAGAAGGCGGCAGTGGCGTTTTTCTCTTGTAGATACGCGGAGATCGCCCAGCCGATCGCCCAGCCCGGCACCGGATGCTGCGCCTCCGTCAGCGCCTGATATTCACGGATGACCTGCGGGTAATCGCCATGCGCGTACAGCGCACCCAGCCTGTCGATACGGGCGAGGATGATGTCTTCCGCTGCCTGCGGTTCGTGTTGCCAGCGTGAGAGCAGGGCGTCGTAACGATTCAGTGCCGTTTGCGCCAGCTGCAGGCGCTCCTTTTCCGTTCTGCCAGGCACGTCGGCAAGGCGAACCCATTCTGCGGCGGCATTAAGCTCCAGACGGCGGCGCTGCGCGGGGGGCAGCGTTACCCTTTGTGACAGCATCAGCGCGGGAGTACTCACCCGGTTATCCGTTAGCGCGTCAGTCAGCTCGCTAAGGAGCGCGTTATTCTCCGGCGCGAGGGTCAGCGCGCGCGTGTCCGCTAAAAGCCGATCCCAGCTTTTTCCCTGGCGTAACCAGACGTACGAAAGCGTCTGAAGATGCGCCGGAGAGGGATCCTCCGTCACCAGCTGGCGGGCTTCCTGCAGAGCGAGCGTATCCATGCGGGCATCGGCCAGGGTTTTGATATAGCCGATACGATAATCGTCATTATGTGGCGCAAGGCTAAGCGCCTCTTTCCACAGCGATAAGGCTGGCTGCCACGCTTTTTGATCTCTTCTGGCCTGCGCGACAGCCGCAACGCCGCGAGCGGGCAGCGGCATATAAATGCCATAGCGCTGCCAGAGCTGAATCACCTCGTCATGACGACCTGCCCACGCAGCCACCTGTAACCAGTCCGCCACTTGCTCGGGCGTCAGAGCATGCTGTTGCTGATACCGCTGAAGATAATTGAGAAACGGCGTGTAATTACCGTTACGTGCCTGTTGAATCTGTTGCTCATAAACGGATTCCGTTGCCTGAACGAGAACAGGAAACAGAAATAGCAGAAACAATAATCCTGGGGCGCGATAAAAGAATAACGTATTGAAGCGAAGCGATCTTTCCATATCTATTTGCCATTTGTTTATCATGAATCCATTGCATAACACGGCCGCCTTTTAACTCTGCGTTAAAGGCCATAAATGAGTACATTAAATCTGAATGCAGTAACGTTATGGGGCACTTACTTTAAGGTAATTATGGAACCTCCTCTTTGGGAACTGGGTGGAAGGTAATGTACACCTGATATGTTGCCGGATAAATATGGTGAAAAGCAGAGGGATAGTTTTGGGATAATTCTGGAATGAGATGTCTTTTGTGATTATTTTGAATTGAATATGTATTTGTAACTATTTGATATTAATGTGTTTTATTTATGTCTTTTTGAGTTTGTTTATATTCCCGGCGAGGTTTTATTGTAGCAATTAAAGTACTTTCTGGTGCATGTTTGGGAAGTTTCATGACAAAAAGTCTTAATGTTCAGCGAAGTGACTTTTCTGCGATTGTTTTTTATTTATAATTAACGCCAGCCATTGAATGAAAGTCTACAGGAAGTCTTACTCATCAATGTCTGTATTGAGGGATGTTCAACGCCAGAATACATATTGTCGTTAATATTACAGCGCTATAAAACGAAGGCGGCCTTCTTTCTGAAGGTGCGTTCTTGCTTTAATCTAAAAGGGATGGTTAGTGGCAACTTCAATAGTGTTAGTGACCCAGGATCGCTATCTTGTCAGGGGGATGAGGCTATTTTTCCCGGATATTATCCTGCTCGACTCGATTGACAGAAACATATTTGATAACGGTGCAGATGAATATTCTGTGTTGATTGATAGCCGTTCTCCGCTCCGTTTATATGATTACCTGATACGCCATCCGGCCAGAACAAAAAAAACGATCTGCTGCGTTATGCTGGATATGCGACATCGCGAGGAGAATCTACTCAGTATGAAGTTGTTTATGAACACGTCGCTTACGGCGCCGGATATGGCATCGTTATTTAACCTGGTGCTCAATATGAAGGGCAGACGTCTGACCACTAAATGGCTGCTTAACTTACGGCTTGGCACGCACGAAGCGATCATGCTGCGGTTGTTAAGGGCAGGGATGTCGATGGAAGCGATTGCCGATGAACTGAACACGTCAGTGAAGAGCCTCTATCGCAAACGGACGGCGCTGTCGGAACGCCTGGGGGCGGAGAACTTCAACGAGGCGTGTTTGTTTATCTTTAAAAACAAACTGCTGGATGCGGTTGGGAACGATCCCTGAATTCCTGAGAGCCTAAAAGCAAAAACCCGCCACAAGGGCGGGTTCTTTTACTGGAAATAATTCAGAACGACCAGCGCAGATTAGCGTTAACCGAGTTGACGCGGGTATCCGCACCATATTGCCCCTGATAACCCACATCCAGCGTCGCAGCACGCGACAGCTGTACGCTCACGCCGATATCACCCACCATCACGTCCTCATCCACGGCCTGCCCCTGAGTAATGAACGCGTCGCTGCCCGCAAACGCCATGCGCGAAGAGGTATTCTTATCGCCATAGGCGTGCTGCCAGCCCAACGAACCGTAGAGGTTCACGTTCTTCGGCAGCTCGGTTACACCGCGCACCCCGAGGGTGGAGTAGAAGGTGTTCATCGTTTCGTTACTTACGCTCAGCGCGGCGGCACCGCCGTCTTCCCTGAAGCTGTCGGTATGCAGTCGAATGTACGATAAATTGACGAACGGCTCGATATTCATATCAGGCTGGCCGAAGCGGTAGCCCGCTTCGGTGAATGCCAGCAGCGAGTTGGCGTCGTAATCCGACTTCAGCCGATCTGAGAATCCGCTGAAATCAACGCTGCGCTCGCCTTCGATCTTGTGCCAGGTGTAACCCAGCGCGCCGCGAAGGGAGAACGCATCCTGTTGACCCGCCGCATACAGGCCAAGGTGGTAGTTATCGGTATCCGTTGAGGAACGACGACTGTCGACGTCGTAATCACCGCGGCTGTAGCCGAAGTAGCCACCGACACGCACGTTATGATCCGCCAGCTTGCGATCTGCCCCCAGCAGGAAGCCGGTGGTGTTGCCGTCCAGCTTGCCCACGTTACCGTCGCCGTCGTTTCGGCTCCAGGAGCTGAAGGTCTGGCCCCAGACGCCATTATTTTGCGGCTCCGGCTGCTGCACCAGCGACATCGCAAACGGTGGTATCGGCAGGCTGTCGTTATCAAACGCGCGCTGCATACGCTGGTTTAAGACGTTAAACACCTGTGTGCTGCCGGCGATCAGGTTGGACTGCATTGACGGATAAACTTCACCGGACAGCTGGTTGAACGCCTCGCGCGCTTCCGGCGCGCTGAGTACCAGCAGCGAGTTATACAGCGCCAGCGACGGGCCGCTTTGCGTCAGGGTGGAGAGCGCGCCGGCGGTATTCCACTGGTTGCTGCTTTTGGCGACGGTCTGGAAAATCCCCGGCTTGCCGCTGCCCGGGTTTTCACCGCCAGGATTCTCACCGCCAGGGTTTTCCCCTCCTGGATTCTCACCTCCCGGATTTTCGCCTCCGGGGTTTTCTCCTCCCGGATTCTCACCTCCCGGGTTTTCGCCTCCAGGATTCTCGCCGCCGGTCTCTTTCTGCGCGATGGTCAGATCCACGGCGTTGGTGCCTTGTTTGAGCGCCACGTCCAGGAAGGCGGATTTGGAAATCGCGCCGGCGAACTCACCGTCAATCCCTCCCTCGGAGGTTAAAATGCGGTAGCTTTGGCCCGTTTTGTAGCTGGTTTGCGGATCCAGCGCGGTGACCTGTACCTGAGCCCGATCGCTGATGGTCGTTTTGCCTGCGACCAGCAGCTGGTCGCTGCGGCCATCACCGGCGATATCGACGTCATAGAAAGAGTCACCCACAAAATTCAGATAACGTTTCAGCGTCAGCGTGCCGATATCGCCATCCCCTGGCGAGATATGCCCGCCGGAAAGGATCTCGGTCTGACCCAGCGTGCCGTTCCCTCCCAGCGTTCCGCCGGCCTTGATTGACGCGGCGCTGCTGTAGCCCAGCCCGTCGCTAACGTCGGATCCAGCCGTCGCGTTGAGGATCAGCGTCCCGCCGTTCTCGGCGCTAAGGGTCTGAATATCAAAAATATCGTCTTCTGGCTGGGTGTTGATGTTGCTGGCGATAATGACTTTGCCACCGCGCGCGGTCACGTTCGCCTGAAGGGCTGAAAGATCGCCATTCAGCGTTGTCTGCCCGGAAGTATTGATCACCTCACCTTCGCCGCTCATCTTGTTGCTGAAGACGTAATTTTCATCGGTATGGTTGAAGTAGACATAGCTGCCGAACAGCCCGCCGCGCAGGCTGATTGCCGTATTCGCATCGAGAGTACCCGCGCCGCCCGCTGTGCCAAGCGTTGGCTCAGTTAAACCCGTGCCGGTGTCCATATTGCCGCGGCTGCCGACAATGAGCGCACCCCGGTTCGAGCCGGAACCCGAGGTCCCCACGATCAGCGTATTGCTGCCAGCGGAAAATGAACCGTCGTCAATCACCGACAGCACGCCATTGCCATAATCGCCCACGCTCACGCTGCTGCCGCTGGTAAAGCGCGAGTCTTTGCCCGCAATAACCAGCTCGGCGGTTTTACCTGCCCCGGAGACGCCCGCCACCTGCACGCCGCCAACGTTAACCGCACCGCCGTTCAGCACGTCCAGGTCGCCATAAAGCGTCAACGTACGGCCAACGTTCCACTGTGAGCCGCTCCCCGTGACGGTGGCTTTCGGGCTTAGCGTGTCGGTTTCACCCGGCCCGGTACCGTTGCCGATGCGCGCATCGTAGGCGGTGCTGAGCGCCGCGCCGTCTTCAATCGCCAGCGTGGAGCGTGCCCCCAGATCGGTACCTACGCTGAGAAAATTACTGGTCACGCGAGAGCCGGCGCCAGTGGCGATAAGGTGACTGTCGTAGCCGCGGGTGGTGCCGACAACGATTTCTTTTGCGCTGGCCAGCGCGCCTTCTTCGATTCGCAGGGTGCCGAGGCCAAGATTCAGGTCGCCGCGCAGGACGTACTGATCGTTGACTGCGTTAAGTTCAGCGTTTGGCCCACGGACCGTGACCACGCTTTCATAAATTTGGCCGTCGACAGCCGACCGATGTTGATGTTATAGGCGGTGATTTTGCCATTATCAATCAGCAGGTTTCCGGGTTGATTACGTCCAACGTAAACATCTCCGGTGTAACCCAGCGTTTCGGTTATACGCGCCTCGCCATCAAAAATGGCATCGGCTGCACGCGCGAAATCGGCAGGTGAAAGCAGTAACAGTGGCGCGGAAAATAGAGCGAGGTAAAGTCTGGAAAGCGGCGTCTTAACCGCTAAAGCATGCGATGTAGAGTTATTCACGGGCTATCTCCGTACTCATTAGCGTGATGTCTGGAAAATCGTTTTTATGAAAACTCAGATACGTCAGAAAATATAAAAGGCGTTATTTATGTACGCCTTTTCATTTGCCGTTAATTATTTATGCGTGACAACAGGGGTACAGGTAGGTGCGCTGAGCGTCGGGGCGGATCCTAAAATCCCCGGCATCATCATTGATGAGCAATCGAAAATACGCCCTTTTTCCGTCGTAGCGCGATAAGACAGTTTTTGCCCTCCCAGTGCGTCCGGCTGGGCGCCATTAACATTGGTCACGGTTATTTCATCCGATGAGCCCAGCCCCAGCATTTTAGCGGTCTCCGCCTGCAGGAGTGGAATAGCCTGATCGGTTTTTAGCGTGGAACAACCGGCGAGCATCAACGTAACGCTTAAAAAGATGAGTGGTTTTTTCATAAATTATCCTTGATATCCAATCAGTTAATTTCACTGATTGTATTTATGTTTTCAATTACCCAAATCAGCGAATAATATATTTCCCTTTCCTAATCGAAAAAACCCTCCTAAAGTAGGGTGGGTAGATAATAATTCATCTGTACACTCAGATATGCGAAGGTAAAAGGAGGATCCTTTGGGGCAGAATTATGCGTTGGTCGTTGATGACCATCCATTGGTAGCAAGCGGCATCGCTAATTTTCTGATTTCACATTGCCAGTTTAAGCAGGCGAGCGTGGTGACGAATGAGGAAGATTGCTACCGTCAAATTAGGGATAATGGCCCGCCGCGTTTGCTGGTCATCGATTTTTGGCTTTCGTCCGGCACGGCACTGAAATTACTCAAAGAAGTAAAACAACATTACCCACAGGTACGGTTCCTGGTGGTCAGCGGGGACGACAATAATGACATCTGGCAGAAAGTTCACGCCGCCGGGGGACACGGTTTTGTATTGAAAAGCGAACCGCCTGAAATGTTCTCACGGGCCGTTTGTGCACTCCTTGATAATCTGACCTGGTTTCCTGAGAGAAACGATTTTCCCGTTGAATCGAATAATGAGAAGTTAAGTAAATTTAACTTAACGCCGCGACAAATAGACGTTTTAAATATGATTATGCGCGGCCTGCCAAATAAACGAATCGCCGCGCAGCTTTCAATTTCTGAGCCCACGGTCAAAGAACACATCAGCAATATATTGAAAAAGATAGGCGTTAACAGCCGGGTCGAAGCCATCACGCTTCTGCATGGCAAGCGGGAATCATCAGAATGAGGTTTTTCCAGAGTTTACAGAAGGATGGTATCTCATCTCCCGCGCAGATCCGTTTGCTAAACAACACTTTTTTGCGGCTGGTGTTCAGCTTTAGCGCGGTGCCATTTGTCGGTATTCCTTTTGCCATCTGGATCTATTTGCTGGGCGATGAACTTGGCCCAACCATTATCTGGATAATTATTTACCTGCTATGTGCCGTGGCAATCCGAATATTGCACCGACGCTACCAGCGCGAAGTGAAAGAGCATGATGAAGAGGACGTCCTGCGCCGCTGGCTTCCGCGCATAAATAAGATCGCTTTTATTCACGGGCTGGGGATTTCATCTCTCTATTTAATTACTCCGCAGACGCAGAACTTTGACTTTTTCCTGCTCCTTAATATCAGTATTGCCGCCATCGTCGCCGCCAATGCGACGCATCTGACGCCAGTCATCAGCACTTTTACGTGCTTTTTCTTCGCCTCCTGGGGAGTATTGAATATCGGCATCATCTGGCGGCTGGACGAGCTGATATTCATTGTGCTGATGCTGAACCTGCTGTACGGCTTCGCCATTTACCGCCATGCGTTAACGTCGCACGCGTACTTTATTCAGCAAGCGCTGCTTGAGGAAAAAAGCTCACGCCTGGCAGAACAGTTTCGCCAGGCCAAAGAGGAAGCGGAGCAGGCGCTGCTGGATAAAAATCAGTTCCTGACGACAGCCAGCCACGACCTGCGTCAGCCGGTACACGCCATGGGCTTTCTGATTGAAGCGATTATCCACCGAAACCGGGACGACAGCCTGACGCCCCAGCTGCTTGACCTGCAGCAGAGCGTTCGCTCGGTGCATTTGATGTTCAATTCTCTGCTCGACCTCAGCAAGATTGAATCCGGAAAAGTGCTCACTGCCCCTACCAAAGTGGACATCGGCGCTCTGCTCGACTCGGTGATCACGCTGTTTCGCGAAGAGGCCAACAGCCGTGCACTTAGGCTGTCCACCCGTCGACCCAAACGCCGCATCCACGTGATGGGCGACCCGCTGCTGGTGCGACAATCGCTGATTAACCTGATTCAAAACGCCCTTCGCTACACGCAGCAGGGCGGCGTGCTGGTTGCCATCCGACCGCGCGGTGACGAGTGCCTGGTGGAGGTGTGGGACACAGGTGTCGGTATCGCTGATGACGAGAAAGGTAAAATCTTCTCCCCTTACTACCGCCCCGAACTGGCCTGGAAGATCGACAGCGCCGGACACGGGCTGGGCCTCGCCGTGGTTGCCCGCTGTGCCAGGCTGATGAAGGTGAAGTACGGGATGCAATCCATAGAAGGTAAAGGCTCACGCTTCTGGATGCGCTTCACTCAATATGCTGGCGAAGAGATCGCGACGGACATCCCGCCCGCCGATAACAACGCCTCTGCGCCGGTACGCTATGCGCCGCTGCGCGGTTCTTGCCTGGTCGTCGATGACGACCCGCTGGTGACGTCAGCCTGGGAGAGCCTGATGAGCGTTTGGGGAATCAACGTGCGCTGCGCGGCCTCCGCTGAAGAAGCGTTCGCCATCATCGACGACGGCTTCACCCCGTTCGCCGTGCTGTGCGACCAGCGCCTGCGATCCGGCGAAAGCGGCTTCGACATCCTGAAAGCGCTTTTTGAACGTCTGCCGGACATGAGCGGCGCGATGGTCAGCGGCGAATTTAATTCGCCTGTTCTGCTGGAGGCGGAGCAGGAAGGGTATCTGGTGCTGCGCAAACCTCTGGAGCCGGCTAAACTGCATGCGCTGCTGACGCAGTGGTCAGGATGTCGTGGATAGGGGAATAGATAATAGCAGCATTGCGCTTCACTGTAGGGCCTAATTAATGATTTCATCGTGCATGATTCAGCCTCCTG
Organism: Enterobacter cloacae complex sp. P1B; assembly: GCF_014982345.1. Lineage (NCBI taxonomy): Bacteria > Pseudomonadati > Pseudomonadota > Gammaproteobacteria > Enterobacterales > Enterobacteriaceae > Enterobacter > Enterobacter cloacae complex sp. P1B. The sequence continues at coordinate 261,231 of NZ_JADCLF010000006.1, read as the reverse complement.
TGGTGATCTGCATGTTGCTTCTACCGGGCAGGGCGGGAGATGTTGGAAACGGCCCCGAAGGAGTCATTAGAGTTGCTACCAGCGAAGTTCCGCAGTGGGCAATAATGTCAGTTTTCGAGCGTATACTCTAAGATATCTTCAACTCGTTGATATATATAAATTTGACGAATATCGTCAGGTAGCGATTTATCCGCCAAATTAAGTTAAACTTCGTCACAGGTTTCAGTGAGTTATGGGACGGATAACAGAATGACCAGCGAAGAGGCACTTTTAAAATCAGGTTTTAGCAAACGAGATCTTCAAAAGCTAAAAAACAATATTGAAAATTACGGTGGTTCGTTTGATAGCGTAACTCATGATCTGGCCAATCGTTTTAAGGCTATGAAGTGGATAACTATTATTGCCTTCATCATACTGGCTTTAACTCTTTTACTTGCATCCAAGGATACAAGCCTGACACTTGCACTCACGTTATTGATTGTACTACCTTTCATCTGGTATATAACGCCAGCAAAACTTGGCTACAAATCCTGGCGTTATCGTAAAATGCTGACTAATTCTGGGACGGGTCGCTGACGGACAACAGATCAAAAATAATCTTAGCTTTCACGCCATAACCCGCTATTTTCATTGTAAGCTGCGGGCGGCTCAGTGTGCTCACCTTTCGGTAATAGTCAGCAGGGAGATAACGAAACAGTCGCCAGGTACCAGGTCGCCGTAACAAGCCAAAAATGGTGTACGCATTAGCGGCCAGTGAAATTGATTTGTAGACACCTAACCCATTCTCACGACTAAAGCCCATAAACTCAGCTGTAGACATCGCGGCATTCGCGACCAGCCCTTCACTGGTAGTGTTGTTAGTTGCGTAGCGAGCCACTTCTTTACTGATGCTGTTTGCCCCGTCAGTAACCAGAATCGCACCAGCAAGAACCCCGAGAGGGGTCATAGTGCCTATGAGGGTAAATCCTGCGGCTATTTCAGCACCGGCCAGGACAACACTAACAGCCGAGATCACATACCCAACAATTTTGTTATTCTCTCGGATAAACTCGACTTTAGCGTAAAGCTTCGCTGCCTTCGTTCTTAATAAACGCGCTTGTTCCAGCAGGTTACTGTTTTCTTCTCTGAGAATTTTAACGCATTCCATGCATTCTTCATCTGATTTAGCCCGACGAGCTAACGTAAACTGATGTTCTATGAGGTCCCGAATTTCCTGAACAAACTTCATTCGAGTCAAACTATCGCTGAGATGAAAAGCCGACAGAGTGTTGGCTGTATTTACCAATTTCCTGGCTTCCATATTCACCATCGTTTCCGCCCAGGCTTTATTTCTTCCACCTGAGCGCATCATGTTAAGTAATGCTGCATCCATTGTAGTTCCTCTCAATTGCTTTACCGGCCTCTGCTTAGACTGATAAACGCCCCCCTGACAGCCATGCGTGCCAACGCACACACAATATAGTAGCAATGTGGTTACGGTGTCTGAAGTAGAAGTCGCTTTTTACAGCTTCGTTCCTCGGCCTACTTTACTGCGGTTAGCCTGGGCCTGTTCCAGCAGTGTACGGAACGCCGACAGGTCACTTTTCAGGATGTCCCGGATGGATTTACCACCAATCAATCTAATAAAACAGTTAGCCGATGGGGTGTAATCACGGATACGTGATGCCGCTCTGTCGGGCTCTGTCCAGTTGATATGTGCATTTGTAATGCTCAAATAGATCGGTTAAGGTCAGGTTTTTCTGCTTCTGTGTGGCGGTAAAGGCGGTAAACACGCCAGTTGTACCACCGGGAAGCGGGGCCGGAGGAAAGATAAGGGTGGTAACTACTGTTCAAACAACGAGTTGCTGACTCAGAAAGCAAAAACCCCCGCCGAAGCGAGGGTTATAAATAAGTGGTGCCCGGACTCGGAATCGAACCAAGGACACGGGGATTTTCAATCCCCTGCTCTACCGACTGAGCTATCCGGGCAACGGGGCGCATTAAACCCGATCTGCCCGTTGCCGTCAACGAAAAATGTTGTTTTCGTTACAGACTGCGCAATCTCTCGCCATTTCGCCGCAATCTTAAGCGAAAAAGTGAGTCCAGAGCGCAGAGAGCGGCATGGCGAGCAGTAATGCGGGCAGTATATTCACCACGGCAAACATTTTGATCCCGCAAATACGTAGGCCCGTCGCCAGCAGCAGCAGGCCGCCGACGGCGGTGAAGTCCGCCATCATCGCTGGCGTGGTCAGCGGGAGAATCAAGGTGGCGCAGGTGGCAAGCGCGAGTTGAATCAGCAGCATCGGCACGCAAATCGCCGCAACGGCAACGCCGAGCGTGGTGGCGAAAATGGTGGCGGTGAAGAAATCGAGAAACGCTTTTGCAATCAATATGCTTGGGTCGCCCGTCATCCCTTCCTGCATCGAGCCGAAAATCCCGGTGCCGCTTGCGCAAAACAGAATAATGATGGCGACGTAGTTCTGAATAAACGACTCGTGCGTGCCGTGTTTCGCCTTGCCCGGTCGGGCAATCAGGTTTTTGGCTTTGCCCACCGCGCTATTGATGCCTTTTTCCAGATAGCAAAACTCGCCAATCAGTGCGCCGAGCAGTGTAGCCAGCACCATGACGGGCAGGTTGGCGCATTTGATCACTAAAAGGATGCCGATGCCTAAGGATGCCAGGCCGAATATAGAGGGCATGGATGAACGGATACGCTCCGGCAGCCGCTGACTCAACACTGCGCCCAGTACGCCGCCCAGCAATACGGCTCCGGCGTTAATAAATGGCCCGATAACCACGGTTAACTCCTGTTATTTACTCATTGATATTGCATTATTATGGCACGTCAGGGCTGCGCGAGCCTTAGCTTTGGGTGGTTTCGTGCATACTGATTCCTTCTTGCGCGTGAAAATAAAAAGTGACATGATTGCGCGAATTTTCTCCTCCCTGTCTCACCGCTCGGTGAGGGTATTTGCGCTTATGAAAACCATGAAAATTGCCGTCAGCCATGAGCTGGTATCCAAAGTTTCTACGCACCGTGAAAAGGTGACGCTGGATAACACCGATTTCACCGATGTGGCGGCAGTCGTCATTAGCGTTGTTGAAAGCTACAGCGGCATTCTCGCGTTGCTGAAGCGTACGGGCTTTCAGCTACCGGTGTTTATGTTCTCGCAAGAGCCCGGAGAGGTGCCTGATGGCGTCACGGCGATTATCTCGGGTAAAGCTCAGGAGTTTCTGGAACTGGAGAGCGCCGCCTGCCGTTACGAAGAGGAATTGCTGCCGCCTTTTTTCGATACCCTGAGCCAGTATGTAGAGATGGGCAACAGCACCTTCGCCTGTCCGGGTCACCAGCACGGGGCTTTTTTCAAAAAACACCCGGCAGGGCGACAGTTCTATGATTTCTTCGGTGAGAACGTGTTTCGCGCCGACATGTGCAACGCCGACGTTAAGCTGGGCGATCTGCTGATCCATGAAGGCTCCGCCAAGCACGCGCAAAAGTTCGCGGCGAAAGTATTCAACGCGGACAAAACCTACTTTGTGCTGAACGGCACGTCGGCGGCCAACAAGGTGGTGACCAACGCGCTGCTGACCCGCGGTGACCTGGTGCTGTTCGACCGCAACAACCATAAATCTAACCACCACGGCGCACTGATCCAGGCGGGCGCCACGCCGGTGTATCTTGAGGCGGCGCGCAATCCGTTTGGCTTTATCGGCGGGATCGACGAGCACTGCTTTGATGACGCGTATCTGCGGGATCTGATCCGCGAGGCGGCGCCGGAAAAGGCCGACGAGTCCCGCCCGTTCCGCCTGGCGATCATTCAGCTTGGCACCTACGACGGGACGATCTACAACGCCCGCCAGGTGATCGACAAGATCGGCCATCTGTGTGACTACATCCTTTTTGACTCCGCGTGGGTGGGCTACGAGCAGTTTATTCCGATGATGGCGGAAACGTCCCCGCTCTTGCTGGAGCTTAACGAGAACGATCCGGGTATTTTCGTGACCCAGTCGGTGCACAAGCAGCAGGCCGGGTTCTCGCAAACGTCGCAGATCCATAAAAAGGATAACCACATCCGCGGTCAGGCGCGCTTCTGTCCGCACAAGCGGCTGAACAACGCGTTTATGCTGCACGCCTCCACCAGCCCGTTTTATCCGCTGTTTGCGGCACTGGACGTGAACGCCAAAATTCACGAGGGCGAGAGCGGGCGCAGGCTGTGGGCGGAGTGCGTCGAGCTGGGCATTGAGGCGCGCAAGGCCATCATCGCCAACTGCCATATGATCAAACCGTTTATCCCGCCGGTGGTGGCGGGGCGGCCATGGCAGGATCACCCCACGCAGGTCATTGCGAGCGAGCGTCGCTTCTTTAGCTTCGAGCCGGGGGCCAAATGGCACGGGTTTGAGGGTTATGCGAGCGAGCAGTATTTCGTCGACCCGTGCAAGCTGCTGCTGACCACGCCGGGCATTGATGCAGAAACAGGTCACTATACCGATTTCGGCATTCCGGCGACCATTCTCGCCCACTACCTGCGCGAAAACGGCATCGTGCCGGAGAAGTGCGACCTCAACTCGATCCTGTTCCTGCTGACGCCTGCCGAAAGCAGCGAGAAGCTGGCGCAGCTGGTGGCGATGCTGGGGCAGTTTGAGCAGCATATTGAAGACGACACGCCGCTCGCCGACGTGCTGCCGACCATCTACCAAAAATACCCGGTGCGTTACCGCGACTACACGATCCGTCAACTGTGCCAGGAGATGCACGATCTCTACGTCAGCTTTAACGTGAAGGATCTACAGAAGGCGATGTTCCGCCGGGAGAGCCTGCCCGCCGTAGTGATGAACCCGCAGGATGCCAACCAGGAGTACATTCGCGGGAACGTGGAGCTGGTGCGTATTCGTGACGCTGAAGGGCGCATTGCCGCCGAAGGTGCGCTGCCGTACCCGCCAGGCGTGCTGTGCGTGGTGCCGGGAGAAGTCTGGGGCGGGGCGGTACAGCGTTATTTCCTGGCGCTGGAAGAGGGCATTAATATGCTGCCGGGCTTCTCGCCGGAGTTGCAGGGCGTTTACAGCGAGAAGGATGCGGACGGGATTAAGCGGCTGTATGGGTACGTATTGAATGTCTGAACGTAGGCCCGGTGGCGCAAGCTTACCGGGCCTATAATACTTCGTCAGGCTTCTGCGCGGCGGTACATCCTTCTCGGATGCCCAATCTTCCCGTACAGCATCTCCACCGTCAGAAAACCCACCTCCACGCAGTGTTCCAGATAGCGTCGGGTGGTGGTTTTACTCAGTCCCGTCTCGCTCACCACCTCATCCACCGTAAAGCAGTGCGCCGCCTTGCTGTTAAACAGCGTTTGCACCCGCGCCAGCGTGTTCTCCTCTATTCCCTTACTGCCGTTGTCCAGACGATAGTTTTTCGCCTGTAACTGATAGAGTGAATCCACGTTCTGCTGGTCGACAATCTTCCAGACCCGCTGTTGTTCTGCAAACTGCACAAAACGCTCCAGCGACTGGCTGAGCCGCTTCCAGGAGACCGGCTTAAGGATATAGTCAAACGCGCCGTTTCGAATGGCCTGGCTACAGGTGTCCATATCGCTGGCGGCGGTGATGAAAATCACCGAGCAGTTGGCGCGGGCCAGCATCGGGTTGCTGATAAGGGTGATGCCTTTGCCGTCCGGCAGGTAGTTATCCAGCAGCATCAGCTTCGGCTGTTTGCTCTCCAGCTGTCGCTGCGCGTCGGCCAACGACGCGGCTATCCCCACCAGCCTCAGGCGCGGATGTTTACCGATAAGCTCCGCGTGCAGCTGTGCCAGTTCGTTCTCGTCTTCAACAATCAGTACGTCGATAAGTTCATGTTGCATAGTCGGTATCTTCCAGTTGCCGGACGGTTCCCGAGGCCGGGATAAACAGTGAGAAAATGGTCCCGTGCGGCATGTTATCGGCAACTTCTATTGTGCCGCCAGCCTGCGTGACGTAGCTTTCGATCAGATACAGGCCAATCCCGTGATCGCCCCGCGTTTTGGTGGTGATGCCGCGTTCAAATATCCGGTCACGGATCGCCGGGGTAATGCCAACGCCCTGGTCGGCCACTTCAATAATCAGCTCCTGCTCGCTGAGCTTTATCAGCACTTCCACTGGCGCATGCGGGAGCGGCGATCGCTGCGTCGCTTCGATGGCGTTATCCAGCAGGTTGCCAATAATCGAAATCAGCTCTTGCTCTCCCAGCGGCAGGAACGGTTTGTCCAGCCGACAGGCCGGGTCGAAACTCAGCTCGACGCCTTTCTCACGCGCGCGGGCGGCTTTTCCCAGCAGCAGCCCGCAAAGTGTCGGGGAACTAAAGCGGGAGGAGATAAAGTCCAGCAGCTCCTGAGCATGCTCCGACTGCGCCTGAATGTAGCGAATGGCCTCTTCATAGCGGCCCATATGCAGCAGGCCGGAGAGGGTGGTCATCCGGTTCAGCTGCTCATGACGCATAATGCGCAGGTTATCGACGTAGCGTTTTACCTGGCTGAGCTGGCTGCTGAGAGAGTCGATCTCGTTGCGATCGCGGAAGGTGATCACCCAGCCCTGCAGCGACCCCTCAAGCATGATGTGTACCCGGCTGGCAATCACCGTGAGATCGTTAAAGCGGCAAATCTCGTCATGGGTATCTTTCGCCAGCATCGTCTGCGTGTCGAAGAACGGGACCGGATCGATCACCTGGCTTATCAGTTGCCCGCGCAGTTCCCGGGCCGGCTGGCTCAGGCCCAGCAGCTTGCGCGCCGCCTGGTTGATCACCTCTATGCGCCGTTCGTTATCAATGGCGATCACGCCTTCGTAGATGGACTCCATCATCGCCTTTTGCTGGCGCACCAGCAGGCCGATCTCTCGTGGCTCCAGGGAGAAGATCTGCTTCTTAATACTACGGGTAAAGAACCAGGAGAAGACAAAGAGGGCGATCAGCAGCAGCACGGCGGCAATCAGGATATTGACCACTTTACTGACGGTAATGGTGTCCAGGTAGCTGGTGAGATAGCCAACTGAAACAATGCCGACCACCTGCCCGGCGTCGTTGAAAATGGGCGCTTTACTGCGCAGTGAAATGCCCAACCCGCCTTTACGTATGGTTGTCGTGCTTTTCCCCTGCAATACGGCTTCATTGTCGCCGCCGACCAGCGTCGTGCCCACCCTGTCGGCAAAGACGGAGTGAAAAAGATGCCGTCCCGTATTATCGCCAATGACAATAAAGCTGGCGTCGCTGTGCGCGGCCATTTTCTGCATGAAATCATGAATGGCGTTGATATCTTTTTGTTCAACTTCAGTGCGCAATGATGGAATAAGCGCAATCTCTTCCGCCTGTATTTTAGCGCGCGCACTCATTTCCTGATAAAGCTGTTTTCCGACATCGGCATAATAATATCCGCCCAGCAGCACAAAAAGCACTGAGAAAAAGGCAACGAGCGAAATAAACAGCTTAATCTGGAAAGAGACTTTCATAACTATCACGCAAAGTAGCGGCAAAGATCGTCAATATATCATCTTTTTTCATGCGGATGTCCGCTTTGCGGGAAACTTGTGATCCCTTGCACAGCAAGGGCTGTAAATGATTTATCCAGAAGGCTTAAGATCTTCATGCTGCTAAGTTAAATGTTATTTGGTCGTTCAATTCAGAAAAGAAACCATAAAAACCACGATAATAAATAAGGCATAAATCACATTAAATAAAAGAAACCATAAAAACCATAGCTGCCATTAAAACTTCGCTTTTAATATGCCATTCCTCACATAAAGTAGGCCTTTGTGACTCTAAGCTGAACGCACAAAATAACTAAGGGGCTTATTATGAGCACAACTGACGATTCTTTCTCTGTTACCCACGACCCGATTGAAATTCAGCGGCCATCCCTCAAGGAGCGGTGGTGGCATATTATGGATACCTGGAAAATCGGGATTATTCCTCTGCCGCTGTTCGTTCTGGCGGGCGCGCTGATCGCGATTGATTGCCTGGGCGGAAAACTGCCGAGCGATATCGTGGTGATGGTGGCGACGCTGGCCTTCTTCGGCTTTGCCTGCGGTGAGTTCGGCAAACGCCTGCCGATTGTCGGCAAGCTTGGTGCGGCGGCGATTTGCGCCACCTTTATCCCTTCCGCGCTGGTCTACTACGGTTTGCTGCCGGACGTGGTGGTGGAATCCACGACCAAATTCTACAAATCCACCAACATTCTCTACCTCTATATCTGCTGCATTATCGTCGGCAGCATCATGAGCATGAACCGCACGGTGCTGATTCAGGGCTTCCTGCGCATCTTCTTCCCGATGCTGTGCGGTGAAATCGTCGGCATGATTGTTGGCATGGGCGTGGGGTTGGCGCTGGGCCTGGAGCCGTTCCAGATCTTCTTCTTTATCATTCTGCCGATCATGGCGGGCGGCGTCGGGGAAGGGGCGATTCCGCTTTCCATCGGCTATGCCACCCTGCTGCATATGGACCAGGGCGTAGCGCTCGGCCGCGTGCTGCCGATGGTCATGCTCGGCGGGCTGACGGCAATCATCATCTCCGGCTGCCTGAACCAGCTCGGTAAACGCTACCCGCACCTGACCGGTGAAGGCCAACTGATGCCTAACCGCGCGAATGCCGATGCCACCGTCTCTCAGCCTGCGTTTTCCGGTAAAGCGGACGTGACGACTATCGCCTCCGGCGCGCTGCTGGCGGTGCTGCTCTATATGCTCGGGATGCTCGGCCACAAGCTGATTGGCCTGCCTGCTCCGGTCGGCATGCTGTTTATGGCGGTGCTGGTGAAGCTCTGCAACGGCGCCTCTCCGCGCCTGTTGGAGGGCTCTCAGGTGGTGTACAAATTCTTCCAGACCTCCGTGACCTACCCGATCCTCTTCGCCGTTGGCGTGGCCATTACCCCGTGGCATGAACTGGTGGCCGCCTTCACGCTGACCAACCTGCTGGTGATTATCAGCACCGTCTCCGCGCTGGTGGCGACCGGGTTCTTCGTCGGCAAAAAGATCGGTATGCACCCGATTGATGTCGCCATCGTCTCCTGCTGTCAGAGCGGACAGGGCGGTACCGGCGACGTGGCGATCCTGACCGCAGGCAACCGCATGAGCCTGATGCCGTTCGCCCAGATTGCTACCCGTATCGGCGGGGCGATTAACGTCTCAATCTCTCTGCTGATTCTGGGCAACTTCCTCGTCTAAGTATTCAGGAAAAAACAATGAAACTCGCAAGCTTTTTATACCAGGGAAAACGCAGCTACGGCATCGTTCAGGCCGAGGGCGTGATTGATTTAGGCCGCCGTCTCGGCGACCGTTACAGCGACCTCAAGGCGCTGCTGCAGGGCAACGGGCTGGCGTTGGCCACCCGTTACCTGAACGACGCGGTGGATGTACCGCTGAGCGCCATCACCTTCTTGCCGGTGATCGTGCAGCCGGAAAAAATCCTCTGCGTGGGCATGAACTACGCCGACAAGCGCAAGGAGTTTGACCAGCACAACCCGGCCCCAACGCTGTTTGTCCGCTTCCCGGACTCACAGACCGGCCACAACGAGCCGGTGCTGAAGCCGCGCCACTCCAGCGAATTCGACTACGAAGGCGAGCTGGCGGTGATCATCGGTAAGGGTGGGGAGAACATCAGCCGCGATGACGCCCTGCGCCACGTGGCGGGCTACAGCTGCTACATGGACGGCTCCGCCCGCGACTGGCAGCACACCTGGTTCACCGCCGGTAAAAACTGGCGTCAGACCGGGGCGTTTGGCCCCTGGATGGCGACGGCGGATGAGATCCCGGACCCGCACAGCCTGGCGATCCGCACCTGGCTTAACGGCCGCATGGTGCAGGAGGACAACACCAGCAGCATGATCCACAAGGTCGCGGAGCTCATCGAGTACATCAGCACCTTTACCCGCTTAAGCCCGGGCGACGTGATCATCACCGGCTCCCCGGGCGGCGTGGGTAAAAAGCGTAACCCGCCGCTGTTTATGAAAGAGGGGGATCGCATTGAGGTGGAGATCGAGCATATCGGTCATCTGAGCAACGTGATTGTTGAAGCGCCAGCCGTCGGGCTTGCGGCGGCACACTGAGAAAGGCGGCATGAACAGTCAACCCATCGATTTTCGCCAGACGCTGGTGGCGAAACACCCGGAACGCTTAAGCCAGATCCGCTACCTGCTGGCAGACAGCGGCCTTGGCCTGGACAACGACATCACGCTGTTTGTCGAAGCCTGGTCCGGCGCGCAGCTGGTGGGTTGCGCAGGACTTGCCGGCAACGTCATCAAATGCGTGGCGGTCAACGAGCAGCTTCGTGGGGAAAACCTCAGCGCGCGGCTGCTGGCAGAGGTGGAAAATGCGGCGCTGGAGCGCGGCCATTTTCACCTCTTCCTCTGCACCCGTCCGTGCAACCGGGAGCGCTTTGCCCGCAGCGGCTTCTGGCCAATTGCCCAGAGCGGGAACAACGCGGTGCTGATGGAGAACACCCCGCAGGGGATCTCGCGCTACTGCCGTACCTTAAGCCGGATGCGAAAGGGCGGGGAGAAAACTGGCGCGATAGTGATGAACGCCAATCCGTTCACCCTCGGCCACTGCCATCTGGTGGAGCAGGCGGCGCAGCGGTGCGATGCCCTGCATCTGTTCGTGGTGCGTGAAGACGCCTCGTTCTTCCCGTTCAGCGCGCGTCTCGAGATGGTGCGCGCAGGCGTAGCCCATCTGCCGAACGTGGTGGTGCATGAAGGCTCGCAGTACATCATCTCCCGCGCCACCTTCCCGGCCTACTTCCTGAAGGAGACCGGCAAAGTGCAGCAGGCGTGGAGCGAGATCGACGTGCTGATCTTCCGGGACTTCATCGCCCCGGCGCTCGGCATCACGCACCGCTTTATCGGCTCGGAGCCTTTTTGCGATATCACCCGCCAGTACAACCAGACGCTGCACGATCTGCTGGCTTCGCATATCGAGGTGGTGGAGATGCCGCGCATCAAGGCCACCGGCAACGCCATTTCGGCGTCCGAAGTGCGCCGTTTACTCAAGACACAGCAGTTTTCCCGGATCCGGGAGATCGTCCCGGACTCCACCTTCGCGCATCTCGAAACACACTATCGTGCGAGTGCGGAAGTCGCATAACTATCAGGAATTTATCATGAATATTGTAAGGGAGGCGCTGGCCGGAACGCAGGAGTCCAGCGACCTGATGGTGAAAATCGCCCCCGCTCACGGCGAGCTGGAGATTGTCATCCACAGTGAAGTGATTAAGCAGTTTGGCGAGCAAATTCGCCAGGTGGTCAACGACACGCTGCGCGCCATGAACGTGCGCCAGGGGCTCATCATTATTGAAGACAAAGGGGCGCTGGACTGTGTTATTCGCGCCCGCCTGCAAAGCGCGCTGATGCGTGCTGCCGATGAACAGGCCATCAACTGGGAGGCGCTGAAATGAGCAAGCTCCGCCGCAGCATGCTGTTCCTGCCGGGTGCCAACGCCGCCATGCTTTCCACCGCGTTTATCTACCGCCCCGACTCCATCATGTTTGACCTTGAGGACGCCGTCGCCCTGCGTGAGAAGGACACCGCGCGCCTGCTGGTATTCCACGCGCTACAGCACCCGATGTATCAGGATATCGAAACCGTGGTGCGCATTAACCCGCTCAGCACGCCGTTTGGCCTGCTGGATCTGGAAGCCGCCGTGCGCGCGGGTGTGGACGTGATCCGCCTGCCAAAAACCGACACGCCGGATGATATCTACGAGCTGGAGGGCCATCTTGAGCGCATTGAACGCGAGTGCGGCCGCGAGGTCGGCTCCACCCGCGTGATGGCGGCGATTGAGTCGGCCATTGGCGTCATCAATGCCGTGGCGATTGCCCGCAGCTCCCCGCGCCTCATCGGCATCGCGCTGGCCGCCTTTGACTACGTGATGGACATGCAGACCGAGCGCGGCGACGGCACCGAGCTGTTCTATGCCCGCTGCGCCGTGCTGCACGCCGCTCGCGCCGCGGGCATCGACGCCTTCGACGTGGTGTGGTCAGACGTTAACGACGAGGCCGGGTTCCTTCGCGAGGTCGATCTGATCCGCAAGATGGGCTTTAACGGCAAATCGCTGATTAACCCGCGCCAGATTGACCTGCTGCACAACGCTTATGCACCGACGCAGGAAGAGGTGGATCACGCCAAAAGGGTGATTGAAGCGGCAGAAGAGGGCGAGCGTAACGGCCTGGGCGTGGTGTCGCTCAACGGCAAAATGGTGGATGCACCAATTATTAACCACGCGCAGGTGGTGCTGGAGCGCGCGGCGGCTTCCGGCGTGCGTCGGTAAGGATAAGACAATGAATCAGACTGAACTTCTCCACGTAAACTTCCCCCATCTGCGGGACTTAAAGCCCTTTGATACCGCCCACAGCGCCACGCCGTGGCTGGCGGACAGTGACGCGAAGCACAACCGCAAGCTCTGTGCCTCCCTTGAAGAAGCCGTAGCGCGCAGCGGCCTGCAGGACGGGATGACCATCTCCTTCCACCATGCCTTTCGCGAAGGCGACCGGGTGATCAACACCGTTGTGGCGCTGCTGGCGCGGATGGGATTTAAAAATTTGACGCTGGCCTCCAGCTCGCTGATGACCTGCAACGACGCGCTGATCGAGCATATTGAAAGCGGCGTCATCACCCGGATTTACACCTCGGGCATGCGCGGCAGGCTGGCGGACGCCATCTCCCACGGGCTGATGGACGAGCCGGTACAGATTCACTCCCACGGTGGGCGCGTGAAGCTGCTCCAGGACGGCGAGCTGAATATCGACGTGGCGTTTCTCGGCGTGCCGTGCAGCGATGCGTTTGGCAATGCCAACGGCACGCACGGTAAATCGTGCTGCGGCTCGCTCGGCTACGCGATGGTGGACGCGCACTTTGCCCGCAAGGTGGTGCTGCTGACCGAAGAGCTGGTGCCGTTCCCGAATATGCCCGCCAGCCTGGTGCAGGACCAGGTGGACTACATCGTGCAGGTGGAGAGCGTGGGCGACCCGGCGAAAATCAGCGTCGGCGCGGCGCGCGTCACCAGCAACCCGCGCGAGCTGATGATCGCCCGCTATGCGGCGGACGTGATCGAGCATTCCGGCTACTTCAAGCCTGGCTTCTCGATGCAGACCGGCTCCGGCGCGGCGGCCACCGCCTGCACCCGCTTTATGGAAGAGAAGATGGAGCGCAGCGGCGTAAAGGCGCGCTTTGCGCTCGGCGGCATCACCGGCAGTCTGGTGGATCTGCACGAGAAGGGGCTTATCGACAAGCTGCTCGACACCCAGTGCTTTGACGGCCAGGCGGCGGCTTCGCTGGCGCGCAACCCGAACCACGTAGAGATCTCTACCAACGTCTACGCCAACCCCGGCAGCAAGGCGGCAAGCTGCGACCAGCTCGACGTGGTGATCCTCAGCGCCCTGGAAATTGACGTTGATTTCAACGTCAACGTCATCACCGGCTCCGACGGCGTGATGCGTGGCGCATCCGGCGGGCACTGCGACGTGGCGGCGGCAGCCAACCTGACCATCGTGGTCGCGCCGCTGCTGCGCAGCCGCATTCCAACGGTCGTGAAGCGCGTCACCACGCGCCTCACGCCGGGCGAAAGCATCGACGTGCTGGTCACCGACCACGGCATCGCGGTCAACCCGGCGCGCCCGGAGATCCGCGAGCGGCTGCTGGCGGCCGGGCTGAAGGTAGTGGACATCAGCGCGCTCTATGAGCGGGCGATTTCCCTGACCGGCGTACCGAAACCGATTGAATTTACAGATAAAATCGTCGGGGTGATCCGCTACCGCGACGGCAGCGTGATCGATACCGTACGACAGGTGAAGGAGTCAGTATGATTTTAGCGACACCCGTGCGGGCGGGTGTCAGCCTGGAGGAACTGCTGGCGGCGAAAGAGCGTCGCGCAGCCCGTCAGGCTGACATGCTTGAGCACTATAAACAGCCGGTGATCTCCCTCTCGCTGGTCACGCCAGGGGAAATCAAGGACAGCCTGCGCTATCGCAACACCATGGGCGTGGCGCTCCAGATGTGCGACCAGCTGCTGTGGGAGAACCGCTGGCAGGTGCTGGACCGGCAGGTGCTGTGGCTGCCCACCGGACCGGAAGCCTTGTGGTGCGTCGCCCATGCGGCGGCGGAAATCAAAGCGCACTGCGCGGAACTGGAGCAGACGCACCCGCTCGGCAGGCTGTGGGATCTGGACGTGATCTGCCCTCAGCACGGCCACGTCGGGCGTCAGTCGCTGGGGGCAAACCTCAGGCGCTGTCTGATCTGCGACGAGCCCGCGCATGCCTGCTCCCGTTCGCGCAATCACCCCGTTGAGCAGGTAATTTCCCGCGTGGAGAAGACGATCGATGACTGGTTTGCTCGCGACTAAACCGCGCCCGATTGATGTGCCCGCGCTTGCCGAAGCAGCGCTGTGGCAGGAGCTGGAGCTAACGCCCAAGCCGGGGCTGGTGGACAAGCTCAACAACGGTTCCCATCGCGATATGGACCACGCGCTGTTTGTCCGCAGCATCGCGGCAATTACGCCGTGGTTTTCGCGCTTTGCCGAGCTGGGCAGCGCGCATGCGGATAAACCCGCTGACGCACAGCTGCGGATTATCCGCCCGATGGGGATGGCCTGCGAGCAGGCGATGTACGCCGCGACGAACGGCGTGAACACGCATAAGGGTGGGATTTTTGCTCTCGGCCTGCTGTGCTTCGCTGCCGGGCGTGTGAAAAATACCTCCGCCAGCAGCCTCTGTTGTGAGGTGAGTAACATCTGCCGCGGGCTGGTGTCGCGGGAACTGGCAGCGCGCAGCGGGCAGGCGACGGCGGGCGAGCGGCAGTTTCAGCAGTACGGCTTAACCGGGGCGCGAGGCGAGGCGGAGAGCGGCTTTGCGACGGTGCGTAAGGCGCTGGGGCAGTGGAACGGACAGTCGCTTCACGGCCTGCTGTTGCGCCTGATGGCGGTCAATCAGGACAGTAATCTCGTGTCACGCGGCGGCATTCAGGGGCTGCGCTACGTTCAGGGCTATGCGCGGAAACTGCTGGCTAACGGCTGGGATCGCGAGGCGTTGCTTAAGATGGATGAGGCACTGATTGAACGAAACCTGAGTCCGGGCGGCAGCGCGGATTTGCTGTCGGTGGGGTGGGTGCTCTCTGCAATAAAATAGCCGGGTGGCGGCTACGCCTTACCCGGCCTACGGTCTGGTTTTGTAGGCCCGGTAAGCGAAGCGCCACCGGGCACAACAATTAATGCGCAATCGGCTGTGTACCGTGCGCTGTGCGAACGTGCTTGTACTTGAACAGCGCGAGGAACGCGAAGAACAGCACCAGCGAATACGCCGCGAAGATCAGCCACACGGGCTGCCAGTCGGTGATACCGTTGGTGGTGTACATCTCAACCACTTTACCGCTCACCACGCCGCCCAGAATACAGCCGAAGCCGTTGGTCATCATCAGGAACATGCCCTGCGCGCTGGCGCGGATTTCAGGCTTCACCTCTTTTTCCACAAACACCGAACCGGAGATGTTGAAGAAGTCGAAGGCGCAGCCGTAAACAATCATCGACAGCACCAGCAGCACGGTGCCGAACGCGCTCGGGTCGCCGTAGGCGAACAGGCCGAAGCGCAGCATCCACGCGGCGATACTGATCAGCATGACGTTTTTGATGCCGTAGCGGCTCAGGAAGAACGGGATGGTCAGGATGAACAGCGTCTCGGAGATCTGCGAGATGGACATCATCACCGACGCGTGCTCAACGATAAAGCTCCCGGCAAACAGCGGATCGTTATCGAAGCTGTGCAGGAAGGTGTTGCCGAACATGTTGGTGATTTGCAGCTCCGCGCCCAGCAGCATGGAGAAGATAAAGAAGATCGCCATGCGCTTGTTTTTGAACAGCGCGAAAGCATCCAGGCCAAGCATGGTGCTCCAGCTCTGATTTTTCTGCTGGTTAGACACCGGAATGGTTGGCAGCGTCAGGGTGAACAGCGCCAGCAGTACGGAGAGCGCAGCACCAATATACAGCTGCATGTGGCTCAGCTCGAAGCCCGCGAAGCTCACGCCCCACATCGCCATGATAAAGCCGATGGTGCCCCAGATACGGATTGGCGGGAAGTCGGTGACGATATCCAGGCCGGCAGATTTCAGGCGGTAGTAGGAGATGGAGTTGATCAGCCCAAGCGTTGGCATATACGCCAGCGAGTTAAGCAGGATCACCATAAACATCGCCCCCGGCGTGGTCACTTCGGCCGCCATAAACAGCGTCCCCGCACCCACCAGATGGCAAAGCATATACAGCCATTTCGCACTTAACCATTTATCCGCCACGATACCGAGCAGCGTTGGCATGAAAACAGCCGCAATACCCAGCGAGCTGTAGACGGCACCGATTGACGCACCATCAAACTTGAGCGTCACAAACATATAGGAGCCGAGTGTAGTCAGCCAGCTACCCCACAGGCAGAACTGCAGAAACGAC
Organism: Enterobacter cloacae complex sp. P1B; assembly: GCF_014982345.1. Lineage (NCBI taxonomy): Bacteria > Pseudomonadati > Pseudomonadota > Gammaproteobacteria > Enterobacterales > Enterobacteriaceae > Enterobacter > Enterobacter cloacae complex sp. P1B. Next base: position 244,821 of record NZ_JADCLF010000006.1, on the reverse strand, counting down.
AAGATTTTAAGCTGCAGCTTAAGGTTCATGTTACTTTCCTCACAAGTGAGCGGGAGATATGTTGTTATAGGAACATTCAGGGTTGTTATTTGATGCAATTCTATCAGTTGGCAACGATATGTTTTGTTACCTCCCGCAAAAAAATGCAATCCACATTAATTTGCAGTTTGGATTGTGATGCAAATAACATTTTCGTATGGGTGGAGGATAGGTGCGGCCTGATGCCCTCACCCTGACCCTCTCCCACAGGGAGAGGGGAAGCAGAACACCTTCTCCTTGCTGGAGAAGGTGTGTTGATTATCGACGACGATAGTTTTTCTGCGCCGTATTCACCTTATACAGGTACCGGCGGGATTCCGCAGACGGGTGGCGGGTGGTGAGGGTAGAGTAAACATCCCCCGGCGCCATGCTGTTGATGATGTTCGCAGCCTGCACTTTGTCATTCGAGAAGACGCGCAGCACGCTGCCCGCGCCGCCGTTATAGGCGGTGATCACCGCATAGCGACGCGACGTCGGGTTATCAATTCCGCCGAGATAGACATTGTTCAGCATTGCCAGATAGGCCGTGCCGGTATCAATGTTGCTTTGCGGATCGAACAGATAGCTGCGGCTCGGCGTGCCGGATTTCCCCTGCGAGCGGAAGACGTCTTTACCGGCGCTGTGCTGGACAACCTGCATCAGCCCCAGCGCGTCGGAACGGCTCACCGCGTACGGGTTGAACGAGGATTCTGTCTGCATAATCGCCAGGATCAGCGACTCGTCCACGCCATACTTACGCGACGCCTGACGCACCATGCCCAGATACTTATGCGCACGCTTGTCGAGGTGGTTCGGGACAAGGTTAATGGTAACGCTGTAGATAATCTTCAGGCCGTTAGAGCGGCTCTTCAGGCGCGTCTGCAGCAGGTAGTCGGCAAATTTCGTGGCGCGACCTTCCCAGCGGATCGGCTGTCCGGTCTGGTCGACAACCTGACCATACAGGAACGGCTCTTTCGAAATGGTGATGTCGTCCGCATCGGAGTAGAGATCGATAGATCCCGGATCGTCACCCATCAGCAGGGTTTTGACGATCGCCTGACGCAGCCGTGCCGCAGGGTCGGTGCCTGCGATGGTCTCAATGGTGATCGTACCCTCATCAAAGTTGATGTGGCTACGGGTCAGATAGGCGTCGGTGTACTTAACGTAGTCCTTCGGTCCGGCAATAAGAACTTCGTTAAATCCCCATATGTTCTCGATGTTATGGGCAAACTGCCCCATCAAAATGTCAAAACCGTTGGTGTCCTTGACCCAGGCTTCGTTGTAATCATCGCCTTTTTTGGACGAGCACGAGACCAGCAACGGCGCAACAAGGGCTAGCGCTAAAAGTTTTTTCATCATTCCGGGAGTGCGTGTTGTGTTTGCTTTTACGGCGGGGTTTCACCCGCACGCTGTTATTTTTCCGGCGGCGTATAGCCTTCGATGTGGACGTCTTTGCCCTCGAACAGGAAGCTCACCATCTCCTGCTCCAGCAGCTTGCGGTGCTCCGGGTTCATCATGCTGAGCTTCTTCTCGTTGATCAGCATGGTCTGTTTTTTCTGCCACTGTCCCCAGGCTTCTTTGGAGATCTCGTTATAGATGCGCTTGCCCAGGTCGCCCGGGTAGAGCTGGAAATCCTGGCCTTCAGCGTCGCGCTGCAGGAAAGTACAAAAAATGGTTCTGGCCATACGTATTCCTCTTTGTGTTGCCGATGCTAAACCATTGCACCGGCACGTAATTGCTGTAACAGGCGCTCCACGGGAGCCGCCAGCCCGACTGATGGCGGTTGCGCTAAGTTATACCAGAGAGCGGTGCCTTCATCCATGCAGGAGGTGAATGAGGACACGGGAAGCCACATGGGTACTATATCCAGATGGAAATGGCTGAAGGTGTGGCGAAACGCGGTCAGCTGCGTCAGGGTATCTGCCGCAATGCCGCGCTGTTTAAGCCATTCACGCAGCAAGTCTTCATCTTCAAACTGTGGGAAGCAGTATAGACCACCCCACAGACCGCTCGGCGGACGCTGAGCGAGGAAGACCTCGTCACCGTGCTGCATCAGCAGCATGTAGCCGGTGCGCTCCGGCAGCGTCTGTTTGGGTTTCTTACCCGGATACTGCGCCCATGACTGGTTGGCATACGCCACGCAGAGGTTGTTCACCGGGCAGAGTTCGCACTTCGGTTTTGAGCGCGTGCAGACCATCGCGCCGAGATCCATCATCGCCTGGTTAAAACGCTCTACGCCCTTCGCCGGGGTGACCGCTTCAGCGATCTCCCACAGGCGTTTTTCAACGTCTTTCTTACCCGGCCAGCCGTCAACGGCGTAGCAGCGTGCGAGCACGCGCTTCACGTTGCCGTCGAGGATCGGGAAATGCTTGCCTAATGAAAGGGAGAGGATCGCGCCTGCGGTTGAACGTCCGACGCCGGGTAAATCGGCCACCTCGTCGAAGGTTTCCGGGAATTTACCGTTGTGGCGGGTGGCGACCTGCTGCGCGGCCTTGTGCAGGTTGCGCGCGCGGGCGTAATAGCCCAGCCCGGTCCACAGGTGCAGCACTTCGTCCAACGGCGCGTTTGCCAGGTCGGTGACCGTCGGGAAGCGTGCCATAAAACGCTCGAAGTAAGGGATCACGGTGGCGACCTGCGTTTGTTGCAACATCACCTCGGAGAGCCATACTTTGTAGGGCGTTTTTTCAATTTGCCAGGGCAGGGTTTTACGCCCGTATTTGTCGTACCAGTCCAGCACCTGGGCTGAAAATTGAGAGGCTTGCATGGTCATCGATTCGCATAATCAGGGACGCAGATTGCAGCACAGCGTCCATCTGCTGTAAACCGGATCTTTCCCATGCTTGCATAGAAGCCTTAACTTTGGATAATGCCCGTTTCCCGAACATTCTCACAAGCAGACAACTCTTTTATGAAAAACGACGTCATTTCACCGGAATTTGATGAAAACGGTCGCCCGCTGCGCCGTATTCGCAGCTTTGTCCGCCGTCAGGGCCGCCTGACAAAAGGGCAGCAACACGCGCTGGACAACTACTGGCCGGTGATGGGCGTTGAGTTCAGCGAGCAGCCGCTCGACTTTACCGAGCTGTTTGGCCGCGACGCGCCCGTCACGCTGGAGATCGGGTTTGGTATGGGCACCTCGCTGGTCACTATGGCGAAAGCGCGCCCGGAGCAGAACTTCCTCGGCATTGAAGTACACTCGCCGGGCGTCGGCGCGTGCCTGGCAACGGCCCACGAAGAGGGCGTTGAGAACCTGCGCGTGATGTGTCACGACGCGGTGGAAGTGCTGCACAAAATGATTCCTGACAATTCTTTGAACATGGTTCAGCTCTTTTTCCCTGACCCATGGCACAAAGCGCGTCATAATAAACGCCGTATCGTTCAGGCACCGTTTGCCGAGCTGGTGAAAAGCAAGCTCAAGCTGGGCGGCGTTTTCCACATGGCGACCGACTGGGAACCTTATGCGGAACACATGCTGGAAGTGATGTCGTCGCTGGACGGGTACAAAAATCAGTCCGAGAGCAACGACTACGTACCGCGTCCGGAATCGCGTCCGGTGACAAAATTTGAACAGCGTGGCCATCGTCTTGGTCACGGCGTATGGGACTTAATGTTCGAGAGGGTGAAATAATGGCAAAGAATCGTAGCCGTCGTCTGCGTAAAAAGATGCACATCGAAGAATTCCAGGAAGTGGGCTTCTCCGTTGCCTGGCGTTTCCCGGAAGGCACCAGCGTTGAGCAGATCGACCAGGACGTTGATGCGTTCATCAACGAGGTGATCGAGCCTAACAAGTTGGCCTTCGACGGTAGCGGCTACCTGGCATGGGAAGGTCTGATCTGCACCCAGGAAGTTGGCAAATGCACCGAAGAACATCAGGCCCTGGTTCGCAAATGGCTTGAAGAGCACAAGCTGGAAGATGTCCGCGTGAGCGAACTTTTCGACGTTTGGTGGGACTAATAAAGCAGTAAGCGGGCCAGCATTAGCTGGCCCATTTTGTCTGAGGGAGTGTTTAAGATGCGCAAAACGTTGCTGGCTGTTGCTTTGATGGCAACCGGATTCACAGCCCATGCGGATTATCAATGTAGCGTCACCCCGCGTGATGACGTGGTGTTAAGCCCGCAAACCGTGCAGGTCAAAGGCGAGAACGGCAATCTGGTGATTACGCCGGAAGGAAACGTCACCTTTAACGGCAAACAGTACAACCTGACTGCCGCACAGCGTGAGCAGGCGAAAGATTATCAGGCCGATTTGCGTACCGCGCTGCCATGGATTAATGAAGGCGCCCTGACGCGCGTCGAAAAGAGCCGCGTCGCGCTGGACAAAATCATCACTAAAGAGGTGGGGGAGAGCAGTAATATGCGCTCCCGCCTTACGAAGCTCGACAAGCAGCTCAAAGAGCAGATGAACCGCATTATCGAGACGCGCTCTGATGGCCTGACGTTCCACTATAAGGCGATCGATCAGGTCCGTGCTGACGGCCAGCAGCTGGTGAACCAGGCGATGGGCGGCATCCTGCAGGACAGCATTAACGAGATGGGCGCCAAAGCGGTGCTGAAAGGCGGCGGTAACCCGCTGCAGGGCGTGCTGGGCAGTCTGGGCGGCTTGCAGACTTCCATTCAGAACGAGTGGAAGAACCAGGAAGATGATTTCCAGCAGTTCGGCAAAGACGTGTGTAAACGCGTGGTGTCGCTGGAAGATAGCCGGAAGGCGCTGGTGGGGACGCTGAAGTAAGTTCTCTGCGCGCTGGGCCCCTCACCCCAGCCCTCTCCCCAGGGGAGAGGGTGTAATTGTTCCCTCTCCCTGTGGGAGAGGGTTAGGGTGAGGGCATCAGGCAGCGCAGTCGTTGCCTGATAGCCATTAACACCTCCTCCTCGTTTGTCCTGAATTCGTTATTCCAGAACCGTAGTATTTCCCAGCCGTTCGCATTCAAAAATTCAGTACGACGTGAATCATAGGTTTCGTTATTCTGATGTTGGCCACCGTCCAGCTCGATAATCAGCTTTGCCTTAAAACAGGCAAAATCCACGATATATGCACCAATCGGCATCTGGCGGCGAAACTTATAGCCAAAGAAGCGGCGTCCCCTGAGTAAATACCAGAGGCGTAACTCTTCGGGCGTCATTTGTTTACGGAGTTGTTTTGATTTTTCCATCCCCATACTCTGCCAGCCTTTCCCTTAGCCGGCAGAACGGGATGCGAAATCCTGAATCAGCCTTCAGGAATCTTCGGCGAGGAACAGCTCAAGAAGGGAGTTTAAGAACAGCTTGCCGTGCTCGGTGATCTGCCAGCATTCCTCACTCTCGGTGAGATACCCCTTTGCCAGCGCTTCGTCAATCTGCGGACGAATCACCGATTCCGCCAGGCCAGTGTACAGCGAAAACTCCGCGCGCGGCGCGGCTTCCAGCAGGCGGAAACGGTTCATAAAGAACTCAAACGGCTTATCCGCCGCCTCAACGTCGTGCTGACGCTCCAGGTAGCGGCCTTCCATATACCCGCGCGGGTGGCGGGTTTTGGCGGTGCGAAGGATGCGACCATCCGGGAAGGTCACCTTGCCGTGGGCGCCGCAGCCAATCCCCAGATAATCACCAAAACGCCAGTAGTTCAGGTTGTGCTGACACTGGAAGCCCGGCTTCGCGTAGGCGGACGTTTCATACTGCTGATACCCGGCAGCGGTCAAAAGCTTGTGGCCCTGCTCGAAGATATCCCACAGCGCGTCGTCATCCGGCAGCACCGGCGGGCGGGAGCCGAACAGCGTGTTTGGCTCGATGGTGAGCTGATACCACGACAAATGCGGCGGGTTCAGTTCAATTGCCTGGCGCAGATCGTCCAGCGCCTCTTCCAGCGACTGATCCGGCAGGCCATGCATCAAATCGAGGTTAAAGCTGCGCAGCCCAAGCCCCGTTGCCAGGTTCGCCGCGCGCTTGGCCTCTTCCGGGCCGTGAATGCGACCCAGACGCTTCAGCTTCGGCTCGCTAAAGCTCTGCACGCCGATGGAGATGCGGTTCACGCCCGCGCGCTGATAGTCGACAAAACGGTCGGCCTCAACGGTGCCGGGGTTGGCTTCCATCGTAATTTCCGCATCCACCGCCAGGTTCAGGCGCGCACGCACGCCGTCCAGCAGCGTCTGCATTGCCGGGCCTGACAGCAGGCTCGGCGTACCGCCACCAATGAAAATGGTCTTAACTTCACGTCCCTGTGCGTACGGCACATCGGCGTCCAGGTCGGCCAGCAGATGCGCGACGTAGTCATCGTGCGGCACTTCGCCCTTCAGCGCGTGCGAATTGAAATCGCAGTACGGGCATTTCTGCACGCACCACGGGATATGAATATAAAGACTCAGAGGCGGCAAATTAGCCATTACGCAGTGCTTCCAGTAACAGTTTCAGCGCGCGTCCACGGTGGGAAATCGCGCTTTTCTCTTCGCGGGTCAGTTCCGCAGCGGTTTTGCCCTCGGTCGGGACAAAGAAAATCGGGTCGTAGCCAAAGCCGCCGTTGCCAGCCGCTTCACGGGTAATCACGCCCGGCCAGCTGCCGTGACAGACAATCGGCGTCGGGTCTTCCGCATGACGCATGTAGACCAGCACGCAGTGGAACTGCGCGGTACGCTGTTCGTCGGGAACGTCCTTCAGGGCCACGAGCAGCTTTTCCAGATTCTGCTGGTCGGTGGCGTCCACCCCGGAATAGCGCGCGGAGTAAATTCCCGGCGCGCCGCCGAGGAAATCCACGGCCAGACCGGAGTCGTCGGCAATCGCGGGCAGGCCGGTTACCTGCGCCGCATGGCGCGCTTTCAGAATGGCGTTTTCGATAAACGTCAGGCCCGTCTCTTCGGCGGACTCCACGCCCAGCTCGGTCTGAGCCACCACGTCCAGCCCAAAATCATTTAATAGCGAGGCCAGCTCGCGCACTTTACCGGCGTTACCGGTCGCGAGAACAACTTTCTGCATGGTTTAGTCCTGTTCTGTCAGAGCCGCGACTTCCGTCGGGATAGATTGCGGATTAAGGATTTTTACCTGTTTATGCCGCCCAAGTTCACCTTTTTCAATGATGACCTGGCTTTTGGCGACGCGAAACTGTTTTGCCAGATATTTGGTCAGATGCGCGTTCGCCTGGCCATCGACCGGTGGGGCGGTGATGGCGACCTTTAGCTCGTCGCCATGCAGCCCAACAATACTGTCACGGCTGGCTTTCGGCTGAATATACAGCCGTAAAACCAGCCCGTCGGTGCAGGTGCTTACTGCACTCATAGCGCCATCCACAGCCCCGGCAGCAGCATATCGCCCGTAGACTGGAGCAGTTCGGCGATCCCCATGTTGATCACATAGAGCAGCAGCACCAGGATCATCGGGGAGAAGTCGATGCCGCCCATGGACGGAAGCAGGTTACGGATCGGACGCAGCAGCGGCTCGGCCAGCTGAATCAAGGCGTACTCTACCGGGCTACGGCCCTGGCTTACCCAGCTCATGATCGCCATCACCAGCAGTACCCAGAAGATCAGCAAACCGACGGTTTTGATCAGAATCAGGACGGCGGCAATCCAGATAATCGGCTGGAAGGTGATAACCATAAACAGCACGATGGCTTTGAGCACGCTCAGAATAAACGCCACCAGCAGCGAAGCGCTGTCGATGGGGCCCATGGCCGGGATAATACGGCGCAGCGGTCCGACAACAGGTTGCGTGATTTTCACGACAAACTGGGAGAACGGATTGTAAAAGTCACAGCGGGCCCACTGCATCCAGACGCGCAGCAAAAGCGCCATCGTGTACAGCTCAATGACCGTTGAGAGCAGGAAAGTCAACGTCTTCATGGCGTTCCTCAGGTTTCCTTATTATTTGGTGTAGTCGCGCGCACCGAAAATGGCTGTGCCGATGCGCACCATAGTGCTGCCTGCCGCGATGGCGGCTTCCATATCATCCGACATGCCCAGTGAAAGCGTGTCTACCGTTTCATAGCGCGCTTTAAGCGCCTCAAATGCTACAGCCATTTGCTGTGCCACGGCAAACTGCCTTTCATAACTTGACTCAGGTGCCGGAATGGCCATCAGCCCGCGCAGGGTTAAGCGCGGCAGGGCGGCCACCTCTGCGGCCAGCGCATCCAGCTCGCTCAGCGCAATGCCGGACTTGCTGTTTTCATCACTGATGTTGATTTGAATCAGCACGTTAAGCGCAGGCATCTCCGCCGGGCGCTGGTCGCTCAGACGGGAAGCAATACGCAGACGGTCGATGGTATGGCACCAGTCAAAGTGCTCTGCTACCAGACGGCTTTTGTTCGACTGCAGGGGACCAATAAAGTGCCATTGCAGATCGGACGTCTCCTGCTCCTGGAAGTAGCGAATTTTATCCACTCCTTCCTGCACGTAGTTTTCGCCAAACGCCCGGTGACCTGCAGCAATCGCTTCTGCGATGGCGCTCGCAGGCTTGGTTTTGCTGACTGCAAGCAACGTAATTTCTTCTGAAGCACGGCCGCAACGCGTTGCAGCGGCTGAGATTTTGTCCCGGACCTGTGCCAGGTTATGCGCAATGTCGTTCATTTTCCGAGGAGTAGTCTATGGATGTGGAAGAAATTGTGGCCCTTAGTGTAAAGCATAACGTCTCCGATCTACACCTGTGCAGTGATTCACCACCGCGCTGGCGCAGATTGGGCCGCCTTGAGCCGGCCCCGTTTCCGCCGCCGGATGTCGGGGCGTTGCTAAAGGCGTGGCTCAACGACGAACAGCAGGGCGCATGGTGGGCAAACGGGCAGGTCGATTTTGCCGTGACGGTCGCAGGAGACCAGCGTCTGCGCGGCAGTGCGTTTAAGCAGATGAAGGGCATCTCCGTTACCCTGCGGCTGTTGCCGCGTTCCTGTCCGCAGCTCCCTTCGCTTGGGGTGCCGCGCGCTATTCCCGAACTGTTGTCCAGCGACAACGGGTTGATTCTGGTAACGGGAGCGACCGGCAGCGGTAAATCCACCACGCTGGCCGCAATGGTCGACTTCCTCAACAGCCATACTGACGGCCATATCCTCACGCTTGAAGATCCGGTGGAGTTTATGTACCAGAGTGAACGTTGCCTGATTCAGCAGCGGGAGATAGGCCAGCACAGCCCGTCATTTGCAGAGGCGCTGCGCAGTGCGTTACGCGAGGACCCGGACGTTATTTTGCTGGGGGAGCTGCGCGACAGCGAAACGATCCGCCTGGCGCTGACGGCGGCGGAGACCGGGCATCTGGTGCTGGCGACGCTGCACACGCGCGGGGCAGCACAGGCGATTGAACGGCTGGTCGATACGTTCCCGGCGCAGGAGAAAGATCCGGTGCGTAACCAGCTGGCCGGCAGCCTGCGGGCAGTGCTGGCGCAAAAGCTGCTTCCCGATCTTCAGGGCGGGCGCGTCGCGCTGTACGAGCTGCTGGTAAACACCGCGGCGGCGGCGAATCTGATTCGTGAGGGGAAGACGTGGCAGCTGCCCGGCATCATTCAAACCGGCCAGCAGGCGGGAATGCAGAACTTTGACCAGAGCCTGGCGGAGAGACGGGCACAGGGGCGGCTGTAGGCCCCTGCGTTAAAAGCCCTGTTCGAAGTAGCTTTCGAGGATGATAACGGCTGAAGCGGAGTCTACGCTGCCTTTGTTGAGCGCCCGGAAGCCACCGTGTTCAAACAGGCCTGCACGCGCTTCGACGGTGCTGAGACGCTCGTCGTGAAGCTTCACGGAGACGCCAAAGCGGCCATGGATTTTATTGGCGAATTTACGCGCGCGGGCGGTAAGCGGTTGCTCGGTGCCGTCCATGTTCAGCGGCAGGCCGACAATTACGTCGTCCGGCTGCCACTCTTTGAGCAGGCGCTCAATCAGGTTCCAGTCCGGCGTGCCGTCGTTAGCTTTCAGCGCTGTGAGCGGGCGGGCGGTGCCGGTGATCCGTTGACCCACGGCGACGCCGATGCTTTTGGTGCCGAAGTCGAAGGCGAGAAGGGTGCCGCTCATTACGCGTGCCCCGCTACGCCAGGCATGGTCAGAATATCAATGCCAATCAGCTTTGCCGCGTCACGCCAGCGATCGGCAATAGGGGTTTTAAACAGAATATTCATGTCCGCAGGTGCGGTAAGCCAGGCGTTATCGAGGATCTCTTGCTCAAGCTGGCCTTTCTCCCACGACGAATAGCCCAGCGCCACCAGCACTTCGGAAGGCTGCTCAGCGGTGCCCAGCGTTTCAAGCACGTCGCGCGAGGTGGTGATCACGGTGTTATCGGAGATGCGAATGCTGGAAGAGAATACCGGCGGGGTATGCAGGATAAAGCCGCGATCTTCGGCAAGAGGTCCACCCAGCATCACCGGTTTATCAAGCCGGATTTCCGGCAGGCGCGCTTCAGCCGAGATTTTCAGCTTGTCCAGAATCCCTTCAACCTGCAGGTTTTCCAGCGGTTTGTTGATGATAATACCCATCGCGCCGTCTTCATTGTATTCACAAATATAAACCACGGCGCGGCGAAAAATCGGATCCTGGAGAGCAGGCATGGCAATAAGAAAGTGATGCTGTAAATTCATTGTCAGAGGTACTGTTTCCTGGTTTAAAAAGCGACAGCGCCCAGTATGGGGATAAACCCAGGCGCTGTCACAGTTTATTTCTGTAAACGTTTTTCGATAGCGTCCATCAGCATTCCGGTGATCGAGATCGGGAACTCCGCTTCGATTTCGCGAATGCAGGTTGGGCTGGTGACGTTAACTTCAGTCAGGCGATCGCCGATGATATCCAGGCCAACGAAGATCAGGCCTTTGGCTTTCAGCGTTGGGCCAACGCGGCGGGCAATTTCCCAGTCGCTTTCGGTTAGCGGGCGCGGCTCGCCGCGGCCACCTGCCGCCAGGTTACCGCGGGTTTCGCCACCCTGTGGGATACGCGCCAGGCAGTAAGGCACCGGCTCACCGTCCACGACCAGCACGCGCTTATCGCCATCTTTGATCGCTGGAATATAGTTTTGCGCCATGCAGTAACGCGTGCCCAGCTCGGTCAGCGTTTCGGCAATCACGCCAATGTTCGGGTCGCCTTCCTTCACGCGGAAAATAGACGCGCCGCCCATGCCGTCCAGCGGCTTCATGATGATGTCGCCGTGCTTCTGCCAGAATTCTTTCAGCTGCGCTTTGCTGCGGGTGACCAGCGTTTCCGGCGTCAGGTCAGAGAACCAGGCGGTGTAAAGCTTCTCGTTGCAGTCGCGCAGGCTCTGCGGCTTGTTGACGATCAGCGTCCCTTTCTCTTCGGCACGCTCAAGGATGTAGGTGCTATAGATGTATTCGGTGTCAAACGGCGGATCTTTACGCATCAGGATAACGTTGAGGTCGGCCAGGGCGATGTCCTGCTCGGTGCCGAATTCGTACCATTTGTCGTAGTTCTGCTCGACGTTAACGATGCGGGTGCGTGCGCGGGCTTCACCGTTGATCAGATAAAGATCGTTCATCTCCATATAGTGGAGCTCATAGCCACGACGCTGCGCTTCCAGCAGCATGGCGAAGCTGGAATCTTTCTTGATGTTAATGTTTGCGATGGGATCCATCACGATGCCGAGCTTTATCATGTTCTTCTCCGTTAATACTTCAACCCAGATCGCCAAACCGTACCTGTAGCGCGGTTATGGCCGTGAGTGCCGTTGTCTCAGTGCGCAGAACGCGAGGTCCCAACAGAATATCAGTAAATTGGTAGCGCGCCGTCATCGCAATTTCGTCCGCCGACAGGCCGCCTTCCGGGCCAATCAGCAGGCGTACGCGCTCAACGGGCAGCGGCAGCGTATTGATGCTGGCGCTGGCGCGCGGATGAAGATTGAGCTTCAGCCCGCTATCCTCTTCTGCACACCAGTCCTCCAGATCCATCGCCGGGCGGATCTCCGGAATACGGTTGCGACCACTCTGTTCGCAGGCCGCAATGGCGATTTTCTGCCACTGCTGGATCTTTTTGTTCAGACGTTCCGCATCCAGTTTAACGCCACAGCGCTCGGAAAAAAGTGGCGTAATGAGGCTTACACCCAGCTCAATGGATTTTTGAATGGTGAACTCCATCTTTTCTCCGCGCGACATCACCTGCCCAAGGTGGATGTGTAGCGGCGATTCACGGTCATCCACTTCGCCGCGCAAGACATTTACATGCACGCTTTTTTTATCCGCCCGCGTGATTTCCGCGTCGAAAACCTGATTAGAGCCGTCGAACAACTGTATTGCCTGGCCAGCCCCCATGCGCAGCACGCGGCCAACGTGGTTAGCGGCGTCGTCAGACAGGGCGATTTCGCGGCCTGCGGTAATCAGTTCAGGGTGGTAAATGCGGGGAATGCGCATAGTCAAAAATTCCATATGTCATGCGGTATAAGCGAATTGCCGTAGTGTAGGTTAGCTCTTTTGCGCCTGGCAAGCCCGCTGGACGTAAGGGTTATGATTCCCCTGGACTCTGGCGATACGTTCGTCGCGCTGGCATTCCCATTCCGTCACCGGATACTGCTTATCCCAGGCATTGAACAGCTGCGTCTGCTGGCGTGAAAGGTTGAGGTCATAACGGTCACGCATGTAGAAGTAGGTGCGGGCGATGCTGCCGCGCGCGCGGGCAGGGGGCTCGGCGACTTTCTCTTTGAAATCTACCTTCATACCGCACTGGCCGTACTGGCCTTCGCCACCGTTCCACTGGCTGTACATGAAATTGCCGCGGTCGCCGTTCACTTCACCTACCGCAGGCTGCAGGTTATGCATGTCGCTTTCCATCTGGCGATAAACCGGATCTTTGGCGCAGTTTTTACGTCCGCCGTCCTGCCAGCACTGGCGCTGGTGACCAAACTGCCAGGCCGGAACGACATGCTCCCACTCGATGCGGCTGGCGCGGTTTTCGTTTTTACGCACCTTATAGCCGCAGGATTCGAGGTCAACGACCCCTTTTTTGCCCTGCCAGTTAATTTTGCAGCCGCAGTAGAAATCGCCCGGCACATCGGCGTTCACCTTAACGCCTGCTGCCTTGGCCTGGGAAAAACTGTTGATACCGTCGGCCAGGGCCTGACCGGAAAGCGCCGTCGCCAGAAAAGCGACCGCGAGAGAAACATTACGGGACATCTTACACTCCGTGTCAAAACGAGCCCGCAACGTAACGAATGTTGTTCCTGTATGCAATCAGTCAGATCAGGAAAGTTCCTGAAAGTTCAGGTGATTACTCCGCAATCAGCGGTTCGCCGCATTTGACGCAGCGGTAGGTCGCCTCGCCGCGCACCACGCGGTTATGGCGGCGGACGGTAAGCTGGTGCTGCTGACACTGGCAGCGATAGGGGAAGGTATTGCGGCGTACCGATTCCAGCTCGAACTGATGGGTACGGCGCGCCGGAACGCCGAGCACCGCCTCCATCATCCACTTCCACTCTTTTCCATGCGGCGCGACGCGTCCGAAGTGTTTCCACACCAGCAGGTGCGCCAGCTCGTGCGGCACCACTTCTTCAATAAACGCCTGCTGGTTTTCCATCATCAGCACCGGGTTCAGGCGGATCTCGTACGGTTCCAGCCAGGCGGTGCCGGCTGCGGTGCCGCGCTGCTGATAGACCAGCTTCGGTTCAGGGTAATTGCGGCCGAGTTTCAGATTAGCCTGGGCAAGTTTTTCCCGCAGGCTGCGCATAACGGCTTGCTGAATGGCGATGGGGAGACGGGGAGCTTTCATAGGGGCAGAGCATAAAGCGGGAAGCGGGGAGGCGCAAGAGGCGCCTCCCGCAAGAGGATTAGTCGTGGGCGCCGATTTCGCGCAGCGGACGACCTTTCATCAGGTTACGTTCAATATGTTCCAGAGAAACATGTTTGGTTTCTGGAACCAGCCAGATGGTCAGCACAATAAAGAAGATATTCAGACCGGCGTAGACCCAGAAGGTGTTGGCATTGCCCAGGGTGTTGAGCATGGTCAGGAACGTTGCGCCGACGATCATGTTGGCAATCCAGTTGGTTGCGGTAGAGCAGGTGATACCAAAATCACGCCCTTTCAGCGGCTGGATTTCAGAGCACAGTACCCAAATCAGCGGACCGGCGCTCATCGCAAACCCGACGATAAACATCAGCAGCATGCCCACCGCGAAGTACTGGGCGGTTGGGGAGTGGATGCCCACATGCATCATCGTGCCGAGAACGCCCATACCCGTCGCCATCACCAGGAAGCCCAGGGTCAGGGTTGGCTTACGACCCCAGCGGTCCACCAGGCCGATGGCGATAAAGGTCGCCAGCACGTTGGTCAGGCCCACAATAACGGTGCCCCACATCTGCTCGGTGGTGTTGGTGTAACCCGCCAGTTCAAAGATTTTTGGCGCGTAGTACATGATGACGTTCATCCCGGTGAACTGCTGCATCACCTGCAGCAGCACGCCGAGGAACACCGCCCTACGGAAGTTGCTGTTCTCTTTAAACAGCGCCCAGCCGGACTGTTTTACCTTCAGGCTTTCGCGGATCTCTTCCAGCTCGTTTTTCGCTTCCGCGCTGGTATCGCGCAGGCGGAGCAGCACGCGTTCGGCATCAACGAAGCGACGTTTGGCGGCAAACCAGCGCGGGCTGTCCGGCAGGAAGAAGACGCCAATCAGCAGCAGAATGGCCGGGATGATGATCACGCCGAGCATCCAGCGCCATGCGCCGCTGTAGCTGAACGCGGTATCGGACAGGTAAGCGCCGAGAATACCGATGGTGATCATCAGCTGGTACATGGAAATCATACTGCCGCGGATTTTCTCCGGCGCAATTTCGGAGAGGTAGAGCGGGGCGGTGTAAGACGCCACGCCCACCGCAAGGCCCAGCAGCACGCGGGAAAGAATAAGCACTTCAACGTTAGGGGCGGCAGCGGAGAAGAGCGAACCGGCGACGAAGAGGATCGCACCGATCATCAGGCTCTTTTTGCGTCCGAGCTTGAAGGAGAGCCAGCCGCTGCCGACGGCCCCAACGGCCGCACCGAACATCATGGAGCTAACCACCCATTCCTGGGTATGCGCGTTAATCTGGAATTCGTCTGCGATGAAGGGAAGAGCGCCGGCAATGACGCCGATATCCAGGCCAAAGAGTAATCCTGCCAGGGCGGCGAGGAAGCAGACGAAGAAAGTCATCGCCTTGTTGGACGTACGCCCCTGTTTTTTATTGTCAGGCATTATGCCCTCCAGTTGGGTTATCAGTTTTATTGATGATAAGGGTAGGTGAGCGACCCGTAAAAATATGTGAGATTAATCACAATGGTGTAATCGGTTACACTAACGTGCAACCGTAAAAATTATTAAAGCTTTGAAAATATAGAGGTAAACGAGGTGATGCGCATCGCGTTTGTTTGAATTTCAGACTTAACTGAAAGGAAATGTAACAGCAGAAGAAAGGCGAACATGCAAAGAGATTATTCTGAAAGCGGAGTGGTGCCGGTGCGGTGTAATCGCTTTCAGTTGTGCGGCTTTAGCCTCCACCCGACATAAAAAAAGCCAGCACAAAGGCTGGCCTGTTTAATACTCTCGGCTGTCGATTACTTCAGACCGGCAGCTTCACGCAGCAGAGCGGCTTTGTCGGTTTTTTCCCATGGGAAATGTTCACGACCAAAGTGACCGTATGCAGCGGTTTCCTGGTAGATTGGGTGCAGCAGATCCAGCATCTGAATCAGGCCGTATGGACGCAGGTCGAAGAACTCGCGCACCAGCAGGGTCAGCTGTTCTGAAGGCACTTTTTCAGTACCGAAGGTTTCCACCATGATGGAGGTTGGCTCAGCCACGCCGATAGCGTAGGAAACCTGAATTTCACAGCGGTCAGCCAGGCCGGCAGCAACGATGTTTTTCGCCACATAACGTGCAGCGTACGCGGCAGAACGGTCAACTTTAGACGGATCTTTACCGGAGAACGCGCCGCCACCGTGACGCGCCATGCCGCCGTAGGTATCAACGATGATTTTACGACCGGTCAGGCCGCAGTCACCCATTGGGCCGCCGATAACAAAGCGTCCGGTTGGGTTGATGAAGAATTTGGTTGCTGAGCTCAGCCATTCGGTTGGCAGAACTGGCTTGATGATCTCTTCCATCACTGCTTCCTGCAGGGATTTCTGATCGATATCTTCGGCATGCTGGGTCGACAGCACCACAGCGTCAATACCAACGATTTTGCCGTCGTCGTACTGGAAGGTGACCTGGCTTTTCGCATCCGGGCGCAGCCACGGCAGGGTGCCGTTTTTACGCACTTCAGCCTGACGCTGCACCAGACGGTGTGCGTAGGTCACAGGTGCTGGCATCAGCACGTCGGTTTCGTTGGTTGCATAACCGAACATCAGGCCCTGGTCGCCCGCGCCCTGTTCCAACGGATCGGCACGGTCAACGCCCTGGTTGATGTCCGGAGACTGTTTGCCAATCGCGCTCAGCACCGCGCAGGAATTGGCATCAAAGCCCATATCAGAATGTACATAGCCGATCTCACGCACCGTGTTACGGGTGATCTCTTCGATATCAACCCATGCGCTGGTGGTGATCTCACCGCCAACCAGAACCATGCCGGTTTTGACATAGGTTTCACACGCTACGCGCGCTTTAGGATCCTGCGCCAGGATCGCATCCAGCACCGCATCGGAGATTTGGTCAGCAATTTTATCAGGATGTCCTTCTGATACGGACTCGGACGTAAACAGGTGTTTTGCCATGTTTTATTTCACCTAAGAGGAATTTGGTTAGCTCAAGCTGCTGTGTGGAATAGCCAAAGGAGATAATTCTACCAAGGCCTGCAGGTTTTTGACACTGGCAGTATGAGTGTTAATCAGTATAGATGGATTAACATCTGGATGGCTATTTTAGGTCACTTCTTCGCCCGATTTCCAGTTTTTTTTGATTCATCTCTCACTGCGTTGAAATGGCTGCTGGAAATTTTTCCTGACGCTGCTGGCAACACGCGTATTTTTGTTTTGCTTTTTAGCCCCCTTCTCGGTATAAAACGCGGCGCGCGGCTCATATAAAATCAGCGCTCGATGAATACATCGTGTCGCCACTTCCAGCCGGGTTGAGCAGTGAACTTTTAGCTTTGGCTTGGGGTCCGTTTCATCAGAGGCGGCCGTGGAGGTGATACGAGATAATGAACCATCGTTTTCCGCTAATTCAGCGCTGCCGTTCTGGCGCGCCATTGATTCCCGCAACCCGCATTTCTAGTCTGCAAACCTGCCGATGTTATACCCATCTCGGCGCTTCTCAGGATTCAAGGGCCGGTTACGCTCTGTGAAAACTGAACAAGGGCGCTCTTGTTAATACAAGAGTTTTCTCGTGGTTTCGCCGAACCTTGTCATACAGAGTTCGGATACGTGTTTTACAATGATATGAATAAGAAACCGGTCGCACGGTCTGGATTTCAGCATACTCTGCTGGGAAACGGAGCCGTTTATGGGTTGTTATCGCCGTATAACGCTGCGATAGTAGTCAACTGTTTTACACTTAATACAAAGAGTTGAGGTTCGCTATGTCTGACGACATGTCTTCTTTTTCGCCTTCGTCAGCGGGCGAACAGGGTGTACTACGTTCTATGCAGGAGGTTGCGATGAGCTCCCAGGAAGCCAGCAAGATGCTGCGCACTTACAATATTGCCTGGTGGGGCAATAACTACTACGACGTCAACGAGCTGGGCCACATCAGCGTCTGCCCGGACCCGGACGTCCCTGAAGCGCGCGTGGATCTCGCTAAGCTGGTGAAAGCCCGTGAAGCGCAGGGCCAGCGTTTGCCTGCACTGTTCTGCTTCCCGCAGATCCTGCAACATCGCCTACGTTCCATTAACGCCGCGTTCAAGCGCGCGCGTGAATCCTACGGCTATAACGGCGACTACTTCCTGGTTTACCCGATCAAGGTGAACCAGCACCGCCGCGTAATCGAATCCCTGATCCACTCCGGCGAACCGCTGGGACTGGAAGCAGGCTCCAAAGCGGAGCTGATGGCGGTTCTGGCGCACGCGGGCATGACCCGGTCGGTGATCGTCTGTAACGGCTATAAAGACCGCGAATACATTCGTCTGGCGCTGATTGGCGAGAAGATGGGCCACAAGGTCTATCTGGTTATCGAGAAGATGACCGAAATTGCCATCGTGCTGGAAGAGGCCGAGCGTTTGAACGTCATTCCGCGCCTCGGCGTACGTGCGCGTCTGGCGTCGCAGGGTTCCGGTAAATGGCAGTCTTCCGGCGGTGAAAAATCCAAGTTCGGCCTCGCGGCGAACCAGGTGCTGCAGCTGGTGGAGATCCTGCGCGAGCGCGGTCGTCTGGACAGCATTCAGCTGCTGCACTTCCACCTCGGCTCGCAGATGGCCAATATTCGCGACATCGCCACCGGCGTGCGTGAGTCCGCGCGTTTCTACGTTGAGCTGCACAAGCTTGGCGTGAATATTCAGTGCTTCGACGTGGGCGGTGGCCTGGGCGTGGACTACGAAGGAACCCGCTCGCAGTCCGACTGCTCGGTGAACTACGGCCTGAACGAATACGCCAACAACATCATCTGGGCGATTGGCGATGCCTGTGAAGAGCACGGCCTGCCGCACCCGACGGTGATTACTGAATCTGGCCGCGCGGTTACCGCGCACCATACGGTGCTGGTGTCTAACATTATCGGCGTCGAGCGCAGCGAAATCACCGAAGCGACGCCTCCGGCAGACGATGCCCCACGTTCCCTGCAAAGCATGTGGGAAACCTGGCAGGAAATGCACGAGCCGGGCACGCGCCGTTCCCTGCGCGAATGGCTGCACGACAGCCAGATGGATCTGCACGATATTCACGTCGGCTACTCGTCAGGCACCTTCAGCCTGCAGGAGCGCGCGTGGGCGGAGCAGCTCTATCTGAACATGTGCCATGAAGTGCAGAAACAGCTCGACCCGAGCAACCGCGCGCATCGTCCGATTATCGACGAGTTGCAGGAGCGTATGGCGGACAAAATGTACGTCAACTTCTCCCTGTTCCAGTCGATGCCGGATGCCTGGGGTATCGACCAGCTGTTCCCGGTTCTGCCGCTGGAAGGGCTGAACCACGCCCCGGAACGTCGCGCAGTGCTGCTGGACATCACCTGTGACTCTGACGGCGCGATTGACCACTACGTTGACGGTGACGGTATCGCAACGACGATGCCAATGCCGGAGTACGATCCGGAGAACCCGCCAATGCTGGGCTTCTTTATGGTGGGTGCGTATCAGGAGATCCTCGGCAACATGCACAACCTGTTCGGCGATACCGAAGCGGTTGACGTGTTTGTCTTCCCTGACGGCAGCGTCGAGGTTGAGCTGTCCGACGAAGGGGACACCGTGGCGGACATGCTGGAATACGTGCAGCTGGATCCGAAAAAACTGCTCACCCAGTTCCGCGACCAGGTGAAAAACACCGGTCTGGACGATGCCTTGCAGCAGCAGTTCCTGGAAGAGTTTGAAGCGGGTCTGTACGGGTACACCTACCTGGAAGACGAGTAGTAAAACCTCCCTCTCCCGGTGGGAGAGGGTTGGGGTGAGGGCATCAGACCGCACAATGCCCTATACTCACTTGAACCCGTATGAATTAACGGCGATAATTCGCCCCAATATGCGATTTACGAATCAATCCCTTCCTCGTCGGGTTTAACGACGCGGAGGGGATTTTTTTTCATCTGTTTTTAATGTATCGACGTTAAAAGAGGTCAGGACATGAGCACTTTAGGTCATCAGTACGATAACTCTCTGGTATCTAACGCGTTTGGTTTTTTACGCCTTCCAATGAACTTCCAGCCGTACGACAGCGACGCGGACTGGGTGATCACCGGCGTGCCGTTCGACATGGCAACCTCCGGTCGTGCGGGTGGACGTCACGGCCCGGCGGCAATCCGTCAGGTTTCCACCAACCTGGCCTGGGAGCACAACCGCTTCCCGTGGAACTTCGACATGCGCGAGCGCCTGAACGTGGTGGACTGCGGTGACCTGGTGTACGCCTTCGGCGACGCGCGCGAAATGAGCGAAAAATTGCAGGCGCACGCAGAGAAACTGCTGGCGGCTGGCAAACGCATGCTCTCCTTCGGCGGTGACCACTTTGTCACTCTGCCGCTGCTGCGCGCCCACGCGAAGCACTTCGGTAAAATGGCGCTGGTGCACTTCGATGCGCATACCGACACCTACGCGAACGGCTGCGAGTTCGACCACGGCACCATGTTCTACACCGCGCCGAAAGAAGGCCTGATCGATCCGAACCACTCCGTGCAGATCGGCATCCGTACCGAGTTCGACAAAGACAACGGTTTCACCGTGCTGGACGCTGGCCAGGTGAACGATCGCGGCGTGGACGATATTCTGGCTCAGGTTAAGCAGATCGTCGGCGATATGCCTGTATACCTGACCTTCGATATCGACTGCCTGGATCCGGCGTTTGCACCGGGTACCGGTACGCCGGTTATTGGCGGCCTGACGTCAGACCGCGCCATCAAGCTGGTGCGTGGCCTGAAGGATCTGAACATCGTTGGGATGGACGTGGTGGAAGTGGCGCCAGCCTATGACCAGTCCGAAATCACCGCGCTTGCCGCGGCGACCCTGGCGCTGGAAATGCTCTACATCCAGGCCGCGAAAAAAGGCGAATAAGCCTTACGCGCTGATTGCTGCTGCGCGACGCATGCGCAGCAGCAACATTCCCCCGGCAAGCAGGGTGATTACCTGCGAGACGACCAGCACCGAAAAGCCTGAGCTGACTGACCCTACCGACCTCATCACCATCCCCATCAGCAGCGGAATAAACGCCGCGCAGATATTGCCGATCCCGTTGATAATGCCGTAAGCGCTGCCCACCGCTTCCCGCGCGGCGTGATGCTGGATCACCGCCGGAATAGCCGCCCCCTGTAGCCCCCAGAAGATATTCGCCGAGAGCATAAACAGCGCCAGCCAGGCAGGCTGATGGCTGAGCATCAGCGCGACCACGGACAGCGCCGTCAGCGCGCCGCCCACCACAAACAGCATTGGTGCCTGTTCCGGGCGCATTCTGTCGAGCAGCACCCCGCCGAGGAACTTCGAGCCCAGACTCAGCAGGAAGGGAATGGCCGCAAGCATGCCCGTGGCGTGCAGCGAGAAATGATGCTCGTCGCGCAGCCACGCGGGCAGCCAGGCGCTGCTCCCCCAGAGATAGCTCAGGGTGGCAATCTCAACCAGCAGGATCCACCCGAGCAGCGGCGTTTGCCAGGCCAGCGAAAACGTCTCTGCGAAGCCCGGTTTTTTGATTTTCTCCGCACCCCGCGGCGCGGGCAGGAAGCGCCAGACAAGGCCGCCACCCAGCACAAGATTTAATACCGCCAGGGCATAAAACGACCCGGCCCAGCCGAGATGCGCCATCAGCCACGTTACCAGCGGAAAGCCCACGGCCAGCCCGAGCGAGACGCCCAGCGCGGTCACGGCGTTGGGTTTGCCGATCTCCTGCGCGCTAAAGTGATCGCTGATGAAGCGCGTTTTCAGCGAAAAGAGCGGCCCCTCAGCGATCCCCAGGATCGTGCGCGCGACGAGCATGCCCATCAGCGATCCGAGCAGCGGTGAAATGGCGCATACCGCTGCCCACATCGCTATGCTGCTCAATAATCCCTGTCGATAATGGAGTTTGCTTTCAATAACTGGAGTTAATAATAAAGCTGAAAATCCATAACCCAGCAGAAAACAGGTCATAAGCATTCCCTGTAACATTCTGTTTTCATTTAGCTGAAAATGCTGAGCAAATTCCGGGTTTAAAATCATTACAGAAATATTCACCCGGTCAACGTAGGAAATAATAACCAGTAATAACAATGCCACTGTGCCTTGCCATCTTGCCGTCATAACGCCTGCCTTATGTTTTTGCTTATTTCTATTTTTATGCGCGTGATTATCACGTGGGTAAAATGGTTCACCTGTGAAACTCATTGTTTATTAAAGAAAAAATAAAATTAAGTTTCACAGGTGAAACACGATGTTTTTCACTTCTTTTATTTTTAAGGAACAAAAAGAAAAGAAGTCAATCACTGATTATTAAAATTTAAGGCCATCGATAAATCGTATTCTTTCACACCGAAATAATGAAAATTTCATATCGCTGCATTTTTTCGTGATCCTTTGCACACTTAGTTAATTAATTGCTGTTTGATTAACAAATTCGTCACATTGCGGCTTGACGAAACATTCATCGCTTTTATATTGACCGTATTAAATAAGAAACAGAGTTTCATATATGAAACAAAAGCCTGGAGGATCGTGATGAGCTGGATAGGCGTATGTGACGCAGAACAAGTACAGGAAGATTTCCCTTTTAGCGGCAACGTCGACGGTAAAGAGATCGGCGTGTATTTGATTGACGGTGAATATTACGCGCTGGAAGACGTATGCCCCCACGCCTATGCCCTGCTGAGCCAGGGCTTCGTGGAGGACGGCAAGGTGGAATGCCCGCTGCACGAGGCGGTCTTCGACGTCAAAACCGGCCAGTGCCTGCACGGCCCCGGCGGGCGCAACCTCAACCGCTACCCGGTTCGGGTTTTTGAAAACCAGATTCAGATTACCTTCGTCGAGGAGACCGTGGCATGAGCGACACCCTGAACTACAACCCGGCGCTGCCGGAAAGCCGTCAGTTTGCCCCACCGGCCGAGGGCGGTAACGGTGCGATCCATAAGCCGGGTGATTACCAGAACCTGATCTGGCAGACCCGCAGCCGTGAGCCGGAAAGCTGGGAAGTGAACCTCATCGCCACGCTGGAAGATCTCTTCGAGCAGGGGGTTGAAACCTTACCGGAGCTGGTGAACGGGCTGAACGCGGTGCGCATGCACGATCAGCAGGGCGAGCCGTGGAGCGAGGCCAGCTTCCAGGCATTCTTACAGGTTAACGGCTACTGAGGGCAACGCGATGACGACGACCGTACAACACTATCTCGATAAAGGCCTGCGCGGCCTCTGGTATCCGGTGCTGGCGAGCTGGGAGGTGCAGTCTGCACCGGTGGGCATTACCCGCCTGGGCGAACAGATTGTGGTCTGGCGCAACAAAGACGGCCAGGTGCAGGCGCTGGAGGACCGCTGTCCGCACCGCGGCGCGCGCCTGTCGATGGGCTGGAACCTTGGGGATCGCATTGCCTGCTGGTATCACGGCGTGGAGGTCGCGGGCAACGGCGAGGTGAAAGACGTGCCCGCGGTGGACAAATGCCCGCTGGTCGGCCAGCAGTGCGTGCGCAGCTACAACGTGCAGGAGGCGCACGGCGCAATCTTCCTGTGGTTTGGCGTCACCGCGGACCAGCAGCCGGACGAGCTGACCTTCCCGGATGAGCTCGCCGATACGGACAGCTTCAGCAACTTCCTCTGCACCGCCGCGTGGAAATGCAATTACCAGTACGCGCTGGAAAACGTGATGGACCCGATGCACGGCACCTATCTGCACTCCTCGTCGCACTCGATGGCGGAAGGGGATCGCAAGGCCGACATGGTGCTCCAGCCGACCAAAACCGGCTTCATCTTTGAGAAAAAGGGGCAGAGCGGCGTCAATTTCGACTGGGTGGAGCTGGGCAACAGCGGCACCTGCTGGATGCGCCTCTCCATTCCGTACAAGAAGCGTTTCGGGCCGGGCGGCCACTTCTTTATCGTCGGCATGGTGGTGCCGGAAGATAACGACAACTGCCGCGTCTTCTTCTGGCGCATTCGCCGGGTGCAGGGCTGGCAGCGCGACATGTGGCGCTTCATGTACCGCAACCGTCTGGAAAAACTGCACTGGGAAGTGCTGGAGCAGGACCGCGTGGTGCTGGAAAGCCTGGCGCCAAACGCCCGCGACCATGAATACCTGTATCAGCACGACGTCGGCCTCTCGCGCCTGCGCCGCATGATGCAAAAGGCCGCCAAAGAGCAGCTGGCGATGCGCGAAGAACAGCAGGGAGCCGCCTGATGAACGGGCTGCTGAGCGGCAAGCGCATCGTCATAACCGGCGCCGCGCGCGGGCTGGGCTTTCACTTTGCCAAAGCCTGCGCGGAGCAGGGCGCGGCGGTGGTGATGTGCGACATCCTCAAGGGTGAGCTGGCCGAGAGCGCCCACGCCCTGAGCGAGCGGGGCTATGCGATCGAACCGCACGTTATCGATCTGGCCGATCCACAGTCCATTGAGCAGGTGTTCAGCGCGATTGGCGAGCAGGGTCAGATCGATGGCCTGGTGAACAACGCGGCGATGGCGACGGGCGTCGGCGGCAAAAATATGCTCGATTACGATCCGGATCTCTGGGATCGGGTGATGAGCGTCAACGTCAAAGGCACCTGGCTGGTGACGCGCGCCGCGGTGCCGCTGCTGCGCGAGGGCGCGGGTATCGTGAACGTTGCGTCCGACACCGCGCTGTGGGGCGCGCCGCGCCTGATGGCCTACGTCGCCAGCAAGGGCGCCGTGATTGCCATGACCCGCTCAATGGCGCGTGAACTGGGCGAAAAGCGTATACGCATTAATGCCATCGCGCCGGGGTTGACCCGCGTCGAGGCGACCGAATATGTTCCGGCCGAGCGCCATCAGCTTTACGAGAATGGCCGCGCGTTAACCGGCGCGCAGCAGCCGGAAGACGTCACCGGCAGCGTGGTCTGGCTGTTAAGCGATCTGTCGCGGTTTATCACCGGGCAGCTGATCCCGGTCAACGGCGGCTTTGTCTTTAACTAAGGTGTAGCGATTATGGCAAACGATCAGGAAGTGAAGTATCTGGTGCCGGGGCTGGAGCGCGGTTTACAGCTGCTGTTGGCCTTTGGCGAGCAGCATCGCGATCTGACCTTTGCCGAGCTGCACCGGCTGGTGGATATGCCGAAGGCGACCGCCTATCGCGTGGTGCAGACGCTGGAGTACATGGGCTTTCTGGAGCGCAACGCGCGTACCAATACTTTTTCGCTGGGCATGAACGTGCTGCGTCTCGGCTTTGAGTACATCGCCTCGCTGGACGTGGCGCAGGTCGGCCAGCCGGTGATCGAGCAGCTGCGCGACGTGAGCCAGTGCAGCAGCCATCTGGCGATCCGCGACGGGCGCGACATTATCTACATCGCCCGCGTCAGCGCCGCCGGGTCGCGCATCAACCAGGTCAGCATTGGCACCCGCCTGCCGGTGCACTGCACCTCGCTGGGCCGCATGTTGCTGACCGATATTTCCCGCGCCGATTTCGAACAGTTGTTCCCGCACGAGCGCCTGCCGGGCAACACGCCGGGGCAGCTTCACGACCGCGAGGCCCTGTGGCAGATGGTGCAACAGGACAAAGCCCGCGGGTTTGTCATCGGCGAATCCTTCTTCCGCCACGGCATCTCCTCCATCGTCTACCCGGTGTATGACCGAAGCGGACGCGTGGCGGCGGTGGTCAGCATTCTGGTGCCGTCGGAGGAGATCCCGCAGACCGACCGCGAGCGGCTGCAAAACGAGGTTCGCCTCGCGGCGGATAAAATTTCTGGCTTCTTAGGCTATTTGTCACAGGCCAGCTAAATCAGTGAGTTAACGTCAGGCGCTTGACTGCGTCGGGCATGTTTTACGCCCAATTTGGGCCAGATGAGGCAACGAACGATGAGTGTAACCGGAATTGAAAAGCTGGAATTTGGCGTGGAAGACCTGACGCACTGCGCCAAATTTATGCGTGATTTTGGCCTGACGGGCGATGCCAGTGGCCAGCGTTTTACCACCCTGAGCGGCGCGCGCGTGGAGCTGAACCCCATCGACAGCCCCGACCTGCCGCCGGCGTTTGAAGCGGGCAACACCCTGCGCCGCATGACCTGGGCGGTGGCCGCACAGTCCGATCTCGACGCGCTGCGCCCGAAGCTTGCGCAGCAGCCCGGCTTTCGCGAAGTGGGCGACGCGCTGGAATGCCTCGATCCGAACGGCATGACCCTGCGTGTGCAGGTCAGCCAGCAGACCGACGTGGAGCTGAACGTTGAGCCGATCAACCAGTGGGGCGATGCCCGCCGTATCGACACGCCGAGCCCGGTTTATGAGCGTGCCCAGCCGATCAACGTCGGGCACGTGGTGTTCTTTGTAGAAGAGCTGGCGGCGGTGGAAAAATTCTACCGCGAGGTGCTCGGCTTCCAGGTTTCGGACCGCTACATCAACCGCGCCGTGTTCCTGCGCTGCGGGGTGCGCGGCGGACATCACAACCTGTTCCTGCTGCAACTGCCGAACCGCAAGCGCGGCCTCAACCACGTGGCCTTCACCGTGCGCGACATCCACGAGGTGATCGGCGGCGGTATCGCGATGAATAAAAATGAATGGAGCACCTTTATCGGGCCGGGCCGCCATCCGGTGTCGTCGGCCTATTTTTGGTACGTCAATAGCCCGACCGGCGGCGCGTTTGAGTATTACACCAACGACGACTATCTGACGGAAAACTGGCAGCCGCGCGAGCTGGAGCACTCCCTGGTCTCCTTTACCGAATGGGCGGTGGAGGGTGGGATTGACCACGACACCCGCCGTCAGCAGAAAAAGCCGGAGGCGGTATGACGTCGCGCATTGTCATTATCGGCGGCGGTCAGGCGGGCGGCTGGGCGGCGAAAACCCTGCGCGACGAGGGCTTCGACGGCGAGATCTGCGTGGTGGCGGAAGAGGAGTGGGATTTCTACGAACGTCCGCCGCTGTCGAAAGCGTCTCTGCTGGAGCCGGACGCGGCGCTCCCGCGGCTGTTTAGCGAAGAAGCACAGCAGGCGCTGAACCTGACCTGGTACCGCCCGCTGCGTGCTGAATCAGTCGATCGCGAAGCGAAAACCGTGCGTTTAAGCAACGGCGAACGTCTTAGTTACAACATCCTTTTAATGACCACCGGCGGGCGGGCGCGCCTGCCTTCGCAGGCGTGGGCGGCGCATCCGCAGGTCTACACTCTGCGCCACTGGCAGGATGCGCAGCGCCTGAAGGCGCGTCTGGCGGAAAGTAAAAAACTGGCGATTGTCGGCGGCGGCTGGATCGGCCTTGAGATTGCCGCTTCCGCGCGCAAAAGCGGCGTGGCGGTCACGCTGTTCGAGCAGCAGCCCGCGCTGTGCATGCGCTCGGTGAGCGGCGAGGTGTCGCAGCGCTTAGAGGCTATCCATCGCGAGCAGGGGGTGGAGATCCGTACCGGCTGCGGCGCGCTGGAGCTGGAGGACGATAACGGCCTGCCGGTCATGCACTGCGACGGCCAGCGCGAAACCTTTGACGCGGTGGTGGTGGGGATCGGCGTCGATCTCAATCTGGAGCTGGCGCGCGATGCGGGACTTCGCACCGAGCGGGGGATCGCGGTGGACGCCCAGGGGCGCACGTCCGATCCGTTCATCTTTGCCGCCGGCGACGTGGCGCAGCACCATCACTACGGCCTGTGCATTCAGTCCTGGGCCTTCGCCCAGAATCAGGCGGTGGCGACGGCGAAAGCCATGCTTAACCCCGATGCGCCAGGCTACGACGACGCGCCGTGGCTGTGGTCGGATCAATATCAGCACAACATCCAGATCCTCGGCATTCCGCAGCCGGGCAGCCGAACGATAGTGCGTGAAGAAGCGCTGTACTTCTCGCTGGACGACAACGGTCGGCTAACGCAGCTGGTGGCGTTCAACGATGCGCGCACCGTCAAGCTGGCGAAGCGCTGGATGGCGGCGGGGCGGGACCTGTCGGACGTACCGCTCGCCGACCCGGCTTTTTCACTGATGTCATTGCGATAGCTAACCCGCACCCGTAGGGGGAGACATGACCACATTAGAGACCAACACCGCGCCCGTCGAGGCGAGCGGTGAGGGAACCCGCACGCCTGAAAAAGCGGTGCGCTGGGCCATCCCGCTGTCGCTGCTGGCCTGCGTGCTGCTGGCCTTTTTCGACAAAATCAGCATCGCGGCGCTCTTTTCCGACGGCCATTTCCAGCAGGCGATGGGCATCGATTTTGACACCACGCGCCTCGGCATTCTGATGAGCGCCTTCCTGCTGAGCTACGGTTTTTCGTCGGTATTTTTGAGCGGTTTAGGCGACAAAATCGCGCCGCTGCGCCTGCTCACCGGGATGATGGCGATCTGGTGCGTGCTGATGGTGGCGATGGGCTTTACCCATAACTACACGCTGATGATTATTCTGCGCATCCTGCTGGGCGTGGCGGAAGGGCCGCTGTTCCCGCTGGCTTTCGCCATCGTGCGCCACAACTTCCCGCAGCATTTACAGGCGCGCGCCACCATGCTCTGGCTGCTGGGCACGCCGGTCGGCGCCGCGATTGGCTTCCCGCTCTCCCTCTGGCTGCTGAACACCTTCGGCTGGCAGAGCACCTTCTTTGTCATGGCAATGCTGACCGTGCCGGTGCTTATCTTTGTGCGCGTTGGCCTGCGCGGGATCCGTCTGGAAGCAAAACCCTGCACCTCGCAGGCGTCTCAGGACGAGCGGCGCGCGGCGCGGCGCGAGCTGTTTGTCAGCCCGCACTTCTGGATCATCTGCATCTTTAACATCGCCTTTCTGACCTACCTGTGGGGCATCAACGGCTGGCTGCCGGGCTATCTCATCAAGGGCAAAGGCATCCACCTGGAGCACGCGGGCTGGCTGTCGTCGATGCCGTTCATCGCCATGCTGGCGGGAGAGGTGATTGGCGCGTGGCTCTCTGACCGGGTCGATAAGCGCGCGGCGGCCTGCTTTATCTCGATGGCGGGGGCTGCGGTAGGCCTGGCGGCGGTGATGCACCTCGACACCCCGCTTGCCATCATCGCGGCGATGAGCTTCAGCACCTTTATGTGGGGCACCGGCGCACCCAACATTTTCGCCCTGCTGGCGAAGGCCACCCATCCCCGGGTGAGCGCCACGGCGGGCGGCATTTTCAACGGGCTGGGAAACTTTGCGGGCGCGCTGTCGCCGGCGGTGATGGGCGCGCTGATCGCCTTCACCCACAGCATGGATTCCGGGCTGATTTTTCTGGCGGTGATGGCGGCGGTGGGCTGCGTCCTGTTACTGCCGCTGCTGAGACGTTACTGAGGAGAGTGTCATGACTGATTCAACCGTAACCAACAAAACAGGCATCAAACCTGACCACCTGACGATGGAAGAGTGGGTCGAGTCGCGCATCGCGCGCTTCGAAGGCCGTAAATACGACTGGAACGCGCTGAAGTTCCAGGCCGATTTTGACCCGAAATACCGCCGGGCGCAGATGCGCTACATCGGCACCGGCGCAACCGGCGTGGCGAACGACACCAATACCGTGCAGGCGGACCATTTTACCTTCTCCACCATGGTGCTGCCGTCGAAGTGCGAAGGGCCGCTGCACCTGCACGACGACGTGGAGGAGGTGTTCTTCATGCTCAAAGGGCAGATCACGCTGATGATCCAGGACGGCGATAACTACACCGAAACCGTGCTGCGCGAGCGTGACCTGATCTCCGTCCCGCCGGGCATCTATCGCGGCCTGTTTAACCACGGGGAAGAAGAGGCGCTGATGTGCGTCATGCTGGGAACCAACAAGCCGGAAATCCCGACCTATCCCTCCGATCATCCGCTCTCAAAAGTGAAGCGGAACTAAGGGGGCGACATGACGGGTTTTCGTGAACAGGGAAGCGGCATCCCGCTGATGCTGCTGCACGGGATCAGCTCGGGCGCTGCGTCCTGGCACAAGCAGATGGCGCTGAAGGGCTTTCGCGTGCTGGCGTGGGACATGCCCGGTTACGGCGAAAGCCCGATGCTGGCGGTTGAGCGGGCGAACGCGGGAGATTACGCCGACGCGCTGGCGGCGATGCTCGACCGCGCAGGCGTCTGGCAGGCGGTACTGGTGGGCCATTCCCTGGGGGCGCTGGTGGCCAGCGCGTTTGCGGCGAAGTTCCCTGAACGCGTTATTCATCTGGTGCTGGCGGACGCCGCGCAGGGCTACGGTAATGCCGCGCCGGCGCAGCGAGAGCAGGTCTGGCGTAATCGCGAGCAGCAGATGGCGCTCGGCGGCGACATTCTCGCGCAGACCCGCGCCGCGAAGCTGCTGCGCCCCGGCGCGCGCCCGGACGATATCGCCACCGTCGCGGCGGGCATGCGCAGGCTGCGCACGGAAGGCTACCTCGCTGCCGCGTGGATGCTGGCGCATGACGACATTCACGGCTGGCTTAAGCGTTACGCCGGTCAATTTGAAGTCTGGTGCGGCGAGCAGGACGCGATCACGCAGCCCGAGCTGGTACAGGGGCTGGCGCTGCGCTACGGCATGCCGTTTACCGCGATTCCGCAGGCCGGACACGCGAGCTATCTCGATAACGACGCGTTTTTTAATCAACAGCTTTTACGCATTAACGAAGAGGTGCGCGATGAATGCACACATTGACGGCCGCGTAGCGGTCGTTACCGGCGGTTCGTCCGGCATTGGCTTTGAGACGCTGCGCCTGCTGCTGGGCGAAGGGGCGAAAGTCGCCTTTTGTGGGCGCGACCCGGACCGGCTCGCCAGCGCCCATGCGACGCTGCAAAACGACTATCCCGACGGGGAGATTTTCTCATACCGCTGCGACGTGCTGAACGCCGACGAGGTGCAGGCCTTCGCGGATGCGGTGCAGGCGCGCTTTGGCGCGGCGGATATGCTGATCAACAACGCCGGTCAGGGCTACGTGGCGCACTTCAGCGACACCCCGCGCGAGGCGTGGCTGCACGAAGCCGAACTTAAACTGTTTGGCGTCATTAATCCGGTGCAGGCGTTTCAGCCGCTGCTGGAACGGTCCGATATCGCCTCCATCACCTGCGTGAACTCCCTGCTGGCGCTTCAGCCGGAAGAGCACATGATCGCCACGTCGGCAGCCCGCGCCGCGCTGTTGAACATGACGCTGACGCTCTCGAAAGAGCTGGTAGGCAAAGGCATTCGCGTCAATTCCATACTGCTCGGTATGGTCGAGTCCGGCCAGTGGCAGCGCCGCTTTGAAAGCCGGGCGGATAAAAGCCAGAGCTGGCCGGAGTGGACGGCGGAGATCGCGCGCAAGCGCGGCATTCCGATGGCGCGCCTCGGCAAGCCGCAGGAACCCGCGCAGGCGCTGCTGTTTCTCGCCTCGCCGCTGGCCTCGTTTACCACCGGCGCGGCGCTGGACGTTTCCGGCGGCTTTTGCCGCCATCTGTAAGGACGCATCATGAAAAAGGTAATGTTAATTGGTTATGGCGCCATGGCGCAGGCGGTGATTGAGCGTCTGCCCGCTGGCGTGGCTATCGGCTGGATCGTGGCGCGCGCGTCTCACCATGCCGCCATTCGCGACCAGTTTGGCGATGCGGTCGAGGCGCTGACCTCGCCGATGGCGTGCGCACAAACGCCCGATCTGGTGCTGGAGTGCGCCAGCCAGCAGGCGGTTGCGCAGTACGGCGAAGCGATTCTGCGTCGCGGCTGGCATCTGGCGGTCATTTCCACCGGCGCGCTGGCGGACAGCGCGCTGGAGCAGCGCCTGCTCGCGGCGGGCGGAAAGCTGACGCTGCTTTCCGGGGCGGTGGCCGGCATCGACGGGCTTGCGGCGGCGAAGGAGGGCGGGCTTGAGCGCGTCACCTATCAGTCGCGTAAAAGCCCGGCCAGCTGGCGCGGCAGCTATGCCGAGCAGCTTATCGATCTTAACGCGGTCTCAGAGGCGAAGGTCTTTTTTGAAGGGAGCGCCCGCGAGGCGGCGCGGCTGTTTCCGGCGAATGCCAACGTGGCGGCGACCGTGGCGCTCGGCGGCGTCGGGATGGATGAAACCCGCGTGCAGCTGATGGTTGACCCGGCAACGAAACGTAACACCCACACGCTGCACGTAGAAGGGCTGTTTGGCGAATTCCATCTGGAGCTGAGCGGGCTGCCGCTGGCGTCTAACCCTAAAACCTCCACCCTGGCGGCACTCAGCGCGGTGCGCGCCTGCCGCGAGCTGGCCCTGAGCTGAGGAGTGACGATGGACGATCTGAAGATTTTTATCGGCGGTCAGTGGCGACGCGGCGGCGGTAACCCGATGCAGAGCCACTTCCCGGCTGACGGGTCGCTCAATGCGACGCTGACCGCGGCAAACCTTGACGATCTGCACGACGCGATCGAGGCCGGCGAGCGCGCGTGGCGCGATCCCGCCTGGCGCAACAGCCTGCCGCACGTGCGGGCGAAGATCTTGCACAAGGTGGCGGATCTGATTGACTCCCGCGCTGACGAGCTGGCGCAGATGCAGAGCCGGGATAACGGCAAGCCGCTGGCGGAGGCGCGCGGGCTGGTGATGAGCGCGGCGGGAACGGCCCGCTACTTCGCCGCCGCCTGCG
Organism: Enterobacter cloacae complex sp. P1B; assembly: GCF_014982345.1. Lineage (NCBI taxonomy): Bacteria > Pseudomonadati > Pseudomonadota > Gammaproteobacteria > Enterobacterales > Enterobacteriaceae > Enterobacter > Enterobacter cloacae complex sp. P1B. The sequence continues at coordinate 212,735 of NZ_JADCLF010000006.1, read as the reverse complement.
AGCTGCTGGAAGGGGAGCTGCCCACGCCGCGCCAGCCGGATCTGCTGACGCTAAGCCGCTATGAGCCGCTCGGCGTGGTGGCGGCCATCACGCCGTGGAACTCGCCCATTGCCAGCGAGATGCAGAAGGTCGCCCCGGCCATCGCCGCCGGGAACGCGGTGATCCTCAAGCCTGCCGAAGCCACGCCGCTGATGGCGCTGGAGCTGGCGCGCATTTTTGAACAGGCCGGGCTGCCCGCCGGGCTGCTGAGCGTGCTGCCGGGCAAAGGCTCGGTGATTGGCGACGCGCTGGCGCGCCATCCCCGCGTGCGAAAAATTTCCTTTACCGGCGGCACCGCCACGGGCCGCCATCTGGCGCACGTGGCTGCGGAAAAGCTTATTCCGGCGTCGCTGGAGCTGGGCGGTAAATCCCCGACCATCGTGCTGGAGGATGCCGACGTTGAGCAGGCCGCGCGCGGGATCTGCTACGGCATTTTCAGCTCAGCAGGGCAGGCGTGCATCGCCGGGTCCCGGCTGTTTATCCACGAAAGCCTGTACGCGCCGCTGATGGCGCGGCTGCTGGAATTAACTCGCGGGCTGCGCGTAGGGCACCCCTTCACTGACGGCGTGCACGTTGGGCCGCTGATCAATGAGAAACATCGCCAGAGCGTGCAGGAATACGTCGAGCTGGCGAAGCGCGAGGGGGGCCGGGTGCTGTGCGGCGGGGAGATCCCGGCAGATCCGGCGCTGGCAAACGGCAGCTTCTTCCAGCCGACCATTATCGAAGGGCTGACGAACGGCGCCCGCGCCTGCCAGGAGGAGATCTTCGGCCCGGTGCTGGTGGCGATGCCGTTTCGCGATGAAGCGGCGTTGATCCGCGAGGCGAACGACTCGGTTTACGGCCTGGCGGCAGGGATCTGGACCCGCGACACCGGGCGGGCGCTGCGCCTGAGCGAGCAGCTGGAGGCCGGTACGGTGTGGATCAACACCTACAAAGTTTTTGCGATTTCGACCCCGTTCGGGGGCTTTAAAGAGAGCGGTCTGGGCCGCGAAAAGGGCATTCAGGGGCTGAAAGCCTGGATGCAGCAAAAGAGCATTTATCTGGCGACGGGTAACAGCGTCAACCACTGGTGCGACTGAGAAAGGGTGAGCAATGAGCGAAATGATAACCGTCGGCGACGCCATCGCCAGAACGCTGGAGCAGTATCAGGTTGAGGCCATCTACGGCGTCATCTCCATTCACAACCTGCCGATCGCGGACGCGGTAGGGCAGCGGGGGAAAATCCGCTTCGTGCCCGCGCGCGGCGAGGCGGGTTCCGTCACCATGGCTGACGCCCACGGGCGGTTTTCCGGCCTCGGCGTGGCGCTGACCAGCACCGGCGCGGGGGCGGGGAACGCGGTAGGCGCGCTGGTGGAGGCGATGAACGCCTGCACGCCGCTGCTGCATTTAACCGGACAGGTTGAGAAGGCCTGGCTGGACGCCGATACCGGGTTTATCCACGAGACCCGCGACCAGCTGACCTTCCTGAAGGCCAGTTCAAAACGGGCGTACCGCATCAGCAATGCCAGCCAGGCGATAGCGATTCTGCATAAAGCGATTCAGGAGGCGCAGACGCCGCCGTGCGGGCCGGTCTCTGTGGAGATCCCGATTGATATTCAGGGGGCTAAAATTCCGCTGTCTCTGGTGACCGCACCGGTGAAACCGGCTTCGGTTGCAGCCGTGGATCCCGCGATGCTGGATGCTTTGTGGGCGCAGCTCAGGCAGGCTAAACAGCCGCTGCTGTGGCTGGGCGGCGGGGCGCTGGGAAGCGCTGACGCGGTGAAAAAGCTGGCGGATGCGGGCATGACGGTGATCTCCAGCACCCACGCGCGCGGCGTGCTGCCGGACGGCCATCGTGCCAGCCTGCGGGCGTTCCACAACTCGCCTTCGGTTGAGGCGCTGATTGCGCAGTGTGATTTTACGCTGGTGGCCGGTTCTCGCCTGCGCAGCAACGAAACCCGCTCATGGACGCTGGAGTTGCCGTCTCCGCGGGTGCAGATAGATATCGACCCGGCGGCGGCGAGCCGTAACTACCTGATGGATAACACGCTGATAGCCGATTGTTCAGCGCTGCTTGGCGCCCTGGCCGATAAAGCGCAGGGCCGCGAGTGGGGCAACGCCCAGTGGGACGCGCAGGTGCAGCAGGCGGTATTGCAGGCTGAACAGGGCCTGCGCGAGCAGTGCGGCGCCTATGCGAAGCTCAACGACGCCATTGAAAAAGCCCTGCCGCAGGACGGCCTGCTGGTGCGCGATATCACCGTTTCCGGCAGCCTGTGGGGCAGTCGTCTGTTCAGGGCTAACGGCCCGCTGATGAACATTCACTCTCTTGCCGGGGCGATTGGCATGGGGCTGCCAATGGCGATTGGTACCGCGATTGCCAACCCACAGCGTAAGGTGGTGGGGCTGGTGGGCGACGGTGGCCTGAGCCTGAATTTAGGCGAGCTGGCGACGCTGGCGCAGGAGAAAGCTAACGTGACGCTGCTGATCATGAACGACGGGGGCTACGGCGTGATGCGCGGCATTCAGGATAAGTACTTCGGCGGGCGACAGTATTATAACGAACTGCATACGCCGGACTTTACCCTGCTGGCACAGGCAATTGGCCTGCAGGCGTGGAGCGTTGAGCGGGCAGAGGATTTTGAAGCCGTGATGACGGAAGCGCTGGCGATGCCGGGGCCGTCGGTAGTGGAAGTGCGGATGGATCAGATTGGCGCGCTGAAGTTTGCCGGGCCGCCGCAGAAAACGCTTTACTAGCTGTTTTCCCTCTCCCACGGGGAGAGGGAAAACAGTAGTTCGGGTAAGGCGAAGCCGCCACCCGGCTTGTTTTATCAGAACACGTTAAACGGGTATTCCACGTAGGCGCGGATCTCGTCCCCGCCCACGTTATAGTCGCTGGCGTTGCTGGAGACGCGCAGCACGGAGTAGCGCAGTTTCAGCTTCAGATCTTTTGCCGGGCCATCCTGCACCTGGTACTGGATCTGGTTAAACCACTCGTGCTCTTTGCCGTTGCTGGTTTCAGAGGTCTTGATATTGTCGCCGCGCACGTAGGCGGTGGTCCAGCTCAGGCCCGGCAGGCCGAGACCCGCGAAGTCCAGACCGTAGGATGCCTGCCATGAGCGCTCGTCTTCACCGTTAAAGTCAGACCAGTAGGAGTTCGCCAGCCAGATGGTGTTGCCGCCGTCGCCCACGCCGCCCTTGTCGCGATATCCGCCGTAGTTATAGCCTGTGCTGCCGCTGCTCTGCTGGTACGCCACTTTGAACGTGTGAATATCCCAGATGTAGCTCGCCGCCAGGCTCCAGATTGTGTTGCTGCGGCCGGTGTCGAGGCTGTCAGCGTAGCCCTGATCCAGACGCGAGTTATAGCCGTTAAAGTCGAGCACCAGCTGCTGCCCGGTGCTGAACGGCTGTTTGAAATTCAGCCCCAGGTACTGTTTGTTCATCACCTCTTCGTTATGAGAGGCGTATAGCGCGCCGCTGAACTGGTCGTTGAACTGGTAGCTTGCGCCACCGAAAGTCAGGCTTTTCAGGCCGCTGTCGTGGCGGTCGTCGCTTTTACGCTGCTCGTCGGTGAAATAACCGGCGTTCACTTCCAGCCCGTCGATCTCTTTAGACGTCAGCATGGCACCGGTGTAGCTTTCAAACAGCAGGCGGGAGCTGTCGGCGTTAACGATAGGCAGTTCAGGACGCTGGTTACCGTAGCTCAGCACGGTATTCGAGATCCGCATTTTGGCGGTAGCGCCAAATTTCGCTAAATCGGATTTTGCCCGGCCATCGTCTTCCTGTTTAAAGAAGTCGATACCTCCCGCACCGCTCTTGCCGCGACCGCCGTCCAGGCGCACGCCGTACTGCGCGATGCCGTCCACGCCAAAGCCCACCAGCCCTTCGGTATAGCCGGATTCAAAGGTGGCGATGATGCCCTGACCCCATTCGGCTTTATCCTGCTGGCCCTGATGGTAGTCACGGCTGATATACGCATTGCGTAAAAACAGGTCTAAATGGCTGTCGTCGATAAAACCCTTGCTGTCAGATTGCTGGCTTGCAGCGGCGGGTAATGCGGCGAATAAACTTAAAGCAATTAACGATAATTCTTTTTTCACGGAGGGAACGTCTCTGTCTTAATATATTAAATTGAATTACTGCGCGTTTGATAATTACCGGAAAGATTAACGATTGCAATAAATATGTGACCAGACGTTTCAGCCGGAAAGGGTAGGTTTGACGGGGCTTTCAGAGGTGTTACCGATACGTGCGATTTAGTTAGCAATTCATGCGAAATAAAAAGGAGGCAAAATTGCCTCCTTCCAAAATTATTTAATTCCGTCAGCGGCCATTCGGTCGCGAATATGCTGCGCGCGCGCTTCTGAGGCCGGGTGATCGTCAAACATGGAGCTCTGGCGACCCGCTTCCAGTTTTGCCAGCTTTTCGAAGCTGGTGGCTAAACCGGATGGATTAATACCGCGTTTGCGCAACAGATCGTAGGAGTAGTCGTCCGCTTCGGACTCCTGACGCTGCGAGAACTGGGAGTTAACCAGTTTTTCACCTACGTCACCAAGCTGCGACTGGGACAGGCTGCCAACGATGCCGCCCGCAGAGGCTGCCGCCGCGCGAATGGCGTTGGTGCCTAAGGCAACCTGCATCCCTTTCTTCACGTGGCCGAGCGCAACGTGACCCATTTCATGGCCGATAACCGCTTCCACTTCGTTGTCGGTCATCATATCCATCAGCCCGCTGTAGACGCGGATACAGCCGTTAGCCATCGCGAAGGCGTTGACGTCTTTCGCCATGTAAACCTTGTAGTTCACCGGCTGGCCGTTGATGTTATCGCCGAGCGCGGAAGCAATCTTATTCAGACGCTGTGTGTAGGTACTGTCAGCCGGCGCAAGCGTGGCTTTTCCGTCCATATCTTTACAGGCCTGATCGCTCAGCGCTTTAACCTGCGCGTCGCTCAGGGAGTAGGCCTGAAAGGCTTCTGCACCTGAGGTCATCAGACCGTTAGAGTCCATATTCTGACAGCCGCTCAGCACGAGCGTTGTACCCAGGGCCAGCACTATTGCACGCATTTTCATGAGGTTGCTTCCGTACTCGTTAAACTGAATAAAATCCGAAAAGTGCCCCCGCAACGAAGCCGGGGCGGGATAAGTATAAGGAATATCTACAGGCGCGGGCGAGCAGATTGCGCAACATGCGAGCATGATCCAGAGATTTCTTAAGCTGCAAAAGAATGGTCCATGTACATGCCCTGCGGCTTGGGTTACATTGTTGGCACTTTTTTCCGGCGTAGCCCAAAACGCGCTGTCGTCAAGGGCATGGCCTTTAACAGTCCGATCTGGAGTTAAAATGTCCTCACGTAAAGAGCTTGCTAATGCTATTCGTGCGCTGAGCATGGACGCAGTACAGAAAGCCAAATCCGGCCACCCGGGTGCCCCTATGGGTATGGCTGATATCGCCGAAGTCCTGTGGCGTGATTTCCTTAACCACAACCCGCAGAACCCGGCATGGGCTGACCGCGACCGTTTCGTGCTGTCTAACGGCCACGGCTCTATGCTGATCTACAGCCTGCTGCACCTCACCGGCTACGATCTGCCAATCGAAGAGCTGAAAAACTTCCGTCAGCTGCACTCCAAAACTCCAGGTCACCCGGAAGTGGGCTACACCGCTGGCGTAGAAACCACCACCGGCCCGCTGGGTCAGGGCATTGCTAACGCTGTGGGTATGGCGATTGCCGAGAAGACCCTGGCGGCGCAGTTCAACCGTCCTGGCCATGACATCGTTGACCACTTCACCTACGCTTTCCTGGGCGACGGCTGCATGATGGAAGGCATTTCTCACGAAGTGTGCTCCCTGGCTGGTACCCTGAAGCTGGGCAAACTGGTGGCGTTCTACGACGACAACGGTATCTCCATCGACGGTCACGTTGAAGGCTGGTTCACTGACGACACCGCCGCACGTTTCGAAGCTTACGGCTGGCACGTTGTGCGTGGTGTTGACGGCCACGATGCTGACTCGATTAAACGTGCAGTAGAAGAAGCTCGCGCAGTCACCGACAAACCGTCCCTGCTGATGTGCAAAACCATCATCGGCTTCGGTTCTCCGAACAAAGCGGGCACCCATGACTCCCACGGCGCACCGCTGGGCGACGCGGAAATCGCACTGACCCGTGAAGCACTGGGCTGGAAACACCCTGCCTTCGAAATCCCGTCTGAGATCTATGCTCAGTGGGATGCTAAAGAAGTGGGCCAGGCGAAAGAAGCGGCCTGGAACGAGAAGTTCGCTGCCTATGCGAAGGCGTTCCCACAGGAAGCCGCTGAATTCACCCGTCGTATGAAAGGCGATATGCCGTCTGACTTCGACGCGAAAGCCAACGAATTCATCGCGAAGCTGCAGGCGAACCCGTCTAAAATCGCCAGCCGTAAAGCATCTCAGAATGCGATTGAAGCGTTCGGTCCGCTGCTTCCAGAATTCCTGGGCGGCTCCGCTGACCTGGCGCCTTCTAACCTGACCCTGTGGTCTGGTTCTAAGCCAATCAACGAAGACACTGCCGGTAACTACATCCATTACGGTGTACGTGAGTTCGGTATGACCGCTATCGCGAACGGTATCGCTCTGCACGGTGGTTTCCTGCCATACACCTCTACCTTCCTGATGTTCGTGGAATATGCACGTAATGCTGTGCGTATGGCTGCGCTGATGAAACAGCGTCAGGTGATGGTCTACACCCATGATTCCATCGGTCTGGGCGAAGATGGTCCAACTCACCAGCCGGTAGAGCAGGTAGCTTCCCTGCGCGTAACCCCGAACATGAGCACATGGCGTCCATGTGACCAGGTTGAATCTGCGGTGGCGTGGAAATACGGCGTTGAGCGTCAGGACGGCCCGACCGCGCTGATCCTCTCCCGTCAGAACCTGGCGCAGCAGGAGCGTACCCCTGAGCAGCTGGCAAACATCGCCCGCGGTGGCTACGTGCTGAAAGATTGCGCGGGTCAGCCTGAGCTGATCTTCATCGCGACCGGTTCTGAAGTTGAACTGGCTGTAGCAGCATGGGAAAAACTGACTGCCGAAGGCGTGAAGGCGCGCGTGGTTTCCATGCCGTCTACCGATGCGTTCGACAAGCAGGATGCGGCTTACCGTGAATCTGTACTGCCTAAAGCGGTTTCCGCTCGCGTGGCAGTGGAAGCGGGTATTGCTGACTACTGGTTCAAATACGTGGGTCTGAACGGCGCTATCGTCGGTATGACCACCTTCGGTGAGTCTGCTCCGGCAGAACAGCTGTTCGAAGAGTTCGGCTTCACCGTTGATAACGTTGTCGCTAAGGCGAAAGAATTGCTGTAATTCTCCTTGTGAGGCAAAACGGGTCGCTCAGGCGGCCCGTTTTATTTCCTTTGACTTATTTTATAATTAACAATGGTTATTTGGTGATTTTTATCACAAATATGAAATGTTGATAAATGTGTGATTTGCAAGCCACATCACAAATATAGGATTGCTTTTTATTTTTCTCTCTATAACGAATTGTTTTTCTTCGTTTTAATAAAACGCAGCGTAACACCATTGCTATTTTCTCCCCGTTTGATTTCATTCCACCGTAGGCGTATTTTTATTTTTAGCGATACGCTGTACCCTTAAAATACAATAAGGATTATATATGCGGTTGATTGATTATTTCCCTGAATCCTCTATCTCAATAAAACCGGCAGCAAAGAACTGGCAGGAAGCCATTGATTTTTCCATGTCGTCTTTGCTGCAAAATCATTATATTAATGCTGCTTATATTGAGGCGATTAAAACCTCTACGGTCACGAATGGTCCCTATTATATTCTCGCGCCGGGTGTGGCAATGCCTCATGCCCGTCCGGAGTGCGGTGCGTTAAAAACAGGTATGTCATTAACGCTTCTTAAACAGGAAGTGCAGTTTACCGAAGTAGATGAACCTGTAAAATTACTCATTGGTTTATCGGCTGCGGATGCGGATTCACATATCGGCGCTATTCAGGCATTAAGCGAATTATTATGTGAAGAAGAAATGTTGTCAGCGTTGTTAACCGCTAAGTCAGAAAAACAGTTGGCGGATATCATCGCTCGCGCATAATTATTCTTTCCTTTACAGGACATTATTATGGAACACAAGTCTGCTCGTGCAAAGGTCCAGGCTTTTGGGGGCTTTTTGACTGCGATGGTCATCCCGAATATTGGTGCTTTTATTGCCTGGGGATTTATTACAGCATTATTTATTCCAACCGGATGGTTACCAAATGAGCATTTCGCCAAAATTGTCGGTCCGATGATCACCTACTTACTGCCGGTGATGATTGGCTCTACCGGCGGACACCTGGTTGGTGGCAAACGTGGCGCAGTGATGGGGGGGATCGGCACTATCGGCGTGATTATCGGCGCGGATATTCCTATGTTCCTCGGTTCAATGATCATGGGACCACTCGGCGGTATGGTGATTAAGCACATCGACCGACTGCTGGATAAGCGCATTCCGGCGGGTTTTGAGATGGTCATCAATAACTTCTCGCTGGGCATCGCGGGCATGATCCTCTGCCTGCTGGGGTTTGAAGTCATCGGCCCTGCGGTGTCGATTGCGAATAACTTTATTAAAGGATGTATCGAATCACTGGTACATGCGGGCTATTTGCCGCTGCTGTCGTTGATTAACGAGCCGGCAAAAATTCTGTTTCTGAATAACGCCATCGATCAGGGCGTTTATTATCCCCTGGGAATGCAGCAGGCTTCCGAGACGGGTAAGTCCATCTTCTTTATGGTGGCCTCCAACCCGGGGCCGGGTTTGGGCCTGTTGCTGGCTTTTGCGTTTTTCGGCAAAGGGATGGCGAAGAAGTCTGCGCCCGGCGCGATGATCATCCACTTCCTGGGCGGCATTCATGAGCTCTATTTCCCTTACGTACTGATGAAACCGCTGACGCTGATTGCGATGATTGCTGGCGGCATGAGTGGTACGTGGGTATTTAACCTGTTAGGCGGTGGGTTGGTGGCTGGCCCAAGTCCGGGCTCGATTTTCGCCTACCTCGCGTTAACGCCTAAAGGCGCTTTCCTCGCCACGATCGCTGGCGTAACGGCAGGCACGCTAGTCACCTTTGCTATCGCCTCTTTTATCCTAAAAATGGATAAGAATAACGAAGCTGGAACAGAAGATACGTTCGGTGATTCTGCCAAAGCCGTAAAAGCCATGAAGCAGGAAGGCAAGTTTTCTTATCGGGATATTAAGCGTATCGCTTTTGTCTGCGATGCCGGAATGGGTTCCAGCGCGATGGGCGCAACGACTTTCCGTAAACGTCTGGAAAAGGCCGGGCGAGATATAGAAGTAAAACATTACGCCATCGAAAATGTGCCTGACGACGCGGACATTGTTGTTACCCATGCCAGCCTGGAGGGACGCGCTAAACGAGTCAGTGATAAACCGTTAGTGTTGATAAAAAACTATCTTGGCGATCCGCAGCTTGACGAATTATTTAAGCATTTAACGACGAATTAATCTATCTGGTTTCTGGAGTCAATATGAAAACGAAAGTGGCTGCCATTTATGGCAAGCAGGATGTTCGTATCCGTGAATTTGAACTGCCCGAAATAAGTGACAATGAACTCCTGGTTAGCGTAATTTCCGACAGCGTCTGTTTATCTACCTGGAAGGCGGCGAAATTAGGCAGTGAACATAAACGTGTGCCGGGCGATCTGGAAAACCATCCGGTCATTACTGGACACGAATGCGCCGGGGTGATTGTTGAGGTCGGAAAAAATCTAACCGATAAATATAAAAAAGGTCAGCGGTTTGTATTACAACCGGCAATGGGATTGCCGAGTGGTTATTCTGCTGGCTACAGCTATGAATATTTTGGCGGCAATGCGACGTATATGATTATTCCTGAAGTTGCGATTAATCTGGGCTGCGTTTTGCCTTATCACGGTTCTTATTTTGCGGCGGCTTCGCTGGCGGAACCCATGTGCTGCATTATCGGCGCATATAACGCCAATTATCATACGACGCAATATGTTTATGAACACAGGATGGGAGTGAAGCCGGGGGGAAATATTGCGCTTCTGGCCTGTGCCGGGCCGATGGGGATTGGTGCGATTGATTATGCGATTAACGGCGGTATTCAGCCGTCGCGCGTTGTGGTGGTGGATATTGATAACGCGCGACTCGCGCAGGCGAAAAAATTGCTGCCCGTTGAGCTGGCGGCACAAAAGGGCATTGAACTTATCTATGTCAATACCGCCGAAATGGAGGCGCCTGCCGCTGCGTTACGTGCAATGACGGACAATGTCGGCTTTGACGACGTGTTTGTCTATGCCGCGGTTCCGGCGGTCATAGAGCTGGCGGACGACCTGCTCGCCGAAGATGGATGTCTGAATTTCTTCGCCGGGCCCACGGACAGCAATTTCAAGGTGCCGTTTAATTTTTACAATGTTCATTACAACAGTACGCATGTGGTAGGCACCTCCGGCGGCTCGACGGAGGACATGAAAGAGGCGATTGCGCTGAGCGCGACGGGCCAGCTTCAGCCGTCGTTTATGGTGACCCACATCGGCGGCCTTGATGCTGTGCCGCATACGGTGCTCAATCTGCCGGACATTCCCGGTGGCAAGAAGCTTATCTATAACGGCGTCACCATGCCGTTAACGGCCATTTCCGATTTTGCTGAAAAGGGCAAAGCCGACCCGCTGTTCCGGGAGCTGGCAAGGCTGGTGGAAGAGACGCATGGCATCTGGAATGAAAAAGCAGAACGCTATCTGCTGGCGCAGTTTGGTGTGGATATTGGGGAGGCTGCGGCATGATGTCTCTGGCATGGCCGCTTTTTCGCGTGACGGAACGGGCGGCGCTGGCCGCCTGGCCGCAAACCGGGTGCGGCGATAAAAATCGGATCGACGGGCTGGCGGTAACCGCCATGCGCGAGGCGCTAAATGTTATAGCGATTCGCGGGCGGATCGTCATTGGCGAAGGTGAGATCGACCATGCGCCAATGCTGTGGATTGGTGAGGAGGTCGGAAGCGGCGCTGGCCCGGCGGTGGATATTGCTGTCGATCCCATTGAGGGGACCCGCATGGTGGCGATGGGACAAAGCAATGCGCTGGCCGTAATGGCGTTCGCGCCGCAGGGCAGCCTGTTTCATGCGCCTGATATGTATATGAAGAAACTGGTGGTTAACGCGGCGGCGGCGGGGGCGATCAGCCTTGAGCTCACGCTGGCGGAAAACCTTCGCAACGTTGCCCGGGCGCTGGGCAAGCCGCTTGAGCATCTGCGGATGGTGACGCTGGACAAGCCGCGCCTGCAAGATGCAATTGCCGAGGCGACACGGCTGGGCGTAAAAGTGTTTGCGCTGCCCGATGGTGACGTCGCTGCAAGCGTACTGACCTGCTTACCAGATAATCCCTATGACCTGATGTACACCATAGGTGGCGCGCCGGAAGGGGTGATCTCCGCCTGCGCGGTGAAAGCGCTGGGCGGCGATATGCAGGCGGAGCTTATTGATTTTTGTGCAGCAAAAGGGGAGAGCCCTGAGAACCGTTCGATCGCCATGCATGAGCACCGTCGATGTGCAGAAATGGGCGTGGAGATCAATCGCATCTATACCCTCAACGAACTGGTGGAGGGCAATGACATCCTGTTCAGCGCGACGGGCGTAACGGGTGGCGATCTGGTCAAAGGTATTCAACAGGTTGCGAAGGGTGTGCGCACGCAAACTTTACTGATCGGCGGCGCGGATCGAACGTGTAATATAATAGACTCTCTGCATTCATGGTGATTTATCGGGATACCAATGACGACGCTGACAGAAGACGATGTGCTTGAGCAATTGGATGCTCAGAACAACCTCCTGGCATTTATGACGACGGCACACTCCTTTTTGCTCCAGGGCATTAAATGTTTTCTGCCGTCGCTGTTTGTCGATAACGATGAAGAGATCGTGGAATATGCAGTGAAGCCGTTACTTGCCCGGAGTGGGCCGCTTGATGACATCGACGTGGCGTTACGCCTGATCTATGCGCTGGGGAAAATGGAAAAATGGCTCTATGCCGACATTACGCATTTTTCCCAGTTTTTCCAGTATCTGAAGGAGCAGGATACGATCCCTGGCTTCGCCGATGACATCACCTGGGATTTTATCAGTAATGTTAATTGCATCACCCGTAACGCGACGTTATTCGGCGCGCTGGAGTCGATGAAATTTGCTGATTTTGCCGCATGGTCTGAGGTTCGGTTTACCGCAATGATCAAAACGGCGCTCACCCTGGCGGTAACGACAATTTTAAAGGAACTTACGCCGTGAAAATTGGGTTAACGGTTAACGGGCTTCATGTAGAAGCACACTATCCTGACGACGAAATCGAAAATGTTCATAAACCTTTGCTGCGCCAACTGGCGAAACGGCATTTCGCCAGCGCCAGCAGACGTACGATTGTTTTTCTCAGCGCGCCGCCCGGGACAGGCAAATCCACGCTGACCGCCTTCTGGGAATACCTCTCGCGTCAGACGGAGGGAATGCCGCCCATCCAGACGTTGCCGATGGATGGATTTCATCACTACAACGTTTGGCTTGAGGCCCATAACCTGCGTGCGTACAAAGGTGCGCCGGAGACCTTTGATGTCGACAGGCTTGCACAACACCTGCGGCAGATCAAAGAGGGCGACGGTACCTGGCCGCAGTATGACCGACAAACGCACGATCCTGTCGAAGAGGCGATTGTGGTAACGGCGCCTGTCGTGATTGTTGAAGGTAACTGGTTGCTGCTTGATGATGAACGATGGCGACTGCTGTTGGAATACTGTGATTTTTCGTTGTTCATTCGCGCGCCTGCCGACGCCTTACGTACGCGCCTGGTGGGGCGTAAGCTGGCCGGGGGACTCTCTCAGGCCGACGCCGACGCGTTTTATGCGCGCACCGATGGGCCAAACGTAGAACGTGTTTTGCGTCATAGTCGTCCTGCCAATGTGGAACTGATGATGTCGGCAAATGGCGAATACCGACTCGTTTGATCGTGCGCGACACTCACGGATCTGTTTCGTTAGTGCCTCGTTGCACCCGCCGCGTTTTAACGTGGCGGGTACTAAAGCGATTATTCCGGAAAAATGTGATGGAGATCAGATAAAATCGCTCTTAATCTGGACAGACATTCCTTTTATTCCCCGATTCGCTTATTCTTGCTGAAGCGTTTCAGTCGATTAAATGTTCGACAATTGACCAATCAATCGCAGTTTGTGATAGCAAAGATTCCCCTTCGGGCGTCGCTGGATTACTCTTTCAGCCACCTCAAACTCAGGGATTGCTTTGCAGGAGATCTATGACCGTACGCGTAGCGATTAATGGCTTCGGTCGCATCGGGCGTAATGTGGTTCGTGCTTTGTATGAATCCGGACGTCGGGCGGAAATCACCGTGGTGGCAATCAATGAACTGGCGGATGCTGCTGGCATGGCGCATTTATTGAAGTATGACACCAGCCACGGACGCTTCGCCTGGGATGTGCGCCAGGAAAGAGATCAGCTTTTTGTGGGTGATGACGCTATTCGTGTGCTGCATGAGAACAGCATTTCCGGGCTACCCTGGCGTGAACTGGGTGTGGATGTCGTGCTTGACTGTACCGGTGTGTATGGCAACCGCGAACACGGCGAAGCGCATTTGACAGCAGGCGCGAAAAAAGTCCTGTTTTCTCATCCCGGAAGTAACGACCTCGACGCGACCGTCGTGTTTGGCGTCAACCAGCATGAGCTGCAAGCCGAACACCGCATTGTTTCCAACGCCTCCTGCACCACCAACTGCATTATTCCGGTCATCAAACTGTTAGACGATGCGTATGGCATTGAATCCGGCACCGTAACCACGATTCACTCCGCCATGCACGATCAGCAGGTTATCGACGCCTATCACCCGGATTTACGACGCACTCGCGCGGCGAGCCAGTCAATCATCCCGGTGGACACGAAACTGGCTGCAGGGATCACCCGAATTTTCCCGCAGTTTAATGACCGTTTCGAAGCGATTGCCGTGCGTGTTCCGACGATAAACGTCACCGCAATCGATCTTAGCGTGACGGTGAAAAAACCGGTAAAAGCCTGTGAAGTCAACCTGTTGCTGCAAAAAGCGGCACAGGGAGCATTTCATGGTATAGTTGACTATACGGAATTACCGTTGGTCTCAGTAGATTTTAACCACGACCCGCACAGCGCCATCGTGGATGGCACGCAGACGCGAGTCAGTGGTGCGCACCTTATCAAGACGCTGGTCTGGTGTGATAACGAATGGGGCTTTGCTAACCGAATGCTCGACACCACGTTAGCCATGGCCGCAAAAGGTTTCAGGTAGAGCGCACCTTGCGCTTGCAAAACTTTAAGAATCAACGAGAGGATTCACCATGTCTGTAATTAAGATGACCGATCTGGATCTGGCAGGTAAACGCGTTTTCATCCGTGCCGATCTGAACGTACCGGTTAAAGATGGCAAAGTGACCAGCGACGCGCGTATCCGTGCATCTCTGCCAACCATTGAACTGGCTCTGAAGCAGGGCGCTAAAGTGATGGTCACCTCCCACCTGGGCCGTCCAACTGAAGGCGAGTACAACGAAGAGTTCTCTCTGCTGCCGGTTGTTAATTACCTGAAAGACAAACTGTCCAACCCGGTTCGCCTGGTGAAAGATTACCTGGACGGCGTAGACGTTGCCGAAGGTGAGCTGGTTGTTCTGGAAAACGTTCGCTTCAACAAAGGCGAAAAGAAAGACGACGAAACCCTGTCCAAAAAATACGCTGCACTGTGCGACGTATTCGTGATGGATGCATTCGGTACTGCGCACCGTGCGCAGGCATCTACCCACGGTATCGGTAAATTCGCAGACGTCGCGTGTGCGGGTCCTCTGCTGGCTGACGAACTGGAAGCACTGGGTAAAGCACTGAAAGAACCTGCTCGCCCAATGGTCGCTATCGTTGGTGGTTCTAAAGTGTCTACCAAACTGACCGTTCTGGATTCCCTGTCTAAAATCGCTGACCAGCTGATCGTTGGCGGTGGTATCGCGAACACCTTCGTTGCCGCTCAGGGCCACAACGTGGGTAAATCCCTGTACGAAGCAGACCTGGTTGACGAAGCCAAACGCCTGCTGGGTACCTGTGATATCCCGGTTCCAACTGACGTTCGCGTGGCGACCGAGTTCTCCGAAACCGCAACCGCGACCCTGAAATCAGTAAACGACATCAAAGACGAAGAGCAGATTCTGGACCTGGGCGACGTTTCTGCACAGAAACTGGCTGAAATCCTCAAAAACGCAAAAACTATCCTGTGGAACGGTCCTGTTGGCGTGTTCGAATTCCCGAACTTCCGCAAAGGGACTGAAATCGTGGCTAACGCAATCGCAGACAGCGAAGCGTTCTCTATCGCAGGCGGTGGTGACACCCTGGCAGCAATCGACCTGTTCGGTATCGCTGACAAGATCTCCTACATCTCCACTGGTGGCGGCGCATTCCTCGAATTCGTGGAAGGCAAAGTACTGCCAGCAGTAGCAATGCTCGAAGAGCGCGCTAAGAAGTAAGCCATTCAAGGGCAGGGAAACCTGCCCAATTTTCAGCGCGCTTTTAAGAGCTCGCACCTTTTCTAACGGCCGAAGATACAGGACTAAGCAACATGTCTAAAATTTTTGATTTCGTAAAACCTGGCGTTATCACTGGTGATGACGTACAGAAAGTGTTCCAGGTAGCTAAAGAAAACAACTTCGCTCTGCCAGCAGTTAACTGCGTAGGTACCGACTCCATCAACGCCGTACTGGAAACCGCTGCAAAAGTTAAAGCACCGGTTATCGTTCAGTTCTCTAACGGCGGCGCTGCGTTCATCGCAGGTAAAGGCGTGAAAACTGACATTCCTCAGGGTGCTGCTATCCTGGGCGCTATCTCTGGTGCGCACCACGTTCACCAGATGGCTGAACACTACGGTGTTCCAGTTATCCTGCACACTGACCACTGCGCGAAGAAACTGCTGCCGTGGATCGACGGTCTGCTGGACGCGGGTGAAAAACACTTCGCGGCAACCGGTAAGCCACTGTTCTCTTCTCACATGATCGACCTGTCTGAAGAGTCACTGCACGAAAACATCGAAATCTGCTCTAAGTACCTGGCGCGCATGGCCAAAATGGACATGACCCTGGAAATCGAACTGGGTTGCACCGGTGGTGAAGAAGACGGCGTGGACAACAGCCACATGGACGCTTCTGCCCTGTACACCCAGCCAGAAGACGTTGATTACGCTTACACCGAGCTGAGCAAAATCAGCCCACGCTTCACCATTGCAGCGTCCTTCGGTAACGTGCACGGCGTTTATAAGCCAGGTAACGTGGTTCTGACCCCGACCATCCTGCGCGATTCTCAGGAATACGTTTCCAAGAAACACAACCTGCCGCACAACAGCCTGAACTTCGTCTTCCACGGCGGTTCCGGTTCTTCTGCTCAGGAAATCAAAGACTCCGTAAGCTACGGCGTAGTGAAAATGAACATCGATACCGACACCCAGTGGGCAACCTGGGACGGTATCCTGCAGTACTACAAAGCGAACGAAGCTTACCTGCAGGGCCAGCTGGGCAACCCGAAAGGCGAAGACCAGCCGAACAAGAAATACTACGATCCACGCGTATGGCTGCGCGCTGCTCAGACGTCCATGGTGACCCGTCTGGAGCAGGCTTTCAAAGAACTGAACGCAATCGACGTTCTGTAATTTGAGCTGCTAACAGCATCAGAAGGCCCGCAAATGCGGGCCTTTTTTTATGCTTTTTCAATATCCTGCAATACCTGTTTTTGTGATCTGTTTGGCAAAGCCGGTGCTTTTTGTTTACCCTTTACTGACCTGCCTGTCTCCATGGGGGATGGATTTTGTGTTTTGGTTTAACAAAAGGAAGAATAAATGGAACAACTCGATGTTGTAGACAGCATCAATAACGCCGGCAACTGGCTGGTGCGCAACCAGGCCCTGCTGCTGAGCTATGCCGTGAACATTGTCGCGGCGATTGCCATCATCATCGTCGGGATGATCGTGGCGCGTATCGTGTCGAACGCCGTCAACCGTGTGATGGTCGCACGACACATTGACGCTACGGTGGCTGACTTCCTCTCCGCACTGGTGCGCTACGGCATTATCGCCTTCACGCTGATTGCCGCGCTGGGCCGTGTGGGGGTGCAAACCGCCTCCGTGATTGCCGTTCTCGGTGCCGCCGGTCTGGCCATTGGTCTGGCACTGCAGGGCTCGCTTTCAAACCTGGCGGCGGGCGTACTGCTTGTGACTTTCCGTCCGTTCCGCTCCGGTGAATATGTTGACCTTGGCGGCATCGCCGGTACCGTGTTGCAGGTACAGATTTTCTCTACCACCCTGCGTACCGTCGATGGTCGTATTGTGGTGGTACCGAACGGGAAAATCATTGCGGGCAATATCATTAACTTCTCCCGCGAGCCGGTGCGTCGTAACGAGCTCATCATCAGCGTGGCGTATGATTCCGATATCGATCAGGTGAAGTCGCTGATCGCAAATATCATCGCCTCTGACGACCGCATTCTGAAGGACCGCGAGCAGACTGTTCGCCTGAACGAACTGGGTGCATCCTCTATTAACTTCGTGGTGCGTATCTGGAGCAAAAGCAGCGATCTGCAAAACGTTTACTGGGATGTGCTGGAGCGCATCAAGCGCGATTTCGACGCCAACGGCATCAGCTTCCCTTACCCGCAGATGGACGTAAACGTCAAAAAAGTCAAAGAAGCAGAATAACGTCACCCGTAGGCCCGGTAAGCGCTCGCGCCACCGGGCTTTACTTTCATAAGCTCCGCTAATACCCAATTAATATTATCCATTTCCTCTAATGTGATTCGCGCAGTATAGTCAGCCTCCAGAACAACACTGCGAGAAAATCGTCATGCTATCTTATTATTTTCAAGGGCTTGCCTTAGGTGCGGCCATGATTTTACCCCTCGGCCCGCAAAACGCCTTCGTGATGAATCAGGGCATTCGCCGCCAGTATCATCTGATGATTGCCCTGCTGTGCGCGGTGAGCGATCTGCTGCTGATTTGCGCCGGCATTTTTGGCGGCAGCGCGCTGCTGATGCAGTCCCCCTGGCTGCTGGCGCTGGTGACCTGGGGCGGCGTGGCGTTTCTGCTGTGGTACGGATTCGGTGCCCTGAAAACGGCGATGAGCAGCAACATTGAGCTGGCAAGCGCCGAAGTGATGAAGCAGGGCCGCTGGAAGATTATCGTCACCATGCTGGCGGTCACCTGGCTTAACCCGCACGTCTACCTTGACACCTTCGTAGTGCTGGGCAGCCTGGGCGGACAGCTGGACGTTGAGCCGAAACGCTGGTTTGCGCTCGGCACGGTCAGCGCCTCTTTCCTCTGGTTCTTCGGTCTCGCCATTCTGGCGGCATGGCTGGCGCCTCGTCTGCGGACTGCCAAAGCCCAGCGCATTATTAATACCCTGGTGGGGCTGGTGATGTGGTTTATTGCTTTTCAGCTGGCAAAAGAGGGCATTCACCACGTCCAGGAATTGTTCAACTAATCCTTGTCTTATGGACAACTGAGCAAGACCCGCTAAGCTTGCTGGCATGAGCCCTGTTGTTGGGGCACTCTTCGCAACATGGAGGAATGACAGTGAAGTTTAAAGTGATGGCCCTCGCGGCATTAGTAAGTTTCGGTGCGGTGTCGGCGCAGGCAAGTGAACTGCCGGATGGCCCGCACATCGTCACGTCAGGCACCGCAAGCGTGGACGCGGTACCGGATGTTGCAACCCTGGCAATTGAAGTGAACGTGGCGGCAAAAGATGCCGCTTCCGCCAAAAAACAGGCAGACGATCGTGTTGCGCAATATCTCTCTTTCCTGGAACAGAACGGTGTTGCTAAAAAAGACATCAGCTCTGCGAACCTGCGTACCCAGCCCGATTACGACTACCAGAACGGCAAAAGTATCCTGAAAGGCTATCGCGCCGTGCGCACTGTGGAAGTGACCGTGCGTCAGCTGGACAAGCTGAACTCTCTGCTGGACGGCGCGCTGAAGGCCGGCCTGAACGAAATCCGTTCCGTGTCGCTGGGCGTTGCGCAACCGGAGAAATACAAAGACGAAGCGCGTAAAGCGGCGATTGATGATGCCATTCATCAGGCGGAACAGCTGGCGTCTGGCTTCAAGAGCAAGCTTGGCCCGGTATACAGCGTGCGTTACCACGTCTCTAACTACCAGCCAAGCCCGATGGTTCGGATGATGAAGGCGGACGCCGCGCCGGTTTCTGCTCAGGAAACCTACGAGCAGCCAACGATTCAGTTCGACGATCAGGTTGATGTGGTGTTCCAGCTGGAACCCGTTGCAGCACAGCCGAAACCTGCACAATAATCAATAGGCCGGGTAAGGCGTAGCCGCCACCCGGCTTTTCATTTTAATCCTGTCTCAACACCTTATGTCCAAACGCCAGCAGCGCATCAGTCACGTTGCGCATCATGCGGCTTTCTGGCGCAAAACGGTGCCAGTAGAGCATCCGGCGCTGATACAGCCCCGGCGTCAGGTCAATCAGCTCACCGCTTTTCAACTCTTTCTCAATCTGTAAATGCGGGATCATGCAGCAGGTGGTGCCCTGACGCGCCAGCTGCACAAAGGCTTCGGACGAGTTAACGATATGACACGGCACGCTGCCCGGCGGCAGATCGAAGTTTTGCTGCAAAAACGCCTGGTGCATATCGTCCAGATGGTCGAACGCCACGGCAGGGGCTTTCAGCAGCGCGGCGCGGGTGACGCCATTCGGGAAGTAGCGCTCCGCAAAGGCTTTTGAACCGACAAACAGGTAGTCGAGCGCGCCCAGCTGATCGACAAGACAGCTTGGCAGGGCCTGAGGCTGGATACTGACCGCCCCAACCACTTCGCCGCGACGCAGGCGCTCCTGGGTGCGGGTTTCATCTTCGACCTGAAGATTCAGGCGGATAGGGGAGTCGGCCAGCACCGGCGCAAGGGCCGGCAGCAGCCAGGTCGCCAGACTGTCGGCGTTCACCGCCAGCGAGAGCAGCAGCGGCGTGGAACCCGTTTGTTCGTCACCCAGCCACTCGTCTTCCAGCAGTTCAACCTGGCGCAGCAGGGCGAGAAGCTTTTGACCTTGCTCCGTTGGGCGCGGCGGTACGGTACGCACCAGCAGCGGCTGCCCGAACATGTTTTCAAGCTGTTTGATACGCTGTGATACGGCGGACTGGGTGATGCACAGCTTTTGCGCTGCGCGCTCAAAGCCGCGTTCACGAATAACTGCATCAAGTGCCTGTAGTGTTCTGTAGTCCGGACGTTTCATTGCTCTGGCTGGCTCCTAAATTTTGCTTAATCTGCACTATGACACAATTTTCCCTTCCTGACAGACGAAATCCATTCGACGTGTTCTATAATGCGCCCTGAGTTTTCACACCACAGGCAAAACGATCATGACGCAGGATGAACTGAAAAAAGCAGTAGGATGGGCCGCTCTCCAGTACGTACAGCCAGGGACCATTGTCGGTGTTGGTACGGGGTCAACGGCGGCGCACTTTATCGATGCACTGGGCACGATGAAGGGGCAGATCGAGGGCGCGGTTTCCAGCTCCGATGCGTCCACGGAAAAGCTGAAAAGCCTCGGCATTACCGTTTTCGATCTCAACGAAGTGGATCGTCTGGGCATTTACGTTGATGGCGCGGATGAAATCAACGGCCATATGCAGATGATCAAAGGCGGCGGCGCGGCGCTGACCCGTGAAAAGATCATCGCCTCCGTGGCGGACAAGTTCATCTGCATCGCGGATGCCTCCAAGCAGGTCGACATTCTGGGTAATTTCCCGCTGCCGGTTGAAGTGATCCCGATGGCGCGCAGTGCGGTTGCCCGTCAACTGGTTAAGCTGGGCGGCCGTCCGGAATACCGTCAGGGCGTGGTCACCGACAACGGTAACGTCATCCTCGATGTTCACGGTCTGGAGATTCTCGACGCGATTGCGCTGGAAAACGCCATCAACGGCATTCCAGGCGTCGTCACCGTAGGGTTATTTGCCAACCGCGGCGCGGATGTGGCGCTGATCGGTACGGCTGACGGTGTGAAAACCATCGTAAAATGATCTGACGGGGGGAGTGCTCCCCCCGCTAAAAAATTTTTGAAAAGCTAAATTTGGTGACTTGTGTCACGCTTTTCCGCCTCTTTTGCCGATCCTGCCACGTTTGTAAATTTCCTCAGCATTTTACTCTGTCATTTTGCCCTGTATGACTTTTCTTCAGAGTGCCGACGCAAACGTTCATATTGCTGCAATAGTTTTTTTTGATATGTTGGCTACAGCGGATTTCAATCCAGCACAACATCAGTTCAGATAAAAACAGGGTCGGGGAAATGGCAAAGGTATCACTGGAGAAAGACAAGATTAAATTCCTGCTGGTCGAGGGCGTGCATCAGAAAGCGCTTGATAGCCTTCGTGCGGCGGGTTACACCAACATCGAATTTCACAAAGGCGCGCTGGACACGGAAGAGCTGAAAGCCGCCATCCGTGATGCCCACTTCATTGGCCTGCGATCCCGTACCCATCTGACTGAAGACGTGATTGCCGCGGCAGAAAAGCTGGTTGCTATTGGCTGTTTCTGCATCGGCACCAACCAGGTCGACCTGAACGCTGCCGCAAAACGCGGTATCCCGGTCTTTAACGCCCCGTTCTCTAACACCCGTTCCGTGGCGGAGCTGGTGATTGGCGAGCTGCTGCTGCTGCTGCGCGGTATCCCGGAAGCTAACGCCAAAGCGCACCGTGGCGTGTGGAACAAACTGGCCGCGGGCTCATACGAAGCCCGTGGTAAAAAGTTGGGTATCATCGGCTACGGCCACATCGGTACCCAACTGGGGATCCTGGCGGAATCGCTGGGGATGCACGTCTACTTCTACGATATCGAAAGCAAGCTGCCGCTGGGTAACGCGACGCAGGTACAACATCTTTCTGACCTGCTGAACATGAGCGACGTGGTCAGCCTACACGTGCCGGAAAACGCCTCCACCAAAAACATGATGGGCGCGGAAGAGCTGGCGCTGATGAAGCCGGGATCTCTGCTGATCAACGCCGCGCGTGGTACGGTGGTCGATATCCCTGCGCTGTGCGATGCGCTGAAGCGTAAGCATCTCGCGGGGGCGGCCATCGACGTGTTCCCGACGGAACCGGCCACCAACAGCGATCCGTTTAACTCTCCGCTGTGCGAATTCGACAACGTGATCCTGACGCCGCACATCGGCGGTTCTACTCAGGAAGCGCAGGAGAATATCGGTCTGGAAGTGGCGGGTAAGCTGAGCAAATATTCCGACAACGGTTCAACGCTCTCTGCGGTGAACTTCCCGGAGGTATCTCTGCCGCTGCACGGCGGTCGTCGTCTGCTGCACATCCACGAAAACCGTCCTGGCGTGCTGACCGCCATCAACCAGATTTTTGCCGAGCAGAGCGTTAACATTGCCGCCCAGTATCTGCAAACCAACTCGCAGATGGGTTATGTGGTTATCGATATTGAAGCCGATGAAGATGTTGCTGAGAAAGCGCTGCAGAGCATGAAGGCCATTCCGGGGACGATTCGCGCGCGCCTGCTGTACTGATGGTGCGGTCTGTGGTGTCGGGTGGCGGCTACGCCTTACCCGACCTACGTTGAGCTTTTGTAGGCCGGGTAAGCGTAAGCGCCACCCGGCTTTATGCTACCAAAGCCACGTTTTACCTGGCGTTACCACCGCGGGCAGCGGAATATCCCATTTCTCCACCGGCAAGGCTTCTACAGCCTGGCAATCATGCGCATACCCCACCGGCTGCAAACCATACTGCCGCCAGTTTTGCAGCGTTCGGTCGTAAAAACCGCCGCCCATACCTAGGCGCTGGCCCTGCTCATCAAACGCCACCAGCGGCGTAATCAGCACGTCCAGCTCGGACAGCGGTAATACGTCGCGCACGTCGAGTTTCGGTTCGGTGATTTTCAGACGATTCACCACCAGTTCGCTGTGCGGATGGTAATGCAGAAACAGCAGATTGCCCCGGCTGAACGGATGCAGTACCGGCAGGTAAACTTTTTTCCCGGCGCGCCAGAGCTGGTCGATAAGCGGCTGGGTGTCCAGTTCGCCGTCAAACGAGAGAAACAGCGCGACGGTGTTTGCCATCACCACGGGCGGATAGGCCATCATGCGGGCAGCGGCCTGCTGCGCAAAGTGTGCTTGTTGTTCGGACGTCAGGGCGCGACGACGCTGGCGAATGAGCTGACGGATGTCCTGGCGTGAAGCAGAAACTTCAGGGAATTGAGTCATGGTAGTCGGTAGAAGAAGAGAGAGGGAATCTCCGAGATGCCGCCGCAGGCTGTAACCCTTGAACCCTTGGTTCAAGGTGAATGTGTCGTCATAGTTTTAAGGCTTCTCGGACGAACCGAGCATGCTCACCAACCATGGAGCGCCACATTCTTGTGGTATGAAATATCGGCTCAGGGGACTGGCCCGCTTGCAAACATCTCAGAGAAATTTTGTCTTCACAGTTACTCTACCATAGTCAACTGCGAAGTGTTATTCAAACTTTGGTCCCGGTCTTTCGGGATTGCGACCTTGATCAAGCAATGCCTGTTCAATGGTCTGCTGGAGCATTTTAATGCGTTGCTCCATGCTGGCCGCGTAATCGCGGGTCTTCGCTTTTTCCTGAGTCAGTTCATAGCTGATGTTCAACGCGGCGATGAAAACCAGCTGCTCAGTATTTGTGACTCTAGTGCGTTCTTTTAGATCTTGCAACCGCTGATTCAAATCGTCCGCAGCCTGATTCAAAGCATCCCTTTGTTCAGGTGGACAATTCACTCGCAGTGAACGGCCAAAAATCTGGAGATCGACGGGTTGTGCAGACATGCCACCTTCCTGCTGATTGACTGCGCTGCCTTCGCTTACTGCCCCGGGGGCTGCGAAGGGGCGACACTATAGCTACCCTGATGTGAAGATACAAGCCCTTTTCTGGTATCACCAGGGTCCAAAGTGGTAGCATATCATGAATATCCTCCCTTTGATGACGAATGCGTATGTCTATACAGAACGAAATGCCTGGTTACAAGGATTTAAACCAGTTACTGAACCAGCAGGGAGTCGGTCTTACCCCTGCCGAAATGCACGGTCTGATCAGCGGCATACTGTGCGGCGGAAACAGCGACAGCTCATGGCAGCCGCTGATCCACGACCTCACCAACGAAGGGCTGGCGTTTGGCCACGAACTGGCGGAAGCGCTGCGAAAAATGCACGCGGCAACCAGCGATTCGCTGGAAGACGATGGCTTCCTTTTTCAGCTTTATCTGCCTGAAGGCGACGATGTCAGCGTCTTTGATCGCGCCGATGCGCTCGCGGGGTGGGTAAACCACTATCTGCTTGGCCTGGGCGTCACCCAGCCTAAGCTTGATAAAGTCACTGGCGAAGCGGGTGAAGCGATTGACGATCTGCGCAACATCGCCCAGCTTGGCTACGATGAAGAGGAAGATCAGGAAGAGCTGGAAATGTCTCTCGAAGAGATCATCGAGTACGTGCGCGTGGCGGCGCTGCTGTGCCACGACAACTTTACGCGCTCACAGCCGACCGCGCCGGAAGTTCGCAAGCCAACCTTACATTAAGAAAAATAACGCACAGGAGGGTGTCATGGTTATCTCGCAACAAGAGTATTTGCGCCGTCGTCAGGCGCTGCTGGCAAACATGCAGCCGGGAAGCGCGGCGCTGATTTTTGCCGCGCCGGAAGTGACGCGCAGCGCCGACAGCGAATACCCCTATCGCCAGAGTAGCGATTTCTGGTACTTCACCGGCTTCAACGAGCCGGAAGCGGTGCTGGTGCTGATTAAGAGCAATGACACCCACAACCACAGCGTGATTTTCAACCGCGTACGAGACTTAACCGCTGAGATCTGGTTTGGCCGCCGCTTAGGGCAAGAGGCCGCCCCGGAAAAGCTGGGCGTTGACCGCGCGCTGGCGTTTAGCGAAATCAACCAGCAGCTCTATCAGCTGCTTAATGGCCTCGACGTGCTCTACCACGCGCAGGGCGAATACGCCTACGCCGATGAGATTGTTTTCAACGCGCTGGAAAAACTGCGTAAAGGCTCGCGGCAGAACCTGTCCGCGCCCGCCACCCTCACGGACTGGCGTCCGGTGGTGCACGAGATGCGTCTGTTCAAATCTGAAGAAGAGCTGAACGTGCTGCGCCGTGCGGGCGAAATCAGCGCCCTGGCGCACACCCGCGCGATGGAAAAATGTCGTCCCGGAATGTTTGAATACCAGCTGGAAGGCGAAATTCACCACGAATTTAACCGCCACGGCGCGCGTTATCCCTCCTACAACACCATCGTTGGCGGCGGGGAAAACGGCTGCATTCTGCACTACACCGAAAACGAAAGCGCGCTGCGCGACGGCGATCTGGTGCTGATTGACGCCGGTTGCGAATATCAGGGCTACGCGGGCGACATCACGCGTACCTTCCCGGTGAACGGCAAGTTTTCGCCAGCGCAGCGGGCGATTTATGACATCGTTCTCGAATCACTCGAGACGGCGCTGACGCTGTATCGCCCGGGCACCTCCATTCAGGAAGTGACCGGTGAGGTGGTGCGCATCATGATTACCGGGCTGGTTAAGCTTGGGATCCTCAAAGGGGATGTCGATACCCTGATTACCGAGAATGCTCACCGCCCGTACTTTATGCACGGCCTGAGCCACTGGCTGGGGCTGGACGTGCACGACGTGGGCGCGTACGGCCCTGAACGTTCGCGCGTGCTTGAACCGGGCATGGTGCTGACCGTCGAGCCGGGCCTGTACATCGCGCCGGATGCCGACGTGCCAGAGGAATACCGCGGAATTGGCATTCGTATTGAAGACGACATCGTCATCACCGAAACCGGCAACGAAAACCTGACCGCGAGCGTGGTGAAAAAAGCGGACGATATCGAGGCGCTGATGGCAGCGGCGCGCGTATGAGCGTGATTATCGTTGGCGGCGGCATGACCGGCGCCACGCTGGCGTTAGCCATCTCGCATTTGACGAAGGGGCAGCTTCCGGTGCATCTGGTTGAAGCCGTCGCGCCGCAGGCGAAGAATCACCCTGGGTTTGATTCCCGCGCCATTGCCCTGGCGCAGGGCACCTGCCAGCAGCTATCCCGCATTGGCATCTGGCAGGCCATCGCCGAATGCGCTACCGCCATTAATACCGTGCACGTGAGCGATCGCGGTCATGCCGGGTTTGTGACGCTGGATGCCCATGATTACCGTATTGACGCGCTGGGTCAGGTCGTTGAACTGCACGATATTGGCCTGCGCCTGTTCCGCCTGTTGCAGGACGCGCCGGGCGTCACGTTGCACTGCCCGGCACGCGTTGCCAGCTTCACCCGCCGTGAAGACGCGGTCAGCGTAACGCTGGACAATGGCACCGTGCTTGACGGACAGCTTCTGGTGGCGGCTGACGGGTCGCGCTCGGCGCTCGGCACCCAGTGCGGCGTAGAGTGGCGGCAGCAGCCTTACGGGCAGGTCGCGGTCATCGCGAACGTCTCGACCGCAGCAGAACACAACGGCCGGGCGTTTGAGCGCTTCACCCAGCACGGCCCGCTGGCGATGCTGCCGATGACGGACGGGCGCTGCTCGCTGGTCTGGTGCCACCCGCAGGAAAAGGCCGAAGAGGTTAAATCCTGGTCCGACGAACGTTTTTGTACCGAGCTGCAGAAAGCCTTTGGCTGGCGGCTGGGGCGTATTACCCATGCCGGGAAACGTGCGGTCTATCCGCTGTCGTTAACCACGGCGTCACAGTCTGTTTCTCACCGCGTGGCGCTGGTCGGCAACGCGGCGCAAACCCTCCACCCCATCGCCGGGCAGGGCTTTAACCTCGGCCTGCGGGATGTGATGAGCCTGGCCGAAACGCTTTCGCAGGCGTGGAGCGAACAAAAAGACTGTGGCGCTTACCCGGTGCTAAGCCATTACCAGACGCGACGTCAGGCCGATAAAGAGGCGACGATTGGCGTCACCGATGGTTTAGTCCATCTCTTTGCCAATCGCTGGGCGCCGCTGGTTGTTGGTCGCAACCTCGGGCTGATGGCGATGGAACTGTTCATTCCGGCACGTGACGTGCTGGCGCAGCGGACCCTGGGTTGGGTCGCGCGTTAAGGAGTTATCACTGTGCAAAATGTTGATGTTGCCATCGTTGGCGGCGGAATGGTTGGGCTGGCGCTGGCCTGTGGATTACAGGGCAGCGGCCTGCGCGTGGCCGTGCTGGAGCAAAAGCAGCCCCAGCCTGTCGCATTTGATGCCCCGCCGGAACTCCGCGTGTCGGCGATTAACGCGGCCAGCGAAAAGCTTTTGACGCGTCTCGGCGTCTGGTCAGATATCGTCGCCCAGCGCGCCAGCTGCTATCACGGCATGGAAGTGTGGGACAAGGACAGCTTTGGCCATATAGCCTTTGATGATGAAAGCATGGGCTATAGCCATCTGGGGCACATCGTTGAAAACGCGGTGATCCACCACGCGCTGTGGCAGAAAGCAGAGCAGTGCAGCGACGTGACGCTGGTTGCGCCTGCGCAGATCCAGCAGGTGGCATGGGGCGAAAACGAGGCGTTTATCACCCTGCAAAGCGGCGACATGCTGACCGCGCGTCTGGTGGTCGGTGCCGACGGCGCTAACTCCTGGCTGCGCAACAAGGCTGATATCCCGCTGACGTACTGGGATTACCGCCATCATGCGATGGTGGCAACGATCCGTACTGAAGAGCCGCACGGCGGCGTTGCGCGGCAGATTTTCCACAACGACGGCATACTGGCGTTCCTGCCGCTTGCCGATCCGCACCTGTGTTCGATTGTCTGGTCCCTGGTGCCGGAGAAAGCCCAGCAGATGCAGGAGGCGACGCCGGAGGCGTTTAACCAGGCGCTGTGCGTGGCGTTTGATAACCGCCTTGGCCTGTGCACGCTTGAAAGCGAGCGGCTGGTTTTCCCGTTAACCGGCCGCTACGCGCGTCAGTTTGCGGCGCACCGCCTGGCGCTGGTGGGGGATGCGGCCCATACCATTCATCCGCTGGCCGGGCAGGGCGTTAACCTCGGCTTTATGGACGCGGCGGAACTGGTGGAAGAACTGCGTCGCCTGCACCGTGAAGGTAAAGATATCGGCCAGCATCTGTATCTGCGTCGCTACGAGCGCAGCCGCAAGCACAGTGCGGCGATGATGCTGGCAGGAATGCAGGGCTTCCGCGAGCTGTTTGCCGGGGCAAATCCGGCGAAAAAATTGCTGCGCGATGTCGGCCTCAAGCTGGCCGACACCCTTCCCGGTGTCAAACCTCAACTTCTTCGTCAGGCAATGGGTCTTAACGATCTTCCCGACTGGTTACGCTAACCTCGATCCCCGTCACACTTTATTTTCCCGGCCTCTGCGCCGGGAAAATCCCCTCGTTTGAAATATTCTAATTCCACGCCATTTTTCGCATTAGTTATTCTCATGTCGTGATTTTTACGTGACGGAAATTCGGCCCGTTTTTCCGCACGAAATATCACCATGTGCTAAATCCTGTTAGATCATTGTTAATTTTGTGCGGGGTTAATCGCATTTTTCCAGTGAATAACTCTGTAGGCTTTTCAGCGTTTTTTGGTCATAAGCTAATGTGATGACCCGTTTTACCTTATGGTTAACCGCCGGTTTCGGTGGTAAGTTCAGGTAAAAGAGAACGTTTGCGTCGGCATTCGGGAACGAGGCCGATACCGGGTTTCACGGTGAATTTTTCAACGAGGACAAGATGGCTCAACAGACTCCTTTGTACGAACAGCACGTGTTATGCGGCGCCCGCATGGTGGACTTCCATGGCTGGATGATGCCGCTGCACTACGGCTCGCAGATTGATGAGCACCACGCGGTGCGCACCGATGCCGGTATGTTCGACGTGTCCCACATGAC
The DNA here is from genome assembly GCF_014982345.1 of Enterobacter cloacae complex sp. P1B. Taxonomy (NCBI): domain Bacteria; kingdom Pseudomonadati; phylum Pseudomonadota; class Gammaproteobacteria; order Enterobacterales; family Enterobacteriaceae; genus Enterobacter; species Enterobacter cloacae complex sp. P1B. The sequence continues at coordinate 183,836 of NZ_JADCLF010000006.1, read as the reverse complement.
GATTGTCGATCTGCGCGGTAGCCGCACCCGGGAGTTTTTGCGTTATCTGCTGGCAAACGACGTCGCCAAACTGAAGACGCCGGGTAAAGCGCTCTATACCGGCATGCTGAATGCCTCGGGCGGCGTGATTGATGACCTTATCGTCTACTACTTCACTGAAGATTTCTTCCGCCTCGTTGTAAACTCCGCCACCCGCGAAAAAGACCTCTCCTGGATCACTCAACACGCCGAACCTTATGCCATCGACATCACCGTCCGTGACGATCTGTCGCTGATCGCCGTGCAGGGGCCGAACGCGCAGGCAAAAGCCGCGTCTCTGTTCAGCGACGAGCAGCGCACCGCCACCGAAGGCATGAAGCCGTTCTTCGGCGTGCAGGCGGGGGAGCTGTTTATTGCCACCACCGGCTATACCGGTGAAGCGGGTTACGAAATTGCGATGCCGAACGAGAAAGCTGCCGATTTCTGGCGTGCGCTGGTAGAAGCGGGCGTGAAGCCTGCGGGCCTGGGCGCGCGCGATACGCTGCGTCTGGAAGCGGGCATGAACCTCTACGGTCAGGAAATGGATGAAGGCGTCTCTCCGCTGGCGGCCAACATGGGCTGGACCATCGCGTGGGAACCGGCTGACCGTGATTTTATTGGCCGTGAAGCGCTGGAGATGCAGCGCGAGAAGGGCACCGAACAGCTGGTGGGACTGGTGATGAAGGAAAAAGGCGTGCTGCGCGGCGAGCTGTCGGTGCGCTTTACCGATGCTGACGGCAATCATCGTGAAGGCGTGATCACCAGCGGAACCTTCTCACCGACGCTGGGCTACAGTATTGCACTGGCACGCGTGCCGGCAGGCATTGGCGACACGGCGGTAGTGCAAATCCGCAACCGCGAAATGCCGGTCCACGTGACCAAACCGATTTTTGTTCGCGCCGGTAAGCCGGTCGCCTAACTATTTTTATCAGGAGAACTTCAATGAGCAATGTGCCAGCAGAACTGAAATACAGCAAAGAACACGAGTGGCTGCGCAAAGAGGCGGACGGCACTTACACCGTAGGGATCACCGAGCACGCGCAAGAGCTGCTGGGCGACATGGTGTTTGTTGACCTGCCTGACGTGGGCACGACCGTTAGCGCGGGCGACGACTGCGCCGTGGCGGAGTCCGTAAAAGCGGCATCAGACATCTACGCACCGGTAAGCGGTGAGATTGTTGCGGTCAACGATGCGCTGAGCGACTCGCCAGAGCTGGTCAACAGCGAGCCTTATGAAGGCGGCTGGATCTTCAAGATCAAAGCCAGCGACGAATCGCAAGTTGCCGCGCTGCTGGATGCAACCGCGTACGAAGCACTACTGGAAGACGAATAACGTTGTGCCGGATGGCGCTGCGCTTATCCGCCTTACAGGGCCCGCTAAGCGGTAGCGCCACCGGGCAACAGCGTTACAGATAACTACGATTCACTGCACGTATCAGGAACCATCGCTCATGACACAGACTTTAAGCCAGCTTGAAAACCGTGGCGCCTTCATTGAACGTCACATTGGGCCGGATGCTCAGCAACAGCAGGAGATGCTGAAGACGGTTGGCGCGGATTCATTAGACGCACTGATCGGCCAGATTGTGCCAAAAGACATCCAGCTTGCCACGCCGCCTCAGGTTGGGGAAGCCACCACGGAGTTCGCCGCGCTGGCGGAGCTGAAGGCTATTGCAGGCCTCAACAAGCGCTATAAGTCTTACATTGGCATGGGCTACACCAACGTGCAGTTACCGCCAGTTATCCTGCGTAACATGCTGGAAAACCCGGGCTGGTACACCGCTTACACCCCTTATCAGCCAGAAGTCTCCCAGGGGCGTCTGGAAGCGCTGCTGAACTTCCAGCAGGTGACGCTGGATCTGACCGGTATGGATATCGCTTCCGCCTCTCTGCTGGATGAAGCGACCGCCGCTGCCGAAGCGATGGCGATGGCAAAACGCGTAAGCAAGCTGAAAAATGCTAACCGCTTCTTCGTGGCGGCGGACGTGCATCCCCAGACGCTGGACGTGGTGCGCACCCGTGCAGAAACCTTCGGTTTTGAGGTGATCGTCGACGACGCCGACAAAGTGCTGGATCACCAGGACGTCTTCGGCGTGCTGCTGCAGCAGGTGGGTACCACCGGCGAAGTTCACGACTACGGCGCGCTGATTGCCGAGCTGAAATCCCGCAAAGTGGTTGTCAGCGTTGCCGCCGATTTTATGGCGCTGGTGCTGCTGACGGCGCCGGGCAAACAGGGCGCGGATATTGTATTCGGCTCCGCGCAGCGCTTCGGCGTGCCGATGGGCTACGGCGGCCCGCACGCGGCGTTCTTCGGCGCGAAAGATGAATTCAAACGTTCCATGCCAGGCCGTATCATTGGCGTGTCAAAAGATGCTGCCGGTAATACCGCGTTGCGCATGGCGATGCAGACCCGCGAGCAGCATATCCGCCGCGAGAAAGCGAACTCCAACATCTGTACTTCCCAGGTACTGCTGGCAAACATCGCCAGCCTGTATGCGGTATTCCACGGTCCGGCTGGCCTGAAGCGCATTGCCAGCCGCATTCACCGCCTGGCTGATATTCTGGCCTGCGGCCTGCAGCAGAAGGGCCTCAAGCTGCGCCACGCACACTACTTCGACACCCTGTGCGTGGAAGTGGCAGACAAAGCCGCCGTGCTGGCGCGCGCGAATGCAGCAGAAATCAACCTGCGCAGCGACATCCACAACGCGGTCGGCATTACGCTGGATGAAAGCACCACTCGCGACGATATCCTGAGCCTGTTCAGCGTGTTGCTGGGCGACGCACACGGTCTGGACGTTGATACGCTCGACAAAGAGGTCGCGCTCGACAGCCGCTCCATTCAGGAAAGCATGCTGCGCAATGACGCGATCCTGACTCACCCGGTGTTCAATCGCTATCACAGCGAAACCGAGATGATGCGCTATATGCACTCTCTGGAGCGCAAAGATCTGGCGTTGAACCAGGCGATGATCCCGCTGGGCTCCTGCACCATGAAGCTGAACGCCGCGGCAGAGATGATCCCGATTACCTGGCCTGAATTCTCCGAACTGCACCCGTTCTGCCCGCCAGAACAGGCGGAAGGCTATCACATGATGATCAACCAGCTTTCAGACTGGCTGGTGAAGCTGACCGGTTACGACGCGCTCTGCATGCAGCCGAACTCCGGCGCGCAGGGTGAATACGCGGGCCTGTTGGCGATCCGTCACTATCACGAAAGCCGTAACGAAGGCCACCGCGATATCTGCCTGATCCCAAGCTCCGCCCACGGCACCAACCCGGCCTCAGCCCAGATGGCGGGCATGGAAGTGGTGGTGGTCGCGTGCGATAAGAACGGCAACATCGATTTGGCCGACCTGCGTGCGAAAGCCGAGCAGGCGGGCGACAAGCTCTCCTGCATCATGGTGACCTACCCGTCCACCCACGGCGTGTACGAAGAGACCATCCGTGAAGTGTGCGAAGTGGTGCACCAGTTTGGCGGTCAGGTATACCTCGACGGCGCGAACATGAACGCTCAGGTGGGCATTACCTCTCCGGGCTTTATCGGCGCGGACGTGTCGCACCTGAACCTGCATAAAACCTTCTGCATTCCGCACGGTGGTGGCGGCCCGGGCATGGGACCAATCGGCGTGAAAGCGCACCTGGCGCCGTTTGTGCCGGGCCACAGCGTGGTGCAGATTGAAGGCATGCTGACCCGTCAGGGCGCGGTCTCTGCGGCACCGTTCGGTAGCGCATCAATCCTGCCAATCAGCTGGATGTACATCCGCATGATGGGCGCGGAAGGGCTGAAGCAGGCGAGCCAGGTGGCTATTCTGAACGCCAACTACATTGCGACTCGCCTGAAGTCCGCCTTCCCGGTGCTCTATACCGGCCGCGACGGTCGCGTGGCGCACGAGTGCATTCTGGATATTCGTCCGCTGAAAGAGCAGACCGGCATCAGCGAGCTGGATATCGCCAAGCGTCTGATCGACTACGGCTTCCACGCGCCAACCATGTCGTTCCCGGTTGCGGGGACGCTGATGGTGGAGCCGACCGAGTCTGAAAGCAAAGCCGAGCTGGACCGCTTTATCGACGCGATGCTGGCCATCCGCATGGAGATCGACCGCGTGCAGGACGGCGAATGGACGCTGGAAGATAACCCGCTGGTCAACGCCCCGCACACCCAGCACGAGATGGTGGCAGAGTGGAACCACGGTTACTCCCGCGAGCTGGCCGTCTTCCCGGCGGGCGTGGCAAACAAATACTGGCCGACTGTGAAGCGTCTTGATGACGTTTACGGCGACCGTAATCTGTTCTGCTCCTGCGTGCCGATGAGCGAATACCAGTAATTATTTGCCATACTGTAGGCCGGGTAAGCGTAAGCGCCACCCGGCTTTTTTTTATCTGGAGGTTGTGAATGGCAATTGCACTGGTCACCGGCGCGAGCCGGGGCATTGGGAAAGCCACCGCGCTGCAGCTGGCACGTGAAGGCTACACCGTGGCGGTGAACTATCACCACAACATTAAAGCCGCGACGGACGTTATCAATCAGATCGTTGAGGCCGGCGGTAAAGCGTTTGCCGTGCGTGCGGACATCAGCGATGAAGCTCAGGTGCTGGCGATGTTTGACAGCATCGATCGTGAAGGTGAGCCGCTTCGCGCGCTGGTCAATAATGCAGGCATTCTGTTTGAGCAATCCACCATTGAGAATCTGTCCGCAGAGCGCATTAACCGCGTGCTGGCGACCAACGTCACGGGTTACTTTCTCTGCTGTCGTGAAGCGGTGAAACGCATGTCCATCAAGCATGGCGGCAAGGGCGGGGCGATTGTGAATGTCTCTTCCGCCGCGTCTCGTCTGGGCGCGCCGGGTGAATATGTCGATTACGCTGCTTCCAAAGGCGCGGTTGATTCGCTAACAACCGGGCTATCGCTGGAGGTGGCGGCGCAGGGTATCCGCGTGAACTGCGTGCGGCCTGGGCTGATTTATACCGATATCCATGCTTCCGGCGGAGAGCCGGGGCGAGTGGATCGCGTGAAATCGTTACTGCCGATGCAGCGCGGCGGCCAGCCGGAAGAGGTGGCGCAGGCGATTGTCTGGCTGCTGAGCGAGAAGGCGTCTTACGTGACGGGCAGTTTTATCGAGCTGGCTGGCGGGAAGTAAACCCCTCACCCTAACCCTCTCCCCAAAGGGAGAGGGTTAGGCGCCCGGCGTTAAAGTTTCTCGCCGTTGCTGGCAATCACGCCTTTATACCACTCGAAGCTCTTCTTACGGGAGCGCGACATGTCGCCCGTGCCGTCGTCGTGCTTGTTGACGTAGATAAAGCCGTAGCGCTTGCTGTACTGACCAGTGGTGAACGACACGCAGTCGATGCAGCCCCACGGCGTATAGCCCATCAGATCCACGCCATCATGCGTGACGGCTTTGATCATCTCTTCCACGTGGGCACGCAGGTAGTCGATGCGATAGTCATCGTTGATGCTGCCGTCTTCTTCCACCTTGTCGTAGGCACCGAAACCGTTCTCAACGATAAACAGCGGCTTCTGATAACGCTCGTACAGTTCGCACAGGGAATAACGCAGGCCCACCGGGTCAATCTGCCAGCCCCAGTCGGACGCCTTCACGTGCGGGTTCGGCACGCTGCCTTCAAAGCCGGAAATGGCGTCACCTGTGCCGCCTTCCGCTTTCACCGCGTTGGTCATGTAGTAGCTGAAGCCTAAGTAGTCGCAGGTACCTTCACGCAGGATCTGCTCGTCGCCCGCCTCCATTTTGATGGAAAAGCCGCGGCGCTCCCACTCGTTCAGCACGTAGGACGGGTAGTAACCACGCAGCTGGACGTCGGTAAAGACATAGCGCTCGCGCATGGATTCCTGGGCGAACATCACGTCTTCAGGCTTGCAGGAGAACGGATAGAGCGCCACCATCGCCAGCATGCAGCCGACTTTCATCTCCGGGTTGATGCGGCGCGCGGCTTTCACCGCCAGGGCGCTGGCCACAAACTGGTGGTGCAGCACCTGGTACATGGTCTCTTCCGGGTTGTCATGTTCGGTGTAGACCACGCCCGAGCAGCAGTAGCCGAACAGCGGGGCGCGCCAGTTGCGCTGGTTGTTGATTTCGTTGAAGGTCATCCAGTATTTGACCTTGTGCTTGTAGCGCTCAAACACCACTTCCGCGAAGCGCACGAAGAAATCGACCACTTTGCGGTTGGTCCAGCTACCATACTCCTGCACCAGGTGCAGCGGCATTTCGAAGTGGGAGAGGGTGATCACCGGTTCGATGTTGTACTTCAGCAGCTCATCGAACATGTCGTCGTAAAACTTCAGCCCTTCTTCGTTTGGCTGCGTTTCGTCACCTTTCGGGAAGATGCGCGTCCAGGCGATAGAGGTACGGAAACACTTGAAGCCCATCTCGGCAAATAGCTTGATGTCTTCTTTATAGTGGCCGTGGAAGTCGATAGCTTCGTGGTTTGGGTAGTATTTACCCGGCACCACCTCCTGCGTGATTTCGCGGGGCACGCCGTGTGCGCCGCCGGTCAGCACGTCGCAAATGCTTGGCCCTTTGCCGCCTTTGTTCCAGCCGCCTTCAACCTGATGAGCGGCAACCGCGCCGCCCCATAAAAAATCTTTCGGTAAGGTTATTTTTTTCATCGCTGCTATTCTCAATAAATGGCTTATTGGCATTGAGTCTAGCAAAGCGAAATTGAATGTCACGATATAACAATTTGCGAAAATTGTGATTTGTCACATCGAAAAAACAGGGTGTTTTATTCCGTCAGTTTTTTCGCCAGCTTGCGTCCGAGAGATTCCAGAATATAAATGACGGGAATTTGCGTGGTGATATCGTAGACGCCGCCAATTCGCGTCTGGGGAACGTGCCAGGAGAGATTAAAGTCCGCCAGTTTTGCCAGGCGCGAGTGCTCGTGGCTGGTGATAGAGAGCACCTTGCAGTGATGCAGGCTGAACTGGCTGGCGAAGCGCAGGATCTCCTCGGTTTCGCCCGAGACGGAGAGCACAATCGCCAGCGCATTTTTCGCCATATCATTGGTGACCGGGAAATAAGGGTCATCAATATGATTACTGAATTTACCAATATTTGAAAAGAAGCGTGCGCCATATTTGGCCAAAGAGCCTGACGTGCCCGCCCCGACAAATATAATTCGCTCGGAAGACAAAATGATATTTACCGCGTCATTTAATAGCGCGTCGAACTCTTCATTATTCACGCTTTTAAAGAAGCTGATAATTTCGCTGGCGCCGAAATTCGCCTGCTGGGGCTCGTTCTGCTCAAGATAGAGCTTAAAGCGCACGCGAAATTCAGAATACCCTTCGCAGTTGAGCTTGCGGCAAAAGCGCAGGATAGTGGTGGTTGAGACGCCGGCCGCATCCGCCAGCTCGCGGATGGTCATGTACATCACTTTGTCCCGGTTTTTGATGACATAGTTGTAGACCATCATTTCCAGGTTATTGAGACTGGCAATGGCGGAGTGGGTGAACATACTCACAGTGGCAAAACTCTCATTCAGACCTCATTTATCCATCATATCATGCAGCCAGACGGCAGGAGCCAATTTTATGCCATTGATTAGTAAAGCTTAAATTTTTATGTGAACAAATGTCAGGTGAATTGTTCGTTTATGTTTTTGATTTTTATTATAAAAATTTACGTTAAAATTATTTTAGCTAACAGGTGTTCACTGGAATCATTCTCAGTTAGCATAGTCATGCGATGAATAATCATCTTTAGTTTTCCCGGAGTTTAGTATGGCGAGCAGACCATTAATCGCACAGGGATATTCGCTGGCTGAGGAAGTAGCCAACAGCATCAGCCACGGCATTGGCCTGGTGTTTGGGATTGTCGGTTTAGTGTTATTGCTGGTACAGGCGGTGGATACCAATGCCAGCGCGATGGCTATTACCAGCTATAGCCTGTATGGCGGAAGTATGATCCTGCTGTTCCTGGCCTCGACGCTCTATCACGCGATTCCGCATCAGCGGGCCAAAATATGGCTTAAGAAATTTGACCACTGCGCTATCTATCTGCTGATTGCGGGTACCTATACGCCTTTCCTGCTGGTGGGGCTAAACTCACCGCTGTCGCGCGGCCTGATGATTGTTATCTGGAGCCTGGCGCTGCTGGGGATCCTGTTTAAGCTGACCATTGCGCACCGGTTTAAAGTGTTGTCGCTGGTCACCTATCTGACGATGGGCTGGCTGTCGCTGATTGTGGTGTATCAGTTGGCGATTAAGCTGGCAGTAGGGGGCGTCACGCTGCTGGCGGTGGGCGGTGTGGTCTACTCGCTGGGCGTTATTTTCTACGTCTGCAAGCGCATCCCATACAACCATGCCATCTGGCACGGCTTTGTGCTGGGCGGCAGCGTGTGCCATTTTTTGGCGATTTATTTGTACGTGGGGCAGGTTTAGTTTGTTGTCGGGTGGCGGCTTCGCCTTACCCGACCTGGATTTGCACCCGTAGGCCCGGTAAGCGCAGCGCCACCGGGCGATAGAGCATCACTCTTCCAGTGAATACGGTAGCGGCTCAATACTCAACGTATTCGCGTCGTCGCGCACACGGAACACGCTGTCCGCTTCCATGTCGTTGTTCATTACAGCCTGTACCAAAAGACGGCCATCGTCCAGCTGGACTGCGGCTAACACGGTACCGGTGCGGCGCCAGTTGTCGCCCATCTTCAGTTCTAAGTCTTCTCCTGCTTCCGGTACGCGGCTGGCATGGCCTGCCAGTGTCCACAACGCGCGTTTGTTTGCCCCACGGAATTTTGCACGCGCGACCATTTCCTGACCGGTGTAGCAGCCTTTTTTAAAGCTGATGCCCCCCAGCGCCTGCAGGTTAGTTGCCTGAGGAATAAACTGCGCGCTGTTGGCTGCGTCAATTACAGGCAGACCCGCTTCGATGTTCAGCGCCAGCCACTGCTGGCTGTTGTTGAGCTGCGCTTCGCCGCGCAGCGACTCGGTCACGCGTTCGGCTGTTGCGGCATCCGTGACTAACAGGAAGCGCTCTGCCGGGTGTTCAAACCACAGGATGGAAGTCGCGCCCTCGCTGACCACCTGTTTTTCTGCATCCGGCAGTTCAGCAAACAGGTTTTTCAGCGCCGCACGCGCCTGGAAGCCCGCCACGCCCAGCAGAACATGTTCGTCGTCCGGGGCGATGGTGACTTTGGAAAAGACCGCGTATTTTTTCAGTTCTTTGAGCTGCGCATCGCGCAGGCTACGGCGCTCAATAAAGGCAAAACCGTCCTGACGGCGGAAGAGACGCAGGTTGCTCCACATTTTGCCCTTAGGATCGCAGTGCGCGGCCAGCAGATGCTGGTGTTCAGTCAACTGCGCAACATCCGCAGTCACCTGACCCTGCAAGTATTTTTCGGCGTCGGCGCCGGAGAGGGTTGCCAGCGCCCAGTCATCAAGAGAAATAAGCGTCAGCGGCAGACGCGCAGAGGCGGCGGGCTGGCGCGGAGAAAATGGTGTAAAGGCCATAACGGTATCCTGAATTGCTTAACGCTTTGATAATGCCTAATGGTAAAAGAGCCTGCAGGCATTGCAAGCGCTTTCAGCAGACCATTTGTGCCATAAACGGGTTATGCGTAACGCTACGCAAAATAGTGTAATCCGCTGTCTATGTAGGGATAATTCTGGAAGCCTGCTCGTCAAACGCAATATTCCAGTAATGAAACGGTCAAAAACACGTTACACTAGCTGGTGTCCCCGTAGAGAAATTAAGAACAGAAAACGGGGTACCGACTGTGCCAAACGTAATGCAGGAAACTGAACATGGATATTAACAACAAGGCCCGTATTCACTGGGCATGCCGACGCGGAATGCGTGAACTTGATATTTCCATCATGCCTTTCTTCGAATATGAGTACGACAGCTTAAGCGATGATGATAAGCGTCTGTTTGTTCGCCTGCTTGAGTCTGACGATCCGGATTTATTCAACTGGCTGATGAACCACGGCAAACCCGCCGACACCGAGTTGCAACGGATGGTGCAATTAATTCAAACACGGAATCGGGAACGTGGTCCTGTGGCAATCTGATCTTCGCGTCTCGTGGCGCTCGCAGTGGATGTCTTTATTGCTCCACGGGCTGGTTGCGGCCATCGTTTTACTCATGCCGTGGCCGCTCAGCTATACGCCGCTGTGGCTGCTATTACTTTCGTTTGTTGTTTTTGACAGCGTACGCAGCCAGCGTCGCATTAACGCGCGTCAGGGCGAGATTAAGCTGCTGATGGATTCCCGCCTGCGCTGGCAGGGAAAAGAGTGGGATATTCTCGGTGTACCCTGGATGCTTAACGCCGGGATGATGTTACGGTTACGCAAAGTGGGGGGCGGACGTTGCCAGCACCTGTGGCTGGCGGCGGACAGTATGGACGCATCAGAATGGCGGGATCTGCGCCGGATGTTGCTGCAACAGCCGACGCAGGAGTAACGCGCGTTAGCTGAATTTTTCTGCCATTTCGCCGAGGATCTGCTCGCACCAGGCCTGCAGGCGCTCGTCGCTGAGATCGTACTGATTGGTTTCATCCAGCGCGAGCCCGACAAACAGCTCGCCGTCGGCAATAATCGGCTTTTTACTGGTGAATTCATACCCTTCGGTTGGCCAGTAGCCAATAAACGCCGCCCCTTTTGGTGCCAGCTTGTCGTGCAGCATGCCGAGTGCGTCCAGGAACCATTCGCCGTAGCCTAACTGGTCACCCATGCCGTACATCGCAATAATTTTACCGTCGAAATTGACTGAATCGAGCTGATCCCAGATGGCTTCCCAGTCTTCCTGTATCTCACCAAAGTCCCAGGTTGGGATGCCCAGAATCAGCACATCGTACTGCTCCATCAAGGCGACCGAGTCATCTTTCAGGTTATGCAACGTCACCAGTTCCGGGCCAATGATGTCGCGAATTTTCTCCGCAGCCATTTCGGTGTAGCAGGTGCTGGAACCATAGAACAGACCAATATTCATCGCGTAACTATCTCAATTCTTGCTATGACTTTGCGCGTAGTGTACCAGAAACCGGTCGCAATCAGGCATAATGGCCTGACTGCAAAATCAAAGGGGCTGATGTGGAAAAGGATCTCGCACTCGTTGAACAGTTTCTCGACGCGCTGTGGCTGGAGAAAAATCTGGCCGAGAATACCCTCAGTGCCTACCGGCGCGATCTCACCATGCTGGTGGAGTGGCTGGCGCGTCGGGAGCTATCGCTTGCGAGCGCGCAAAGCGACGACCTGCAGGCGCTGCTCGCTGAACGCGTAGAAGGGGGGTACAAAGCCACCAGCTCTGCACGCTTGCTCAGCGCCATGCGTCGGCTTTTCCAGCATCTTTATCGGGAGAAGATTCGCGAAGACGATCCCAGCGCGCTGCTGGCGTCCCCGAAACTCCCGCAGCGGCTGCCGAAAGATCTCAGCGAAGCACAAGTTGAGAGATTATTACAGTCACCGGCTGTTGACCTGCCGCTGGAGTTACGCGATAAAGCCATGCTTGAGCTATTGTATGCTACCGGCTTGCGCGTTTCGGAACTGGTTGGCCTGACGATGAGCGACATTAGCCTGCGTCAGGGCGTGGTGCGCGTCATCGGTAAAGGAAACAAGGAAAGGCTGGTTCCGCTGGGAGAAGAGGCGGTTTACTGGCTGGAGACGTATCTTGAGCATGGCCGCCCCTGGCTGCTCAATGGCGCGTCTATCGACGTCCTGTTTCCGAGCCAGCGCGCGCAGCAGATGACGCGACAAACGTTCTGGCATCGCATCAAGCATTACGCCACACTGGCGGGTATCGACAGTGAAAAGCTTTCGCCGCACGTATTGCGTCACGCCTTCGCGACGCATCTGTTAAACCACGGCGCAGATTTACGCGTGGTACAGATGCTGCTGGGACACAGCGATCTTTCAACGACGCAAATTTACACCCATGTCGCGACGGAACGCCTGCGGCAGCTACACCAACAGCACCACCCTCGTGCGTGAGTGCCGACAAATTGTAACAGGATCAATTATGAAAAAGTCTTTCGTGCTGTTCACCCTGCTGGCAGCCTCATTTACCGGCTTCGCCCATGCGGATGACGCCGCCATCAAACAGTCTCTGGCTAAGCTTGGCGTCACCAGTAGCGACATCCAGCCTGCGCCGGTTGCCGGTATGAAAACCGTACTGACCAACAGCGGCGTGCTGTACGTCACCGAAGATGGCAAACACTTTATTCAGGGACCGCTGTACGACGTGAGCGGCGCGCAGCCGGTGAACGTCACCAACCAGCTGCTGATGAAAAACCTGAACGCGCTCGAAAAAGAGATGATCGTCTATAAAGCGGCGCAGGAAAAACATGTGATTACCGTCTTCACCGACATCACCTGTGGCTACTGCCACAAGCTGCATGAACAGATGAAAGACTATAACGCGCTGGGCATTACCGTGCGTTACCTGGCCTTCCCGCGCGCAGGCGTACAGAGCAAGCCAGAGCAGGACATGAAAGCGATCTGGTGTGCCAAAGACCGCAACAAAGCGTTTGATGACGCGATGAACGGTAAAGACGTTAAGCCTGCCTCCTGCGACATCGACATTGCTAACCACTACGCGCTGGGCGTGCAGTTTGGTGTGAGCGGTACGCCAGCGATTGTCCTGAGTAACGGCTATGTTGTTCCGGGCTATCAGGGACCGAAAGAGATGAAAGAGTTTCTCGACGCGCACCAGAAACAGTTTGGTGGTAAATAATTCGCGTGAAAGCCCCCATCAAATTGCGCCGCCGCGAGGCGGTTGAACACGTTGATTTACCGGACGATCTCCCGCCGCTGCTAAAGCGCCTCTACGCCAGCCGCGGCGTGCGCCGCGCAGAGGATCTTGAGCGCAGCGTGAAAGGGATGCTGCCCTGGCAGCAGCTGAACGGTATCGAGAAAGCTACCGAAATGCTCTACAACGCGCTGCGTGAGGGAACGCGCATTGTGGTTGTAGGGGATTTCGACGCCGACGGCGCAACCAGCACTGCCCTGAGCGTGCTCAGCCTGCGCGCGCTGGGCTGCGATAATGTCACCTATCTGGTGCCGAACCGCTTTGAAGACGGCTATGGCCTCAGCCCGGAGGTGGTCGATCAGGCCCATGCCCGCGGTGCGCAGATGATCATGACCGTCGACAACGGGATCTCCTCCCATGCGGGCGTCGATCATGCTCACGCTTTGGGGATCCCGGTGCTGGTCACCGATCATCACCTGCCCGGCGATACGCTCCCCGCAGCAGAAGCGATTATTAACCCCAACCTGCGCGACTGCGATTTCCCGTCGAAATCCCTCGCCGGCGTGGGCGTGGCGTTTTATCTGATGCTGGCGTTGCGTACTCTCTTACGCGATAAGGGCTGGTTCGAATCCCGCGGCATTGCCGTTCCAAACCTGGCCGAATACCTCGACCTGGTGGCGCTGGGCACCGTGGCGGACGTGGTACCTCTTGATGCCAATAACCGCATTTTGACCTGGCAGGGCTTAAGCCGTATTCGCGCGGGCAAGTGCCGTCCCGGAATTAAGGCGCTGCTGGAGATTGCCAACCGCGATCCGCTTAAGCTGGCGGCAAGCGACCTGGGCTTTGCCCTCGGGCCGCGTCTGAACGCTGCCGGAAGGCTGGACGATATGTCCGTCGGCGTGGCGCTGCTGCTGTGCGACAACATCGGTGAAGCGCGCGTGCTGGCCAACGAGCTGGACGCCCTGAACCAGACCCGTAAAGAGATTGAGCAGGGGATGCAGGCCGAAGCGCTGACCCTGTGCGAAAAACTTGAGCGCAGTGGCGATACGCTGCCGGGCGGGCTGGCAATGTACCACCCCGAGTGGCATCAGGGCGTGGTCGGCATTCTGGCGTCGCGCATTAAAGAGCGCTTCCACCGCCCGGTGATCGCGTTTGCGCCTGCGGGTGACGGCACGCTGAAAGGCTCTGGCCGTTCGATTCAGGGGCTGCACATGCGCGATGCGCTGGAGCGTCTGGATACGCTTTACCCGGGTCTGATGATCAAGTTTGGCGGTCACGCGATGGCGGCAGGCTTGTCGCTGGAAGAGGCAAAGTTCGACGAGTTCCAGCGCCTGTTTGGCGAGCTGGTCACCGAGTGGATTGACCCGGCGCTGCTGCAGGGCGAAGTGGTCTCTGACGGTGAGCTGTCTGTCTACGAAATGACGATGGAGGTCGCGCAGATGCTGCGCGATGCCGGTCCATGGGGGCAGATGTTCCCGGAACCGCTGTTCGACGGGCGATTCCGCCTGCTGCAGCAGCGTATCGTCGGCGAACGTCACCTGAAAGTGATGGTTGAGCCGGTTGGCGGCGGACCGCTGCTGGACGGCATCGCCTTCAACGTTGACACCTCCATCTGGCCGGACAACGGCGTGCGTGAGGTCGAGCTGGCGTACAAACTGGATATCAACGAGTTTCGCGGTAACCGCACCCTTCAGATCATCATCGACAATATCTGGCCAATTTAGCGGCAGTAATCTCTATAAAAAAGGGCGTGGATTCGGTACAATCCCGCTCTTATCACCGCATTTTGACAAGTCCATAAAAGAAAACAGACCATGTTTGAAATTAATCCGGTAAAAAACCGTATTCAGGACCTCACGGAGCGCTCTGACGTTCTTAGGGGGTATCTTTGACTACGATGCCAAGAAAGAGCGTCTTGAAGAAGTAAACGCCGAGCTGGAACAGCCGGACGTCTGGAACGAACCTGAACGCGCACAGGCGCTGGGTAAAGAGCGTTCCTCTCTCGAAGCTATCGTAGATACGTTGGATCAAATGGCCCAGGGGCTGGAAGACGTTTCCGGTTTGCTGGAGCTGGCCGTCGAAGCCGACGACGAAGAAACCTTTAACGAAGCCGTGGCAGAACTCGACGGGCTGGAAGAGAAGCTGGCACAGCTGGAATTCCGTCGCATGTTCTCCGGCGAATACGACAGCGCTGACTGCTATCTCGATATTCAGGCAGGTTCTGGCGGTACCGAAGCGCAGGACTGGGCCAGCATGCTGACGCGTATGTATCTGCGTTGGGCGGAAGCGCGCGGCTTCAAAACCGAAATTATCGAAGAGTCTGAAGGTGAAGTGGCCGGTATTAAATCCGTCACTATCAAGATCATTGGCGACTACGCCTACGGCTGGCTGCGTACCGAAACCGGCGTTCACCGCCTGGTGCGTAAGAGCCCGTTTGACTCCGGTGGCCGTCGTCATACTTCCTTCAGCTCCGCGTTTGTTTACCCGGAAGTTGACGAAGATATCGATATCGAAATTAACCCGGCGGACCTGCGTATTGACGTTTACCGCGCGTCCGGCGCGGGTGGTCAGCACGTTAACCGTACGGAATCTGCGGTGCGTATTACCCACATTCCAACCGGGCTGGTAACACAGTGCCAGAACGACCGTTCCCAGCATAAGAACAAAGACCAGGCCATGAAGCAGATGAAAGCGAAGCTTTATGAGCTGGAGATGCAGAAGAAAAATGCTGAGAAACAGGCGATGGAAGACAACAAGTCCGACATCGGTTGGGGCAGCCAGATCCGTTCTTACGTCCTTGATGACTCCCGCATCAAAGACCTGCGTACCGGGGTTGAAACCCGCAACACGCAGGCGGTGCTGGACGGCAGCCTGGACCAATTTATCGAAGCAAGTTTGAAAGCAGGGTTATGAGGAACCAACATGTCTGAACAACAAGCACAGGGCGCTGACGCGGTAGTCGATCTTAACAACGAACTGAAAACCCGCCGCGAGAAGCTGGCAGCGCTGCGCGAGCAGGGCGTGCCGTTCCCGAACGATTTTCGTCGTGACCACACCTCAGACCAACTGCACGCTGACTTCGACGGTAAAGAGAACGAAGAGCTGGAAGCGCTGAACATTGAAGTGGCCGTTGCAGGCCGTATGATGACCCGCCGTATCATGGGTAAAGCCTCCTTCGTGACCTTGCAGGACGTGGGTGGCCGTATTCAGCTGTACGTTTCCCGTGACGACCTGCCGGAAGGCATCTACAACGAGCAGTTCAAAAAGTGGGACCTGGGCGATATCCTGGGCGCGAAAGGTAAACTGTTTAAAACCAAAACCGGTGAACTGTCTATCCACTGCACCGAGCTGCGCCTGCTGACCAAAGCCCTCCGCCCGCTGCCGGACAAGTTCCACGGCCTGCAGGATCAGGAAGCGCGCTATCGTCAGCGTTACCTGGATCTCATCTCTAACGATGAATCCCGCAAGACCTTCAAAATTCGCTCCCAGATCATGGCCGGTATCCGCCAGTTCATGGTCAACCGCGACTTTATGGAAGTGGAAACCCCGATGATGCAGGTGATCCCTGGCGGCGCGTCTGCGCGTCCGTTCATCACTCATCACAACGCCCTGGACCTGGACATGTACCTGCGTATCGCGCCGGAACTGTACCTGAAGCGTCTGGTGGTCGGTGGTTTCGACCGCGTGTTTGAAATCAACCGTAACTTCCGTAACGAAGGTATCTCCGTTCGCCATAACCCAGAGTTCACCATGATGGAACTCTATATGGCGTACGCAGACTACAAAGATCTGATCGAGCTGACCGAATCCCTGTTCCGTACCCTGGCGCAGGACATTCTGGGCACCACGCAGGTTCCTTACGGTGAAGAAGTCTTCGACTTCGGCAAGCCGTTCGAAAAACTGACCATGCGCGAAGCGATCAAGAAGTACCGTCCGGAAACCAACATGGCGGATCTGGATAACTTCGATTCTGCGAAAGCCATCGCTGAAAGCATCGGCATCAAGGTTGAGAAGAGCTGGGGTCTGGGCCGTATCGTGACCGAGATCTTCGAAGAAGTGGCCGAAGCGCACCTGATTCAGCCGACCTTCATTACCGAATACCCGGCGGAAGTCTCTCCGCTGGCGCGTCGTAATGACGAGAACCCGGAAATCACTGACCGTTTCGAATTCTTCATCGGCGGCCGTGAAATCGGCAACGGTTTTAGCGAGCTGAACGATGCGGAAGACCAGGCGCAGCGTTTCCAGGATCAGGTTGACGCGAAAGCAGCAGGCGATGACGAAGCGATGTTCTTCGATGAAGACTATGTGACCGCGCTGGAGCATGGCCTGCCGCCAACCGCAGGTCTGGGTATTGGTATCGACCGTATGGTGATGCTGTTCACCAACAGCCACACCATTCGTGACGTGATCCTGTTCCCGGCAATGCGCCCGGTGAAATAAGGCGTTACGTTGCTAAAAAAGCCCCGAAAGGGGCTTTTTTATTGCGCAGCGAACGCTCTCAATGCGTCTCGCGCGACCGTTGCTTCCTGCACCATCCACGGGCTAAAGCTCCATGGGGCGGCGTCCAGCGCGCGGAATAACGACTCCAGCGTCACCCATTCAAATGCCATCACTTCATCATGGTTAATTCGCAGTTCGCTGGTGACGCGGGCAGCGAAGACGGGGCAAATCTCGTTTTCCACGATCCCGGAAGGATCCGTTTCGCGGTAGCGGAATTCTGAGGCAACAGGCGTAATCGCGGTAATTTCTGCGCCAATCTCATCGCGGCAGCGACGGATAATTGCCTCTTCCGTCCGTTCACCAGATTGAGGGTGACCGCAGACAGAATTCGTCCAGACGCCCGGCCAGGCTTTTTTACTTAGTGCGCGTCGGGTTACCAGACACTCGCCTTCGGCGTTAAATAGCCAGGATGAGAACGCCAGATGCAGAGGGGTTTGGGTGGTGTGCGCGGCGTATTTTTCCTGAGTGCCAATCACCATTCCCTGGTCGTTTACCAAAATAACGTGTTCTTGAATACTCATTGATGCTCCAGTGCCAAAATGCCGAGTGGTTCAGCACCATCAGCCGAAGCATTATACTGCATTCTTATACGAACGGTTTGTTTCCAGGAGCGGAAAAGGGCTGACCCATATCTCTCCGGGCTGGTATCATAGTGCGCCATTCACGCTGACCGAGGATCTGTTTTGTTTGCAGGAAGCCTGACGAGAAACCCCATCATCGCCATCTTTTGCCTGACGCTGACGCTATTCCTGACAGGCTGTTCAGGAAGCAAATCGTCGGATATGGGGAGCTATTCCGGTGCGGTCTATACCGTTAAGCGCGGGGATACGCTGTACCGGATTTCGCGCGCAACTGGGACCAGCGTGAAGGATCTGGCGCGTCTGAATAACATCTCTCCGCCGTACACCATCGAAGTGGGACAAAAGCTCAAGGTGAACGGCAGTTCGTCCTCGGGTAAAAAATCCTCATCGAAAGGCAAAACCGCCAAAGTGACGCCGTCCTATCAGGTACCGCAATCGTCATGGCCGCCGGTTGGACAGCGCTGCTGGATTTGGCCTGCCAGCGGTAAAGTGGTCGCCCCTTACTCACTCTCTGAAGGTGGCAACAAGGGTATTGATATCGCCGCTGCGCGCGGTACGCCGGTTTATGCCTCCGGGGCAGGGAAGGTGGTTTATGTGGGGAACCAGCTGCGCGGCTACGGTAACCTCATCATGATTAAGCATGGCGAAGATTACATCACCGCCTACGCGCATAACGACACGATGCTGGTTAACAACGGCCAGAACGTTAAGGCGGGGCAGAAGATTGCCACCATGGGCAGTACCGGTACCGATTCGGTGAAGCTGCACTTCCAGATCCGCTATAAGGCGACGGCCATCGATCCGCAACGCTATCTTCCTGCGCCCGGCAGCAAACCGAAGTGCTAAGTGATTATTTAATCGCCGGTTAGTTGTGAAGAGGCTTGTATGAAGGTGCGTAAGGTCTATAATGCCTTACGCACCTCAAAGCGGGCGTAGTTCAATGGTAGAACGAGAGCTTCCCAAGCTCTATACGAGGGTTCGATTCCCTTCGCCCGCTCCAGCCTCCTGATAAATCAATAAGTTATAGCTTATCAGTTAGTTACGTAGCCCTGCTTTAGCAGGTACAACTTAAACTACCCATTGCTCTACGCCCGCACCTGTCGCGTGATTGGTCTGTGGTACAAGAGAGCATATCATCACGCTGGCGGTGGTTCCTGGTTCTTACCGCGACAGCACAACAACGAACAAAAAGCCGCATACCTGGCATAACTCCCGAACAGATTGATCATACGCATTTAAGCCCGATGTGCGGCCTTTTGGCTGCGTAAACAGGTGTATAGTGGTAAACGTACCTGCACACGATATGCAGGCTCTGCCAGCGCTTCGCTCACGCTCCGAAAGGTACACGAGCACCCTGATAAGGTGTGATCTCTCTGAATATTGATGTAGTCGCCTAACGGCTCCGCTTGTTGCTTGTACCACTAGCGGGGCTTTATGGCTGCTATTGCTTGAAATCTGATAAATAGCACAAACATCATGTGATCGTTAACCCACACCTAAACAAATAGTTTAGGATATAATGTCGTGGGTTGATGAATCGAGACTATTGTCCGAAATTGTAAGTGAGACAAGGACTACAAAATGGGAATACCTTTTCCTTTCTTTTATAAATTTTCAGCATTAAATATAAACTCATTATCAGCTTTAGCTGAAGGGAAAGCTTGGTTTTCAAGATTGGCTGACTTTAATGATCCTTTCGAAGGTCAGTTTCTGATTAAGCGCCCAGATATAGAACTTGATAAAGAAAGATTGTTTCAGCATATGGGTAATACACTCCCTAAAAATGTTCTTTCAGAACCAGTTTCAGAAATAATCAGGAGGAATTACGAAAAGTCTCCGGAAGGTTTCAAAAAAACTATAGAGCAGGCAATATCTACGACATATAATAGATTTCACAATGCCTTTCAGAATATCAGTGCATTTTGTTTAGCAAGTGATATACCAAATGTAGATGCATCACATGTTAGTAATGTTATGATGTGGTCTCATTACGCAGATGGTATGAAGGGATTCTGTATAAAATTCAAGCCAGAGTATTTGTTGTCATCATTAAGAGAAATGAATGAGGCAAATTTTAATATTGCTCAAGTTCACTACCAAGATGAAATGTATAACGTAGACTTTTTTGATCTGGTTGACCTTTCAAAAAATGTTTATACGCAGGCCATACATACTAAACACACTGGTTGGGAATATGAATACGAGTGTAGAATAATTACCGAAAATCCTGGGTTATATAAATATTCTCATGATGCAATAGATTCCATATTCATTGGGAGTAAAATGCCATTGCCTCACCAAAAAATATTGATAGATATTTGCTCTGTAAATATTCCGAATGTTAATATTTTTAGTGTTAGGACTCATGCATCTGGTTATGCTGTAGAGTTAGGAAAATATCAGAAAGTTACAAAATGAACCTTGGTAATACCATCCTCGCTTGGGAGGCTGATCTCTTTCTCGCTCAAGCATATATCTCATTGCTGAAAATATCCTAGCGCTGTTTCAGATCTGTTAAGTGAAAATATTAGCACCCTAATAATTTCACTGGATCTGCATGAAATATCCTAATGTGCCACTGCGTCACACAGCTTTGTATGCGTTGCAATTTGCCTCGCAATTTTACAACAGGCGAAACACTGTCTTCCTGTAGTAAAAAGCCTTAATTTCAGGTAATACAGTATTGTAGTTTAATCTGTTATGGCATTTTATAACATGATGGAAAGGGGCATGAGATGGCGAACATAGGTTACATCAGGGTAACAGCCTGATAAATTAATCTATGTGTAATATATTTTACTCATATTAATTACCGGAATGTATGGGCTCGTATGAGAATGGTCAGGATTTATATATAATGCAAAATCCGGAACGGCCTATTTCCTTAAAAGACAAGATTATTCAGGTTTTAATGGTCTTTTCTCCGTGGTTTTTCATGGTTTTAAGCAAGTGCCAATAAATATCAGTTATATATCACTAATGTTCTGAGGGGAAATTCAAAAATAAACAAAATTTCTTTTTACTCATCCTATTCCATCTGATATCACTTCTCCCTCATACTTGTCTGAGCCATGACCGCTGTAGTCTATAATGGCTATTACCCAACGCTAAAAGGTGATGTCATGAATATTTTACCTCCCGTTCGGCCTGAACAATCTATTGAACGTCTTACTGCCATCCTTGAGCCGATCGCGGAAAAAGTGAAGCTCGTGCCGCGTAAGCGGATCACCTGGAAACACAAAGGCCACCAGCAAATGTATCTTTTTCAGGAGGGTGAGCTTTCTTTGCTGCGGGCATCTGATGGTCTGCTCCTGGTGACCGTTTTTGAGCCTCATCTGTTCGGCATTGCCGAGATGATTCAGCCGACACAGGGGCATATTTTACGTGCAGAAAGAGAGTCTATCATTTTACGTGCTGATGCAGATGAAGCAGCTACGCTATTTCGTCAACAGGGCGTCTGGGAAGATGTTGCGGCCTTGCTGTCGTATCATACGGCGTATCTCATTTATCGTGATGCGCAGGTCGTGCAGCAACGTACCTATTCCGTGATTCGCAGTTATTTGCAGGAAATGGTATTATTGCCCGAAGAGGCGCGTATGCGAATCAGCATTCTGGAATATATTCAGGATCGTACGCTTCTTTCACGCAGCAGTATTCTCAACGTATTATCAGCCCTTAAGCAAGGTCAATATATCGCATTTAAGCGCGGCGGGTATTTAATGGAATTGGGAGATTTACCGGAGTCGTTCTAAATTTAAAATTAAACAGAAAAGTATTTCACGTTGTTCTCGTTTGTCGATATCGTTTGCTCACTGAAACTATTCAACGGAGTAAACGGGATTTGTATGAAGAAGACACTTTTTGCATTAATTATTGCTAACGCATTCACTGCCACAACTGCATTTGCAGCTGCGGATACAGGTACATGGTACAGCGGGGCTAAATTCGGCTGGTCACACTATTTTGACGCCAGCACCGGTTCAAAAGCGAGCGATAATAACAGTGGCTCCAGCCAGTATAATATCGATCATGATAACGTCGGTGGCGGGGTTTACGCTGGCTATCAGATGACACCCTGGCTGGCAGTAGAAGGTGGTTACGATTATTTAGGAAATATGCAGATTAAAGGCAATCATAGTGCGGGCGCACAAATGAAAAGCCAGGGGCTGCAGATGTCCTTAAAAGCCAGCTATGCCGTGACCGACAGCTGGGATATCTATGGGCGCGCCGGTGCGATGGCATATCGGGCAGAATCTGATGTAAGTGGTCACAATCGTTTCGATACAGGCGTTCGCCCGCTTGCCGCGGTGGGGACAGAGTATGCGTTCAACAAAAATTTGGCTGGTCGCCTCGAATATCAATGGGTAAGCAATGTGGGTAATGCCAACCAGATTGGCGTCAGCAGCGACGTAAGCTCCGTAACAGCAGGCCTGACATGGCGATTTGGACAGCACGATTGATCGTTGTTAGCCTCTCAATGATAAAAGCCCGACTGCTTAGCAGTTGGGCTTTTTGGTATTTAAGTAACTAAAGGATCAAGAGCAAGTTTAATCTTTTGCAGGCCGGTAACGTTTTTGTCTTTCAGGTATTGCTGATTAATCATTTCAAGCTGTTCTAGTTTTGTCAGCGAGGCGTAGACCGGCTGAACGGGGCTATCTTCGGTAAAAATATCCTTCGCGGTAGCGTGCTGTAAATACTCTGATTTCAGTTGTGCCGATAATCTGTCTATCTGTACTTTATTCTCCTGATAAAGCGCTGCAATATGCGAGGCCGGAATGGAAGGCGGTTTATCTCCCGGTAGAACTAGCGGAACCTGCAGATGATGTATCTGTTCAACCTTATCCGGATGAGATGCGCTGCAGGCGGTAACTAAATTGAGGCTGAACAGCGCCAGTAATAATGACCGTGTCTTCATTGGACAACTCAGGGTTAATAAGCGGAACGGACATTATCGTAAACAACAGGAAGATCTTCAGAGTAAACTTGTTTAATTTTAAATAACTTAGCGGGTATGTTTAACAACGGCGTAGACATAAACGGTTGTTCACGCTGTTAAAGTAAAACAGGCTGCAGTACGCAGCCTTTTTTATCAGTTTTTCGGGAACACCCAAACATGCTTCTCCGGCAGTGAAAGATGGCAGTGCTGCGGATCCCGAACCTCATGCCCGTACGCGCGAATGACAAAATCATCTCCCGGCGTGCGGAACAGGTACTCCCAGCGGTCGCCAAGATACATGCTGGTGAGCAGCGGCAGCTCAAGCTGATTTTCCCCTGGCCCCTCAACCACCGCCACGCGCTCGACCCGGATCACCGCCGTGGCGTCAGCACCGCTCTGCACCCCTTCACCGGCCTGCCCCCACAGCACCCATCCTTTCCCCTCGATACGCGCTCTGCCGTCGCGCACTTCGGTGACCTTGCCGTGCAGGCGGTTGTTGCTGCCCATGAATTCGGCGGTAAACAGCGTTTTCGGCGAGCCGTACATCTCCTGCGGCGTGCCCTGCTGCTCAATTTTGCCGTTGTTCAGCAGCAGGATGCGGTCGGAGATGGACATCGCTTCGTTCTGGTCGTGCGTCACCATCAGCGCGGATAACCCGAGCTTGATAATCAGCTCGCGCAGGAACACGCGGGCCTCTTCGCGCAGCTTGGCGTCGAGGTTGGAAAGCGGCTCGTCCAGCAAAATCACCGGTGGGTTGTACACCAGCGCGCGGCCAATCGCCACGCGCTGCTGTTGCCCGCCGGAGAGCTGGTGCGGGTGACGTTTGCCAAGATGGCCCAGACCCAGCTGGTCCAGCACGTCCTGTACGCGCTGCTGGATCTCTTTGGCCGGAACTTTACGCAGCTTGAGCGGATAGGCCACGTTCTCAAACACGGTTTTGTGCGGCCACAGGGCATAGGACTGGAACACCAGCCCCAGGTTACGCTCTTCTGCCGGGATCTCACTGCGCGGCGTGCCGTCGTAAACTTTATTGTTGCCAATGACAATCGACCCTTGCGTCGGTTTTTCCAGACCCGCGACGGCACGCAGCAGGGTGGTTTTACCGCTGCCGGAGGGGCCTAACAGGGAGACCACTTCGCCGCGCTTCAGGTTCATGGAGACACCTTTTAAAACAGGATTGTCGCCGTAGGTTAAGTGCAGATCGTCAACCGCTAATTCAATCATGTATTTTCACTCCGAAACGAAGGGCAATGCCCAGACCTACCACGACCAGCAGGATGTTAATGAAAGAGAGCGCCGCCACGATATCAATGGCACCCGCGGCCCAGAGGGAAACCAGCATTGAACCGATGGTCTCCGTGCCGGGGGAAAGCAGATACACACCCGTTGAGTATTCGCGCTCAAAGATCAGAAACATCAGCAGCCACGAACCAATAAGACCGTAGCGGGAGAGGGGAATGGTCACATGGCGGGTGATCTGCCCGCGCGTCGCCCCGGTGCTGCGCGCGGCTTCTTCAAGCTCTGGCCCCACCTGCAGCAGCGTGGAAGAGATAAGCCTCAGCCCGTAAGCCATCCACACCACGGTATAGGCCAGCCAGACGCTGAAAATGGTGCTGCGCAGCGAACGCAGCCAGACGATGACGTTCTCGCGCATCCAGTCGGTCCAGGCGAACCCGGAAAGCCAGCCGGATTTCAGCGAGTTGTCCAGCCACATCGGCAGGAACAGGAACACCCACAGGAACGCCAGACCGGCAAGCAGGCCAGGCACGGCGCGCGGCACCAGCACGCTGTAGTCCAGGAAGCGCGTGGTGTTATCCGGTTTACGGTGCATCGCAATCCCGACGAACAGGTAGCACGCCACGGCCAGCGCGCCGCCAATCACCCCAATTGCCATGGAGTTGACGATGGCGCGCAGCAGGTTGGGCTGTGCCCAGATGGTGCGGAAAGTGCTCAGCGAAAGCTCATCCCAAAGCGAAACGCCCACACCCCAGTTGGAGATAAACGCGCGCAGCACCACGCCGAGCAGCGGCACGCCGATGGTGACGGTGAGCCAGAAGGCAACCACCGCCCCGGCAACCCAGCGCCATTTGCCCAGCGGTAACGCGCGAGCCTGTGAGGCCTTCCCTTTCATCGTGACGAAGCGGTTGGCGGTGCGCATCAGACGACGCTGGAGCATCACCAGCGGGATGGTGATGCAGATCAGCACCACGGCAACCGCCGCCATCAGGTGATAGGAAGGCGTGCCGAGCTTGTTCGTCAGCTGGTACAGGTAGGTTGCCAGCACCATATTGCCTTCCGGATCGCCGAGCACCAGCATCAGGCCAAATACTTCCAGCCCGAGGAAGAACAGCAGCACAATGGCGTACAGGATCGACGGGCGCACCATCGGCAGGCTGACGGAGGTCATCACCTGCAGCGGAGAGGCACCCGCAATGCGCGCGGCTTCTTCCACATCAGAGCCGACGCTGCGCAGCGCGGATGAAATATAGAGATAGGCATGCGGCACGTGCGTCAGGCCAGCAATGACCACGATGCTCGACATATCGTAGATGTTCCACGGCACAAAGCCGATCAGCTCCTGCGCCCACAGGGACAGAAAGCCCACGGGACCGGCAGCCACCACATAGCCAAAGCCGAGCACCATCGGCGATACGAAAATGGGGACCAGGATCAGCGGTTCAATCAGGCGGCGGCCGGGCAGGTCGGTGCGAACCATCAGAAACGCCAGTACGCCACCCAGCGGAATGGCGATGATGACCAGCCCGAAGGCGAGAATAAAGCCGC
Source organism: Enterobacter cloacae complex sp. P1B (assembly GCF_014982345.1). Taxonomy (NCBI): domain Bacteria; kingdom Pseudomonadati; phylum Pseudomonadota; class Gammaproteobacteria; order Enterobacterales; family Enterobacteriaceae; genus Enterobacter; species Enterobacter cloacae complex sp. P1B. The sequence continues at coordinate 158,321 of NZ_JADCLF010000006.1, read as the reverse complement.
TTCTCAGGGCCTTATAGAAATCAGGGTCGGTGAAGATAAAGCCAAATGATTCAAGGCTCCACTCTTTTGCCGGAGAAAAGAACGGAGCGGACAGGAAGCTCTGTATCACGATAAATGACAGCGGCGTGTAGATAACCAGAGCGGTTATCAGCACGACGATGCCGCGCGGCAGGCTTTGCCACTTTCTGCGTAATGTATTCATGGGGTATCCCTGGTGTTGCAGCCCAATAAAACGAACTCAGTCGACAGGGAGCGCGACGGCGTGCGCCGCGCCCGAACGCTTATTTGGCGGCGGCTGCACGCCACTCTTTGATGTACTCCAGGCGTTTTTTCGGCTGCAGGTACTCCAGCAGCGTTTCATCAACCGGGATCGGCTTCAGCGCGTTACCGAGGATTTTGGTCAGGCCGTCAATATCATTTTTGCCTTCGATATCGTTACGGATGGAGGGAATATCCGCCTGACTGGCCAGAATGCTTTGCCCTTTTTCAGACAGCACATAGTCCAGCCACAGTTTTGCCGCATTGCTGTTTTGCGCCTGCTGGCTGATGAACGACACGCGCGAGAGCACCAGCGTGTAATCTTTCGGGTACGAAATGCCGAGAGAAGGATCGTTCTTCGCACGGGCTTCAGCATAGGATCCGAGGATGTTAAAGCCGATCAGGTTTTCACCGGAGGAAACCCTCTCCATCATGGTGCCCGTTGATGACTGAACCGCTAAGCCGCCTTTGGCGACGTCGGCCAGGGTTTTAAAGTAGTTTGGATCGGCCTTGTGATCCTGCACGGAAAGCATAAAGCCAAGACCCGATTTTTCGATGTCGTAGGTGGTGACTTTGCTCTTGAATTTGTCCGTCTGGCTGGCAATCAGCTTCGCCAGCGCGGCGTGAGAATCCGGCACGTCGCCAGCCGGGATCAGGCGCTTGTTGTAGATAAAGACCACTGGCTCATAGGTGGTGCCGTATGCCTTATCTTTCCAGACTGCCCATTTCGGCAGTTGACTTTGCTCCGGCGATTTGTACTCCATGGCGTAGTCGGTGGCGAGTTTCAGCCCGGTGTCCATTGAGGAGCTCCAGACCACGTCGCCGCTACCGCCACCGGAGGCCTGTTCGCTGATAAAACGGTTGTACAGCTCGGTGCTGTTCATGTCGTTGTATTCAACTTTGATGCCCGGGTAGGTTTTTTCGAAGCCCGCAATCAGCGGCCCGGCGGCTTTGGTGTCGGTGGTGGAGTAAATCACCACCTTGCCCTCTTTGGTGGCGGCATCGACAACTTTTTGATACTCAGCAGGATAGCCCTGCGGCAGGGCAGAGAGTGCAGAAGCAGAGAACAGTACGGTAGCGGTAAGCAGAGAAATTCGGAACGTGTTCGACATTATAGTTAACCTTTTAGTTACATTTGAGGAACTAATTGTCAACATAGCGTAAAGCGCGCCTCCGACAATAGGGAGGCGCGGGCAATGATTCCGAAGTGTGACTGTCACCATCGTTTCAGCAATTAACACCATAAAATCCGCGAACGTTTGCGTGCGAACGGTTTCGGATTACGGTTTATCGTCGGCTTTGCGGTATAGCCGCCGTGGATGACCAATATTGCCATACAGCATTTCGACGATGATTAACCCGCTCTCCACGCAGTATTCCAGGTAGCGACGCCCCGTGGTTTTGCTGATCCCCACGTTTTCCACCACCTCTTCAACCGACATCGCACTGTCGGGATGTTCGGCGAACAGGCGTTTAATCCTTTCCAGCGTTTGGGGTTCAATGCCCTTCGTCGACGGCGTAATGGAGGCTTCCGCGGCAGGCAGATTAAACAGACGATCCAGCGCGTGCTGGTCGACCACCTTCACCTGCTGCACGGTGTGGACGAAGCGCATAAACCGCTCCAGCGAGGCGTGCAGGCGCTGGAAAAAGACGGGCTTGATCAGGTAGTCAAACGCGCCGCTGCGCATGGCATGGCTGCAGGTCTGCATATCGCTGGCGGCGGTGATGAAGATCACCGAGCATTCATAGCTTTTCAGCAGCGGGTTATCGATGAGCTCCACGCCTTTACCGTCCGGGAGATAGTTGTCCAGCAGGATAAGCCGCGGCTGATGCTGACGAATCAGGCTGCATGCCTGCTCAATCGACGCGGCGATGCCCACCACGCGCAAGTGAAAATTCTGCTCGATATACTCGCGATGCAGCTCCGCCAGGTGCGGTTCATCTTCAACGATCACAACGTCAAGTGGTTGGGTCATGCTGTTGTCCATTGGGAATAAACACAGAAAAAATGGTGCCCTGCGGCGTGTTGTCGGCGATCTCTATGCTGCCGCCCGCTTTCCTGATATAGCCTGCCACCAGAAACAGGCCAATACCGTGTTCGGTACCCACAATGTCGTTTTCACTTTCCGGTTTGCTGCTGAACCCCTGGCGGAAAATGTGTGGCTTCACCGCCTCATCCACACCGCAGCCTCTGTCTGCCACCTCTATCAACAACTCCTGGTTGCGGTCAGAAATGTAGAGTTCCACCGGCGCGGGGACCGGTGCCTTAAGGGTCGCGTCCACCGCGTTATCCAGCAGGTTACCAATAATGGACATCAGCTCCGTTTCGTTGAGCGTGCGGGGCATGCGGGTGAGCTGGCAGGCCGGGTCAAACTGCAGTTCAACGCCTTTTTCGCGCGCGCTGACGTATTTTCCTAACAGCAGCCCGCACAGGGCCGGAGAGACAAAATGGGCGGAGACAAAATCCAGCACGCGCTGCGCGCCTTCTGACTGCATCTGGATGTAACGGATCGCCTCGTCATAGTGTTTCATCTGCAGCAGCCCCACCAGCGTTGCGGTCCAGTTCAGCTGCTCGTGGCGCATAATGCGCAGGTTGTCCGCATAGCGCTTGATCTGGCTCAGTTGGCTGCTGAGGGTGTTAATGTCGTTTTTGTCGCGAAAGCTGTACACCCAGCCGCTTTCAACGCCGGGTTCGACCTCAATCGCCACGCGGTTAACGATCACCTCTCGCTGGTTAAGCACTGCGATCTGGTCGTGGCGACCAGCGCTTACCGAGGCGTAGCGCTGGGATAAAAAGCCCGGCGACGTCTGCAGAACGACTTCCAGCGGTTTGCCGATAAGTTCTTTCTCACTTTGATGAATATCGAGCATCTCCCTGGCTGCCCGGTTAATTAAAATCAGCTGCTTCTCTTCATTGATGGCAAATACCCCCTCGTACATGGCTTCTAATAGCGCGCGTTGCTGCAAAACCAGCTGGGCGATATCTTTCGGCTCAAGGCGGAACATCTGCTTTTTAAGATTGCGGGTAAACAGCCAGGAGAAAATAAACAGCAACAGCAGAAGGGCAATACCGTACAGTCCAGCCTGCCAGAGAATGCGGGCGTTAATATTGGCGATATACGAGGTCAGATAGCCGACCGAGACGATGCCAATTACCTGATGCTGCGCATTAAAGATTGGCGCTTTGCTGCGCAGCGACACTCCAATCCCGCCCTGACGCACGGAAATAATGGTTTTGCCTTTTAACACCTCCGCATTATCCCCTCCAATCATCGGTAAATTAATGCGCTCCGGTGATTCCGAATGATAAAGGTGCTGTTCCCGGGTATCGCCAATCACAATATAGCTGGCATCGCTTTCGGCACGCAGCGGCTGTATTAAGCGGGCGATACCGTGGATATCTCTGGCTGCCACCATTTCCGCCAGACCCGGTATCAGGGCGATTTCACTGGCCTGAACCCGGGCGCGCTGGCCCAAATCGTGGTGTAGCTGTCGGTCAATAAAATGAAACAGGATCGTTCCCAGCAGAACTAACAGCAGGCAGGAGAAGCACACCAGCGCTAAAAACAGCTTTACCTGAAAAGAGAGTCTGCGTTTCATTCAACCTGTGCTAGCCCTATGAAAGTGAGAGATTTGCGGAGCCTGACATGTGCCAATAGCGGACGCAATCTGGCGAGAAAAGAGTTGTGACCTGGCTTTTCGTTTTCGGCGTTATAGCCATCAGGATCCCGTAAGGCTATGCTTCATTCAGCACGATAATAATTACAGAGGCAATGTCATGGATAAAGAACTACTGGATGAGGGTTACCGGGCCTATACCGGCGAGAAAATTGACGTTTATTTTAATACCGGGATCTGCAAACACTCAGGTAACTGCGTGCGTGGGAGCGCAAAGCTGTTTAATCTGAAACGTAAGCCGTGGATCATTCCCGATGAAGTGGACGTTGAAACGGTTGTACGCGTGATTGATACCTGCCCGAGCGGTGCGCTGAAGTATCGCCAAAAATAAGCGAGGAACCATGGATATTCTGGAAGGCCATAACAAGTTTTACGTGAATGATGAGAACGGCAACCAGGTCGCAGAGATTGTCTTCGTGCCGACCGGCGAGCACCTGAGCATTATCGAGCACACTGATGTGGATGAGAGCCTGAAAGGGCAGGGCGTCGGTAAACAGCTGGTGGCGAAAGTGGTGGAGAAGATGCGCGGTGAGAACCGCAAAATTATTCCGCTGTGCCCGTTTGCGAAGCATGAGTTTGATAAGACGCGGGAATATGACGATATTCGGGCGTAAATAACGCGCCCGGCAGCACGCCGGGCACGAGTACGTCTAGCCAACAAACATCACCGACACGCACAGCACGCCGACGATCAGCGTCAGCATGCTGCCAATGGAGCGGTACGGTTTCAGGGAAGGGATCAGATACGTCGACAGCGTCGGCATGATAAACAGGATCATGGCGATAAGCGGGCCGCTGATGGCGTAAATCATCGAGATGGCGTTCGGGTTAATGCAGCAGACCGCAAAGGTGATTAACGACACCCCCATAATGGAAATCGCGCGGTTAAAGGCGCGGCTCTTTTTAATCCCCACCTGATTAAGCGACGACTTCACGATCTCCGTCGCCCCTTCAATCACCCCAAAATAGGTGCCGAGGAACGATTTCGACATCGCTACGATCGCCACGATAATCCCGGAAATTCCGAGCCAGGCTGGGGAAGACGGCATCATCGACAGCGCTGACAGAATCGTCACCCCCTGCTCTTTGGCGACCATAATATAGGACGGTGGGATAGAGAGCAGGCAGCTGAAGACAAAGAACAGCACGCTCAGGCAGATAATCAGGTACGCCACCTTCATGATCTTCTTGCATTTATCCATGGCACCGTCGGCAAACTTCTCGCGACGGTCAACGGCAAACGTTGAGATAATCGGGGTATGGCTAAAGGCAAACACCATCACCGGAATTGAAATCCATACCTGATGCAGCGTTTGGCGATCGAAAGCCATCTGGCTGGTGAGCAACGAGGGCTGCCAGCTTCCGGTGAGATAGATCGAGACAAACAGGAAATAGGCAATCAGCGGAAACACCAGGAAGCCCATCACTTTTATCGTGATATGCCGTCCCATCAGGAAAATCAGATTCAATACCAGCACCACCCCCAGGCTGACCAGCACGCGAACGGCGGTATCCACCGTCAGGTGTTTTGCCAGCTGCTCGGTTAACGAGTTGGTAATGGCCACCGCATAAATCTGCACCACCACAAAAAAGGCGATGAAATAGAGCGTGGTGATCAGATTGCCAATCTTCTTACCATAGTAGTGGGAGACGGCGCCGGTGATCCCTTCATTACCTTTTGTGTTTGACGAGAGAATAAATTGCGCCAGCGCCCGGTGCGGCCAGTAGGTTAACGGATAGGCCACGAGGGCGGTGATAAACAGGACAATAGCGCCTGCGGAGCCCAGCTGAATGGGCAAGAACAGCGTTCCTGCGCCCACGGCCGTGCCATAGAGAGCGAAACTCCAGAGAGTCTCATCTTTTGACCAAATTTTCGACATTAGAGCAACGTTTCAACTAACAAACCATCAGAATGGCGTGCAATTTACCATAGTTATGCCTGAAGAGCGCAGTTGCTTCGACGGAGTTTGGCCGGAACAGGCGTCCGGCCAGCGGGGGTTTAGCCTGCCAGAGCGCGTCGTTGCTGGCGACGCTTAAGGAATTTCTCACGCAGGTTATCGTATGCCCAGTTATAAAACATGGTGTATGGCAGGAAGAACAGGAAGAAACCAATTTCTAACGTGAATGCCTCAAGCAGGGTCACGCCCAGCACGGCGGCGACAATCGACACGCCGATTACAATAAACCCGCATTCGAACCCCAGGGCGTGCAGCGCGCGCACTTTTGCCGTACGTTTTACGCGCTGGACAGGCCAGAAACGGTCGAAGCCGAAGTTATAGATAATGTTCCAGAGCATGGCGGTGGTAGCCAGGATAATGGTTAACCCACCCATCTCCACCACCGAGCGCTGCATCAGCCATGCCGCCGTGGGGGCGAGAATTGACGTGGCAATCCCTTCGAAACAGACAGCATGAAAGATCCGCTCCGGCAGCTTACGTTGGAGTGCATCCTGATGTTGCATAGTGTAGACCTCATTTATTCACCGGTATGGGCATTGATGCAGCCTATTTTTATCGCTAAAGCTGATATATTAAAGATAGTATCCATCGATAAAGTAGATAGTTTATGCGCTATTCACCTGAAGCTCTTACCGCATTTGTTGAGACCGTTGCGGCAGGCTCTTTCTCTGCTGCCGCGCGCAGGCTGCGTAAAAGCCAGTCGACGATCAGCACCTCCATTGCCAACCTTGAAGCCGATCTGGGTTTCGAACTGTTTGACCGCTCGGCGCGCCAGCCGGTGTTAACGGTCCAGGGAGAACAGGTGCTGGGCTATGTGCAGGCCATCCTTGCCGCCAGCACGCGGCTGGATGAGCTGGCGGTGTCGTTAACGGCACAAACGGAGGCGCGTCTGACGTTTGTCCTCTCCGATACCCTCAACCCCGACGTGCTTGAAGATCTGATGAAGCAGTTTGACGCTCGCTTTCCCCACACGGAGTTCGAATGCCTGATTGGCGAGGAAGAGGACGTGATCGATCTGCTGCAAAAGGAGCGCGCGCAGGTGGGGCTGACGGAAGCGCGAGACGGTTATCCTACGGATATTGGCGCTACCCGGCTGCCGGTGCAGACCCGAATGGCGATATATGCCGCGACCACGCATCCGCTCGCCGGACAACACGAGGTGCAGAGCGACGAGCTGCACGGCTGGCGGGAGCTGAGGCTCAGTACCTACCTTGAGCGCGAGGCTGAGATCGCGCGCGGGCCCGTCTGGTCAGCGCCGAACTACCTGTTACTGCTGAGTATGGCCGTCCAGGGGTTCGGCTGGTGCGTGCTGCCGTGCGCGCTGGTGGATGAATTCGCCGCCGCGAAGTCGCTAGTACAGCTCAATGTTCCCGGCTGGCCACGGGCGATCGGCATCGATCTGCTGTGGAATAAACGATCCCCTCCCGGCGTGGCCGGAAGCTGGCTGCGGCAGTATCTGCAGGATGCACGCTAATCCTTGTGATTAAACTCACTATTTTTAAACAATTAAGATAATTGCCAGTAACAATCCTCTACTATCGTCATGTCATTTAACACAGAGGTCGTGATGAAAGATGTCGTAATAGTGGGTGCGTTGCGTACGGCTATCGGCTGTTTTCAGGGAGCGCTTGCGCGTCACTCGGCGGTTGACCTGGGCAGCGTGGTCGTTAAAGCGCTGGTGGAACGTAGCGGGATCGCAGCCCATGAAGTTGATGAGGTGATCCTGGGGCAGGTTCTCACGGCCGGTGCCGGGCAAAACCCTGCGCGTCAGGCGGCGCTGAAGGGCGGGCTGCCCAACACCGTCTCCGCTATTACCATCAACGACGTCTGTGGTTCAGGGTTAAAAGCGCTGCATCTCGCCACCCAGGCCATTCAGTGCGGTGAAGCGGATGTGGTTATAGCTGGCGGACAAGAGAACATGAGCCGCGCGCCGCACGTTCTCACCGATAGCCGAACCGGCGCGCAGCTGGGTAACAGCCAGCTGCTCGACAGCCTCGTGCATGACGGGCTGTGGGATGCGTTCAACGACTATCATATGGGCGTGACGGCAGAAAACCTGGCGCGCGAGTACGGCATTAGCCGCGAATTGCAGGACGCCTATGCGCTCAGTTCGCAGCAAAAAGCGCGTGCCGCGATTGATTCCGGTCGCTTTCGCGACGAGATTGTCCCGGTCAGCACGCAGCGTCAGAACGGCGAGGCGATCGTCGTCGATACTGATGAACAGCCGCGCACGGATGCCAGCGCGGAAGGCCTGGCGAGACTGAATCCCGCGTTTGAAACGCAGGGCTCGGTCACCGCTGGCAATGCCTCGTCCATTAACGACGGTGCCGCCGCCGTGATGATGATGAGCGAAAGTAAAGCCCTTGAACTCGATCTCCCCGTGCTGGCCCGCATTAAGGCGTTTGCCAGCGTGGGCGTGGATCCTGCGTTGATGGGGATTGCGCCGGTCTACGCTACCCGTCGCTGCCTGGAGCGCGCAGGGTGGCAACTTTCGGATGTCGATCTGATCGAAGTGAACGAAGCCTTTGCCGCGCAGGCGATCTCGGTCGGCAAAATGCTGGAGTGGGATCCGCTGCGGGTCAACGTGAACGGCGGTGCAATTGCGCTGGGTCATCCCATCGGCGCGTCCGGCTGCCGAATCCTGGTTTCGCTGGTCCACGAAATGAAAAAGCGAAACGCGCGCAAAGGGATCGCTACCCTCTGTATAGGCGGCGGACAGGGCGTGGCGCTCGCCATCGAACGCTAATTTCTCCTCGCTTAAAAAACCTCCTTCGGGAGGTTTTTTTTATCGTGTTCTTCTCTTCATGGGAAGTAATCGTGATCCGCGCGTCATTTCTGTTATAAACAAAAATAAAAAATGAAACGTTGTTTTAATTGCAATTGAAAACCCTATTTTATGCCGCTAGTATGTGTTCATCATAAAACGAAACGTCGTTTCGTTTAATTTCTGCCTTCGGGCATGACCACATCTGGAGGTTACCGTGGACGTCAGACAAAGCATCCACAGCGCGCACGCCAAAACGCTGGATACTCAGGGACTGCGCAGCGAGTTTTTAATTGAGCAGGTGTTCGAAGCCGATAAATACACCATGGTCTATAGCCACATCGACCGCATTATCGTGGGCGGCATTATGCCGGTGGCGAAAACCGTCTCCGTGGGCGGTGAAGTAGGCAAGCAGCTGGGCGTAAGCTACTTCCTGGAGCGTCGTGAACTGGGCGTGATTAATATTGGCGGGCCGGGCACGATTACCGTGGACGGCCAGTGCTACGAGATTGGCCACCGCGACGGGCTGTACGTCGGCAAAGGGGCGAAAGAGGTGGTCTTTGCCAGCATCGACGGCCGTAAACCCGCGAAGTTTTACTACAACTGCGCCCCGGCGCACACCGCTTATCCAACCAAAAAAGTAACGCCCGCAGACGTTGCGCCCGTGACGCTGGGCGACAACCTCACCAGCAACCGCCGCACCATCAATAAATACTTCGTGCCGGATGTGCTGGAAACCTGCCAGCTCAGCATGGGGCTGACCGAGCTTGCGCCAGGCAACCTGTGGAACACCATGCCGTGCCATACCCACGAACGCCGCATGGAAGTCTACTTCTACTTCAATATGGATGAAGACGCCTGCGTGTTCCACATGATGGGACAGCCTCAGGAAACCCGTCATATCGTCATGCATAACGAGCAGGCGGTGATTTCACCCAGCTGGTCTATTCACTCCGGCGTGGGGACGAAAGCCTATACCTTCATCTGGGGGATGGTTGGAGAAAACCAGGTCTTCGATGATATGGACCACGTCGCGGTTAAGGATCTGCGCTAGTCGCGGGCAGTTAAGCATACATCTGCCTGTTGATGACAGGCGCTGAAAGAGTAAGGAACAAACATGATTCTGGATGCATTTTCTCTGCAGGGTAAAGTGGCCGTGGTTTCCGGGTGTGACACCGGACTGGGCCAGGGGATGGCGTTAGGCCTGGCGGAAGCGGGCTGTGATATCGTCGGGATTAACATCGTTGAGCCCACGGAAACCATCGAACGCGTAACCGCGCTGGGCCGCCGTTTTCTCAGCCTGACCGCCGACCTGCGTAAAATCGACGCCATTCCGGAGCTGCTGGATCGCGCGGTGGCGGAATTTGGCCATATCGACATTCTGGTCAACAACGCGGGGCTGATCCGCCGTGAAGACGCGATTAACTTCAGCGAGACCGACTGGGACGATGTCATGAACCTGAACATCAAGAGCGTGTTCTTTATGTCCCAGGCGGCGGCGAAGCACTTCATCGCGCAGGGCAAGGGCGGCAAGATCATTAACATCGCCTCGATGCTCTCCTTCCAGGGCGGCATCCGCGTGCCGTCTTACACCGCGTCGAAAAGCGCGGTGATGGGCGTGACCCGCCTGCTGGCGAACGAATGGGCGCAGCACAACATCAACGTCAACGCGATTGCGCCGGGCTACATGGCCACCAACAACACCCAGCAGCTTCGCGCGGACGAAGAACGCAGTGCGGCGATCCTGGAGCGTATTCCGGCGGGCCGCTGGGGGCTGCCGAGCGATCTGATGGGGCCGGTAGTGTTCCTGGCTTCCCCGGCATCGGACTATATCAATGGTTATACCGTCGCGGTTGATGGCGGCTGGCTGGCGCGATAACCTAACTTATGACAAATACCTCTGCTCTTCGGCGGAGGTTTTTTTTGCTTAAAATTTGTCAAAGTCCATATTGATAAACACGAAAAATCCATACTTAAAAATCATAGATGACTGCCATCACATTTTTATTATTGAAAAATTAAGGCGTTAGTAAAATAAGGTGATTATCCAGCATTAGTTGAAATTGTAATGTCCATCACAGATCGCTATGCCATAGCGAAATAATCCATATCTTCACGAATTCCGGCCTGACACTTTTCCCCGCTATCTCGTAATTTCATTTAACGAATTTTGCTGTTGAGGCAGGAAAAATATGACATCTATAAATGACTCTACCCTGATGCCCGCCGCGCTGCGCGATACCCGCCGCATGAACCAGTTTGTCTCCATTGCGGCAGCCGTGGCCGGTTTGTTGTTCGGCCTGGATATCGGCGTTATCGCCGGGGCGCTGCCGTTTATTACCGATCACTTTACGCTGAGTAACCGCCTGCAGGAGTGGGTGGTGAGCAGCATGATGCTCGGCGCGGCCATCGGTGCGCTGTTTAACGGCTGGCTTTCGTTCCGCCTTGGGCGTAAATACAGCCTGATGGTCGGGGCGGTCCTGTTTGTTGCCGGGTCCATTGGTTCGGCGTTTGCCACTAACGTTGAAGTGCTGCTGCTCTCCCGCGTGCTGCTGGGCGTGGCGGTGGGGATTGCCTCCTACACCGCGCCGCTGTATCTCTCCGAAATGGCGAGCGAGAACGTGCGCGGCAAGATGATTAGCATGTACCAGCTGATGGTGACGCTGGGCATCGTGCTGGCGTTCCTGTCTGACACCTACTTCAGCTACAGCGGTAACTGGCGGGCGATGCTCGGCGTGCTGGCGCTGCCTGCGGTAGTGCTGATTGTTTTAGTGATCTTCCTGCCCAACAGTCCGCGCTGGCTGGCGCAAAAAGGGCGTCACGTGGAAGCGGAAGAGGTGCTGCGCATGCTGCGCGACACGTCTGAGAAAGCGCGTGAAGAGCTGAACGAGATCCGCGAAAGCCTGAAGCTGAAGCAGGGCGGCTGGTCACTGTTTAAGGCTAACCGCAACGTGCGCCGCGCGGTGTTCCTCGGCATGTTGCTGCAGGCGATGCAGCAGTTCACGGGGATGAACATCATCATGTATTACGCCCCGCGCATCTTCAAAATGGCCGGTTTTACCACCACCGAACAGCAGATGATCGCCACGCTGGTGGTGGGGCTGACCTTTATGTTCGCCACCTTTATTGCGGTGTTCACCGTCGATAAGGCCGGTCGTAAGCCTGCGCTGAAAATTGGCTTTAGCGTGATGGCGCTCGGTACGTTGATCCTCGGCTACTGCCTGATGCAGTTTGATAACGGCACGGCGTCCAGCGGCCTCTCCTGGCTCTCCGTGGGCATGACCATGATGTGTATTGCTGGCTACGCGATGAGCGCCGCGCCGGTGGTGTGGATCCTGTGCTCTGAAATTCAGCCGCTGAAATGTCGCGATTTTGGTATCACCTGTTCCACCACCACCAATTGGGTGTCGAACATGATCATCGGTGCGACCTTCCTGACGTTGCTGGATGCGATTGGCGCGGCGGGAACCTTCTGGCTCTATACGGTGCTGAACGTGGCGTTTATTGGCGTGACATTCTGGCTAATTCCAGAAACCAAAGGCGTGACGCTGGAACATATTGAACGCAAGCTGATGAGCGGGGAGAAACTGCGAAATATCGGCGTGTAAGGTTAATGCCGGGTAAGCGCAGCGCCACCCGGCGTTTTGTTAGCGTGATGCTGAATAACTACCAACTTTGATAGCAATTCCTCAGATAGTCCATTCACGCGTTCAGATTATTCTTAGTTTCTTGTATTATCGGGCAACTGAACTCACCCGGCAGGAATTTACTGCACCCGAAACAGAAGAACGGCTATGTCAGCAATGGATTTCAAAAAAAATACGGACCTCGATTTTTCCTCATATGCTCCTCCAGCAGTCAGTTCAAAAGAGATCGATCTTCTGGGCCTGTTAGATATTCTGATTACCGCGAAAAAACGCATTGCCACCATTATCTTTGTTTTCGCGCTGGCAGGTCTGGCAATTGCGCTTCTACTGCCGCAAAAATGGACCAGTAAAGCGGTGATCACTCCGGCGGAACAGACACAGTGGAACCCGCTGAGCCAGATGATGGTTGCGCTGCAGGTTCTTGATGTGAAGGTGCCGGTTACCCGTCAGGAAGTCTTTGACCTGTTTATTAAAAAATTCCAGTCGCAGTCATTGCTTGAAGAGTATATGACCTCTTCCCCTTACGTGATGGCGCAGCTCAAGAATGCGCAAGTGGACCCGCTTGAACTGCACCGTGCAGTTGTCAATATTGCAGACAAAATGAAAGCGGTGAATGATGTTCAGGGAAAAGATGCGGATAAAGCGCCTTTCGTCTCCTGGACATTGAGCTTCACCGCGCCGACCGCAGCCGATGCCCAATCCGTTCTGGAGGGGTATATCAACTATATCTCGGCAATTGTTGAGAAAGAGACGGTGCAGAATATCCGCAACCAGATCGCCCTCAAAACGAACGAGGTAGAGCAGCAGCTGACGCTCGACCGCGTTCGTCTGACCAATGTACATAACACCAACCTGCAGCGGCTGAACTATTCGCTGGAAGTGGCGAATGCGGCGGGCATTAAGAAGCCCGTTTATAGCAACGGACAGGGGATAAAAGACGATCCGGATTACTCCGTTGCGCTCGGGGCTGACGGTATCGCGGAAAAGCTAAGGATTGAAAAAAATCTGAAGGATGTGACGGAGCTGAACGCGGACTTCCAGAACCGGGAATATTACCTGGCGCAGCTGAAACAACTCTCCTTCGCAGACGTTAAGCTTGAGCCATTCAGGTATCAGCTTTCGCCATCGATGCCGGTGAAAAAAGACGGCCCGGGCACAGGCATGATTGTCATTCTGGCGGCGATCCTTGGCGCTCTGTTTGCCTGCGGCAGCGTATTACTCCGTGAGGCCATGCTCAGCCGAAACCCATTGCCAGAGCCGGTAACGGAATAAATTCTGCACACATGAAGGCGCTGCAACAGCGCCTTTTTTATTTCAGGAAATCCTCGCGAACAGGCGTAAAGGTGTCCAGCAGCGTGCCAGCCCTGAGGCAGACGCAGCCATGCATCACATGTGGTTGTTTGTAGAGGGTATCTCCCGCCGTTACGACATGCTTCTCTTCACCAATGGTAAACTCAAATTCACCAGAGAGAACATAGGTTAACTGTTCGTGCGGGTGGTTATGCAGTGGGCCAATCGCGCCCTGCTCAAACTGTACTTCAACCGCCATCATCCTGCCGCCGTGGGCTAGCACGCGACGCGTAACGCCATTCCCCAGATCTTCAGACGCGGTCTCTTTGTGGAACATAAACATGGCTTTGCCCTTCATAATAAAACAGTGTTTTATTTAATTTACATTGGCCAGCTTAAAAAGAAAACGACGTAATAAAGAACTGGAAACAGGATCACAAGTTTGCTTCACTGGCTTAAACAGATAAGGAGCGATGATGAAAACGATTGGCCTGATAGGTGGGATGAGCTGGGAATCGACAATCCCTTATTACCGCCTGATTAACGAAGGCGTAAAGCAGCGTCTGGGCGGCCTGCACTCCGCGAGCCTGCTGCTGCACAGCGTTGATTTTCATGAAATCGAAGCCTGCCAGTCGAGCGGCGAATGGGATAAAGCCGGAGAAATCCTGGCTGATGCCGCGCTGGGGCTGGAGCGTGCGGGGGCGCAGGGCATTCTGCTGTGTACCAACACGATGCACAAAGTGGCTTCGCACATTGAAGCGCGCTGTTCGCTGCCGTTCCTGCACATCGCGGACGCCACCGGACGCGCCATTCGCGCTTCGGGAATGTCGCGCGTGGCCTTGCTGGGCACACGTTACACCATGGAGCAGGATTTCTATCGCGGGCGCTTGCACAGCGAGTTTGGGATTGAAAGCCTGATCCCGGATGAGGGGGACCGGGCGCGCATCAATCAGATTATCTTCGACGAGCTCTGCCTCGGAACCTTCAGCGAAACCTCTCGCGCATATTACGTCAGCGTAATAGATAAACTGGCGCAGCAGGGGGCTGAAGGGGTGATTTTCGGCTGCACGGAGATCGGTTTGCTGGTGCCGGGCGAACGAAGCCCCATCCCGGTGTTTGATACCGCGGCCATTCACGCGGCAGATGCCGTGGAATTTATGCTGTCATAACGGGTTTTGCAGGTCAGGTAAGCGAAGCGCCACCTGACGCGCATGCTCAATTAAATGTTCGGTGAATGCGTCCACCAGCGCGGAAGCCGGACGGTGCAGCGGGCGGATAAGGCTTACGGTGAACGGGACGGAAACGCTAAAACGGCGGATGACGATCCCGCTTCCTGCATAGTCCAGCGCCGTAAGCGGATTGACGACCGCAACGCCAACGCCCGCGCGCACCATCGCGCATATTGACGCCGCGCTGTGGGTTTCAACGACCATCCGCCGCTTCACCTGATGCTCAGAAAAAAGCGTATCCAGCAGCTGCCGGTAGCTGTCCGTTTGCGACAGGCTAATGTAGTTTTCACCATGAAAATCCGCGGGCGTCAGCACTGCTTTGTGGGCAAGCCGATGCCCGGCGGGCAGAACGCACACTTCATCCAGCGCGAGCAGTTCCGTGCGCGCCGTTCCTGCGGGTGTCGAGAGGGTTTCGGTTAACCCGAGATCGTGGCGCTGTGCCGACAGCCACTCTTCAAGCAGAGGCGACTCCTGCGGCACGATGGTGAGATTGACCTCAGGATAGCGGGCCAGAAAAGGCTGGAGCAGCGTCGGTAAGAAGGACTGAGAGAAGACGGGCAGGCAGACAATCGACAGCTCGCCCTGACGAAACTCGCGCAGGCTTTCCGCCGCGCTGACGATTCTGTCCAGCCCGTACCATGAGCGCTGCACTTCCTCAAACAGGCGCAACCCCTGCACCGTCGGGTGAAGCCTGCCCCGGGCACGTTCGAACAGCTTCAGCCCCAGCACTTTCTCGAAGCGCGCCAGCTCGCGGCTGACCGTCGGCTGCGAGGTATGCAGCATCTGCGCGGCTTCGGTGAGATTGCCGGCGGTCATCACGGCGTGAAAAATCTCGATGTGGCGTAAATTGACGGCGGGCATAGGGCACCTGAAAGCAAGGAACTGTCCATATCATTTTTGCATAGACTCGCGATAAAACGATATTTTTTATTCTGCTTCCGCTGTGGCGTAATCATAAAAAATGAATTGAACCGGAGAAGACCATGCCACGCCCGCTCAACCAGACGGATACCGATTTGAACGCTGAAAACCTGCTGCGCCTGCCCGCCGAGTTTGGCTGCCCGGTATGGGTCTACGACGCGCAGATCGTTCGCGAGAAGATCGCCGCCCTGCATCAGTTTGACGTGGTGCGTTTTGCCCAGAAGGCCTGCTCCAATATTCATATTCTGCGCCTGATGCGCGAGCAGGGCGTGAAGGTTGACTCCGTATCGCTGGGTGAAATCGAGCGTGCGCTGGCGGCAGGCTTTGATCCGAAAACCGATCCTGACGCGATCGTCTTTACCGCGGATGTGATCGACGACGCCACGCTTGCGCGCGTGCATGAACTGCAGGTGCCGGTGAACGCTGGTTCTGTGGATATGCTGGAGCAGCTTGGGCAGGTTTCACCCGGCCATCGCGTCTGGTTGCGCGTCAACCCGGGCTTTGGACATGGCCATAGCCAAAAAACCAACACCGGGGGCGAAAACAGCAAGCACGGCATCTGGTACGCCGATATGCCTGCCGCGCTTGAGGTACTGCAGCGCTACAGCCTGAAGCTGGTAGGCATTCATATGCACATTGGCTCCGGCGTCGATTACGGGCACCTGGAGCAGGTGTGCGGGGCGATGGTGCGCCAGGTTGTTGACTTCGGTCAGGATCTGGAGGCGATCTCCGCCGGTGGCGGTCTTTCCATTCCTTATCGTGAAGGGGAAGAGGCGATCGACACCGATCACTATTACGGCCTGTGGAGCGCCGCGCGCGATCAAATTGCCGCGCATCTGGGCCATGCCGTGAAGCTGGAAATTGAGCCGGGTCGTTTCCTGATAGCCGAAGCCGGCGTGCTGGTGGCTCAGGTACGCAGCGTCAAAGAGATGGGCTCCCGCCACTTCGTGCTGATTGATGCGGGCTTTAACGACCTGATGCGTCCGTCCATGTACGGCAGCTACCATCACATTACCGCCCTGGCTGCCGATGGCCGCGATTTAACGCACGCGCCGCGCCGCGAGACGGTGGTCGCAGGCCCGCTGTGTGAATCCGGTGATGTGTTTACCCAGCAGGAAGGTGGCAAAGTTGAAACCCGCGCGCTGCCCGAGGTGAAGCCGGGCGATTACCTGGTGCTGCACGACACCGGGGCGTACGGGGCGTCTATGTCCTCGAACTACAACAGCCGTCCGCTGCTGCCGGAAGTGCTGTTTGATAACGGCAAGGCGCGGCTGATCCGTCGTCGCCAGACCATTCAGGAACTGCTGGCGCTGGAACTCGTTTGATTAAAGTACGGCCCCGTTGTGACCGAATCGCGTAATACCAGCGTGCCGGTAAACGGCGGGATCGCATCGACCGGCTGGTTCTTCGCCAGCCGGATCGCCTGATCGATAGCCGTGACGATCATGTTATCTATCGGCAGATAAACCGATGACAGCGCAGGCTCCAGCCACTTTGCGCTTGGGGCATCGTCAAAGCCGAACAGGGAGATATCCTGCGGGATCTTAAGCCCTGCCTGATGCAGCGCTTTGGACGCGCCCAGCGCCATATCATCGTTACAGGCAAACAGCGCGCTGAACGATACCCCTTCAGCAATCAGCTCCTTACACAGCTCATAGCCCCGCGTCATTCCCGCATCACCGTACTTTATTCGACGCTCGTCCAGACGAATGCCGTGCTTTTCCAGCGCCTTACGGTAGCCCATCAGCCGCGCTTTACCCGTGGGGGTGTGGATCGGAACGGTAATGCAGGCGATCTCCCGGTGGCCCTGATTGATCAGGTAATCCACCGCCTTAAACGCGGCATCCTGTTGTTCGAAGAACACGCAGCGCTCCGGTGCCTGGCTGACTTCACGGTTGATGACCACCAGCGGCGTTTGCACGCTATTAATCAGCTTGATGATCGCTTTTTCGCTCATATAGCGCGTGTAAAGCACGATGGCATCGCACTGGCGGTCGGCCAGCATTTGCACCGCCTGCTCTTCCTGCTCTGGCGCGTCGTGACCGTCGGTGACGATCAGCTGTTTCCCGTGGGTTTCGGTCTGCCGCGACGCCTGCTGCAAAAGACGACCAAAGTAAAAGCCGTCGAAGGTAGAGACGACCAGACCAATGCTGTTGCTGGTCTGGTTAGCCAGCGAACGCGCGAGAAAGTTTGGGCGGTAGCCCAGCTCTTCCATCGCAGCAAAGACCTGCTGACGCGTGCTCTCTTTAACCTGACCTGTGCCGTTCAGCACGCGCGAGACGGTAGCCTTCGACACGCCCGCGCGCAGTGAGACATCCAGCATTGTTGCCATTCTACATTCCTGCTTCCACGTAATGGTTTGCAGTTTAACACAGACCTGACAGCGTATAAGCGATGCGGGAAGCGCAAAACTTCTGCCACGATCACGCTTTTTGGTCACGATTCGCCTGGCCTGCCGGAAGTAAAACTAAATAGTCTGACTCTGGTAAAATAATCGCCAAACCGGGCTGGAGGCGTCAGGCCAGCATATTCCTTAAAAACGCAGGTGAAACGTGAAAAAGACCGTCATTCTCCCGCTTTACGAGGCACCGCGCTATGCGGAGCAGGTCACCGACTGGCTCTGGCAGGCCTTTGGCGAGGGGCTTGCGCGGGATTTTTTCCATAGCATCATCGAGCACAGCCAGACGCCGGGTGCCCTGCCGCTGACCTTTATCGCCGTAGAGGATGAACGGCTTCTCGGGACGGTGGGACTCTGGCGCTGTGATTTGATTACCCGTCAGGATCTCTGTCCGTGGCTGGCGGCGCTCTACGTTGACGACGCGGCGCGCGGCAAGGGGCTGGCAGGAAAGTTACAGCAGCATGTTATACGCTTCGCCGCACGGGCCGGGTACGAGGAACTTCATCTCTGGTCTGCCTGCCGCGACTTCTATGAACGTTACGGCTGGCAGTATATTGGCGATGGGCTGGAGTATCCGGATAAAACGGTACACCTGTATCGCTATTCGCTCTGCGCGTCAGCGGGCGCAGCAACGGAGTGACGGCGCACTAACGTTGGGCTGAAGAGATGGGTAATCTCCGGCGGCTGGCGTTGTTCGGCCAGCGCCAGCGCCAGCTCTGCGGCCTGGGTGGCCATCGTGATGATGGGGTAGCGTACGGTGGTCAGGCGCGGGCGCACGTACCGGGAGACCAAAACATCGTCGAAGCCAATTAGCGAGATTTCCGCCGGCACCTCGATCCCGTTGTCATTCATGACGCCCATTGCCCCGGCGGCCATCGAATCGTTATAGCTGGCGACCGCGGTGAAATTCCGTCCGCGACCCAGCAGCTCCGTCATGGCCTGTTCGCCGCCGCTCTCATCCGGTTCACCGTAGGCCACCAGACGGTCATTGCACGGCAGACCGTTTTCGCGCAGGGCGTCGTAGTAGCCCTGCAGGCGGTCTTCCGCATCAGAAATGGGGTGATTGGAGCAGAGATAGCCAATCCGGGTATGACCCTGTTGAATCAGATGACGGGTCGCAAGCCAGGCGCCGTAGCGGTCGTCGAGGGCTACACAGCGTTTTTCAAAGCCGGGGATAATACGGTTGATAATCACCATGCCGGGCATCTGCTTCATCAGGTGAATTAGCTCGGCATCCGGGATCATTTTGGCGTGTACCACCAGCGCAGCGCAGCGGTGGCGGATCAGCTGCTCGATGGCCTGGCGTTCTTTTTGTTCATTATGATAGCCATTGCCGATCAGCAAAAAATTACCCGTCTGATAAGAGACCTGTTCAACCGCTTTTACCATGGCACCGAAAAAGGGATCGGAAACGTCTCCCACCACCAGCCCAATAGTCTCTGTTGACTGCTGGGCGAGCGCGCGGGCGTTGGCATTCGGATGGTAGTTCAGGGTTTCCATGGCGCTTTGTACCGCCTGGCGTGATGCGTCACTGGCTTTGGGTGAATCATTAATCACGCGGGAGACGGTAGCTACCGACACACCTGCCAGACGAGCCACATCCTTTATTGTCGCCATTTATAACCTTCTTATTTGGGGTAAGCGTTTACACACTGAATAGTGTTGCGGAAAAGTGACGTCCATTCAAGGGAAGCCGGTTTCCGCGCGCCACAAACGTGACGCAGACCAACCCTGGTAGTGTAATCGTTACACGCCTGGTCATGTCAGAAGAATGTCATTCTGAACCTTTAGTTACACTTTGCCTCAGGCTGTTGCGATTGTCCGGTGGCGATGACGTTAAAGAGGTTGGTAGAGTCGAGATCCCAGAGGTATTGATAGGTGGAATCAACTCCGGTTGATTAACACGACTTACACCAGCCTGCGTTCTTACGCAGGTTTTTTTTGCCTGACAGTTCAACCTGTAACAGCAAAAGAGAATATTCACACCTGGTTGCATTTCGGCTCATTCCCTTGCGTTTTCCTGCTGGCGAAGCGCAGGGTCAACAGCCACAATCAAGATCCCAGAGGTATTGATTGGTGAGAATTCTTAGTACGGTTTCGTACTCATCTCTTGCACCAGCCTGCGCGGATGCGCAGGTTTTTTTTCGCCTCCATTTTTGCTGTCGCTCCCGTATCACTTCTCGTGTAATCTGCCACCATTTACTGTCAACCCACCACACTGTCTGGCAAAGGGAGTTGAGATGCTATTTGGGTTTTTCCGTACACTGTTCCGTATTCTTTTTCGCATCCGCGTCACTGGCGATGCCCAGGCGCTTCGTGGCGAGCGCGTTCTTATCACACCCAATCATGTTTCCTTTATAGACGGCATCCTGCTTGCGCTGTTTCTGCCCGTGCGTCCGGTGTTTGCGGTCTATACCTCCATCAGCCAGCAGTGGTATATGCGCTGGCTCACCCCACTGATCGATTTCGTACCGCTTGACCCGACAAAGCCGATGATGATTAAACACCTGGTACGTCTGGTAGAGCAGGGGCGTCCGGTGGTCATTTTCCCGGAAGGGCGCATTTCAGTGACCGGTTCGCTGATGAAAATCTACGACGGCGCGGGGTTTGTCGCGGCGAAATCAAACGCGACCGTGGTGCCGCTGCGCATTGAAGGCGCGGAGTTGACCCATTTCAGCCGCCTTAAGGGGCTGGTGAAGCAGCGTCTGTTCCCCAAAATCACCCTGCATATTCTGCCGCCAACGTCGTTACCGATGCCGGAAGCGCCGCGTGCCCGCGATCGCCGTAAAATCGCCGGGGAAATGCTGCACCAGATTATGATGGAAGCGCGCATGGCCGTTCGTCCGCGCGAAACGCTGTATGAATCCCTGCTTTCGGCGCAGTACCGCTACGGCGCGAAGAAAAACTGCATTGAAGACATCAACTTTACCCCTGATACCTATCGTAAACTGCTGACCAAGACGCTGTTCGTGGGCCGCATTCTTGAGAAGTACAGCAAAAAGGGCGAAAAGATCGGCCTGATGCTGCCAAACGCGGGCATCAGCGCGGCGGTGATTTTTGGTGCGGTTTCCCGTGGCCGTATACCGGCGATGATGAACTACACGGCGGGCGTGAAAGGGCTGACCAGCGCCATTACCGCCGCCCAAATCAATACCATCTTTACCTCCCGACAGTTTCTGGACAAAGGCAAGCTGTGGCATCTGCCGGAACAGCTGACCCAGGTACGCTGGGTCTTCCTGGAAGATCTAAAAGCGGACGTGACCACCGGCGACAAGCTGTGGATTTTTGCGCATCTGCTGGTGCCGCATCTGGCTCAGGTCAAACAGCAGCCGGAAGATGACGCGATTATCCTTTTCACGTCGGGTTCGGAGGGTCACCCGAAAGGCGTCGTCCACAGCCACAAGAGTATTCTGGCGAACGTTGAGCAGATTAAAAGCATCGCCGACTTTACCGCGAATGACCGCTTTATGTCGGCGCTGCCGCTGTTCCACTCCTTTGGCCTGACGGTGGGGCTGTTCACGCCGCTGCTGACCGGTGCCGAGGTGTTCCTCTATCCCAGCCCGCTGCACTACCGCATCGTGCCGGAGCTGGTGTATGACCGTAACTGCACCGTCCTGTTCGGGACCTCAACCTTCCTGGGTAACTATGCCCGTTTCGCCAATCCGTATGATTTCTTCCGCGTTCGGTACGTGGTGGCCGGTGCGGAAAAGCTGCAGGAGAGCACGCGTCAGATCTGGCAGGACAAGTTTGGCCTGCGCATTCTTGAAGGTTATGGCGTTACCGAGTGTGCGCCCGTGGTCTCGATTAACGTGCCGATGGCGGCGAAACCGGGTACGGTGGGGCGAATTCTGCCGGGGATGGATGCGCGCTTGCTGGCGGTGCCGGGCATTGAGGACGGTGGCCGCCTGCAGCTGAAAGGGCCGAACGTGATGAACGGTTACCTGCGCGTGGAAAACCCGGGCGTGCTGGAAGCGCCAACGGCGGAAAACGTCAACGGCGAGATTGAAACCGGCTGGTACGACACCGGTGACATCGTTCGTTTCGATGAGCAAGGCTTTGTACAGATTCAGGGGCGCGCAAAACGCTTCGCCAAAATCGCCGGTGAGATGGTCTCTCTGGAAATGGTTGAACAACTGGCGACGGCCGTGTCCGCCGAGAAGATGCACGCCACGGTCGTGAAGAGCGATGCCAGCAAAGGCGAGGCGCTGGTGCTGTTTACCACTGATGCTGAGCTTAAGCGCGACAGGTTACTGAGCTATGCGCGTGAACACGGTATTCCTGAACTGGCCGTGCCGCGCGATATTCGCTACCTGAAGCAGCTTCCGGTGCTGGGTAGCGGCAAGCCCGATTTCGTGACCCTGAAAGGTATGGTTGAAGAGGCGGAACAGCAAAATGCGTGAGTCAGTACACACTAACACCTCGCTGCGTTCAAAAGGCATGATGGCGGTCATCGCCGCGCAGTTTCTCTCTGCGTTCGGTGATAACGCGCTGCTGTTTGCCACGCTGGCGCTGCTGAAAGCCGAGTTTTACCCTGACTGGAGTCAGCCGATCCTGCAGATGGTGTTTGTGGGCGCTTACATTATCTTTGCCCCGTTTGTGGGGCAGGTGGCGGACAGCTTCCCGAAAGGCCGGGTGATGATGTTTGCCAACGGTCTCAAGCTGCTGGGCGCTGTCAGTATATGTTTTGGTTTTAATCCGTTTGTTGGCTATACGCTGGTGGGCATCGGTGCTGCCGCCTACTCCCCAGCGAAGTATGGCATTCTCGGAGAACTGACCACGGGCGATAAACTGGTGAAAGCCAACGGCCTGATGGAGTCGTCAACGATTGCCGCTATCCTCCTCGGCTCCGTCGCGGGTGGCGTGCTGGCCGACTGGCATGTTCTGGCGGCCCTGGGCGTGTGTGCAGTGGTGTATGGTGGGGCGGTCGTGGCTAACCTGTTTATTCCGAAGCTGCCGGTGGCTCGCCCGGGCCAGTCCTGGCGCTTTAAACCAATGACCGGCAGTTTCTTTAACGCGTGCCGCGTGCTGTGGCGTAACGGGGAAACGCGCTTCTCCCTGATGGGAACCAGTATGTTCTGGGGGGCGGGCGTCACGCTGCGCTTCCTGCTGGTTCTGTGGGTACCCGTGGCGCTGGGGATTACGGACAATGCGACGCCGACCTATCTGAATGCGATGGTGGCGATCGGGATTGTGGCTGGGGCGGGCGCGGCGGCGAAGCTGGTGACGCTTGAAACGGTTGCACGCTGCATGCCAGCGGGGATCCTGATTGGCCTCGTGGTGCTTATTTTCTCGCTGCAACATGCGTTATTGCCCGCTTATGCTCTGTTGATCCTGATTGGTATTCTGGGGGGCTTCTTCGTGGTACCGCTGAATGCGTTACTCCAGGAGCGTGGCAAGCAGACCGTCGGGGCGGGGAATGCCATTGCGGTTCAAAATCTCGGTGAAAACCTGGCCATGTTGTTAATGCTGGGGCTCTACTCGCTGGCGGTAAAAGTGGGTGTCCCGGTGGTGGCGATTGGCGTCGGATTTGGTGGGCTGTTCGCGGCGGCGATTGCGGGATTGTGGGTCTGGCAGCGTCGCCGTTAATAAGTAGCCGGGTGGCGGCTTCGCCTTACCCGGCAAAAGCATCAGCTACGGCGCAGGATAGGTATAAACCTGATGCACCGCTTCAATCTCGGCTAACACCTCTTCACTCAGGTTCAGATGGAAACTCTCAATGTTAGTTTTCAGCTGTTCCATGGTCGTCGCGCCAAGCAGGGTACTGGCAACAAACGGCTGACGGCGCACGAAGGCCAGCGCCATCTGCGCCGGATCCAGGCCGTGGCGCTTCGCGATATCCACATAGGCTGCAACGGCTTTCTGCGTCTGCTCGCCGCTGTAGCGGGTAAAGCGGCTAAAGAGGGTATTACGCGCCCCGGCCGGTTTCGCACCGTTCAGGTATTTCCCCGTCAGGGTGCCGAAACCGAGGCATGAATAGGCGAGCAGTTCCACTTCCTCATATTGCGTCACTTCGGCCAGCCCCACCTCGTAGCTGCGGTTAAGCAGGCTGTACGGGTTCTGGATGGTGACGATGCGAGGCAGATCGTGTTTATCCGCCAGGTGCAGATAGCGCATTACGCCAAAGGCCGTTTCGTTGGACACGCCAATGTAGCGGATTTTTCCCGCGCGCTGGCATTCGGTCAGCGCCTCCAGCGTTTCCAGCAGCGTAACGGCGGGGGCGCTCTCGTTCCAGCTATACCCGAGCTTGCCAAAACAGTTGGTTGGACGCTGCGGCCAGTGGACCTGGTAAAGGTCGAGATAGTCGGTTTGCAGGCGCTTCAGGCTCGCGTCCAGCGCGGCGCGGATATTTTTGCGATCGAGGATTTGGTTTGGGCGGATCCCGGCATCGTTGTTTCGCGCGGGGCCACTCATTTTCGAGGCGATAACCAGCTTTTCTCGGTTACCGCGTTTTGCCAGCCAGTTACCGACGTAGGTTTCGGTAAGTCCCTGCGTTTCAGGGCGTGGAGGCACAGGGTACATCTCTGCGACATCAATCAGGTTAATCCCCTGGCTGACGGCATAATCGAGTTGTGCATGGGCATCGGCTTCGCTGTTTTGTTCACCAAATGTCATCGTGCCCAACCCCAGTTGACTTATCTCCAGAGCGCTGTGGGGGATACGGTGATAATGCATAGCCGGCTTCCTTCAATAGACATGTAGACCGCGTCAGGAACCTCCCGACAAAGGAATATAAACATGGCAGAGGGAAAGCAAAAGGGGAAGAAAAAAATCAAAAAGGCCAGTAGGCTACTGACCTCCGACTGTTATCGCTCAATAATTTGCGAGACTTCGTCGCGATTGATCTGCATTTTATTGCCTGCCTGGTCGTGGTAGCTGACCAGACCAGTATCATCGTCGACTTCAGGTTTACCGTCAGTCAGGATCATCCGGCCGTCTTTCGTCGCCATGACGTAATCACTGCTGCAGCCCGAAACGGCAAACGCCAACCCGACTGCTGAAATTAACACCGCCCATTTTTTCATCGTTATCGTCCTCATCTGGCTCGTATCAAATCATAGTGTAGTATTAACCCGTTATAGCAACAGGGTGAAGCGGTAAAATCTTAAAAACCAGGCGATTATGTTTGTGAGCTCGCAAAATAAGTAAAAAACTATGTTTTAAGTAAGAAATGACGAGCAAGCAGCGCGCCGGTGAAATTTTTTTTGAGATAAAAACCGCGCGGCAGCGTCAGTATGGGTTCGCCCATCGCGCCGATCGCCTCGGTAAGCGCTTTGCTGTTTGCCGCTTTCGGGCGCAGCTGTAACACTTCTCCGTGCCGGGCGGTAATTCGCTCGACCTGACCGAGCACAATCATGTCCATCAGTTCTTCCCAGTCCAGGCGCAGCTGATGCTCCTCTTCTTCATCCGGGCTCCAGAGCAGCGGCGCGCCAACGCGGCGTTCAGCTAACGGGATCTGCCGTTCGCCTTCAACCGGAACCCAAAGCACGCGATTCAGCTTATGGCGCACGTGGCTGGTTTCCCACGTTACGCCGGTATTGCCGGTTAAGGGCGCAACGCAGACAAAGGTAGTCTCCAGGGGCCGACCCTGGCGGTCGATAGGAATAGTTTTTAACTCTACGCCAAGGGCCGCGAAATCTTGCTCTGGCTTGCTCCCGGCGCTTGCCCCCAGCCACAGCTCCAGAAGCATGCCGATCCAGCCCTTATCTCGTTTCAGATCCTTCGGGATCTGTAGCTCTGCCATCGCCGCCAGTTCGCCCAGCGAGAAGCCTGCAAGGCGCTGAGCCTGCTGTAGCAACTGGCTTTCGCTCGAAGGCGGTGAGAGCAAGGGTGAAAGCGGATGCATGACGATAACCTTTTGATTAAAAAATAAACGAAGAAACAGTCCCCTGTGGATAGAGTTTAACTTTTTCTGTACCAATATTCCATGTGCATGATTTATAGGTTTTTTTATGAAGTTTTCACGGTTTCATCAGGGACGCAAAACGGGTTGTTCAAATCTGGTCACTGACAATAAACAGGATCTTACACCATGTTATCCACAGAAAAATGGGATAACTGGGCATAACCCTGACTACTGTTTCAATTTACAGCCTTGACGTGCGACGAAAATCCAAATTTCAGACAAATTGTGCCTAACTTATTGGCACAATCTGTGGATAAAACCGACGCTGTTCGATCTTTCATCAGCACGACGATCCCTGCTGTGACGATCGTCACGCTATTCTGCATTTTGTTTGTCGATATGAATATAAACTAATGAAAAATATGACTTTATGTTGAAGGAGAGAAATGGGAGGGCAGAGGCCATTTCAGGTTGTTCATCGGTAATCAGACACTTCTTCACAACTATATCCACAGAAAAGGTGAATAAAATTGCCCTTGAGAACGCACATCTGTTTATAACTCTGCGCTTATTTGTGAGTTATTCAAATGTTATTAGGTTGCAGGCCTGTAAGAGAGTGGTTTACCGCCTCACTGTAGTGTGAAACAATCATTCATATATAAGGTTTAGTTTGGGGTAGTCCGGTGATTGATGACGATGGCTACCGCCCGAACGTAGGAATAGTAATTTGTAATCGTCAGGGCCAGGTCATGTGGGCCCGTCGATATGGTCAGCACTCCTGGCAGTTCCCGCAAGGCGGGATCAATCCGGGAGAGTCCCCAGAACAAGCGATGTACCGGGAGCTTTTTGAAGAGGTCGGTTTAAGCCGAAAAGATGTTCGCATCCTTGCCTCGACCCGCAACTGGTTGCGTTACAAGTTACCGAAACGTTTGGTGCGTTGGGACACAAAGCCGGTTTGTATCGGCCAGAAACAGAAGTGGTTTCTTCTGCAGTTGGTGGGCAACGATTCGGACATCAATATGCAAACCAGCAGTACGCCGGAGTTCGATGGCTGGCGCTGGGTGAGCTATTGGTATCCTGTTCGTCAGGTCGTGTCATTTAAGCGCGATGTTTACCGTAGGGTGATGAAAGAGTTTGCAAGTGTGGTGATGCAGCTTCAGGAGATCCCGCCTAAGCCGCAGAGCGCACCTGCCTGGCGACGTAAAAGAGGTTAAGCTACGCAAATCATGCTCACCCGCTTGCGAGAAATAGTCGAGAAGGTGGCCAGCGCTCCGCGCCTCAACGAGGCGCTGAATATTTTGGTCACTGACATCTGTCTTGCGATGGAGACCGAGGTCTGTTCGGTGTATCTGGCCGACCACGATCGGCGCTGCTATTACCTGATGGCGACCCGCGGTTTGAAAAAGCCGCGGGGGCGCACCGTAACGCTCGCATTTGATGAGGGTATCGTCGGTCTGGTTGGGCGGCTGGCTGAACCTATCAACCTTGCCGACGCGCAAAAACACCCCAGCTTTAAATACATCCCTTCCGTAAAAGAAGAACGCTTCCGCGCGTTTCTGGGTGTGCCGATTATTCAGCGTCGTCAGCTACTTGGTGTGCTGGTCGTCCAGCAGCGCGAGCTGCGTCAGTATGATGAAAGCGAAGAGTCCTTCCTCGTCACGCTGGCGACACAGATGGCGGCGATCCTCTCTCAGTCTCAGCTTGCTGCGCTCTTTGGTCAGTACCGCCATACGCGCATTCGCGCCCTTCCGGCCTCGCCAGGGGTGGCGATTGCGGAAGGCTGGATGGACGCCACGCTGCCATTGATGGAGCAGGTCTATGAAGCCTCTACGCTTGATGAAGCGCTGGAGCGCGAGCGTCTTACCGCCGCGCTGGAAGAGGCGGCCAATGAGTTCCGACGCTACAGCAAGCGCTTTGCCGCTGGTGCGCAAAAAGAGACGGCGGCCATCTTCGACCTCTACTCGCACCTGCTTTCCGACGCGCGTCTGCGCCGTGAGCTTTTTGCTGAGGTTGATAAAGGCGCAGTCGCGGAGTGGGCGGTTAAAAAGGTCATCGAAAAATTTGCCGAGCAGTTCGCTGCACTGACCGACGGTTATCTGAAAGAGCGGGCGGGAGATCTCCGCGCGCTGGGACAGCGCCTGCTGTTCCACCTCGATGACACCATTCAGGGGCCGAATGCCTGGCCAAAACGGTTTGTGCTGGTGGCCGATGAACTTTCGGCAACAACGCTGGCCGAGCTGCCGCAGGACAGACTCGCCGGGGTTGTCGTACGTGATGGTGCAGCGAACTCCCATGCCGCCATTATGGTGCGCGCGCTCGGTATCCCCACCGTTATGGGGGCGGATATTCAGCCCTCGGTGCTGCACCGCCGCACGCTGGTGGTTGATGGTTACCGCGGTGAACTGCTGGTCGATCCTGAGCCGGTTCTGCTCCAGGAATATCAGCGTCTCATCAGCGAAGAGAATGAATTAAGCAAGCTGGCGGAAGATGACGTTAACCTGCCCGCGCAGCTGAAAAGCGGAGAGCGGATCAAAGTCATGCTCAACGCCGGCTTAAGCCCCGAGCACGAAGAGAAGCTTGGCAGCCGAATCGACGGGATCGGTTTATACCGCACTGAAATCCCCTTCATGCTGCAGAGCGGTTTCCCCTCCGAAGAGGAGCAGGTGGCGCAGTATCAGGGGATGTTGCAGATGTTCAACGACAAGCCTGTCACCCTGCGAACCCTGGATGTCGGGGCGGATAAACAGCTGCCGTATATGCCCATCAGCGAAGAGAACCCGTGTCTGGGCTGGCGCGGGATCCGCATTACGCTCGATCAGCCGGAGATCTTCCTGATCCAGGTGCGCGCGATGCTGCGCGCCAACGCCGCGACGGGCAATCTCAGTATCCTGCTGCCGATGGTCACCAGCATAGATGAAATCGACGAAGCGCGGCGCCTGATCGAACGTGCTGGTCGTGAAGTGGAAGAGATGATTGGCTATGCGATCCCGAAACCACGGATCGGCGTCATGCTCGAAGTGCCATCTATGGTCTTTATGTTGCCGCAGCTGGCAAATCGCGTTGATTTTATCTCTGTCGGTACCAACGACCTGACGCAATATATTCTGGCCGTCGACCGGAACAACACCCGCGTCGCCAGTATCTACGATAGCCTGCACCCGGCGATCATTCGCGCGCTGGCGATGATTGCCCGTGAGGCTGAACAGTACGGTATTGATCTCCGCCTGTGCGGTGAAATGGCCGGAGACTCGATGTGCGTTGCGATCCTGATTGGTCTGGGGTATCGCCATCTGTCGATGAACGGCCGCGCAGTAGCGCGCGTGAAGTATTTGTTGCGGCATATCGACATCAATGATGCCCGCGAGCTGGCTGAGCGCAGCCTTGAGGCGCAGCTGGCCGCAGAGGTTCGTCACCAGGTGGCGGCATTTATGGAACGGCGCGGTATGGGCGGCCTGATCCGCGGTGGTCGCTAATCGTCTTTCGTCCTCTCCTTGTGGAGAGGGCGCCAGCGCGCACAAAAACCTATACACATCTTTTACATCTCTGGCGCATCCTCCGCGCCCGCCTTATGCTATGATTCGCAACTTTGGAGCCTCTGCTTAAGGCAGAATCGCATGTCTACCGCTGTCCACTTTCAGCGGAATAACAACATCTTGTGGTGACAGATGAACAGTGGTTATCTGCATTTTCCGGAGTTTGATCCGGTCATTTTCTCAGTAGGACCTGTTTCGCTTCACTGGTACGGTCTGATGTACCTGGTGGGCTTTATTTTTGCCATGTGGCTCGCGGGCCGTCGCGCCAGCCGTCCTGGCAGCGGCTGGACCAAAAACGAAGTTGAAAACCTGCTGTACGCGGGCTTCCTCGGCGTGTTCCTCGGTGGCCGTATTGGGTATGTACTGTTCTATAACTTCCCGGTGTTCCTGAACGATCCCCTCTACCTGTTCCGCGTCTGGGACGGCGGCATGTCCTTCCACGGCGGCCTGATTGGGGTGATCCTGGTGATGGTGATTGTTGCCAAACGCACCAAACGCAACTTCTTCCAGGTGTCAGATTTTATCGCACCGCTGATCCCGTTTGGTCTGGGGGCGGGTCGTCTGGGCAACTTTATTAACGGTGAACTGTGGGGCCGCGTTGACCCAAGCGTACCGTACACGATGCTCTTCCCGGGCTCCCGCGCGGAAGATATCGCGCTGCTGCCGTCGCACCCGGAGTGGCAGTCCATTTTCGATACCTACGGCGTGCTGCCGCGTCATATGTCCCAGCTGTATGAACTGGCGCTGGAAGGCGTGGTGCTGTTTATCATCCTCAACCTGTTTATTCGCAAGCCGCGCCCGATGGGAGCTGTTTCCGGACTGTTCCTGATTGGCTATGGCGCGTTCCGCATCATCGTTGAATTCTTCCGCCAGCCGGATGCGCAGTTTACCGGCGAATGGGTACAGTACATCAGCATGGGGCAGATCCTCTCCATTCCGATGATTGTCGCGGGTGCCATTATGATGATTTGGGCGTATCGTCGTCGTCCACAGCAACAACTTTCCTGAGGAACCATGAAACAGTATCTTGAATTGATGAAAAAAGTGCTCGATGAGGGCACGCCGAAAAACGACCGTACCGGTACCGGTACGCTCTCCATTTTTGGCCACCAGATGCGCTTCAATCTGCAAGAAGGCTTCCCTCTGGTGACGACGAAGCGCTGCCACCTGCGCTCGATCATTCATGAACTGCTCTGGTTCCTGCAAGGCGACACCAACGTTGCGTATCTGCACGAAAATAACGTCTCCATCTGGGACGAATGGGCAGATGAAAACGGCAACCTGGGCCCGGTTTACGGCAAGCAGTGGCGCGCATGGCCAACGCCTGATGGCCGCCATATTGACCAGATCACCACCGTGATGAACCAGCTGAAAAACGATCCGGACTCGCGCCGAATCATCGTTTCCGCCTGGAACGTGGGCGAGCTGGATAAAATGGCGCTGGCTCCGTGCCACGCGTTCTTCCAGTTCTATGTCGCAGACGGCAAGCTCTCCTGCCAGCTCTACCAGCGCTCCTGTGACGTGTTCCTCGGCCTGCCGTTTAACATTGCCAGCTATGCGCTGTTAGTCCACATGATGGCGCAGCAATGCGACCTGGAAGTGGGTGATTTCGTCTGGACAGGTGGGGACACCCATCTTTACAGCAACCATATGGAACAGACGCATCTTCAGCTCACTCGTGAACCGCGCGCGCTGCCGAAGCTGATTATCAAACGCAAACCGGAATCGATCTTCGATTACCGCTTTGATGATTTTGAGATTGAGGGCTACGACCCGTACCCTGGTATCAAAGCGCCCGTCGCTATCTGATGCGGTAAAGCGTGACATAACCGGTGCTGTTTAGCGCCGGTTTTTTTTCGTCTTTATTCCATTTTCCGAGGCGTTATCCAGAAAACGTGCAACGCGCTGCAACTCTCCTGATACTTCGGATAACGCCTCGTAAAACCATTATTCACCGCTCGCCACACCCACGGCGAATCGCCACACTTCCCGCATGAAAAAAGAGAACGGCTTTACGCTTATCGAAACGCTGGTGGCAGTCTCGCTGGTTGTCATACTCAGCGCCTCAGGTCTGTACGGCTGGGACAGCTGGCAGCGGCAGCAGCGGCTGTGGCAAACCGCCGGCCAGGTGCGCGACTATCTGGTGTTTCTGCGAAATGATGCCAACAGGTACAACCGCGATCATCACATAACCCAGCTGCGGGTTGGGGGACTGGAGTGTCTGGTGAGCGCTGCCGTGCAAGGCTGTGAGAAGGGCAGCCCCTTTGTTCTGATTCCACTCTGGCCAGAGGTCGCGGTGAGCGAGGTCACACCGTCATTAGGGTTCTATGGGTTAAGGGATACGGCATGGGCAGGGCGGATACGCCTGCAAAGCCGTGCCGGAGAATGGCTTATCCTGGTCTCAGACGGAGGGCGCATCAGAATGTGTAAGGTCTCACAAGGAGGTTCATGTCGATGAGACAACGCGGTTTCTCGCTGACAGAAGTTCTGATTGCTACGGCCATCAGTAGCCTGTTGTTGATTGGCGCATCGCGCTTTCTACCCGGATTGCAGCAGGCGGTATTACTGCAATCCGGCCAGAGAGAGCTGGAAGAAGAGGTCTGGCAGCGCCTGTTTGCTCTCGGCAAACAGCTTCAGCGTGCGGGTTACTGTTCGGGGAACTGTCAGGGGCAAGGGCTGGCGATCGCAAGGCAGGGCAGCTGCGTCATTGTTCGGTGGGATGCCAACAGTAACGGTCGTTGGGATCGCAGTGCATCAGAAAACGACAGCACCGGTTTTCGTCTGGAATCGGGCGCGCTGGAAACGCTTCGTGGGGCAACCTCGTGTGAAGGTCAGGGATGGGAAAAGCTCACGGACCCGGACAGGCTCGCCATCGCGCATTTTGTGGTGAGGAAAGTAACACACGCCGGGTTTGCGCCGGAGCTGAATATCGAACTGTCCGCCCTGCGCAACGGCGATCAAGGAGAGCCTTATCAGGCTTTGTATACGGTCACGGGGTACAACCTGTGAACCGTCAACGCGGTATGTCTTCGCTGGCGCTGGTTCTACTTTTACTGGTGCTTGGTACGCTGATCCTCACCGGCCTTAACCAGCAGCTGATAACGTTCAGCGCGCTCGTTGGCGGCGAGAGCCGTTCGCTGCAGCAGCAGGCTTCTGTACAGTCAGCGCTTGAGTGGGGACGCGTTCAGAGCTGGTCACCCGATCCTGAAGTCCAGTGCAAAAAGGCATCCGCGTGGCAAGTGTGTTTGCGGCGGCTGAGTGAGACCACTGTTTTACTGATTGCCGGAGTCAACGACCTGCTGCTCTGGCGTTCAGGAGAGATTATTGACGGTAATATTCGCTTTTCGCCTCACGGCTGGAGTGATTTTTGCCCGCTAAAGGAGCGTTCGCTATGCCAGCTGCCGTAAGCAAAGAAAAAGGATTTAGCATGGTTGAGGTCCTGCTGGCGATGATGCTGCTGGTCATCATCGTCACGGCACTGGCCGGCTATCATCGGGCGCTGGCGGCGCGGTTTACGCTGTTTAACCAGTATCGTCAGCTCTGGCACCACGCCTGGAATCAGGCTCAGCTCTCAACAAATGTTCTGCCCGCAGGCTGGCAGGCCAGTCGGGTGCAGACAACGCACGCAGGATGTGTCAGCATCACGGTTACACTTATTTCTCCTCTGGGGCGACGCGGTGAAATCACGCGTCTGCATTGCCCGGTTAGCCAGTAGTCGGGAGCGTCTATGTTAAGGGTCTACCACTCAAATCGTCTGGATGTGCTGGAAGCACTGATGGAATTTATCGTTGAGCGCGAGCGGCTCGACGATCCTTTTGAGCCTGAAATGGTGCTGGTGCAGAGCACCGGTATGGCACAGTGGCTGCAAATGTCGCTTTCCCGTAAGTTTGGCATTGCCGCGAATATTGATTTCCCGCTGCCCGCGAGCTTTATCTGGGAGATGTTTGTTCGCGTGTTACCGGACATCCCCGAGCAGAGCGCCTTCAACAAGCAGGGCATGAGCTGGAAGCTGATGGCGCTGCTGCCGGAAATGCTCCAGCACGATGAATTCGCCATGCTGCGCCACTACCTCAATGATGATACCGATAAGCGCAAGCTGTTCCAGCTGGCGTCGCGCACCGCCGATCTCTACGACCAATATCTTGTTTACCGTTCTGACTGGTTAATTCGCTGGGAAGCGGGCGAACTGGTTGAAGGGTTACCGGAGGCGCAAATATGGCAGGCACCGCTTTGGAAAGCGCTGGTCGAGCATACGGAGAAACTTGGGCAGCCTAAGTGGCACCGTGCCAACCTCTACGATCGGTTTATCTCAATACTCGAGAATGCGTCGGCGCGTCCAGCCCGACTGCCGTCACGCGTTTTTATCTGTGGGATATCCGCATTACCGCCTGTTTATCTGAAAGCGTTGAATGCGCTGGGTAAACATATCGATATTCATATTTTGTTCACCAACCCT
Organism: Enterobacter cloacae complex sp. P1B; assembly: GCF_014982345.1. Lineage (NCBI taxonomy): Bacteria > Pseudomonadati > Pseudomonadota > Gammaproteobacteria > Enterobacterales > Enterobacteriaceae > Enterobacter > Enterobacter cloacae complex sp. P1B. Next base: position 124,346 of record NZ_JADCLF010000006.1, on the reverse strand, counting down.
TGCCGACAGTATTGGGGGGATATCCTCGACGAACGTTGGCTTGCGCGGCTGGTGACTCGCCAGCGAAAGCGCCTTTTTGAAGAACGATCCGTCCCGCTGTTTAAAGACGGCTCGACTGCCGGGCAGCTTTTTGATGAAGACGGCATCCAGAACCTGCCCAATCCACTGCTTGCCTCATGGGGGAAGCTGGGGCGTGATTACATTCACATGCTCTCCGATATTACGTCATCAGGCGAAGGTGACGTTGACGCCTTTGTCGAGATCGCCCCGGATAGTCTGCTGCATAATATTCAGTTAGATATTCTGGATCTGGAGAACCGCGCCGTCATGGGCGTGACGGCGAAAGAGTTTGAGCGCAGCGACAGCAAGCGGAAGCTGGACGCTGAGGATCGCAGCATCACGATCCATGTTTGTCATAGCCCGCAGCGTGAGGTCGAAGTGCTTCACGATCGACTGCTGGCGATGCTGCAGGACGACCCTGAACTGACGCCGCGCGATATCGTGGTGATGGTGGCGGACATCGACAGCTACAGTCCCTTTATTCAGGCCGTCTTCGGCAGTGCGACGGGTGAGCGATATCTGCCTTACGCCCTCTCTGACCGTCGTGCCCGTCAGTCGCACCCGGCATTGCAGGCATTTATCACCCTGCTTTCACTGCCGGATAGCCGGTTTATCTCTGAAGATGTTCTGGCGTTACTGGATGTTCCCGTGCTGGCAGCCCGCTTCAACATCAATGAAGAAGGGCTGCGCTATCTTCGCCAGTGGGTAAACGAATCAGGCGTTCGCTGGGGCATCGATGACGATAACGTCCAGGAGTTCGAGCTTCCCCCAACCGGCCAGCATACCTGGCGGTTTGGCCTGACGCGTATGCTGCTGGGCTATGCCATGGAGAGCAGCCAGGGCGAGTGGAACGAAGTGCTGCCTTACGATGAGTCCAGCGGTTTGATTGCTGACCTGGTAGGGCATTTAGCTTCTCTGCTGATGCAGCTTAACCGCTGGCGCCGTGAGCTAATGCAGCCGCGTCCGCTTGAAGAGTGGCTCCCGGTGTGCAGGGCGTTACTTAATGATTTCTTCCTGCCAGACAACGACACCGAAGCGGCGATGGCGCTCATTGAAACGCAGTGGCAGGCTATCGTTGACGAGGGCGTGAATTCCCACTATCGCGAAGCGATTCCTTTGTCGCTGCTGAGAGATGAGTTGACGCAGCGCCTTGACCAGGAGCGAATCAGCCAGCGTTTCCTGGCAGGCCCCATCAATATCTGTACCCTGATGCCAATGCGCTCAATTCCCTTTAAGGTGGTCTGCCTGCTCGGCATGAACGACGGTGTTTATCCTCGGGCCCTGGCACCGCTGGGGTTCGATTTGATGAACGCAGATCCAAAGCGGGGGGACCGTAGCCGTCGTGATGATGACCGCTATCTCTTCCTTGAAGCGCTCATCTCCGCTCAAAGTAAGCTCTATATCAGCTATATCGGGCGTTCCATTCAGGACAACAGCGAGCGCTTCCCCTCCGTTCTGGTGCAGGAACTGGTGGACTATATCGGCCAGAGCCACTATCTGGCTGGGGATGAGGCGCTTAACTGCGACGAAAGCGAGCAGCGGGTGAAGGCGCACATTACCTGTATCCACAGCCGCATGCCGTTTGACCCGGTAAACTATATTGTCAGCGAACAGCAGAGCTATGCCCGCGAATGGCTGCCAGCAGCGAAAAAAGAGGGGAGAGCCCATACGGATTTTATTCAGCCGCTTGATCCGCTGCCCATTAACACTCTGACTTTCGAACAGCTTCAGCGGTTTTGGGCGCATCCGGTGCGCGCCTTCTTCCAGCAGCGATTACAGGTCAACTTCCGCTCTGAAGAGAGCGAAATTCCTGATGCAGAACCCTTTACTCTGGAAGGACTGGAGCGCTATCAGCTAAACCTCCAGCTGCTTAATGCGCTGGTTGAAGAGGAAGATGCAGACAAACTTTACCGCCGCTACCGTGCCGCAGGGCAACTACCTTACGGTGCGTTTGGGGAAATCGTCTGGGAGGCGCAGTGCCAGGAGATGACCGCTCTGGCGGAGCGCGTCAGGGAGCACCGCCAGCCCGGACAAAGCATCGAAATCGATCTCAGCTGCAAGGGCATACAGCTCACGGGCTGGCTAACCCAGGTTCAGCCAGATGGGCTACTGCGCTGGCGGCCTTCTCTGCTCAGCGTTTCACAAGGATTGCAACTCTGGCTGGAACATCTTGTCTACAGTGCGGGTGGGAATAAAGGTGAAAGCCGGATCTTCGTGCGCAAAGAGGGCGAATGGCGCTTCCCACCTATGGAGGCAGAACAGGCGTTACGCTATCTGTCTTTGTATATTGAGGGCTATCTTCAGGGAATGAACAAACCCCTCCTGTTACTGCCCGAAAGTGGCGGTGCGTGGATAAAAGCCTGTTATGACGTGCAAAATGATGCGATGTTAACGGATGAGGCTTCGCTGCAGAAAGCGCGCAGTAAATTTATGCAGGCCTATGAAGGAAACATGATGGTGCGCGGTGAAGGTGAGGATGTCTGGTATCAACGTCTATGGCGAACGCTTGAACCAGAATACTTCGAGGCTATTACGGAAGAGGCACAGCGCTACCTGTTACCGTTGTTTAAGTTTAATCAGTCCTGAGTGCTGTATAAAAATTGCGCAGTATGGGGTGTTCATTTATGATGCACTTCTTATCACGGACTGATGTACCTAAATAAAGAGATGTTGGCGTGTCCAGCACGCAGTTTGTTAATGATGTTTGCCCTAAATAATTCGAGTTGCAGGAAGGCGGCAAGGGCGTGAATCTCCGGGAGCTTACATGAGTAAGTGACTGGGGTGAACGCATGCAGCCGACGCACATGCAACTTGAAGTATGACGGGATAGCCGTGATAAAGAGGTCGTAATGCCAGGCAGCACCTTGTTCAAAGCGTTTGTTTTGTTTGTCGCCCTTTGGGCTCCCGTCACTCAGGCAGACTCCGGTTGGCAACCCGTTCAGGAAACTATCCGTAAGAGCGAAAAAGATACCCGTCAGTATCAGGCTATCCGCCTCGATAACGGTATGACCGTGCTGCTGGTTTCCGATCCGCAGGCGGTGAAATCCCTCTCGGCGTTAGTGGTGCCGGTTGGATCGCTGGAAGATCCTGAGGCGCATCCGGGGCTGGCGCATTACCTCGAACACATGACGCTGATGGGCTCTAAAAAATATCCGCAGCCGGATAGCCTTTCTGAATTCCTGAAAATGCACGGCGGCAGCCACAACGCCAGCACGGCACCGTACCGCACGGCCTTTTATCTCGAAGTCGAAAATGACGCGCTGGCAGGGGCGGTTGATCGTCTTGCCGATGCTATCGCCGCGCCGCTGCTGGATAAAAAATACGCCGACCGCGAGCGCAATGCCGTCAACGCGGAGCTGACCATGGCCCGTACCCGGGACGGTATGCGTATGGCGCAGGTCAGCGCCGAGACCATCAACCCGGCGCATCCGGGCTCACGTTTCTCGGGCGGTAACCTGGAGACGCTGAGCGATAAACCGGGAAGCCCGGTCATTGACGCCCTGCATGCGTTTCGTGACAAATACTACTCCGCCAACCTGATGAAGGCGGTTATTTACAGCAACAAACCGTTGCCGGAGCTTGCCGGACTGGCGGCACAAACGTTTGGCCGGGTGGCGAATAAAAATATTGACCTGCCGAAGATAGACGTACCGGTTGTCACGGACGCGCAAAAAGGGATCGTCATCCACTACGTCCCTGCCATGCCCCGCAAAGTGCTGCGCGTTGAGTTCCGCATTGATAACAACACAGCCCAGTTTCGCAGTAAAACCGACGAGCTGGTGACCTACCTGATTGGTAACCGCAGCCCGGGAACCTTATCTGACTGGCTGCAAAAACAGGGGCTGGTGGAAGGGATCCGCGCCGATTCTGATCCCGTGGTAAACGGCAACAGCGGCGTGCTGGCGATCTCCGCCACCCTGACCGACAAAGGTCAGGCCAACCGTGATGAAGTGGTGGCGGCTATCTTTAGCTACCTCTCTTTACTGCGCGAGAAAGGCGTCGATAAGCGCTATTTTGATGAACTGGCGCACGTGCTGGATCTCGATTTCCGTTACCCGTCCATTACCCGCGATATGGATTACGTGGAGTGGCTGGCGGATACTATGATCCGCGTGCCGGTGGCGCATACGCTCGACGCGGTCAATATTGCCGATCGTTATGATGCCGAGGCGGTTAAAGCACGCCTGGCGATGATGACGCCGCAAAATGCCCGCATCTGGTACATCAGCCCGAACGAACCGCATAACAAGACGGCATACTTTGTTGATGCCCCTTATCAGGTAGACAAAATCAGTGACCAGACCTTCGCCGACTGGCAGAAGAAGGCCGGTGAGATTGCGTTGAAGCTGCCGGAGCTGAACCCCTATATCCCGGATGATTTCTCGCTGATCAAAACGACTAAGGATTATCCGCACCCGAAGCTCATTATTGATGAACCGACGCTGCGCGTGGTGTATACCCCAAGCCGTTATTTTGCGAGCGAGCCAAAGGCCGATGTCAGCGTGGTCCTGCGTAACCCGAAAGCGATGAACAGCGCCAAAAATCAGGTGATGTTCGCGCTCAATGACTATCTGGCCGGTATCGCGCTCGATCAGCTCAGCAACCAGGCGGCCGTGGGCGGGATCAGTTTCTCCACCAATGCCAACAACGGTTTGATGCTTAATGCAAATGGCTATACTCAGCGTCTGCCTCAGCTTTTCAAGGCACTGCTCGAGGGTTACTTCAGCTACACGCCAACGGAAGAGCAGCTTGAGCAGGCTAAATCCTGGTATGCGCAGATGATGGATTCTGCAGAAAAGGGCAAAGCTTACGATCAGGCGCTTATGCCGGCACAAATGCTGTCGCAAATACCTTATTTCCAGCGTGAAGAACGCCGTGCCTTGCTGCCATCAATCTCATTAAAAGAGGTGCTGGCTTACCGTGACTCGCTAAAAACCAACACGCGCCCGGAGTTTCTTATCGTCGGCAACATGAGCGAAGATCAGGCCAAAACGCTGGCAGAAAATGTTCGCACGCAGCTCGGTTCGAAAGGGGACGAGTGGTGCCGTAACCAGGACGTGCTGGTTGAGAAAAAACAGAATGTGATCTTTGAAAAAGTGGGGAGCAGCACCGATTCCGCGCTGGCCGCGGTGTTTGTGCCAACGGGCTATGATGAATTCGCAAGCTCTGCGCAGAGCGCCGTTCTGGGTCAGATTATTCAGCCGTGGTTCTATAACCAGCTGCGCACAGAAGAGCAGCTTGGCTATGCGGTATTTGCTTTCTCAATGAACGTGGGGCGTCAATGGGGGCTGGGCTTCCTGCTGCAAAGCAGCGACAAACAGCCGGCCTATCTCTGGCGCCGCTATCAGGCGTTCTTCCCGCAGGTGGAAGCAAAACTGCGGGCCATGAAGCCGGAAGAGTTTGCTCAGATCCAGCAGGCCGTCATCGCGCAGGTGATGCAGCCGCCGCAGACGCTGGGCGAAGAGGCGTCACAGCTGAGCAAAGATTTCGATCGCGGTAATCTGAAATTTGATTCGCGTGATAAAGTAGTGGCCGAGATAAAACAGCTGACGCCGCAGAAGGCTGCCGATTTCTTCCATCAGGCCGTGATTAAGCCGCAGGGCATCACTATCCTGTCTCAGGTTTCCGGTAGCCAGAACGGGAAAACGGACTACGTGAACCCGAAAGGCTGGAAAGTCTGGAAGAGCGTCAGCGCGTTGCAGCAATCTATGCCCTGGAGTAAGAAAGAATGACCGATACCGCTGAGTCCCTTGATCCCTTACGTTTACCTCTGCAGGGTGAACGATTGATTGAAGCCTCAGCGGGAACGGGAAAAACCTTCACCATCGCCGCGCTCTATCTGCGCCTGCTGTTAGGCCTTGGCGGTAACGCCGCTTTTCCTCGTCCTTTGAGCGTTGAAGAGCTGCTGGTCGTTACCTTTACCGAGGCCGCCACCGCTGAGCTGCGCGGCCGTATTCGTACCAATATCCACGAACTGCGCATCGCCTGTCTGCGCCAGAGCACGGATAACCCTCTCTACGCGAGCCTTCTGGAAGAGATTGCCGATAAGCAACAGGCAGCCCAGTGGCTGCTCCTCGCAGAAAGGCAGATGGACGAAGCGTCCGTCTTCACCATTCACGGTTTTTGCCAGCGCATGCTGAGCCTGAATGCGTTTGAATCCGGCATGCTGTTTGAGCAACAGCTTATTGAAGATGAATCCGTGCTTCGCTATCAGGCCTGCGCGGATTTCTGGCGTCGCCACTGCTATCCGTTACAGCGGGATATTGCGGAAGCGGTACATGCGTTGTGGAAGGGGCCAGAAGCACTGCTGCGCGCCATCGATCGTTATCTTCAGGGGGAAGCGCCGGTCATCAAATCTCCGCCCCCGGCGGATGAAACCCTGGCCTCACGCCATGAAAAAATCATCGCTAAAATTGCCGACATCAAACAAAAATGGATTGAGTCAGTCGGTGAGATTGACGCGGTCATCGAGAATTCCGGGATCGATCGACGTAAGTTCAATCGCGGCAACCAGGGCAAATGGATCGAGAAAATCAGCGCGTGGGCGCAGGAAGAGACGCGCGGTTACCAGCTCCCGGATGCGCTGGAGAAATTCTCCCGGCGTTTCCTGGTTGAGCGGACCAAAGCCGACGGTATCGTGCCTGAACATCCCCTGTTTCTGGCGATTGAAACCCTGCTGGCGGAGCCCCTGACGCTCAACGATCTGATGATCACTCGCGCTATGACGGAGATCCGCGACGCCGTCGCGCGTGAAAAGCGTCGCCGGGGCGAACTGGGGTTCGACGATATGCTGAGCCGACTTGATGCGGCGCTGTGCAGTGAGAATGGCGAAGCGCTTGCCGCCGCGATTCGCACCCGCTTTCCGGTCGCGATGATTGACGAATTTCAGGACACCGACCCACAGCAATACCGCATTTTCCGCCGTATCTGGCGCCAGCAGCCCGGCACCGCGCTGTTGTTAATCGGCGATCCTAAGCAGGCCATTTACGCCTTCCGCGGTGCGGATATTTTCACCTACATGAAAGCCCGCAGCGAGGTTGACGCACACTACACGCTCGACACCAACTGGCGCTCTTCTCCCGGCATGGTGGAAAGCGTCAATGCGCTCTTCAGCCGCATGGATACGGCGTTTATGTTCCGGGAGATCCCTTTCCAGCCGGTCAAGTTCGCCCCTAAAAATACCGCGTTGCGCTTCGAGGTTAATGGCGAAACTCAGCCAGCCATGAACTTCTGGCTACTTGACGGGGAAGGCTGGGGCGTCGCGGACTATCAAAATGCTATGGCCCAGCACTGTGCGGCGCAAATTAGGGACTGGCTCAGCGCAGGCGCGCGCGGCGATGCGCTGCTGTGGAAGGAGGATAAACCAGCCCCGGTAAAGGCATCTGATATCACGGTGCTGGTGCGCAGCCGTCAGGAGGCCGCGCTTATCCGCGACGCCCTGACGCTACTGAATATACCTTCCGTTTACCTCTCCAACCGCGACAGCGTTTTTGAAACGCTGGAAGCCCTCGAGATGCTATGGCTGCTGCAGGCTGTACTGGCCCCGGAGCGTGAAAGCACGCTCCGCAGCGCCTTAGCGAGCGCGATGCTCGGGCTGAACGCGCGTGACATTGATGCGCTTAATACTGACGAATCCGCGTGGGATGCCGTGGTAGAAGAGTTTGTGCGCTACCGTGAAAAATGGCAGAAGCGCGGCGTGATGGCGATGGTGCGCGAGCTCATGGCACATCGTCACATTGCGGAAAACATGCTGGCGACAGCGGGCGGCGAGCGCCGTCTGACCGATATTTTGCACATCAGCGAGCTGCTCCAGGAAGCGGGTACGCAGCTGGAGAGCGAGCATGCTCTGGTGCGCTGGCTGGCCCAGCAGATTGCCGACCCTAACAACAATTCTTCCAGCCAGCAGATGCGCCTCGAGAGCGATAAACATCTGGTGCAGATCGTCACCATTCACAAGTCGAAAGGCCTGGAGTATCCGCTGGTCTGGCTGCCGTTTATCGCCAATTATCGCGTACAGGACCAGGCTTTTTACCACGATCGCGAGTCGTTCGAAGCGGTACTCGACCTCAGCAACGCGGAGTCCAGCGTCGAGCTGGCCGAAGCCGAGCGTCTCGCGGAAGACCTGCGCCTGCTATATGTGGCGCTGACCCGTTCGGTCTGGCACTGTTCCCTGGGCGTCGCGCCGCTGTTCCGTCGCCGTGGCGAAAAGAGCGGCGAGAGTGATTTTCATCTGAGCGCGCTGGGGCGGCTTATTCAGCGCGGCGAGCCTAAAGATGCCGCAGGGCTGCGCCAGTGCATCGAATCACTTTGCTCAGAGCATGTTGCCCTGCATATTCCCTCCCAGCCCGACAGCAGCCGCTGGCAGACGCCGGAGCAGGGAGAGTCAGCGCTGCATGCCCGCGAGGTGGCTCGCACAATCACTGACGACTGGCGCGTCACCAGTTACTCCGGTTTACAGCAGCACGGACAGAGTATTGCGCAAGATCTGATGCCAAAACTGGACGTGGATGCCGCTGGGGCCGGGAGCGTGCCCGTCGAGCCGGCGCTCACGCCGCATCAGTTTCCGCGCGGCGCCTCGCCGGGCACGTTTTTGCACAGCTTGTTTGAAGAGCTGGATTTTACCCAGCCGGTATCAGAAGAGTGGGTGCTGAAGATGTTACAGAGCGGCGGCTACGACGCACAGTGGCAGCCGGTTCTCACTGAATGGATCCGCGCTGTTCTGCACGCGCCGCTCACGGCGCAGGGGATCTCGCTGAGCCAGCTGACCGCCAAAGATAAGCAGGTGGAGATGGAGTTTTACCTCCCCATCGCCAGCCCGCTCAAGGCCGAGGCGCTTGATGCGCTGATCCGCGAGTACGATCCGTTATCCGCCGGGTGTCCGCCGCTGAATTTCCGCCAGGTGCAGGGGATGCTGAAAGGCTTTATCGACCTGGTTTTCCGCCACGAAGGGCGCTACTACCTGCTGGATTACAAATCGAACTGGCTGGGGGCAAACAGCGAAGCCTATACCCAGCAGGCGATGGCCTCAGCGATGCAAATGCATCGCTACGATCTGCAGTATCAGCTTTACACCCTGGCGCTGCACCGTTACCTGCGCCATCGCATGGCCGATTATCGCTATGAAGATCATTTTGGCGGCGTCATTTACCTGTTCCTGCGCGGCGTGGATGCTAACGACCCGCGTTCGGGTATCTTCAGCACCCGTCCGGCTGTGGAGTTGATTGAAAAGATGGATAACTTGTTTGCTGCAAGCACGGAGGAAGTAGCATGACGATGCAGGCGCTACTGCTGGACGCAATTGAACAACGTGCACTTCGCCACCTGGACTTACAATTTGCCATGATGGTGGCGGGCGAAGAGCCTGCCGTCATGCTTGCCGCGGCGATCCTGAGTAAAGATGCGGGAGAAGGGCATGTCTGTCTGCCGCTTTCACGTCTGGTGGTGGATGAGAAAATGCCGCCGGCTTTACAGGCGTGTTTCGCGCTTCTGGGTGAGGCAGTGGACTGGCAAGAAATATTACTCCGCTCGCCCGCCGTCAGCAGCGCCGATACCGGTACGCCAATGATTTTGACGGGTGAGCGTTTGTATCTGAACCGGCTGTGGCGTAACGAACTGACGGTGGCGCGCTTTTTCAGCGAGACCAATGCTCCGCTCCCGTGCGATGAAGCACTGCTCCGGCAAACGCTGGATACGCTGTTTACCTCTGACGACGAGACAGACTGGCAGAAAGTGGCGGCAGCAGTGGCGTTAACGCGGCGAATATCGGTGATTTCGGGCGGGCCGGGCACCGGTAAAACGACCACCGTGGCTAAGCTGCTTGCCGCGCTGATTCAGTTATCGGGTGAGCAAAAGTGTCGTATCCGCCTGGCGGCACCCACCGGTAAAGCGGCTGCACGTCTGACGGAGTCGTTAGGCGGCGCGCTGCAAAAACTGCCGCTTACCGGGGAGCGGCTTGCGCTTTTCCCTAACGAAGCCAGCACGCTGCACCGCTTGCTCGGCGCGCAGCCGGGTAGCCAGCGTCTGCGCTACCATGCCGGTAACCCGCTGCATCTGGACGTGCTGGTGGTGGATGAAGCATCGATGATTGACCTGACGATGATGTCGCGTTTGATTGATGCGTTGCCGCCGCACGCGCGCGTCATTTTCCTCGGCGACCGCGATCAGCTTGCCTCCGTTGAGGCCGGGGCCGTGCTGGGCGATATCTGCACCTATGCCAGCCTGGGGTATACCGCTGAACGCGCTGAGGAGCTGGCGCGCCTGACCGGATGTTCGCTCGCGGCTGAAAACCATTTACTTGCGGGGGCGCTGCGCGACAGCCTGTGTCTGCTGCAAAAAAGCTACCGTTTTGGCAGCGACTCCGGCATTGGTCAGCTTGCGGCGGCGGTGAACCGGGGCGACCGGCACGCTACCTGTGCGGTATTTGAAGGTACCTTTACCGATATTGAGAAAAAATCGCTGCAAACCGGGGAAGAGTATCAGGCGATGCTGGATGACGCCCTGCTGGGGTACCAAGATTTTCTGACGGGCGTACAGCAGCAAAGCACGCCGGAGCAGGTCATTGCCGCGTTTGGCGAATACCAGCTGCTCTGCGCGTTGAGGGAAGGGCCCTTTGGCGTCAGCGGCCTGAACGACAGGCTGGAACAGCTGCTGGCGCAAAAGCGTAAAATCAACCGTACTCCGCACTCGCGTTGGTATGAAGGCCGGCCGGTGATGATCTCCCGCAACGACAGCGCGCTGGGGTTGTTTAACGGGGATATCGGGATTGCGCTCGATCGCGGGCAGGGGCTTCGCGTCTGGTTCCAGATGCCGGACGGTAGCGTGAAGTCCTTCCAGCCGAGCCGTTTGCCCGAGCATGAAACTGCCTGGGCGATGACGGTGCATAAATCCCAGGGTTCTGAGTTTAACCATGCGGCACTTATCCTGCCCACACAGCTTTCCCCTGTCGTTACCCGCGAGCTGATCTATACCGCTATTACGCGCGCGCGTCAGCGCCTGTCGCTGTATACCGATGAACGGGTGCTGGTACAGGCGATTGCCACCCGCACGGAACGCCGAAGCGGGCTGAGCGCGATATTTGACTCTCTCTGAACGACGCCGGCAAAGAAAGGATTACCCCAGGTCGGCCATCAGCACTTTCGAACGGCGCTGATAGTTGTACATCTCTTTCTTCGTTTCCGGCAGAGAATCAATATCCACCGGCGTGAACCCGCGTTCCTGGAACCAGTGAATGCTGCGCGTCGTCAGGACGAACAGCTTGCTCAGCCCCATCTGACGCGCCTGTGCCGCCACGCGCTCAAGCAGCATTTCGCCGCGTGAAGAGCTGCGGTAATCCGGGTGCACCGCCACGCAGGCCATTTCTCCGATTTTCTCTTCCGGGAACGGATAGAGGGCGGCGCAGGCAATGGTCAGGTTATCGCGCTGGATAATGGTGAATTTGTCGATCTCCATCTCCAGCTGCTCGCGGGAGCGACGAACCAGAATACCCTGCTGTTCCAGCGGACGGATCAGCTCCAGAATGCCGCCGATATCGTTGATGGTCGCGCGGCGAATCTGCTCCGCACTTTCCATCACAATCTGGGTGCCAATACCGTCGCGGGAGAACAGCTCCTGCAGCAGAGCTCCGTCTTCCTGATAGCTGATCAGGTGACTACGGCGCACGCCGCTGCGGCAGGCCTTCACGGCGCCACGCAGGAAGCGGACGGTGCCGGAGTGGTAATCCCCTTCGGCTTCCAGCGCTTCAACGCGGGCCTGCGCTTCATTCGGGAAGAGTTCCGGCACAATCACCCCTTCATCGTTTACGACGCCCTGGGAGGAGCAAAACCCAATCATTTTTTCCGCCTTCAGCTTGATCGCCAACTGGGTGGCAATCTCTTCGGACGTCAGGTTAAAGCTTTCACCGGTTACGGAAACCGCCACCGGCCCCATCAGCACAATGGCACCGCTGTCGAGCTGACGGTGAATGGCCTCTTCATCAATACGACGAATGCGGCCGCTGTGGCAGTAATCCACGCCATCGTCCACGCCGAGCGGCTGGGCAATGATAAAGTTGCCGCTCACGACGTTGATATGCGCGCCCTGTAGCGGCGTGTTGTTCAGGCTCATCGACAGGCGAGCGGTGATATCCAGCTGCAGCAGACCCGCCGCCTGCTTCACCAGCTCCAGGGTTTTGGCATCCGTGACGCGGGTATGTTTGTGGTAAATCGGCTCGTGGTGGTGAGCGGCCAGGTTGGCGTCGATCTGCGGGCGCGCGCCATAGACCACCACCAGGCGGATCCCGAGGCTGTGCAGCAGGCCAATGTCATTGACGATGCTGGAAAAATTTTCATGCTCAATGGCTTCGCCGCCCAGCATGATGACAAACGTTTTTCCCCGGTGGGCGTTGATATAGGGAACAGAATGGCGGAATCCCTGGACCAGTTCGGTTCTACGTTCCTTCACCATGGCACAACCCTTAATGAATGTTTATTCGTAATTTATGTATTTTTATTCGATTGTGGGCGCGTGTGCAAGTGCAAATTTTCTGCGACCTACAGAAATTAATAAGTAATCCGTGCGTTAACGTATGATTGTTTACCCTTTTATAGATGACAGTTTATGCGTCATTCGTTAAAGTTTTCGGTCAATCTGCACTTTTGTATATCAGTTTGTTTTCTTGCTCGGGAGAAGCATGTCGGGATCCAATTCAGCAATAAGCCGCCGCCGTTTGTTAAAAGGGGCCGGGGCAATGTGGTTGCTTAGCGTCAGCCAGGTCGGTCTTGCCGCCACGAGTCAGGTGGTGGCGGTGCGCGTCTGGCCGTCGTCGACCTATACGCGCGTGACGGTTGAATCCAATCGCGTGCTGAAATATAAGCAATTTGCCCTCAGCAACCCTGAACGCGTGGTGGTGGATCTCGAAGGGGTGAACCTCAACTCCGTGCTGAAAGGCATGGCGGCGCAGATCCGCGGTGACGATCCGTTTATTAAATCGGCGCGCGTCGGTCAGTTTGATCCGCAAACCGTGCGCATGGTGTTTGAGCTTAAGCAGAACGTTAAGCCGCAGCTGTTCGCCCTGGCGCCCGTCGCGACGTTTAAAGAGCGTCTGGTGATGGATCTTTACCCGGCGAATGCGACGGATATTCAGGATCCGCTTCTCGCCCTGCTGGAGGATTACAACAAAGGCGATCTTCAGCGTCAGGTGCCGCCTGCGCAAAGCGGCCCGCAGCCGGGGAAAGCAGGGCGCGATCGTCCGATTGTGATCATGCTCGATCCCGGCCACGGCGGCGAAGACTCCGGTGCGGTGGGGAAATACCATACGCGTGAAAAAGACGTGGTGCTGCAAATTGCCCGTCGTCTGAAGGCGTTAATTGATAAAGAGGGCAATATGCGCGCCTACATGACGCGCAATGAGGATGTCTTTATCCCGCTGAAGGTGAGGGTGGCGAAAGCGCAGAAGCAGCGTGCCGATCTGTTCGTCTCGATCCATGCGGATGCCTTTACCAGCCGCCAGCCGAGCGGCTCGTCGGTGTTTGCGCTCTCAACCAAGGGCGCGACCAGTACCGCGGCGCGATACCTTGCGGACACCCAGAACGCCTCGGACCTGATCGGTGGCGTGAGCAAAAGCGGCGACCGCTACGTCGACCACACCATGTTCGACATGGTGCAGTCCCTGACCATTAACGACAGCCTGAAGTTTGGTAAAGCGGTGCTGGGCAAGCTGGGGAACATCAATAAGCTGCACAAAAACAGCGTTGAGCAGGCCGGGTTTGCGGTGCTGAAGGCACCGGATATCCCGTCCATTCTGGTAGAAACCGCGTTTATCAGTAACGTTGAAGAAGAGCGTAAGCTCAAGACGGCAAAGTTCCAGCAGGAGGTGGCGGAGTCGATTCTGGCGGGGATACGGGCGTATTTCTCAGACGGGGCGACGCTGGCGCGGCGCGGGTAGGTTTTTAGCCGGGTGAAATGCCCGGCAAATTCACAAACGGCAGATACAAAAAAACACCCTTAAGGGTGTTTATTGTTTTTAGAAGTGTTGGTTGCGGGGGCCGGATTT